>NZ_JBEGGO010000021.1:0-120674 GCF_052112345.1 Pseudomonas sp. SAS7 | reverse complement strand
TGCCGGCAATGGCTCAATCGCTCAGGCTTGCCATTTCCTTGTAGGAGCAGCCTTGTGCTGCGAAGAGGCCGGCAAGGCAAAAGATCATCTTCGCCAGCTATGGCCTCTTCGCAGCACAAGGCTGCTCCTAGAGGTACTTTGCATGGCTTGAAACCAGTGCCTCCTTGGCCCGGTTCAGTGGCTGGATCAGGTAATCGAGGATGGTCTGCTCACCGGTGCGGGTATCCCCCATGGCAATTTTGCCGGCAATGGCCCAATCGCTCAGGCGTGCCATTTCCTTGTAGGAGCAGCCTTGTGTCGCGATGGGCTGCGCAGCAGCCCCAGTCTGTAAACGGTGCATATCAGAAGTTGTACGTCAGCCGGGTGAAGTAGTAACCCCCGGTAAAACCATAAGGCGAATAAGCCCCATAGCCCTTGGTCATGGTCTTGCTGCTGGGGTTCTGCCGTTCCGGGTAGACATCAAACAGGTTCTGCGCCCCCACGGCCAGGTTGAGGTCTTTGGTCAGTTGGTACCCCACGTCGATATCGGTAATCCAGCGCGCCTTGTACTCCCGGTCCAGGCTGCGATCGGTCGCCGAGTTCACTTCACGCCACGATCCATAGCGGGTCAGGGTCAGGTTGCTGGTCCAGCGCTCGCGTTGCCAGTTGGCGCCCAGAATCAATTTGGTGTGCGGCTGCACCTCAGTCAAAAAGTTGCGCGCCTGGCGGTCCATCAGGCTGTAGTCCGTGCCCTGGATAGTGACGTTCTCCTTGTAGCTCAGGATCTGCGTCTGGTTCCAGTTGAAGGCGGCTGTCCATTTCAGTTGCCCCCAGTTACCCAGGTTCTGGTCGAAATTGCCGACCAGGTCCAGGCCCTTGGTGCGGGTGTTTGCGCCGTTGGTGAAGTAGCGCCCGCCTGAGGTGGAGTCGATACCGTTGTCCAGCAGCGCCTGTGTCACTTCGTCGCCCAACAGGGTGCCGGTGAGGGTGATGCGGTCGCGCACGTTGATCACGTAGGCATCCGCGGTAAACGACAGCTGCGGGGCAGGCTGGTAGGTCAGGCCCAGGCTGTAGTTGGTCGAACGCTCGGGCTTGAGTGCGGTGGCGCCCAATGCCTTGGCTGCCGCCGAGTCCACCGGCAGTACGCCATAGTTGATCGATTGGTACACACCATTGACCACGCCGTAGGTAGTCGAGCGGGCGCTGAACAGGCTGTTGGCCAGCGACGGTGCACGAAAGCCGTTGCTGACCGTGGCGCGCACGGCCAGCTCGGGGGTGAACTCGTAGCGGGTGGTCAGCTTGCCGCTGCGGGTGGCGCCCACTGCGCGGTTGTAGTGTTCGTAGCGCAATGCGCTGCCCAGGTACCACTGCGGCAGCGGGTTGAAGCCGACGTCGATGTAGCTGGCCACGCTGTTGCGGCTGGTGCTGGTGGCTTCGTCCGGCGAGATGCCGTTGGTGACCTGTGCACCGGAGGCGGCGCAGTCGCCGGGCGCACGGCAGTAGCCGCCGTTGGCCCACGAGGCCCAGTCGCCATCGCGCACCTGATAGGTATCACGGCGGTGTTCCAGGCCCCAGGACAGGTCGAGTGGCTTGTCCAGGCCGATGTCGAAGCTGCGTTGCAGGTCCAGGTTGCTGGTCAGCTGTGTGGCAATCCAGGTGCCCGATTCGAAATGGTTGGGCGTGGCCTCGCCCAGCGAGGCGTTCTGGTTGTGCGTGGTGCCCTGCAGCGCCTCGTTGCGCCCGTAGGTGCTGGACAGGTCCCAGGCCCACTCGCCGGCATTGCCCTTGGCGCCGAAGGCGCCCTGCACATCATCTTCCTCGATGTACCAGGTGGGCGTGTAGCCACCGGGGTAGCCGTTGGGGCCGGTGGTGATGGTGTTGGTGATGGTCGGCAGGCGGAAGTTCTGGCCCTGCTCGGCCTTGCGGTGCGAATAGGTGGTGAAGGAGTACAGGGTCAGATCGTCGCTTAGCGGCAGTTCTGCGTTGTAGCCTAGGGTCAGCAGGTTGATCTTCGGCGTGCCGTAGCCGCCGTAGGTCGACTTGCCGGCCTTGTCGAAGGCTTCGGCATAGCTGTAGCCGTTGGCGCTGGCCTTGTTGTCGTCGTTCTGGCTGCGTGCATCCAGGGCCAGCTGCACGATGCCGCTGTCACCGATCTCGAAGCCCTTGTTCAAGCCTTGCTGCACGGTCTGCTTCTTGCCGTCGTAACCCTGGCCTGCATTGGTCACCGAGGTACCGGAAGCGTCGGCTTTGAGGATCACGTTGATTACCCCGGCAATGGCGTCGGAGCCGTACTGGGCGGCTGCGCCATCGCGCAGCACCTCGACGTGGTCGATGAGGCTGATGGGGATCAGGTCAAGGTCGGTGGGCGCTGCGCCCGCATGGATGCCGCTGATGTTAAGGGTGGCGCTGGTATGGCGGCGCTTGCCGTTCACCAGTACCAGCACCTGGGCTGCATTCAGCCCGCGCAGGCTGGGCGCACGGGCCATGCCGCTGGCGTCCCAGCCGGTTTTTTCCGGCAGGGTGAAGGACGGTACGCTGGCGCTGAGGGCTTCCATCAGGCCGGGTTTGCCGGTTTGCTGCAATTGCTTGGCGCTGATCACATCGATCGGCACCGGGCTGGTGGTGACCGTGCGTTTTTCCGAGCCACGGTTGCCGGTGACGATCACGGTGCCGAGCTGTGACGGGACCGTGGCCTGGGTAGCGCTTTCGGCAAATGCGTCAGGCGCGGCCAGGCCGGTGGTACCAAGGGCCATGGTCAGCAGTGCGGGTTGCAGGCGCGGGCTGGGCAGTTTCAAGGCGTGAAGCATGTTCGCTCTCCATGAGCGCTGTCGAACAGCGGGTGCACAGGGGCCGCCCGCCGGGTGGCCCCGGCAGGCAAGCAACAAGGGGGTGGGTTAGCGGCGTATCAGGGCGCTTTTGCAGCGACCGCTTCGATCTCGACCAGGGCGCCCGGCAGGGGCAGGGCAACCACTTGCAAGGCGGTGCGGGTTGGTTTTTTCGGTTGCTCGGCAGTGGCGAAAAACTCGGTGTAGGCGGCCTGCAGCCCGGCAAAGTCCAGCTTGCCTTCGGTGGCCGGGTCGCCTACCAGAAACACCCTCAGCTGTACCACGTCACCCAGGCCCAGGCCCTGGCTTTGCAGGGCTGCCTGGATCTTTTTCAGTACCGAGCGGGCCTGGGTTTCGGTGTTGCCATAGGCGGCAATGGTCTGTGGTGGTGCGTTGGGGTCGGCAACGTCGGGCAAGGTGCCGCTGACGAAGGTCAGCGAGGTACCGGCGGGTACGGTGACCAGTTGCGAAATGGGGAACTTCGAGCCTGGCGGGTCGACACGCTTGATGGTGTCGGCCTGGGCGGTAAGTGCGGACAGTGACATGAAGGCTCCAAGCAGCAGGGCAGTTGTGTTCATCAGAAGGCTTCCTTGTTCAGGCGGCGACGCCGCGTTGCTGTTGCAGGGCGTGCCGGGCGATCTGCCCGACCACATGGCGTGCCGAGTCCGCAGCGCTGTTCTGCCAGATGCCCACCCCGCCATGGGCCAGTGCATCGCTGGCCAGCCAGGTGCGGCCCTGGGGCTGGTTGAGGTGCGAGTAGCCGGGTTCGGCCAGCACGTCATGGACAATCCACGGGCTTTCGCTGAACGGCACCTTGGACCAGTTCACCGCCACCCCGCGCTGCAACTTGCCGGCATGGCCCGGGTGCAGCGACTCCACGGCCTGGCGCGACGACGCCAGTTGCTGCTCTGTCGAACGCGTGGCAAATGTGCGCGCCACTTCGCCGGTGTTGTAGGTGCCCACCAGGATGCCTTGGGCACTGTTCAGGTGGTCGCTGGGGTACCACAGCAGCCGCGCTTCGTGGTTGATGTAGGAGAGCCCGCCATAGATCTGGAACTCGCTTTCCCAGAAGCGCGGTGCCTGCCACGCCACCTTGTTGGCCAGGTCCGGCTTGGCCTGGGCGATGGCCGCCTGGGTGGTCTTGCCAAAATTGTGGTCAACCCGGGCCAGCAGTGGCAGGGGGATGGTGACGATGGCGTAGTCGGCGGTTTCCACCTGGGTCTTGCCGCTGCGCCGGTCACGCCAGGTAACCTGGCTAAGGTTGTCGCCGGTGCGGATTGCCTGCACTTCGGCGTGCAGTTGCACCTTGTCCTGCACCTTGGCGTACAGGGCTTTGGCAATCTGGTCCATGCCGCCGACCGGCTGGAACATGGTGGCGGAAAACTCCGGGATCTCGTCAAACACCAGCGGCAGCATCAGGTTAGGGTTTAGCAGTTGCCTGAGTGCCACGGGCTGGCGCTGGATCGGGGTCTGGTCGCCCGCCCCGGCGAAGCGGGTATAGCCAGCGCGGACCGAGCCCTTGTAATGGCGCTGCTCGTCGAGGTCGCCGTATACCTTTAGAAAGTCCAGCAGGGCTTTCTGGTCGCCGGTGTCCAGTTCCTTGTCCAGGGCTTTGCCGCTGATGCTGCGCGACAGCAGTTCGCTGAGGTGCCCACGGGTGTCATTCACCGCCTGGCGCAGCAGCAACGGTGGCTGCGCAAGGTCCGGTTGGGCGAGGGCGTTGCGGCTGCTGTTGACCAGCACTTCCAGTGGCACGCCCAGCTCGCGGCAGTAACCGAGGATGGTCAGGTGGTGGCTGGGCAGGCGTGCGGGGCCTGCATTGAAGTAGTGGCCGTTGTCGAAACGCACCTGCTGGCGGCTGCCGTCATTGTGCAGTACCTCGTCGCCGTTGCGCAGCGTCCAGGCGCGCCCGCCGATTCGCTCGCGGGCTTCCAGCACGCGCACCTCGAAACCGGCTTTGCCAAGTTCATAGGCTGCCACCAGGCCACTGATGCCAGCCCCCACCACCAGCACGCGCTTGCCGTTGCCGGACGTGGTCGGCAGGCCCAGCGGCTGGAAGGTGCTGGCCGTGGCCGCAGTGGGCAACAGGCCCAGGGCGGACAGGCTGCCAAGCGCGGCGCCGTAGCTGCCAGCGGCCATCAGGTGGGCAATAAGGTCTCTACGGGTCAAGCCCATGGTGTGTTCTCCTTGCAAGTGAAAAGTGAGTCCGTTCAGCGCGGCGCTACAGTTCGTAGCGCACGCTCAGCAGCACGGTGCGTGGGTCGTTCACCGAGTAGTAGGCGGTGCGGCTGGCGGCCGAGTAGGCAATGCTTTGCGGGTAGGCGCGGTCGAGCAGGTTCTTGACCGACAAGGTGGTGGTCCAGTGGCCGTCCGCGCTGGCATAGCTGGTGCTGGCATTCCAGAAGCCCTGGGCAGGTACTTCGTAGATATCGGCGTTCAGCGGGTTGGCGTAGGAGCGGGTCTGGTACTGGTAGTCGGTGTTGGCCACCAGCTCACCCGGCAGGTTGACGGGCACCGTCCAGTTCAGGCCAAGGCTGGCGTTCCATTCCGGTGCAAAGATCATTTCCTTGCCGTCGGCACTCACGCCTGGGCCACTGGCATTCTGGAAGTCGTCGTACTGGCTTTTCAGATAGCCCAGGTTGGCGGTCAGGCGCAGGTCGCGCGCCAGCAGCACGGTATTTTCCAGCTCCACGCCGTAGGTGTGGGCACTGCCGACGTTGGTGCGCAGGTTGGCGCTGATGGCCGGGTCCCAGGCATTGGTCTGCAGGTCGTCGTAGTCGTTGTAGAACAAGGCGATGTTGCTGCGCAGGCGGCCATCGGCAAAGTCGCCTTTCAAGCCCACCTCATAGGTGGTGACGTTTTCCGGATCAAAGCCCTGCTCGGCAGCGGCGCGGGTTGGCGCGCGGTTGTCGAAGCCGCCAGCCTTGAAGCCCCGGGCCACATAGCCGTACTGCACCAGGTTGTCGCTCCAGGCGTACTCCAGGCCGATCTTGGGGCTGAGCGATGCCCAGGAATCGCTGGTTTCGGCAGCGAAGTTGGTGCCGGTGATTACCCGGTCGGTGGTGATGGCGTAGTTGGTGTAATCGAAATTCTTGTGCTCGTGGGTGAAGCGCAGGCCGGTGGTCAGCGACAGGCGAGGGGTGAGCTTGTAATTGCTCTGGCCGTACAACGCGTAGCTTTCGGTATCGGTAGTGCTGTATTGGCCGCTGGCATTGACCCGGTTTTGCGCCACCGAAAAGGTCAGGCTGTCGCGCTCGGCGCGGAAGCGTTCCTTGTACAGGTACACACCGAGGGTGTAGCTGAACCTGTCGTATTCGCCGTTGAGCTGGAATTCCTGGGTGGCGTAGCGCTGCTTGTAGGTGATCAGGTTGTTCTGGATCGGCGACGCAGTGCCGCTGTTGGCCTGGCCGGAGTTGTCGTAGTCCACCGGCTGGTCGAACTCGGACCAGGCCGTGACCGACTTGAAGTTCAGGTGGTCATCGATGCTGTAGATCGCGCGCAGCACCGCACTGCCCTGGTCCAGCTTGTTCTTCGGGTCGAGGCTGCTGTAGGTCTTGAACTTGTCGAAATGGCCGTTGGCCGGGTTGAAGGGGGTATAGCTGGTGGTATCGCCGCGGTCGAAGGTGCCCGCCAGGGTCAGTTGCACATCCCAGGGCGAATCCTGCGGGGCCAGGCGCAGCTTGCCGCGATAAGACTGGATGTCGATGTTGTTGACGTCCTTGTGGCGGGTGCGGTTGTACACGGTGCCGTCGCGGGTCAGGCGTATGGCCGAAAAGCTGCCGAACAGGGTGTTGTCCACCAGCGGCCCACTGACCAGCAGGCGGCCGTTCTGTGCGTTGTAGTTGCCGGCACCCAGTTCGACGAAGGCGCGGGCCTGCTGGGTCGGGTCGCGGGTGATTACCCGTATCGCGCCGGCTGCACTGTTGCGCCCGTACAGGGTGCCTTGTGGGCCGCGCAGCACTTCAACGCGCTCCACGTCGTTGAAGTCCAGCATCGAAGAAATCGCCCGCGGGATGTACAAATCATCGGCGTATACCGCAACGGCCGCTTCCTGGATCGGGTCGGTCTCGCCAATACCGCGTATGCCGTAGGTTTGTGCGCTGTAGGAAATGGACTGGCGGTTCAGCGTCAGGTTGGGCACCCGACCGGACAGGTCCCGCACGTTGTTGATCTGCGCATCCTGCAGGGTGCGTTCATCGAAGGCGCTGATCGCCAGCGGGGTTTTCTGCAGGTTCTCTTCACGGTGCTCCGCCGTGACAGTGACGGTTGGCAGCTTGTCGCCTGGCGTTTGGGCAGGCTCGGCGAAGGCCGTGGGCGTGAAGAGGGCAAATGCAACGGCTGCGGACAGGTGAGGGCGTACAGGGTAGGGCAAAGGCTTCATGCTGCAGCTTCCAGATAACCAGCATCGAGTGGGATTTCGGATACCTGGATACCGGAGCCGGGTGAGGTGACCTGAGGCTGAAGGAGGTATTAGGTTCCTTTGCCTCCGCCAGTCAGGGGTCGGTCTGGTGAGAACATATCTCTATGAAAAAACGTTTTTAAATACTTTTTTAACCTAAGCTAATATTCTCGAAAATAATTAAAGCGTATTTATAAAATCGAAAACATGCATCTCATGGTTGCTGCGTCACGCATCCATTGCGCTTGCGATACTCCGCCGGCGTCACCCCCACATGCTTCACAAACGCCCGCCGCAATGTATCGGCATTGGCAAACCCGCACAGTGCCGCCACCTGCTTGGGTGCTTCCCGCCCAGCCTCAAGCCGCGTCCGCGCAGCGTTCACTCGCGCCAGCTCCACCCACGCCGCCGGCGTCATGCCCACGTCACTCTGAAATACCCGCGCAAAATGCCTGGGGCTGAGACCCACGCGCGCAGCCAGGCTGGCGACCCCATGGTCCAGCGCCGGGTTGGCCGCCACATAGCGCTGCAAACTTTGCAACGCAGAGCGCCCAACCGGTGACGTCCCGCCCTGGCGGCTGAACTGCAACTGCCCACCAGGTCGCTTGAAATACATCACCAACTGCCCGGCGACCTGCTTGGCAATGTCCCGCCCCAGGTCCTCTTCCACCAAAGCCAGTGCCAGGTCCAGCCCAGCCGTCACCCCGGCAGCGGTACGCAGCTTGCCGTCATGCACCTGAATGGCATCGGCATCCACCTGCACCCCCGGATAACGCTCGGCCAGCGGCTGCGCCACGGCCCAGTGGGTGGTCACACGCCGGCCATCCAGCAGCCCTGCGGCCGCCAGGGCAAATGCCCCGGTGCACACCGAGCCATAACGGCGGCAAATGCCTGCGTGCACCTGCAGCCAGTCAAGAATACCGGGGCGCAGGTATTGCTCAGCGGCATGTGGCGTGCCTGCGACCAGCAGGGTGTCGATGGTTTCCACGGCTTCCCCGATCCAGCCGTCGGCGACCAGTCTTGTGCCGGAGGAACTCACCAGCGGCCCCGGCTCGCAAGCCAGCAGCAGTAGACGATAGGCGTCACGACCGGCCTGGCGGTTGGCCTCGGCGAACACATCGAGGGGGCCGCAGGCATCCAGCAGTTGCACGCCGGGCATGGCGAGGATGGCGATGGTGATGGGGGCTGATAGCACAGTCGCTCCGCTAATTGGCTGCAAGTCCGTAAGGCACCGACAATGGCAGTATCTGGCGTAACAAGTCAATTGAGGACAGCGGCAGGCAACCGCAGACTGATGTCGTCATCAACCCACCCAGGAGCAACCATGTCCTCATCCATTGCCGGTATCCAGGTGCCCGAAAGCGCCATGGCTCGGGAAATCACCGAGCTTGTCCGTGACACCGCGTCACCCCTGTTATTCCATCACTCCAGCAGGGTGTTTTACTTTGCCGCCCTTGCCGGGCGGCGCTTGGGGCTGCGCTACGACAGCGAATTGCTTTATGCGGGCTGCATGTTCCATGACATGGGGCTGACCCATCAGCACAGCAGCGACTGCTGCCGGTTCGAGGTCGATGGGGCCAACGTGGCGCGTGATTTCCTCACGCGTCATGGCGTGGACGAGCGCGATGTGGAGCGGGTATGGACGGCGATCGCGCTGCATACCACGCCGGGCATTCCAGAGCATATGCACCCCTTGATCGCCCTGGTAACGGCAGGGGTCGAGACTGATGTGCTGGGCTTGCATCACGAGGGGTTGGCAATTGCCGAGCGGGATGCGGTGGTGCAGGCGCACCCGCGCGGGGCGCATTTCAAGGAGGCGATCATCCAGGCGTTCTACGAGGGTGTCCGGCACAAGCCGCAGACCACGTTTGGCAATGTGAAGGCGGATGTGATCGCGGACAAGGAGCCGGCATTCCGGCCCGGGAATTTCTGTAGTGTCATTCGCCAGTCCGGCTGGGTGAGCTGAGCGAAGAAGCTGCAGCGTCTGGCACCGGCCGCGGGTACAGCCTGATGTTGATCCGTTGACAGCAGCGGGCCGCCAAGCGGCCCCAATGCGCGATCAGGCTGGGTGGTTCATGGCATTGCTGGTGACGCGCAGGCAGGCAGTTGATCCGGCTCAACGTTTGGCGCCTGAGTCGACCGCCCCCTGTTCGCCACCCCGAACGGCACGTGCACCATCGGCAAATCCCCCGCCGGCGACTGCAAGTGGCTGCGCTGGTCGTCAAAGAATACATGCGGCTTCAGGATCGACAGCACCCTGGGCTTCTCCATGCCGCCGAGAAAGAAGCACTCGTCCGGCGATACCCCCCAGTCCTTCAACGTCGTTACCACCCGCTCATGTGAAGGCGCATTGCGCGCCGTGACAATGGCAATCCGCAAGATCCGCTTGTAGTCCGGGTTCTCGGCCAGCTTGCGGTCCTCCAACATGCGTATCAGCGAAAGCTTGCGGTACAGGTCCGCCAACGGCCCTGGCGAATGCGGTATGCCCTTGTGTACGCGCTCGTGTTCCTGAAAGTCGTCCAGGTTGTCATTGCGCTTGTACACGCTCTCCGCCTCGTCGTCGGCAATCACGCCATCGAAGTCGAAGGCGACGCGCAATTCGGTGTCGATCTCGTCATCGTAAATGCGCGTCGGCAGCACCCGCCCGGCCGGGTAGTTGGCGTCGATGGCTTTCTGCACGTCTTCCTCATTGGCACTGAGGAACAGCGAGGCATTGAATGCCGGGATGTACTCATAGGGCGAGCGACCCGACATGAACGCCGCGCGGGTGATGTCCAACTGATAATGGTTGATCGAACGAAACACCCGCAGGCCGGTTTCAGGGGAGTTGCGCGAGAGCAGCACCACTTCTACCGGCAGTTGCTCGGGGAAGGCCTGGTTGATGCTCAGGAAGCGGCGAATGAACGGGAACGCCACGCCTTTGGGGAATGGCTCGTCCAGGTTCTGCTGCTGGTGATGGCGGTACGCCTCGACACCCTGGGTCTTGTAGATGTCGTCCGAGACGGTAAGGTCGAACAGCGCACTCGAGGCAACGCCAATGACCAGTTTCTGTTCGATGGGGTAGGGCATTGAGCAACTCCTGAGCCTGTGCTGATGGCAAGTGTACGCCTGCGCGATGACGAAAGCCCTCAGGCCTCCGGTAGCACGCCGAGCAGCACCTGAACCTGGCGCTGCAATTGGCTGACATGCTCGCGCTCGGCGCGCAGCGCAGAGTGCAGCTCGCGGTTTTCCTGCTTATGGATGCGAGCGGTGCGCTCCAGCTCGCGGTCGCCTTGCAGCAGGTCCCACATCTCGCCTTGGCGAGCGTGCTGCAGACACACCAGCAGCAGGGTGATGCCGCAGATGCCCAGCAGAGAGATTTCGATAGCTTCCATGTGACGCTTCCTTGATCTTCAAGCCGGATGAACGCCTGGCACCCGCGCAGCGGGCCATCATTGAGGTGGACTATGGCATGACCGACGGGCAGTTGGTGGTGGGCAGCTCCCAGGCATTGGTCAAGTATGTGGTGAAGCGCTTCGGGGTGAACCCCAACATGCATGATGGAAGGCCCGAAGCGCAGCAGCTGGTGCTGGCGAACCGGGCCGAACTGAAGCCTTGGCTGAACCTTGATTGAAGCTTGGGCAACGGCAGGTAACGGGGCCGCAGGGCAGGTGCCTGTACTGCACGCGGCCACGCATTGCAGACCTCCCCGTTACCTGATCAACCACTCAAATCTCTCGTTCATCAGTGGATCCAGTGATGCCAATTTGATAGCTTTCCGCCCCTTACCGCTGTATCCGGACAGGAATTGATGAACCAGCTATACGAACACGGCACTCTGACCCCGCTCGCGAAGCCGATTGTGGACAGGGTGATCGAGACCGCCCTTGGCAGTTTGGACGCTGCTTCCGATCACAAGGTACTGCGTGGCCTAAACGATGCGTTGGCGGGCGAAGTAGAACGTTTGAACGCAGACGCCGCGACCCCGGATGGCGACCTGCAGGGGCCCCTGAGGGTGTTGCGCGAACTCAGGCAACAGCTCGACGAACTGCTGGCGCTGGCCGAGGGTCATGCCTTGTGCAGGCAAGAGGTGGAGCGCCTGGCAAGTGTGCAAGGCCAGCATGAAATCGAAATGGCCGCGCTGCAGGCCAGTGCCGAGGTGCAAAACCGCAAGCTGGTGGCAAGTACCTTGGCCCGCGTGCAAAAGGAAGGGGCAATCCGCAAGAGCCTGGAGCAGTACCAGGAGCAGCTGGCCGCCAGCAACCTGGCACGGGAAGCGTTGTCTACCACGGTGACGACGGCATTGAAGAGGCTTGCACTGGCGACCAGCACCCAGGCTCAGCGCGTTGATAGCGTCGAGACGCAGTTGGCCAGCCTGGTGGAGCGCCAGCGTGAATGCGAGCTGCAATTGCAGCAGGTGTGCGGGACGGGCTGGGCGGTGTATCTGGAGCGCAATGCAGTGCCGCTGGTGGCGCTGGCGGTGGCTGTGTTTGCGCTGGGGCTGAACCTGTTCGGTTGAACGCAACTTAACGGCAAACCTGAGGCCTGCGCGGTCGTTGTGGAAGCAGGTTCACCCGCGAAGAATCCTGTACAGTGGATGGCACCGGCTTCGCCGGTGTTCGCGGGCACGCCCGCTCCCACAGTGATCGCGCAAACTCTGACATTTTGAACAAGACAGTTGCTCCCGCAGGCTCAGCGTCGAGCCACCAGGGCCTCAGGGTTGGCAACGTTCTTTGGCTTTCCTTCGAAAAACGCCAGCACATTTTCGAAGGCGTCGCCAAAGTACAGCTCGTAGCCGTTCTTTTCCACGTACCCCAGGTGCGGCGTACTGAGTACGCGTGGGTGGCGCAGCAGCGGATGGGCCGGGTCGAGCAGCGGCTCCTCCTCGTACACATCCACCGCCGCGAAACCCGGCCGCCCAGCATCCAGTGCCTGTAGCAATGCCCCCGGGGCAATCAGTTCTGCGCGGCTGACGTTCACCAGCAAGGCGTCGGGCTTCATGTTGGACAGGTCGTCGAAGGTCACCCCGTGGCGTGTCTGGTCGGACAGGCGCAGGTTCAGGCTGACAATATCCGCTTCGGCAAAAAATGCCTCACGCGAGGCAGCAGCGCGATGGCCATCGGCTTGTGCTGCGGCGCGGCTGCTGTCGCTGCCCCACACCAACACGGGCATGTCGAACGCCTGGGCATAACGCGCCAGACGCTGGCCGATCTTGCCGTAGCCCCAAATACCCAGCAGCTGGCCGGCCAGCGCCTGGCCCAGGTTGACCTGCCATTGGCCTTGGCGGAAAGCATCGATGGCCGGCACCAGTTGCCGGCGGGCATTGAGGATCAGCGCCCAGGCAAGTTCTGCAGGCGCCACCGGCGAGCCGCGCCCCTCGGTTACGGCAATGCCGCGCGCCGTGCAGGCAGCCAGGTCCAGGTGGCTGGACACCTTGCCGGTCTGGCTGATCAGCTTGAGGTTGGGCAGGCGGTCGAGCAAAGCGGCGTCAATGCGGGTACGTTCGCGGGTGAGTACCAGTGCGTCGGCATCGGCAAAGCGTGCTGCAAGTTGCTCCAGCGTGGCCGGCTGGCGCTCATGAAGCACGCTGACCGCGTGCCCGCTCAGCTTGCCGAAGCAGTCGAGCGTGCGGATCACATCCTGGTAGTCGTCGGGTATGACAATGCGCATGGTGGTCTGGCCCTGGCGGTACGGTGAAGCGTCGAAGATACCCCAACTGCAGGTATCAACGTCAGATCAGGATGTAGTCGCTGCGCACCACCACCGGCTCATGCGCCCCTTCGACGAGGTGCACGAACTGCCCGCCCACCTGGTCGATTGCCAGGCAGTCGTCGACATCGAGCAAGGCGTCGGTGTGCGGCTTCAGCCAGTGTGCCTGCATGCGCTGCTTGCCCAGGGCCTTGGCTTCGGTCTTGTTGTGGGCGGCAACCAGCAGGTAGCGGTGCGCCTCGCCGAACACATCGCGCTCGTAACCGCCGAGGTTGATAAAGTACAGGTGCAGTGCGCCGCGGGCGGGGGCGTCCGGGCGCAGTTCGATCCGTTGGCCGTCCACGCCGTGCACTTCCAGCCACGAATCGATGTGCAAGCCTTTCGCGCTACCGAACCAGGCCTGGCGCAGCTGCGGGTAAGCCTGTTCGAAGGTGTCGGCCTGGGCGAATACCACGTCGTGGACTTCGATCTTGGCGCCGGGGTGGCGGCCTCCGAGCATGACGACGTAAAGCATGGGCGGTCCTTTGCGTGGCTGAATTGAATAGGCGCCATTGTACCGTTCGCCCGAGTGCCCGGCACATACCTCGAGATTTTAACCGTCCCCTGTGGGAGCCTTCAGCCCACCAGCAATGGTTGATTTCAGGCCGCTGCTGCACGCCTTTGAACCACTCCGGCTGCGCACTTGAGCACAAACCCGAGCACCACCGCCGCCCCCGCACTGGCAAAGATCATCTCCCGCCCGGCACTCTGCTGCTGCAACGCCACGAACGCCGGCGCTACTGCCGCGGCGCCCAGCTGCAGTGCGCTGACCCAGGGCGTCAAGGTGCCACGTGGGTCATTGGTGGCAATCGCTCCCATGTAGTAGGTCAGCGCCAACACCCAGCCGAAGTTCATCAGGAACAGCGCCATGCATAGCTGGTCGGCGTCATGCGTGTAGCGCGCGAGCATGCCGATTGACACCAGCACCACCAGCGAACCCAGGCCGATCATCGGCCCACGGCTCACCCGTGCGCCCAGCAGGCTGGGCAGTGCACCACCAGGCAAACCACCCAGTATCCCCAGCCCGAAGGCCCAGCCCACATCCACCGCGTCGATACCACGCTCGCGCGCCAACTGGTCGACAAACCCCCACAGCGAGTAAATGGCCAGTTGCAGGCACAGCATCCCGAGCAAGGCGTAGCGCCCGATCAGCGCCGAGCCGCCACCTGCCTGCGCCAGGCGCACCGGCGCTGCACGCAGCAGTTGTGCCGGAATGAACAGTGCAGCCACGCCAATCAGCACGAACCAGAAACCCAGCGATGCAATCGCCGCGCGGTTGCCGAACTGTTCTGCCAGTTGCGGCATGCAGGTGGCGTACAGGGCAAAAACTGCGGTTTGAATCAGCAGCGACAAGCCGTACGACCGATCTTGGCCCGGCAACCGGCCAAGCCCGCTGATCGACCCGGCATACAGCACACCGGCCGCAATGCCACAGGCAAAACGGCACAGAATGAGCGTCGTCAAAGTGTCCAGTGCGGCGCTGAGCACGTTCAACATCAGCGCAGCGATGGCAGCTGCCAGGTAAAGCCCGCGACCACTCAGGCGGCGCCCCAGCACCGGTAGTATCAGGGAACCGAGTAATGTCCCGCTCATTTCACTGGACAGTACCCAGCCTTGCTGGCTCAGGTCCAGCTGCAGCCGTTCGGCCAAAAGGCCAATGAAGATAGGTTGTACGCCGATGATGATCAGCGCCGTGGCGGCGACGTAGATCAGGGCGGCACGCAGAAGCAGGGTATTGTTATTGTTGTGCATGGTCGGGTCCGGGGTCAGGCGCGGGGCAGGGTACCTGCGTCATGGGTGATGCGGCCGTTCATCACGGTCAGCGCCACTTCGGTATTGCCGATCTGGTAGCGGTCAAGTTCGAACAGGTCCTGCTCCAGCACGATGATGTCGGCGCGCTTGCCGACGGTGATCGAACCGATTTCCTGTTCCAGGCCCAGCTGGTAGGCACCGTTGAGGGTGTAGGCGGCGATCAGCTGCGGGATGCTCAGGCGCTCGTCGGCATCGGGCATAACCGGGGCATCGGGTTCGCCGCTGAGCTGGCGGGTGTGGCCCGATTCGATGTGCTCCACCGGTTTGTGCTGGCATCGGCATTGGCACACCAGGCCGTCCATGCCGATGGACACGGTCACGCCCTGGTCGATGAAGCTGCGGAACTTGTACATCGACGCCCAGCGGGGGTAGCCGTAGGTCTGCTGGATGGCCTCGGCGTAGGCGTCGACCACGCCCCACTGCAACTGGGTGTTGGCCATGACCCCGATGCGGCGAAAGCGCGGGATGTCGTCCGGGTGGGTGAGGAAGGCGTGGGTGATGACGTGGCGGCGGTCACGGGGCGGGTTGCTGGCGAACGTGCGCTCGAACACGTCCAGCGCCATGCGCACGGCGCCATCGCCCACGGCATGCACCATCACGTCGATGCCAAGGGCATCGGCCTGGCGCACATGGCCTTCGAATACTTCCTCGGGCATGGTCGTCGAACCGCAGCTGTGTGGTTTGTCGCAATAGGGTTCAAGCAGGAACGCGGTGTGGTTCAGCTCGGTGCCGTCCAGCATCAGCTTGAGGGTTTGCGCCTTGACCAGTGGCGAGTCATAGCGTGCACGCAGGGCCTGCAGCTGGGTGACCGGATCGTCCTCGGTGCCCATGTTGATGTAGCTGCCGACCACGCGCAGTTTCAGGCGGTCTTCGCGCTCCAGTTGCTGCAGGGTTTCGTACAGCAGCGACTGGTCGCCGGCGGGGTCGAGGAACCCTGCATCGAACACCGTGGTAATGCCGGCAGCCACCAGTTTTTCTTGCCAGAAGGGGATCGAGCGCAGGTACAGGTCGATGCCTGTGGGCAGGTAGCCCGCTTCGCTCAGACGTTGCATCAGCAGCGAATAGGCGGCGCAGTCGATGATCACGCCAGTGGGCTCGCCGGTGAGCGGGTCTTTTTCGAACCAGCTGGCGCCTGCTTCCACCGCTGGGGTGTCGCGATCGATGCCGGCGGCGTTCAGCGCGAAGCTGTTGACCCACATGGTGTGATAGTCGGTAGACAGCAGGCACACCGGCTTGTCCGGGCAGATGGCATCGAGGACCTCGCGGCGCAGCATGTGCTCAGGCATCAGCGGCTGGATCCAGCCCATGCCGGTGATGGCTTTTTCCGTGGGGTTGGCCTCGACGTACGCCTTGAGCAAGGCCAGCACCTGCTGCGGGTCTGTGTGGTTGACCAACGCCTGGAAGGCGAAAGCGGTTGAAGAGAAGTGCCAGTGCGACTCGACGAAGCCCGGCAGCACCAGTTTACCGCCGGCATCCAGCAGCCGGGTGGCAGGGCCGGCGTGCGCCATGACGCTGGCGTGGTCGCCCACGCAGACGATGCGCTCGCCGCAGATGGCTACCGCTTGGGCCCAGGGCTTGTGCGGGTCGACGGTGTAGACACGGGCGTTGTGGATGATGAGGTCTGCGGCGATGGACATGGCAACTCCCTGGGTCAGAATGTCGCATTAGTTTTGAGTTGCTTAAAACTTTTAGTCAATAAAATATTTTTGCGGCTTGGCTTTGCGGTATGCTTGGCGCCGACTTGTACGGGTTGCAAAAGGTGTGAATGTGAGCGGATTGCGCGAGCAGCAGAAGGCGATGCGCCGTGAAACCATCAGCCGCACGGCGCTGGGCCTGTTCGAAGCGCAGGGTTACCAGACCACCACCATGGAGCAGATTGCGCGCCTGGCGGCGGTGTCGGTGCCCACGGTGTTTGCCTACTTCGGCAGCAAGCAGGAAATCCTGCTGGAGAAGCTGCGCGAGGCCGACCACCGGGCGGTGGCTGAAGCCCGGCGGCGCCTGCCGGAGTTCGCCGATGCTCTGGAGGCGTTGTGCTGCTATGAGGCGCACCTCACGGATTACGCATTCGAGGTGCTGCCTGCGCCGCTGTGGCGCGAAATACTGCCGCCGCTACTACCGTTGCTGGGCAGTGGCCAGCAGGACGTGCCGCAGGCCTACAAGCGGGTCAACGATGCGCTGGTCAACGAGTTGAGGTGCCTGCTGCAGGACCTGTGCGCCAGCGGCAGGCTGCGCGCGGGGCTGGACGTGGGGTATGCGGCGTTCCTGATCAATGACTACGGGCACTTGCAGTTGCTGCGCCTGTGCAGCCGCGAGCCGCTGGACATGGCAGCACACCGGGAGGAGGTACGGCGCTTCATGGGCTTTATCCTGGCCGGGATGCGAGGGCCGGTATTGGCCCCACTGCAGGAGCGGCCTTGTGCCGCGAAAGGGCTGCAAAGCAGCTCCAGCAATGGTTGATGTAACGCTAAAACCCTCGGGCCGCTTTGCGGCCCATCGCGGCACAAGGCCGCTCCTACAGGGGGGTGCGTAAGCCGCCTGACAGGTGCTCTACCAGAAAATCCACGAACACCCGCACCCGCGCCGGCATCGCCTGGCCACCGACGAACACCGCATGGATCGGCTCGCGGTCGTCAGGGTTATACGCCTCCAGTAATGGCACCAGGCGCCCGCTGGCCAGGTCGTCCACCACCGTGAAGGTGCCGATGCGTGCCACGCCGGCACCGATCCTGGCCAGTTGCGCCAAGGCTTCGCCGCTGCTGCATTCGATGTTGCCCGTCACCTTCAACGAGAACACCTGCCCGTCGCGGCGGAACGGCCAGTCGTGCGCGGCGCGGCGAAAGTTGAAGCGCAGGCAGTTGTGCCGGGCCAGGTCCTCGGGCTCAAGCGGGGTGCCGCAGCGTTGCAGGTACTCGGGCGAGGCAACCACCACCTGGCCGGTTTCACCAATGGCGCGGGCGCTCAGCGAACTGTCCGGCAGGTGCCCGAAACGCAATGCTACGTCGGCCTGGCCGCCGAGAATGTCGGCCACTTCGTCACTGAGGGTAAGGTCAACCAGCACTTGCGGGTAACGTGCGCTGAAGGCCGCCAGCAGTGGTACCACGGTCAGCCGGGCATGGCCCAGCGCAGCGCTTACCCGCAAGCGCCCGCGCGGCACGCCCTGGTCGGTGATGGCTTCCTCCACTTCGAGCATGTCGGCCAGCACCCGCCGTGCACCGCGCAGGTACGCCTCACCCTCGGGGGTGAGGGTGATCGCCCGGGTGGTGCGCAGCAGCAGGCGGGTGCCCAGGCGCTGTTCGGTGCGGGCGATGATGCGGCTGACCGCAGAAGGCGTCAGGTTCAGTGCCCGCGCGGCGGCCGACAGGCTACCTTCTTGCGCCACCCGGGCAAATATCTCCATCTCGCCGGATCTTCCACTGAAGTCCATTTGTGCCTCGTACGCAAAGGTGGTTAGCAAAAAAGCAGTCTAGTGCGATTTTGAAATGGATCGTAGCATTTGCGGCATAGATAAGGAGCTTGCCATGCGTATCAATCCACCTCTTGTCGCACTCGCCATCGGCGCCTTTGGCATCGGTGTCACCGAGTTCGCCCCCATGGGCATGTTGCCCAGCATCGCCACTGACCTTGGCGTTTCCATCCCTGCCGCCGGGCTGCTGGTCAGCGCCTATGCCATTGGCGTGCTCATCGGCGCACCGCTGATGACCCTGGCCACGGTGAAGATCCCGCGGCGTTATTTGCTGATCGGGCTGATGGCCATTTTCACGCTGGGTAACCTGATGTCGGCCCTCGCCAGCGATTACACCAGCCTTCTGGTGGCCCGTGTGGTCACCTCGCTCAACCACGGTGCCTTCTTTGGCATCGGCTCGATTGTCGCGGCCAGCGTGGTACCGCCCGAGAAGCGCGCCGGGGCGGTGGCGGCAATGTTCATGGGCTTGACCCTGGCCACCATCGGCGGCGTGCCGCTGGCGACCTGGTTTGGTGAAATGCTGGGTTGGCGCACGGCATTCTGGGGTATTGCCGGGCTTGGTCTGGTGGCGATGACTACGCTCTGGTACGCGCTGCCCAATGTGCCGTCGCCCAAAGGCGACGGGGCCATGGCCGAAATCCGGGTGCTGGGCCGTGGCCCGGTACTGGCGGCGTTGCTGCTGACAGTGGTCGGTTCCAGTGCGATGTTCACGGTGTTCACCTACATTGCACCGATCCTGCAGAGCGAGGCGGCAGCGTCCACCACCTTCGTGACAGCCATGCTGGTGTTGTTCGGTGTGGGCCTGACCTTGGGCAACGTGTGGGGCGGCAAGGCGGCAGACCGCTCGATCGACCGCACGCTGATCCTGTCGTTGGCGTTGTTGATTGCTGTGCTGCTGGTGTTCCCGCTGGTGCTGGACTGGCCGCTGCCGACGGCATTGGCGATCCTGCTTTGGGGCGCGGCCAGTTTTGCACTGGTACCGCCCTTGCAGATGCGGGTGATGGAGGCAGCCAAGGATGCACCCAACCTGGCATCGGCGGTGAACATTGGTGCATTCAACCTGGGCAATGCGATTGGCGCGGCGCTGGGTGGCGCAGTGATCAACGCAGGTTTGGGCTACCCGGCGATTTCCCAGGCGGGCGCAGCGATGGCGGCGCTGGGTTTGGTGATGGTGTTGCTGTTTGCCTGGCGTGGGCGGGTGGTGGCAGCGGGGCGGCAGGTTGCGGTGTAATTAGCTGAGATCGCCGGGGGCGCTGTGCGCCCCTTTCGCGACACAAGGCCGCTCCTACAGGTACGGCGCACGCCTCAGGTGCTGCGCGGTCTTGGTGGGAGCGGCCTTGTGTCGCGATAGGGCTGCAAAGCAGCCCCAGGATCTTGCAGGTGGGACCCCTCAACACACCTCAGAACTTGCCGCGCAAGGTCAGCATGTAGTTGCGCGGCGCGCCGTACCAATTGCCGGTGTCGCTGGCATCCACGGTCTGGTAGTACGTCTTGTCGAACAGGTTGTTGCCATTGAGCGTGGCCGTCCAGTGGTCATCGATGCGGTACTCGACCAAGCCGTTCCACACCGCATAACCGGCCTGGCGGAACGCATACGGGTCTTGCTGGCTTAGCCCGCCGTCGGGCAGGCGGCGCTGGATGAAGCCACTCTTGTAGCTGTCGCTCTGGATGGTGGCACCCAGGCCGACCTTCCAGCGTTCGAACTCGCCGGGCAGTTGATAGGTGGTGAAGAACTTGAACAGGTGCTTGGGTGTTTGCGTGCTCATCGGCGTGCCGTTGTTGGCGGCATTGCCGGCAACACGTTGCCTGTTGATGTTGAAGGTGTAGCCGGCCATGGCTTGCCAGCCGGGGGCCAGCTCACCGGAAATCTCGCTGTCGATACCCTTGCTGATCACCTCGCCAGAGGCGTTGTAGAAGCCTTGGCCAGTGCTCACCGCTTCGTTCAGACGCTTGGTGTAGTAAAGCGCGCTGGACAGGTTGAGGCGCCCATCGAGCAACTCGCCTTTGGTACCGAACTCGTAGGTTTCGCCCTCGATCGGGTCCAGTGGCTGGCTGCTGGGGGACTTGAAGGCGGTTTGTGGCTGGAAGATCTCGGCATAGCTGGTGTACAGCGACCACTGCCGGTTCAGGTCGAGCACCAGCGCGCCAAACGGGGTGATGACGCCGCGGTTGCTTTCCTTGACCCGGGTGTCGGCATTGTTGAAGGCCGGCACCACGGTGCGGGTGTTGTCACGGTAGTCGGAGTAGCGTGCGCCCAAGGTCAGGTGCAGTGGCTCGGCAAGCTGCGCCTTGAAGGTGGCATAGGCACCGGATTTGCGCTGGTTCCAGTCGGGGTTGTAGTAGTAGCTGGGGGGTGTGCGCGGCTTGGGCATGGCGCCGGCGTCACCTGTGGTGATGTCGAAGGGCACGTTGATGTCGCTTACTTGCGACAGGTCGCTGTCGTCGGAGTAGCTGCGCATCACTTCTTCATAGTCGGCACCGACCAGCAGTTCGTGGGTCAGGCCAAAGGCTTCGAAGGTGCCGGACAGGTTGGCATCGAACAAGTCCTGCTGGTTGTTGTAACCGCGGATGAAACGCTTGAAAGTGGTCTGGTTGGTGTTTGGGTCGACGGCGGCGCTCACTTCGCCAATGTCCTGGGTCGAATCGAACTTGCTTTTGGTGTAGCTGGCCTTGAGCTTCCAATTGTCGTCCAGCGCGTGCTCGACCTTGGCGAAGTACTCGGTGCGCTTGTAGTTGTTCGCGGACCAGTCGGCGGCCAGCGAGCGGCTGCGTGAGGTGCCGATCTCGGTGCCGTCCTTGTAGCGCACCAGGCCCCGGTCCCAGTAACCGTCCATGTCCCGCCATTCATAGGTGCCGCCGATGCTCACCAGGGTGGCCGGGCTCAGGTCTGCCTCCAGGGTGCCGAAAATCACGTGCTTCTCGCTGTCGGCATTGTCGTAGAAGTATTTCTTGTCCTCGAACGACATCGCCACGCGGCCGCGAAGTGCACCGTCGAACCCAAGCGGGCCGGTCAGGTCGACTTCGGAACGGTAATTGTCCCAGCTGCCCGCCGACTGGCTGATGCTCAACTGGTTGAACGGCAGGGCGCGCTTGCGCACCAGGTTGATGCTGCCGCCCGGGTCGCCAGTGCCGCCGAACAAACCGTCGGAGCCACGTAAAACCTCGACGTGGTCGTACGCGGTCATGTCTGGCAGGGTGTCGAAGGCTTCGTTGCGCAGCATCGGTGCGCCGCCGTCGGTCTGGATACTGCGGATGACGAAGCCACGCGAGTAGATCTGGTTTTTCGTGTCGTTGCCGCCGACCACGGTGATGCCGGTGGTCTGGTCCAGCACCTGGGTCAGGCTGGTGAGGTGCTGGTCATCCATGCGCTGGCGGGTCATGACACTCACCGACTGCGGGGTTTCCCGCAGGCTGCGAGGTGTCTTGCCGCCGGTGGTGATCGCACCTGTGGTGTAGGAACCGGTGTTCTCGGTCTGCTCGCCGAGGTTGGCAGTGCCGGTCACGTTGGTCGGGTCCAGTGCCACAGCACCCAATGGCAGCGGTTCGCTGGCCGGGATCAGGCGGTAACCACCGTCCTGCGGCATCGCTTGCAGGCCGCTGCCGACCAGTAGCTGGTGCAGGGCTTGCTGGCTGTTGAAGCTGCCCCGCAGCCCGGCGCTGTACTTGCCGGCCAGATCACCCGGGGTGAAGGCAATGTTCAGGCCGGTGCTGCGGCTGAGGGTGGTCAAGGCTGCATCCAGCGAGCCGGCGGGGATGGCGAGGTCGTAGCGCGTGGTGGTGCTGGCGCTGTCTGCGGCATGGGCCAGCGGCAGCGTAGCCAGGCCAAGGCTGGTGCAAAGCAGGGCTTGGCGGATGGCGAGGCGCAAGGGGGCGGGTCGGGTCACGTGGGGTTCTCGTTGGCAATTTGAGTGTTCTGCTGTGTATGCCGGGCGAGATTGCAAACCCCTTCACCCGGCGAGCACTTTTTTGCCAGGTTGTTTCAGGCGCTCAGGCGTACCCAGTAACGCGTCATTGCCTGTACACGCAAGCCGTGGGCCTGGGCGATGAACGCCAGGGTGGCGTCGGTGTCGGTGAGGTTGAAATTACCGCTGATAGTGCGTTTCGCAACCTGCGGGTCACAGCCCAGATAGCCGTTGCGATAACGGCCGAGCTCGTCGAGCAGTTCGGCCAGCGGCATCGCCCTCGCGGTCAGCAGGCCGTCGCGCCAAGCTGCGGCGTTTTCGGCGTTGCCGGGCAGGCGCAGCACGTTGTCGCGGGTTACCTGCCAGGTTTCTCCGGGTTGGGCAACGGCACCGGTACCCGAGCGTGGCTGTATGTTCACGGTGCCTTCGGCAACGCCCAGGCGGCAGGCGTCGGCGTACTGACGTATGTTGCAGCGGCTGCCGTGGGCGGTGAACGTGGCCAAGGTGGTAGTGACCTGCAATGGGCGCTGTTGCAGGCTGGCGCTGTCGGCACCACTGACCAGGTACAGCTCGCCGCGCAGCAGGTCGATGCGCCGTTGCCGGGCATCGAAATACACACGCACGGCGCTGTCGGTATTTAGCTCCAACTGGCTGCCATCGGCGAGGGTCCAGCGCTGATGTTCGCCGACACGGGTGCTGTAGTCGGCCATCAGCCGCTGCCAAGGCGCGGTTTCGCGAGTCCCCCAGGCGGTGCTGCCGACTGCCGCGAACAGTGCCAGCAGTTTCAGCACCTGGCGCCGTTGCAGGCGGGCTTCAGGCAGTTTATCCAGCGCCTGGCGCGCCAGCCCGCTCGGCACACCGGCAAAGTGCCCGCTCAGGCTCTGCATGCGCGCCCAGGCCAGGCGGTGGGTTTCGTCATCCGCCAGCCAGGCCTGGAACGCTGCCCGGGTGGCAGGGTCGGGCCGGTTGTAGGTGAGACGGATCGACCATTCGATGGCCTGGTCTACTGTTGCGCTGGGTAGCGCCGGCAGTGCGCTGGTGCTCATGGAGCGCTCTCGTAGACAAGCTGATAGCAGTGGCGCAAGGCTTTGCTCAGGTCGCGCTCGACGGTGGACAGCGACACCCCCAGCTGTTCGGCAATGCGCGGGCAGGCCATGCCATCCAGTTGTGCCAGCAGGAAGATGGTGCGCGTGCGTGCGGGCAGCGCGTCAAGCAGCCGGTCGATGGCCACCAGTGCCTCGATGGCCAGGGCACTGGTCTCCGGTGACGGCACTTCGGCCTCGGGCAACTGCGCCAGCGTCTCCAGCCAGGCCCGCTCTATGTCGCGGTGGCGCCACAAGTCGATGACCAGCCCGCGGGCGATCGTGCGCAAATAGGCACGTGGCTCCAACAAAGCCTTTGCCTGGCGCCTTTGCAGCACGCGGACAAAAGTGTCCTGGGCGAGGTCGGCAGCATCCGCTGCATTGTTCAGCCGATGGCGCAGCCAGCCTTGCAGCCAGCCGTGGTGCTCGACGTAAAGATGCTCGATGGGGTGTCTGCTGCCGGGCATGACGCTCTTCCGTGTTCGTGCACTAATGGTAATGACTCGCATTATTACCCAATGCCCGGCAGTGAAACCAGTGTCGTACGATTACGGCGTACCGTTACGGCCGTGCAGGTGATAGGCCGGGCGTTCGCTCAGGCGCTCGTAATAATCGCGCACCGCTGGCAGGTGCGGGTGTTCGAACGGCGTTTCGAACCAACGGTTGACTGACAGGCCGATAGGGATGTCCGCCAGGGTGAACTGGCTGCCGGCCACATACGCACCGGTGCTGGCCAGCTGGCGGTCGAGGATGTGCATGTAGCGTGACCACTCCCCGCAACCGGCGGCAAGTGCTTGCGGGTCCTGGTGCGCGGGGGAGTGCCTGACCAGTGACATGAACGCGTAGCTCCACGAGCGGTTCAGGTCCGAGGCCTGCCAGTCGATCCACTGGTCGATCCTGGCCCGCGCCTGGGCGTCGGCGGGGTAGAACGCGGTGGCACCATAGCGGTTGGCCAGGTAGCGGATGATGCTGTTGGATTCCCACAAGGTGAAGTCGCCGTCCTGGATAACCGGGATCATGGCGTTGGGGTTCAACGCCAGGAACTCGGCGCTGTCGGTGGCCTTGAAGCCTGAGCCCCAGTCTTCGCGCTCGAATGCGACCTCGAATTCGGCGCAGGCCCACAGGACTTTTCGCACATTGATGGAAGAGGCTCTGCCCAGTATCCGTAGCATGGTGTTCATCCTGGTGTGGGGGAGGCTGATCGTCTGACACTGGCAGGTGCCGGTCAAGGGGCTGATCGGTGGCAGAGCGCCCATTTAATGGGGTTCTTGTAGTCCATTTCCGAAACTGATGCTTTCCACTTTGCTGGTCATTGTGATGGGGAAGGTGGCGTCCTAGGCTGGGGATGCTCGTAACCCCGAGGAATGGACATGGACAACGACACCCCGAAAAGCAGCAAGCTCAATGTTGTGCGTGCAGCGAGCCGGTTTGGCCACGCCGATGCCGAACTGGTGCAGATGAAACCGCAGCTGCCAATGAGGACCGCCCTGACGGAGGCCTCGGGCATCATGGGCTGCATCACTGAAATTACCCGCAAGGCCATCGACAGGCCAGGCGACCGCAAGGTGATGATGCAGGCCACGTTCTATCTGGCCGGCATGGCCAAGGCACTGATCGATGGCCAGCTGCTGCAGGTGCGTCAGGCGCGCGAAGGTGAGCGCGAACCCTAGTCAAGCTTGCCTGGGGGCCCTTAACTTGGCACCCTTGGGCGGTTTGAATCGTCTGTATCACCACAGAAGGAAGTTTGCATTGAGCTGGGACAAGGTGGGGAAACTCCTCGTAGCCGTGCTTTTAGGCCTGATGGTGCTTTTGACCGCCTACGTGTTGCTCAGGGGCAGCCCGCGCCTGGAGGCGTCTCTGACCTATGCCTACCTCACCTATCCCACCCAGTTCAGCGAGCGCATCAGCAAAGCCAGCGAGCAACTCAAGTATGAGCAGTTGCAGGGGCGCATCAACAGCATCGGCCAGGGCGAGCTAAGCCACGACCAGGTCGAGAGGTTGATCGAAATGGCCCAGGCACCCTATGCCCAGCTGTTCGCCAAGCCATTCGAGGCCGGGCTGGTCGATCACCGTACTGGCTTGCTCATCGAACTACGCAACAGTGGTGACGCGCCGGTACGCGAGGTAAAGATCCGCCTGCCAGCCAAGGGCCTGGTGCAGGTGCGTGATGCTGCCGGCAACGACACCTTGCTGGAGACCGCCACCGCGCAGGTGGACATCCCGGCCATCGAGCCGGGTGGCACGTGCAAGGTCTGGGTCTATTTCGATGCAGACTATTTGCAGATCCGCCAAGGCGGGGTCAGCATCAGCCACGCCGACGGAGTGGCCAATGTGCAGGTGTACCACGAGGTCATCGGTTTTCCGGCCACTGTGGCCCGCTACAGCCGCGAGTTGATGGTGTTGTTGAGCGTACTGGCGATCAGCGTGCTGGGCCTGGGTTATGCCTGCCTGGCACGGCGTAGACCGCGGTAAACGCCTCACCTGCAGGAGCAGCTTTGTGCTGCGAAGAGGCCAGTACGAGCGACACTGATGCATCGCCTGAACCGGCTTCTTCGTAGCACAAGGCAGCTCCTACAAGGAGTTGTGCAGGCTGTCAGCGTCTGTGAGCCACACTGCGTCCCAGTGGGGATAATCGCCAATCTGTGCAGCCAGACCTGCCCGCAAAGGGTTGGCAACAATGTACCGGGCCACCTTACGTGTATCCTCCTCCTTGCGCAGCGCCCGGTCATGATAGCCACGCTGCCAGGCTCGGCCTGGGCAAATACCCGCTTTGCACAATGCTGTGCCTGAGCGGGATTTGAACTGCCGCATCAGGCTGCTCAAAGTGATGGCATGCAACTCTATCAACCAATGCAAGTGATCAGGCATCAACACCCAGGCAAGTGAGCGGCAGTCGCCGAGTAACTCCGAGTGCCTCAACTCCCTGATGACCAGGCGTGCCGCGCGCAGGTCGTGAAAAAACGGCCTGCGCTGGTGGGTAACAGTGGTTAGCAAGTACAACCTGCCAGGTTCGGAAAAACGCCCCCGCCGTAAGAGGTTTGCTTCGGCTCGATCCATATTGTGTACCTCGCATCCATTCGTTGTGAGCACCAACCATAGAGGCTGGAGCCGCTTTCGGTGGTGGCAGATCATTGCCCCGTTTTACAGCGTTACGCTTGTCTGTAGGAGCAGCCTTGTGCTGCGAAGAGGCCAGTACGAGCGACACTAATGCATCGCCTGAACCGGCCTCTTCGCAGCACAAGGCTGCTCCTACAGCGAAATGCGGTATGCGTGGCCTGCGATCAAGGGTCATTTGCTTGAAACTCAACACTCCCCCGTTGCCGACCCTCTATAGTGCTCGGCATTACAAGACCCGAGCCTGCCTGATGATCCCTTCACTGGATTCCATTTTCTCTCGCCTGCGCCTGCGCCAGTTGCGTCTGCTGATCGAGCTGGATCGCTGTGGTTCGCTGCACAAGGCGGCCGAAGCCATGGCCATTTCCCAGCCTGGGGCTACCAAGGCGCTGCGCGAGGTGGAGGAGGTGCTGGGGGTACCGTTGTTCCAGCGCCTGCCCAGCGGGCTGGTAGCCAACGACGTGGGTCGTTGCGTGGTGCGCTATGCGCGGCTGATCCACAGCGACCTGGGGCATCTGCGCGAAGAGGTGCTAGGCATCGTCCAGGGCCAGGGCGGGCGCCTGGCAGTGGGCAGCATCATGGGGGCCATGCCGACCCTGGTCAGCGCCCTGGGGCGCTTGCGCCGCAAGCAGCCGCAGCTGGCGGTGGAAATTGCCGAAAATACCAGCGCCAACCTGCTCGCCCAACTGGACGAGGGGCGCCTGGATCTCGCCATCTGCCGGCCCGGGCTGGGCCGCGACGCGGCGGACTATGCCTTTGTCGAGCTGGCCCAGGAGCCGTTGGTGGTGGTCGCGCACCCGCAGCATCCGCTTGCCGGGGCAGCGGCACTGGCGATCAGCGATTTGAGCCATTACCGCTGGGTGGTCTACCCGGTGAACATGCCCATGCGCCAGGCCCTGGAGCGCGAGTTGAGCGAAGCAGGGGTGGAGGTGCCACGCTATCCGCTGGAAACCTTTTCCACCTTCGCTACGTTCATGCTGCTGGAAGATGACCCGACACTGGTGGCGGTCATTCCCAGTGCCGTGGCGGCTTTTGCCGAGCAGCGCGGGTTGCTGGTGTCGCTGGCGGTGCAGCTACGGGCGTTGAGCGAGCCCTTCGGCATCGTGCACCGTGTGGCGGCGCCGCTATCGCCAGCGGCGCGGTTGCTGGTAGAAGAATTGACGGCCAATTGAAGTTTGACGGGGCTCGCCCGCCAGCCCATTGCTGGCGGGCTGGTGGGGATAAGCGATGGTTATTGGTGGATCAGCTCTTTTCATTATCGGCGGCCTTGCCTGTGCTCTAGATTACCCCCGGCACGGCCTGCCAGTACCCCTGTAACCCTATTGCATCAAGGAGCAACCCAATGGATCTAGGCATTACCGGCCGCTGGGCCATCGTCTGCGCGGCCAGCCAAGGCCTGGGCAAAGGCTGCGCCGAGGCGCTTGGCAAAGAAGGCGTGAACTTGCTCATCAATGCCCGCACCCAAACCACCCTGGAGCAGACCGCCAGCGAGTTGCGTGCGGCCTGCCCGGGCATCGAGGTGCTTACCGTGGCCGGCGATGTTGCCGATGCCCAGGTGCGCCAGGCGCTGTTGGCAGCCTGCCCGCAGGTCGACATCCTGGTCAACAACGCCGGTGGCCCGCCACCGGGGGACTTCCGTGACTGGGGGCGTGACGACTGGCTGAAGGCGCTGGACGCCAACATGCTCACCCCGATAGAGCTGATCAAGGCGGTGGTCGACGGCATGGCCGAGCGCGGTTTCGGGCGGGTGGTGAACATCACCTCCGGCGCGGTGAAGGCGCCGATCGACATTCTCGGTTTGTCCAACGGCGCCCGCAGCGGCCTGACCGGGTTCATCGCCGGCCTGGCCCGGCAGCAGCGCCTGGCGGGCAGCAATGTGACACTGAACAACCTGCTGCCAGGGGCGTTCGACACGGCGCGTTTGCAAAAGACTTTGCAGGCGGCGGGTGGCGATGTGCAAGCCACCGCCCAGGCCAGGCGCAAGGCCATCCCGGCGGCGCGCTTTGGCGATGCCGGGGAGTTTGGCGCGTACTGTGCGTTTCTGTGCAGTGCGCATGCCGGTTATATCACGGGGCAGAACCTGCTGATCGACGGCGGGGCGTATCCGGGTACCTTCTGAGAGGTGCGGGGGCAGAGTGCCCCCCACAACCACGGGGGCCAGGCAAACTGGCAATGATCCGGCGAATACCGCATACTTGTCGGCAAACGCCGAAACAGGAGTATGCCATGCTTGCCGAAGTGCTTCGCGACAACGGTTACCACGAGTACCGGGCGCGCCTGCAGGCGCTGCTGGAAATACCCGAACTTGCTAGTGACTTCGAAATCCACACCCGCATCACCCATGGTTTTGCTGCCACCTGGCTGGTGAAGCTGACTGAGCGTGGTGTGTTCACGCCGGTGGAGCGGGACCAGATCATTCCCCTGCGCACCCTGAAAACCCGTATCGAGCGTGACCAGCCGCTGACCGTGGAAGAGAGTGATCGGCTGTTCCGCTCGGCCCACATCACCGCCATGGCCGAAGCCGTGTTCGGTGAAGCGGACAAGGCCAAGCGCTGGCTGTCCAAGCC
Source organism: Pseudomonas sp. SAS7 (assembly GCF_052112345.1). NCBI lineage: Bacteria > Pseudomonadati > Pseudomonadota > Gammaproteobacteria > Pseudomonadales > Pseudomonadaceae > Pseudomonas > Pseudomonas sp. SAS7. The sequence goes on along the minus strand of NZ_JBEGGO010000021.1, from coordinate 91,804 downwards.
CAAGGAACGCTTCTCGGGGCTGACGCCCATGCAGATGCTCACCACCCAGCAAGGCACTACTCAGGTCGAAGAGATGCTGCTGCAGATTGCCGAGGGCTTTGGCCTGTGATTTTGTGGCGTATCAGCGCCTATGCAGATTTGAGTGGCACAGGGGGTTTGCGTGTAAGCGGCCGCTGGCACCAGGCGGGCCGGCCCGTGGTGTATGCCGCCACCAGCCCTTCCGGGGCCATGCTCGAGGTGCTGGTGCACCTGGAGATCGACCCGGAGGATTTTCCTACCACCATGCGCCTGATCCGCATCGAATTGCCAGACACGGTTTCACAGGCCCAGTTGCCCGCCTTGCAGCCAGGCTGGTCCGCTCAGCCTGAGTTGACCCGGGCGCTGGGCAATCGCTTTCTGGATGACTGCTCAGCATTGTTGCTGCCGGTGCCGAGCGCGATCATGCCCAGCACCATCAACTACCTGTTCAACCCACGGCACGCACAGGCGCAGCGCGCGAAAATCCAGGTCGAGGATTTTACCCCGGACAGCCGCTTGTTCTAGCGCGTGTTCACCACAGTGCAGCCGACGCCGTCGTCAGCACCCGGTCAAACACGGCGAGCGCCTGGTCTACTTGCGCCTCGGTGGTGAATCGGCCGATGCTCAAGCGCACGCTGTTGCGTGCCTGACGTTCGTCCAGCCCCAGTGCCAGCAGCACATGCGAGGCAGCGTTGCTTGCCGAGTTGCAGGCCGAGGTGGTCGACAAGGCCAGCTCGCTGGCCAGGGCCGCGCTGTTGAAGCCCTTGCTGTCGATGCACAAGTTCAGGGTATGGGGGATGCGTTGGCTGGCGCTGCCGTTGAGGGTGACGCCGGGTAAAGCCAGCAGGCCCTCGCGCAGGCGCGTGGCCAGTTGCTCAAGGCGCTGATGCTCACTGTCACCTGGTTCGCCGGCCAGGGCAAAGGCGCTGCCCATGCCGGCGATCTGATGGGTGGCCAGGGTGCCGGAACGCAGGCCCTGTTCATGGCCGCCGCCGTGCATCTGCGCACGCATCAGCGTACGGGCGCGTGGCCCGACATACAGCGCGCCGATCCCTTTTGGCCCGTACACCTTGTGCGCCGAGAACGACATCAGGTCCACGGCCATCGCGTTCAGGTCGATGGCCAGCTTGCCTACGGCCTGTGCGGCATCCACGTGCAGCAGGGCACCGTGGGCACGCACCCGTTGGCCAATGGCGGCAAAATCGGTAACCGTGCCCAGCTCGTTGTTGACCGCCATCAGCGATACCAGGCGGGTGTCCGCGCGCAACGCTGCCTGCACGCTTGCAGGCTGGATGAGGCCGGCGGCATCCGGCGCCAGGCGGGTAACGGCCCAGCCTTGGCGCTCCAGTTCGGCCACCGTGTCGAGCACGGCTTTGTGCTCCAGCTGGCTAGTGATCAGGTGCCCGGGCTGGTCGAAGCCTTGGGCAATGCCTTTGAGTGCCAGGTTGTTGGATTCGGTCGCGCCCGAGGTCCAGACCAGGTTGTCGGCTTGCGCGCCGATGCGCTCGGCCACTTGCTGGCGGGCTTGCTCCACGGCCTGTCGGGCGGCCTGGCCGTAGGCATGGCCACTGGACGCGGGGTTGCCGAAGTTGGCCTCGCTGCCAAGGCAGGCCAGCATGGTTTCGATGACCCGATCGTCGACGGGGGTGGTGGCGGCGTAATCGAAATAGAGTGGGGCGCTGGGCATTGGGGCGGGTCCATGTCTGTCGCCGTGAAATCGGCGATTGTTGGGCTAAGCGTATCCGCCATGGGCGAGATATGTTTCGCTTCCCGCCACGTTTTTTTTCAATTGATGAGAGAAAAATTTCTCTCTATCTAACTGTTTGCAGAATATTTTTCTACGGGAGGGGCGGGGCTGATCAACCGCCCCTCGCAGGCGGCTTCAGGCGGGCTGCAGGGCTTTCTCTTCCTCGGCTACCACGCGTTCGCACAATTCGGTGATCTGCTCGCGCATCCAGCGGTTGGCCGGGTCCTGGTCGGTGCTTTCATGCCAGTACAGGTGCGTTTCCAGTGCGGGCACCTCCACTGGCAGTGGCTGGTAACGCAACTGATGACGACGGGCGAAGCGCTCGGGAACGGTCATCGCCATGTCGGTTTGCTGCAACACCTGCGAGGCCATCAGGTAGTGCTGCGAACGCAGCGCGACCTTGCGTTGTACACCCATCTTGCCCAGCGCCAGGTCGACGTAACCCAGGCCGTTGCGGCGGCTGGAAATATGGATATGGGTCATGCCCAGGTAGCTGTCGAGGGTCAGCTTGCTGTCAGCCAGCGGGTGGCCCTGGCGCAGGGCGCACACATAGCGGTCTTGCATCAGCTTGATATGGCGCACCTGCGGGTCGGTGTTCAGGGGGGCGTCGATGGCGAAGTCCAGGCGGCCGGCGGCGAGCTCCTTGGTGGTCTCGCGGCGCTTGCACAGGAAGCTTTCGATCAGCACCGCGGGCGCCAGGCGGCGCAGGCGCTGGAACAGCGGCGGCAGGATGACCGCCTCGGTCAGGTCGGTCATGCTGATGCGGAAGGTTTTGTTGGCCTGTTGCGGGTTGAAGATGCGGCTTTCCTGCACCGAGGTACGCAACAGTGCCAGGGCGTTGCGCACCGGGCCGATGATGTTCTGCGCCATCGGCGTGGGCACCATGCCTTGTGCGGTGCGCACGAACAGCGGGTCGTTGAAGGTTTCGCGCAGCCGCGAAAGGGCGTTGGACACTGCAGGCTGGGTAATGCCGACAATCTGACCGGCGCGGGTCAGGTTGGCTTCGGTGTAGATCGCATCGAACACGATGAACAGGTTGAGGTCGACCTTGCTGAGGTTCATGGGCGCCGCTCTTTGTTGGAATTATTGGCCGATCATATATCGGTTATGAATGTTTATACACGCGGAAAATAGACTAGGTGGATGGGGCCGCGCTGCTCTAGGCTCTGCCCATGTACTCCGAACCGTGAAGGTAGCCCCGATGGATTTCGCCTATTCGCCCAAGGTCCAGGCACTGCGCGAGCGCGTTACTGCGTTCATGGACGCCTACGTGTACCCCGCCGAAGCCGTGTTCGAGCGCCAGGTTGCCGAGGGCGACCGCTGGCAGCCCACGGCAATCATGGAAGAACTCAAGGCCAAGGCCCGCGCCGAAGGGCTGTGGAACCTGTTCTTGCCCGAATCGGAATACGGCGCCGGCCTGAGCAACCTGGAATACGCCCCGCTGGCGGAAATCATGGGCCGCTCACTGCTCGGGCCAGAGCCCTTCAACTGCTCGGCGCCGGACACCGGCAACATGGAAGTGCTGGTGCGTTATGGCAGCGAAGCGCAGAAACGCCAGTGGCTGGAGCCGTTGTTGCGCGGCGAGATCCGCTCGGCGTTTGCCATGACCGAGCCGGACGTGGCCTCTTCGGACGCTACCAACATGGCCGCCACCGCCGTGCGTGACGGCGACGAATGGGTCATCAATGGCCGCAAATGGTGGACCTCCGGCGCCTGCGACCCGCGTTGCAAGGTCATGATCTTCATGGGCCTGTCCGACCCCGAAGGCCCACGCCACCTGCAGCATTCGATGGTGCTGGTGCCCACCGATGCGCCGGGCGTGAAGATCGTCCGCCCGTTGCCGGTGTTCGGCTACGACGATGCCCCTCATGGCCACGCCGAGGTGCTTTTCGAGAACGTACGGGTGCCGTATGAGAACGTGCTGCTCGGCGAGGGGCGCGGCTTCGAGATTGCCCAAGGGCGCCTTGGCCCAGGCCGTATCCACCACTGCATGCGCTCGATCGGCATGGCCGAACGTGCGCTGGAGTTGATGTGCAAGCGCTCGGTGGAGCGCACTGCTTTTGGTCGGCCACTGGCACGGTTGGGTGGCAACGTCGACAAGATCGCCGACTCACGCATGGAAATCGACATGGCCCGGCTGTTGACGTTGAAGGCGGCGTACATGATGGACACCGTCGGCAACAAGGTGGCCCGCAGCGAAATCGCGCAAATCAAGGTGGTGGCGCCGAACGTGGCGTTGAAGGTGATCGACCGGGCGATCCAGATGCATGGCGGGGCAGGGGTGAGCGGCGATTTTCCGCTGGCCTACATGTACGCCATGCAGCGCACCTTGCGCCTGGCCGACGGGCCGGATGAAGTGCACCGGGCGGCGATTGGCAAATATGAAATTGGCAAGTATGTGCCGGTGGAGCTGTTGCGTAGCGGGCGGTGAAGTCGTCAGCCTGCGCCGGCCTCTTCGCGGGTGAACCCGCTCCCACAGTGATCGCACAAACTCCCGCAATGTATAGGAAGCATCTGAATCTCGGCTGAGGCCCCCTGAATCTCCCTTGCTGGTGATAGGTTTTCAACCCTAACCAGGTACAGGGCGTTTAGGGATGCGCGTCAATTTGGAGGGAAAGGGTCAGGCGGTAGATGGTGATGTCACTACTACGGGTGCTGTCTGTATTGCGACGGGGGCGGGCTACCTGGACGAAGGCCGAATGGTGCTCCGTGAAGGCGACCACACCACGCCATGCCCTCTTTGTGGGCAGGTGGGAACCGTCGCTGAAGGTGTGGATCACTTTATTTCCGATGGCCAGCGGGTGGCCATGGATGGCGCGCTGGCGCAGCTGGCGAGAAGGTCGGTGAAGTGATTTATGAGGTGATGGATGATTGACTTTGATAGCTGGTCGCCATACTTGCGAATAGCTTTCTTAGTTGCGCCCTTCATTATCGGCCTTGTCGGTATTGCTATGAATGTACAGATCGCGCTGTCGACGGATTTTGATATCGCTCTTTCAGCGATTACCAGCAATCCCTACCTGGAACAGATGAAGCCCGTGTGGGGCGGAGGGAATCTGAGGTCTCGATGTCTACTGATGAGCACGGTAAGCGCATTGCTTACATTTCCTTGGCTTCATTTGCGCTTGGGATGGTTGGACGAGGCGGAACTTGAAAGGTTTCCGCCCAAGTTGAGGCGAAAATTAGGGGCAGCTCTTTGGCTGATCCTGATCTCATCAGTCTGGGCGGGGGTGGGTTATTTCATTATAAAGAAATGATCTCCGCCCAGATTCGTAACTTCAGACCCGCATCTGCGGGTCTTCCTTTTTGTTGCTAAATTCACCACCGGCATTCGCAGGCTGTTTGGGTTGAATCTCCGCCTTCTCCCCCCGCGTCTTCACCAACGAAACCACCACCCCACCCAGCAACAACCCGAACGTCACCCCCAACGACAGCAGCGCCGGTACCTTGCCCACCATGCCGTGATAGAAAATCTTGCAACCAATAAAGATAAGCACCAGCGCCAACGCATACTTGAGGTAAACAAACCGGTGCATCAACGCCGACAGCGCGAAGTACAACGAACGCAGCCCAAGGATGGCAAAGATGTTCGAGGTGTAGACAATGAACGGGTCCTGGGTAATGGCGAAAATCGCCGGCACACTGTCGACGGCGAATACCAGGTCGGCCAGTTCGATCAGCACCAGTGCCAGGAACAACGGGGTGGCATAGCGCAGCGCCTTGCTGTGGCCGGCCGGGGTCTGGTGTACGAAGAAGTGCGAACCGTGGATCTGGTCGGTGACCCGCATGTGCCGGCGCACGAACTTGAGTATCGGGTTGTTGGCCAGGTCAGGGTGGCTGTCTTCTTTCGAAAGCGCCATCTTCACCCCGGTAAACAGCAGGAAGGCACCGAAGATATACAGCACCCAGGCAAAGTTCTGCACCAGCGCGGCGCCCACACCAATCATGATCGCCCGCAGGAACACCACCCCCAGGATGCCCCAGAACAGCACACGATGCTGGTAGCGGCGGGGGATGGCGAAGTAGCTGAAGATCATTGCCATGACGAACACGTTGTCCATCGACAGCGATTGTTCAACCAGGAAACCGGTGTAGAACTCTAGCGCCGACTGGGCGCCCAGCTGGTACCAGACCCCGACGCCGAACAACACGCCAACGCTGAAGTAGCCCGAGTACAGCAGCAGGCTTTCGCGCATTTCGATTTCGCGGTCGTGGCGGTGCAGTACGCCCAGGTCGAGCACCAGCAAACCGATGACGATGGCCATGAATACCAGCCACATCCAGGCGCTGGTGCCGAGTACAGGGGTGGTGAGGAATGCTTGCAGAGCTGTCATGAGCCCCTCCTTGAATGTCGACGTTGCATGGCAACAGTGATCCGACATGGCGGCTTGGCAGCCGTCAGAGGGGCCCGGTATCACATGAATTTGAGCCTAGACCCGATTGCAGGAGATACCGAATGGGGAGCTGTTACATTTCTTTGCCAGAGCCTCTGCATCAATTCAATACACCCACACCTCGACCCGCCGATTGCGCAGTCGCCCTTGCTCCAGCTCATTGCCGGCCACCGGCAGTTCATCGCCCATGCCCGTCACCTCGAGCAACTCCACGCCATCGCGCGCCAGCTCGCGGCGCACTGCCTGGGCCCGAAGGCGCGAGAGCAGGGCGGCGCGGCCAGGCGTTTCCTTGGGGTCGCCAAAACCTACCAGCACCGCTTTGCTCTGCAGCTTGCCAGCCTGGCGCAGGTACTCGGCCACCCGCTGCACGTCGCGCAGGGCCTTGTTGTCGAGGCTGGCGCTGCCTTCCTGGAAACGGAAGTTCACGCTCAGCCGTTGCGCCCGCTGGGCCAGGGTGCGGTAGCGCGGCGGCATGGCGGCCAGGGGCGCTACTGCCAGGGCTTTGATCTGCTGCGAAACAAAGCCCTGCTGGGCAACGATCGCCTGGCCGGCCGGGCTCTGGGCAAAGTCGGCCAGGGCCCTGGCCTGCGGCTTGGGGTTGGCCGGCAAGTAGAAGTACAGGCGCCGTGACAGCGGGTAATCTTCGCTGGCCACCAGCGCGCGCTCCGGCAGCATGGCCGGTGCGTCGCCTTCGGCTACCGCCAGCACCTTGGCCCCGTGCACCGCAGCCAGGCTGCTGAAACCGATGGCCTGGCGGTCGGTGGCCACCTGCGCGGCCAGTTCGTCACTGGACTCGAAACGCCGGGCCTTGGCTGACAAGTCGTTGTGCTGAGGCTCCAGCACCAGCGCCTTGAACGTCTCGAAGGTGCCGGAGCGGTCGTCACGGGCGTATAGGTGGATGGCGCCGCCAGCAATACCCAATTGCTCCCAGTGTTGGATCTGCCCGGAGAAAATCTGCGCCAGTTGCTGCGTGTTCAACCGAGGTAGCGGGTTGTCGGGGTGGACGATGACCGCGACACCGTCCAGCCCGATCACTTGCTCGGCGCTGGCAGCACGCAGGTCGCCTAGGGCCTGAAGTTGGCGCACTTCGCTGTCGTTGATCGGTCGCGAGGCGGCTGCCAGGTCGGCGTCGCCACGGCCGAGGGCGGCGAAGCCGGTGCTGGAACCGTGTGCGGCGATGTCGACACGCAGCGGTTGGCCATGCGCATCGCGTGCGGTGATCACGGTCTCGTTGGCCCACTTGCCAGGTTGCTGCTCGATGGCGGTGGCTTGCTGCGCGCGCAATTGCCCCTGCACCAGCGCTGGCAGCAAGGCCGCGCCGATGGTGTTGGAGCCTTGCGCACGCATGTGCATGGGCTCGGCCAAGGTCGCAAACGGGATCAGGGTAAGCAGCAATACAAGCAGGCGGGGCATGCCGGGTGGCCCTGTGGCATAGAGTTGGCCGGCAGATTACGACAGTGGCGTGATGATAATGTGACAGTGCTGTTTACGTCTTGAGAAGTGCAGCGCCTGTCAGATCGAGCGCCGCCCGCGCGGCGCTCGATCTGACAAGCACTGCACCTCTCAATATGTTAGTGCGCCCCGGCAGACTTGCTCAAATCACTCTCGGCCCACTCGGTATAGATGCACGCATCCGCCACCGCCCAGCGCACCTTCACGCTGTCGCCCGGCTGCATCGGCATGCCTGCGGCCGACAGTGCCTTCACCGTCAGCTCGGTACCCCCTGCAGTCACCACATGGCAGGTCTGGCTTTCACCCAGGAACAGCACTTCGCCAACCTTGGCACTGACCTCGTTCCAGCCCGCCGGCAGCGGCTCGCGCGCAGCCTGTTCGGCGGTCAGGGCCAGGGCTTTTTCCGGACGCACCATGATCAGTGCATCCTGCGCAGCGGCCAGGCCCGGGGTCAGGCGAATGGCCACCGACTGGCCTTCGAAACTGCCTGCACCGTTGCTGCTGGCCTTGATGCGCAGGAAGTTGGAGTTGCCCAGGAACGAGGCGACAAAGGCATTCGGTGGGTTCTGGTACAGGTCGTAACCGGTGCCCAGCCCGACGATCTTGCCATGGCTGAAGATGGCGATGCGCTGGGACAGGCGCATGGCTTCTTCCTGATCATGGGTGACGTAGACGATGGTGATGCCCAGCCGGCGGTGCAGCTGGCGCAGCTCGTCCTGCAGGTCTTCGCGCAGCTTCTTGTCCAGCGCGCCGAGTGGTTCGTCCATCAGCAGGATGCGTGGCTCGTACACCAGTGCCCGGGCAATCGCCACGCGCTGCTGTTGCCCGCCGGACATCTGCGACGGCTTGCGGTGGGCGAACTGCTCCAGCTGTACCAGCTTGAGCATGGCGTCGACCCGCTTGTTGGTCTCGCTGCCGCTCAGCTTGCGGATGGCCAGCGGGAAGGCGATGTTGTCGCGCACGTTGAGGTGCGGGAACAGCGAATAACGCTGGAACACCATGCCGATGTCACGCTTGTGCGGCGGTACATTGACCAGCGACTGGCCGTCTACCAGGATTTCGCCGCTGCTGGGCGTTTCGAACCCGGCCAGCATCGACAGGGTGGTGGATTTGCCCGAGCCGCTAGACCCGAGGAAGGTCAGGAACTCGCCGTCCTGGATTTCCAGGTCGAGGTTGTCCACGGCGGTGAAGTCGCCGTAGTGCTTGTTCAGGCCGCGCAGGCTAACCAGCGTCTTGCCTGGCGCGTTGTCTTTGATCACTGCACTCATTGTTGTTTTCTCCGCGCGTTCAGGCGTTTGTTTCGGTGCGCCGGCGCAAGGCGGCGGCAATGAACATGACAAGCAGCGACAGGCCGATCAGCAAGGTCGAGGCCACGGCGATGACCGGGCTCAGGTCCTGGCGCAGGGTGGTCCACATCTTCACCGGCAGTGTCTGCAGGTCGGGGCTGGCCATCATCACGCTCAGCACCACCTCATCCCACGACACCAGGAAGGCGAACAGGCCGCCGGCGATCATCCCCGGGCGAATGGCCGGGAAGGTGACCTTGAAAATCGCCTGCAGGCGCGAGGCACCGCAGATCACCGCAGCATCCTCGATCGACTGGTCGAACAGCTTCAGCGAGTTGATGATCGAGATGATGGTGAAGGGCAGGGCGACGATCACGTGGCTGACCACGAAGGCGAACAGCGTGCCGGTGTAGCCCAGCTTGAGAAACAGTGCGTACACCGCCACGGCGATGATCACCAGCGGCACGATCATCGGCATGGTGAACAGCCCGTACAGCAGCTCGCGGCCCGGGAAGCGGCCACGCACCAGGGCGAAGGCGCTGGGCAGGCCCAGCAGCACGGCGGCGACGGTGGTCAGCACGGCCACCTTCAGGCTGGCCAGCGCGGCGTCCATCCACTCCGGGTTGGAGAAGAACTGGCCGTACCACTTGAAGGTCCAGCCCGGTGGCGGAAACACCAGCCACTGGGACGAGCCGAACGACAGCAACACGATGAACACCACCGGCAGCAGCAGGAAGGCCGCAATGACCCCGGTGGTCAGGTACAGGCCCGTACGCAGCGGGCGGCCCATAGCATTGGGAGACAGGAGCATGGCGGTTTACCTCGCGTTGCCAACCGGGGATTCCGGCTGCAGCTTCAGGTACAGGTAGAAGAGCACCAGGGTGATCGCCACCAGCAGTGCGGCAGCGGCGCTGGCCAGGCCCCAGTTAAGGAATGACTGCACCTGCTGGATGATGAATTCGGGCAGCATCATGTTCTGCGCCCCGCCCAGCAGTGCCGGGGTGACGTAGTAACCGAGCGACATCACGAATACCATCAGCGCGCCGGAGAACAGCCCCGAACGGCACAGTGGCAGGAACACTTTCCAGAAGTTGGTCCACGGGCTGGCGCCGCAGATGGAGCCGGCCTGCAGCACCATCGGGTCGATGGCGTGCATGGTGGCCTGCAGCGGCAGCACGATGAACGGGATCATGATGTAGCTCATGCCGATTACCACGCCGGTGAGGTTGTGCACCATTTCCAGCGGGGTATCGATGATACCCATGGCCATCAACGCCTTGTTGATCACCCCCGAGCTTTGCAGCAACACCAGCCACGAGTAGGTGCGCGCCAGCAGGCTGGTCCACATCGACAGCAGCACGATATTCAGCAGCCAGCGGCCCCAGCCCTTGGGCACCAGAGTGATCGCCCAGGCAAGCGGGAAGCCCAGCAGCACGCTGATCAGGGTGACCACGCCGGCCACCGAGAAGGTGTTGAACAGCACCCTTGCGTAGGCCGAGTTGGCGAACAGCTGCTCGTAGTTGCCCAGCCCCGGCGTTGGCTCCAGCACCCCGCGCAGCAACAGGCCGACCAGCGGGGCGAAGAAGAACAGGCCAAGGAACAGCAGGGCCGGCAGCAGGTTGCGGCTGCCCTTCCAGCGCTGGCTCAGGCTGGCGCGGCGGGGGGCCGTTCCGGGGGCGCCGGTGCCCGTGGGGGCACCTTGCGCGTTATGCAGGGCGTTGATGGCGACTTTCATTTGACCAACCACTCATTCCAGCGGGCCGCGATGGCCTGACCGTTCTTGGCCCAGTAGGCGAAGTCGAGGGTGACCTGGTCCTGGGCGTAGGCAGTTGGCAGGTTGGGCGCAAGGTCTTTGTCCAGCTTGGCCACGCTGTCGACGTTCACCGGGGCGTAGGCGGTCTTGTTGGCGAACTCGGCCTGGCCTTCGGCGCTGCTGGCGTTGGCCAGAAACTTCATGGCCGCGTCCTTGTTCTTGGCGCCTTTGGGGATGACCAGGAAGTCGGCCATGACCAGGTTCTGTTTCCAGCTTACACCCACCGGTGCACCGTCTTGCTGCAGGGCATAGACACGGCCGTTCCAGAACTGGCCGAGCGAGGCTTCACCCGAGGCCAGCAGCTGCTGCGACTGGGCGCCACCGCCCCACCAGACGATATCTTTCTTGATGGTGTCGAGTTTCTTGAAGGCGCGGTCCAGGTCCAGCGGGTACAGCTTGTCTGGCGCTACGCCGTCGGCCAGCAGGGCCAGTTCCAGCACGCCCGGGCTGGGCCATTTGTACAGGGCGCGTTTGCCCGGGTAGGTCTTGGTGTCGAACAGTGCAGTCCAGTCCACCGGCTTGTTGGCACCGAGCTTGCCTTCGTTGTAGCCCAGTACGAAGGAGAAGAAGAACGAGCCGACGCCATGGTCGGAGACGAAGCGCGGATCGATCTTGTCGCGTTTGATCTGGTTGAAATCGAGGGGTTCCAGCAGGCCTTCGCTGGCGGCGCGCAGGGCAAAGTCGGCTTCGACATCGACCACGTCCCATTGCACGTTACCGCTTTCTACCATGGCCTTGAGCTTGCCGTAGTCGGTGGGGCCGTCCTGCACGACCTTGATGTCGGTGGCTTTGGTGAAGGGTACGGCCCACGCTTCTTTCTGGGCGTCCTGGGTGGTACCGCCCCAGCTGACGAAGTTCAGGCTGTCAGCGGCCAGGGCGGCTTGACATGCCAGGGTCAGCAGGCTGGCGGACAGCACTGCGGTTACACGTTTGCTCAACAGCATGGTTACGCCCTCGTTGCTTTTGTTATTCGAGGCGGGGCTTGTGGTGCGCCCGCCAACAGTGTTCGGGGAGCAGCTAAAACAAAGTGTCTTGGTGGCCGTTTTAATTGTAGGAGCCGGCCTACAGATTCAAGGTCTACGGGATATCATATTATGGTATTCCAAACTTTTGGCAAGGGGTATGAGGCGACCGGCCATCACCCCGGCCTTTGCCAACTGCCGCAACCCTTTGTAGGAGCGGCCTTGTGCCGCGAAAGGGCCGCACAGCGGCCCCTGGGTTTCAGCGTCGACACACAAATTGACGGGGCCGCTATGCGGCCCTTTCGCAGCACAAGGCCGCTCCTACAAGGGGACTGTGTCAGGTCGGGAGGCCTGGCTCGAACGGGATGCTCTGCACCACCTCCAGCTCATACCCTGCCAGGCCGGCGTACTTCAGCGGTGGCCCCAGGTGACGCAGCTTGCCCACGCCAAGGTCCTGCAGAATCTGCGCCCCGGTGCCTACTTCGGAGTACACCTTCGACTGCCCGCGCTGGTACGGCCTTACCGGCTGGGTCAGCTGCGGCACACGCTCAAGCAGGGCCTGGGAGGATTCATGGTTGGCCAGGATCACCACCACGCCTGTCCCTTCGTCTGCTACCTTCTGCAGCGCCGCCCACAGCGTCCAGTTGGCGGGGCCTGCGTATTCGGCACCGACCAGGTCGCGCAACGGGTCAATCACGTGCACCCGCACCAGGGTCGCTTGCTCGCGACGGATGTCGCCCATGACCATGGCCATGTGCACGCCGCCTTCAATGCGGTCCTCATAGGTGACCAGGCGGAAGATGCCGTGCACGGTCGGCAGTTCGCGCTCGCCGATACGTTTGATGGTCTGCTCGGTGCTCAGGCGGTAGTGGATCAGGTCGGCGATGGTGCCGATCTTGATGCCATGCCGGGCGGCGAACACTTCCAGGTCCGGGCGGCGGGCCATGGTGCCATCGTCGTTCAGCACTTCAACAATGACCGACGCCGGGCTGAAGCCGGCCAGCCGCGCCAGATCGCATCCTGCTTCGGTGTGGCCGGCGCGGGTCAGCACGCCGCCTTCGCGGGCGCGCAGGGGGAAGATGTGGCCAGGTTGCACCAGGTCTTCGGGGCGGGCGGTCGGGGCCATGGCCGCTGCCACGGTGCGTGCCCGGTCGGCAGCGGAAATGCCGGTGGTGACGCCGGTGGCTGCTTCGATCGACACGGTGAACGCCGTGCTGAAAGCGCTGCCGTTGGCCGGTACCATCTGCTCCAGGCCCAGGCGCTGGCAGTGTTCGTCGGTCAGGGTCAGGCAGATCAGGCCGCGCGCTTCGCGGGCCATGAAGTTGATGGCCTGGGCGTCGCAACGCTCGGCGGCGATCAGCAGGTCGCCTTCATTCTCGCGGTCCTCGTCATCCACCAGCAGGACCATCTTGCCTTGCCGGTAGTCCTCGAGAAGTTCCTCGATGGTGTTGAATGCCATGTTGCACGCTCACTGTGGTGGGGTGGTTTTTATGGTATACCATCATACACAAATATCGCCGTAACAGGAGAGCAGCGCATGAAGGCCTACTGGATCGCCCATGTGGACGTGACCGACCCCGAGCAATACCAGCAGTACACCCAACGCGCGCCGGCAGCCTTCAAGGCATTCGGCGGTCGCTTCCTGGCCCGTGGTGGGCGCAGCGAAGCGATGGAAGGGCGGCCTACCCCTCAGCGTAGCGTGGTGATCGAGTTCGATTCGTACGAGCAGGCGGTGGCGTGTTATCGGTCCGCGCTGTATCAGGAGGCTTGCAGCCATCGCCAGGGGGTGGCGAAGGCAGAGGTGATCATTGTCGAAGGGTTTGAACCCTGATGTTGGGCTGATGGCCCTTTCGCGGGTAAACCCGCTCCCACAGGTGCACCACAAATTTCCAGTTCTGTGGTGTACCTGTGGGAGCGGGTTTACCCGCGAAGAGGCCTGGCCTGCCTTACGGCACGCCAGCCTCTGCCGCATGGGTGGGTAAGGTTATTGAAGGTGGACTTTGAGTTCAGCGGCCGCCTGACGCATGGCTGCCTTCACCGCTGGCACCTGGCTCAGCGGGTTGAGCAGGCCGTAGTCGTGGATCATGCCGTTGTAGCGCACCGAGGTAACGGTTACCCCAGCAGCGTTCAACTTGCGGGCATACGCTTCGCCTTCATCGCGCAACACATCGAACTCGGCCGTTTGCACCAGCGCCGGTGGCAGGCCCTTCAATTGTTCACTGCTGGCTCGCAGCGGCGAGGCGTAGATCTGTTCCCGCGCCTTGGCATCGGTGGTGTAGTTGTCCCAGAACCACTTCATCATCCCGGTGGTTAGGAAGTGCCCTTCGGCAAACTGCTTGTACGATGCCGTCCCGAAGCTGGCATCGGTCACCGGCCACAGCAACAGCTGGAAGCGCAGGGCAGGGGTGCCGGCCTGTTTGGCTTTCAGCGCCACGACTGCCGCCATGTTGCCGCCAACGCTGTTGCCAGCCACCGCCAGGCGCTTGCCGTCCACGCCGATCTCCTTGCCATGCTCGGCCACCCAGCGGGTCGCAGCGTAGGCCTGGTTGATCGCCGTCGGGTAGTGCGCTTCCGGCGACGGAGTGTAGTCCACATAAACCGCCACCGCACCCGAACCAACCACCAGGTCGCGTATCAGCCGCTGGTGAGTCGGGAAGTCGCCAAGCACCCAACCGCCGCCGTGGAAGAACATGAATACTGGCAGCTCACCCTTCACATTGGCCGGGCGTACCACTTGCAGCTTGATCGACTCGCCGTTGGCCTGAAGGGTGTGTTCCTTCACCTCGATACCGGAGAGGTCGACCTTGACCGAAGCCTGGGCGCCCGTCAGCACTGCTCGGGCATCTTTCGGGCTGAGTTGCTCCAGTGGCTTGCCGCCGCCTTGTTCCAGGGCTTCGAGGAAGGCCTGGGTGTGTGGCTCGACACCTGTGCTGCCTGCAGCGAAGGCGCTGGAAACGGACAGGGCCAGAAGAGAGGCGGTAAGGGTTTTGTGGACAATGTTCATGAGCGAATCCTATTCCATGCAAGTGTATGTAGTGGGCGTCTTGCCTGGCCTGCTGGGCCATCGCTGCGACTTGTGCGTAGATTAGGCAGATGCACTGGCGGGAAAAAGCCGCTATAAAGCGTTTGACTGTCACCATGAGCGAGACAATGAACCCCTACGAAGACATGCGTATCTTTGCCCAGGTCATGGAGGCCGGCAGTTTCACCGCTGCCGCCGACCGCCTGGGCATGTCCAAGCAATCGGTCAGCCGGCGCCTGATGCAGCTTGAAGAGCGCCTGGGCGTGCGCCTGCTCAACCGCTCTACCCGGCGCCTGGACGCCACACCGCTGGGCCAGCACTACTACCAGTCGGCGCTGCGCCTGCTGGGCGAGGTGCAGCAGGTGGAGCACGACATCAGCGGCCAGGCCCAGGCCCTGCGCGGCACTTTGCGGCTGAGCGCACCGCTGTCGTTCGCCATGTCGCACTTGGGCTGCCTGCTGACCGAGTTTCTGCAATTGCACCCGCAAGTCGATGTAGAGGTGGACCTCAGTGACCGCGCCGTGGACCTGATCGGTGAGGGTTACGACCTGGCGCTGCGGATTGGCGCGCTGGAGGACTCCAGCCTGATTGCGCGGCGTATTGCCAGTGTCGAGCGGGTTTATTGCGCAAGCCCGGCGTATCTGCAGGCGCGGGCAGTACCGCTAAAACCAGAGGATCTGGCCGAGCACCACTGCCTGCCCTACGGGCATTCGCGACAGGTGCAGTGGCAGTTCCGCCAGGGCGGCAAGGCGCAGGCGATTCAGGTGGCCGGGCGCATGCGTGCGAACAACGGCGAGTTGCTCAGGGATGCCGCTATCGCCGGGATGGGCGTGACCTACCTGCCGACCTTCATAGTCGGCCAGGCGTTGGCGGATGGGCGCCTGGTGAGGGTGCTTGAAGCCTGGACGCCGCCGGCGTTGCAGTTATCAGCGGTGTACCCGCAGCACAGGCAGGTGGCGAGGCCGGTGCAGGGTTTTGTGAGCTTTCTGCACGAGCGCCTGGTGCACTTGCTGTGAAGCGCATGGTTCGAAATCGTGTCAAGCAAACAAGGCGGTCGCACGCGCCTGCGACAGGCATGACTGGCCCGAAACAAACGTAGGAGCGAGCTTCGCTCGCGATGCGCCGCGCGGGCGGCGCTCGATCTCCCAGGCACCGAAACTTCTGCGGCGAACCCTCCGCACACCGCACCACGTATCACCCCAGCAACAAACCCGGCTCAATCAAACCGCCATCGAATTCATCCATGGCATCCAGCATCGCTGCGCGCAAGTACACCAGTGACGCCCGATCAAACAGCAGCTGCAACGCCGGCCGCTCATCACTGCCCACATTCACCACAATCACATTGATGCGTGCCACCGAAGTCTGCGCCACCGCCCCAACCGGAAATGCCCCGGCACGCAAGTCCACGGCGCACAACTTGGCCATTACCGCGCTGCCATATACCCCTGACAGCTGCAGCCAGGCATGGCTGTCCTGGCGCGGCAGCAGGTAGTTGCGCCGGGCATCCTGAACCCACCCGGCCTCCAGGCCAGCCACCCGCGCGCCATCGTCGGCCAGGTTGCCCAACAGCAGGTACTCGGTCTGAGACAACCGTGCCACCCAGCTTCCGTCATCCTGGCGCACGGCATGGTTTGGCTGTGCAGGCAAATCGTAGCCAAGCTGCTGAAGATAAGCGGCGCTGTCACTCCCGCGAAATCCGACTCGCGCCAACTCGGTCAGGTCAGTCAACGCACAGGTGTGCAACAACTCGGCCCGCGGGCTGCGAGGGACAAACGCTTCGGCTTGCAAACTGGTCATGGTCAGAGCTCCTGGCGCAGGTTGTCGGGGTCGTGGAAGGGCAGTTGCACCACCTTGGCATGCACCATCGCGCCGCCCTCCACGCGGATCGGGATGTGCATGCCGGGGGTGGCCTGATGGGCGCCGGCATAGGCCAGGCCGATGATTTGGCCCAGGGTTTGTGAGTACTCGCAGGAAGTGACGTTGCCGCTGATGTCCGGCCCGTCCAGTACCAGGTGCCCCTCAAGGGGCTGCGGGCTGCCCTGTGGCAGGGTGAAGCCGACCAGCTTGCGCTTGAGCGGCTGCGCCTCAAGGATTTCGATGGAACGCTTGCCGACAAAGAACGGCTTCTTGCGGCCGATGGCCCACTGCATGTCGATCTCTGCCGGGTGGGTCATGCCGTCGGTGTCCTGGCTGATGATCACATGGCCTTTTTCCAGGCGTAGCAGGCGCTGGGTCTCGACACCGAACGGGCGAATACCCAGGCCGGCACCGGCTTGCATCAGCTCGTCCCACAGGCGCTCGGCATGGCGCGCTGGCACATGCACCTCATACCCCAGTTCACCGACGAAGCCGACCCGCAGGATGCGCGCCGGGATGCCGGCCACCTTGCCCAGACGTACGCCGAGGTAGGGGAAGGCTTCGGCCGACAGGTCCACGTCTTCGCACAGCTTGGCCAGCACCTGGCGTGACAGTGGCCCGGCCAGGTTGACGGCGGCCAGGGCGGCGGTGACGTTGGTGATGTCCACGTCCAGGCGCCACTGCGCGTTCCACTTCAGCATCTGTTGATAGATGCCGTCGACGCCGCTGGTGGTGGCGGTGACATAGAAGTGTTGCTCGCCCAGGCGTGCGCAGACACCGTCGTCAATCACCACGCCCTGTTCGTTGGTCATTAGCGCGTAGCGGGTGCGGCCGACCGGCAGCTTGGCAAAGCCGAAGGTGTAGACGCGCTCCAGCAGTTCTGCGGCGTCGGGGCCGCGTACGTCCAGGCCGCCCAGCGTAGAAACGTCTATCAGGCCGACTTTCTCGCGCACATGGCGGGCTTCTTCCTGCATGCAGCGCTCACGTTCCTCTGGCTTGCCATAGTAGGCCGGGCGTTGCCAGGTCCCGGCAGGCATCATTTTCGCCCCCGCTTGCAGGTGGCGGCGGTGCATTGGCGTGTGCCGGTACGGGTCGAAGGCACGACCGGCCACGTGCGCCAGTTTTTCTGCCTGGAACGGTGGGCGCGCGGTGGTCACCCCGGTCTCGCTGATGCTGCGGCCGGTGGCATGGGCGACCAGGCGTGCAGTGGGCAGCGCCGAGTGGCGCCCCTGGGACGGGCCCATGCCGACCGTGGAGAAGCGCTTGACCAGTTGTATGTCACGGTAGCCACTGCGGGTGGCGTTGACGATGTCGCGCACTTGCAGGTCTTCGTCGAAGTCGACGAAATCCTTGCCCTTGGGGTGCGGGAAAATCGGCCAGGGGAAATTGACCTTGGCTTCGGCGCTGAACACCGGCTGCGACGGCGCTTGCAGGCCCAGCGCTGCCACTGCTTCGGCGGCCCCGCGTGTGGCATCGGCCAGCACGTTGGCCAGCGCGTGACGGCCGTTCACCGAGCCTGCGATATCCAGCCCGGCCGGCAGGTTGCTGAGGGTGAACTCGTCACGGTTGACGTCATAGGCCAGCTTGCCACCGGCCTGGCACAGCAACTGATACACCGGCATGTAGCCCGCCGACATGCACAGCAAGTCGCAGGCCAGACGCAGGCCATGCGCGCCGACCTTGCCCTGTCCGGTGATGGGGCGAATATCCACACCGCTGACATGGCGCATGCCTGTTTCGTGCAGCGCTTCGTACACCGTGCTGCCCAGGTGCACGGGGATATCGCGGCGCTTCAGTTCGGCAGCCAGTGCGGCATCGGCTGGCGCGGCGCGCATATCGACCACGGCAGCCACGGCCACGCCTTGCTCCTGCAGGTCGAGGGCGGCCAGGTAGCCATCATCGTGGCCGGTGAGGATCACCGCGCGCTGGCCCGGCTTGACTGCGTACAGCTTCATCAGCCGCTGCGCGGCGCTGGTCAGCATCACCCCCGGCAGGTCGTTGTTGCGGAACACCACCGGCTGGTCGAACGAACCGGCCGCCACCAGGCAACGGCTGGCGCGCACCTTGTACAAGCGTTTGTGCTGGATCACCGGCAGGTAGTTGTCGGTGAACCAGCCGTTGCAGGTGGCATCCAGCAGCACCTGGATGTTCGGGTGGCCCTCGATGGCGGCCAGCAGCTCCTGGCGCAGGCTGGCGGCGCGGGTGCCGGCGATGTCGAAGCGGGCGTAGGTGAGCGAGCCGCCCAGCACCGGCTGTTGTTCGATCAGCAGCACCTTGGCCCCGGCATTGGCCGCGTCCAGCGCGGCGCGCAGGCCGGCGGGGCCGCCGCCGATCACCGCCGCATCAACGAACAGATAGGCTTTGTCGTGATACTGCGGCTTGAAGCCAAGGTCGAGTACGCCCAGGCCGGCCTTCTTGCGAATCAGCGGCTCCCACACTTTCCACATGCCCTTGGGCTTGTAGAACGAGCGGTAATAGAAGCCCACCGGCATGAAGCGGGAAAACTTGCCCAGGTAGGCGTCGCGGTCATGCTCCAGGCTACCGTTGAAATTCTGCCCTTCCACCACCTGGCCCTCGCGGGCGGGCTCCAGGTCGGCCAGCACGTTGGGTTCTTCAGGCAACTGCACCAGGGTGTTGGCGTCCTGGCCGGCCATGCTCAGCGGGCCGCGTGGGCGATGGTATTTGAACGAGCGCGACAGCAGCCAGCGGCCGTTACCAAGCAGGGCGCTGGCAATGGTGTCACCGGCAAAGCCCTGGCAGGCCTGGCCGTCGAACTGGAAAAGCAGGGGCCGCTCGCGGTCGATCAGCAGGCCCATGGGTGCGGGGAGGCGAGTGTGGCTGTTCATCCGGCGATCTCCGGGGTGGCGGCGGGGGTGAAGTCGACCCGGCGGTCGAACAGTTCTTTCGGGTCGAAGGTGCGCAGCACCTGGTCGCTTACCGTGTGGCGCTCGGCCAGGAACCAGTAGCTGGAAGCGTTGTGCAGCCACCACTCGGTCACCACCCCGGCCAGGTTGTCGCTGTTGAACACATAGCCGGCCCACTCGGCGTCGCTGCAGCTGGCTGGGTCGGGCATGTGCTTGAACTCGCCGCCGTAGGTGAACTCGCTGATGTTGCGCGGGCCGTTCAAGGGGCAGGTCAGGATCTTCATCGTTGATGCTCCTAATGGCTGGCCGCAGTGGCGCCCATTTCGTTGACTTGCTGAAAGCGGCTGAAGCGCTCCAGGGCGAAGGGGGCGATCATTTCGGGCACCTTGCCGCCGCTGGCCACCAGCTCGGCCATGGTCTTGCCGCAGATTGGTGTGGCCTTGAAGCCCCAGGTGCCCCAGCCGGCGTCCAGGTAGTAGTTGTGTACCGGCGACAGGCCCATGATCGGGCTGTAGTCCGGGGTCATGTCGGTCATCCCGGCCCATTGGCGCATCAGCTTGGCGTTGGCCATGAACGGGAACATCTCGATGGCGTGGGCCAGCAGGCTTTCCTTGAGGTCCAGGGTGGAGCGGGTGTTGTACAGCGGGTAAGGGTCGGAGCCGCCGCCAAAGACGATTTCGCCCCGGCTGGTTTGCTGCACATAACAGTGCAGCGCTGAAGAACTCACCAGCGGGTCGAGAAACGGTTTGAATGGCTGGGTGACCATGGCCTGTAGCGGGTAAGTGTGGATCGGCGCATGGATGCCAGCCTTGGCCATCAGCAGCGAACTGGCGCCGGCCACGGCCTGGACCACGCAGCCGCACTGCACCGTGCCCCGGTTGGTCTTGACGGCTTCGATGCGGCCATTGCGAATCAGCAGGTCCTGAACTTCGGTCAGCTGGTGGATTTCCACGCCGCGCTTGGCCGCCTGTTTGGCGTAGCCCCAGGCCACTGCGTCATGGCGTGCGGTGGCACCGTCGATGTGCCACAGGCCTGCCAGCACCGGCAGGTGGCCAGGGTCGAGGTTAAGGCTGGGCACCAGTTCGCGAATCTGTTGGCGGTCGATCATTTCGGTGCGCCCGCCAAAGTGCTTGTTCACCTCGGCACGCTGGCGGAAGGCGCGCACGGTGGCATCGGTGTGCGCCAGGGTGAGTTGGCCGCGCTCGGAATACATGATGTTGAAGTCGAACTCGTTCGACAGGTTCTGGAACATGCGCACCGATTCTGCGTAAAAGCGCACGCCCTCGCTGGTGAGGTAGTTGGAGCGGATAACCGCAGTGTTGCGTGCGGTATTGCCACCGCCCAAGTAGGCCTTTTCCAGCACGGCGACGTTGGTCACGCCGTGGTACTTGGCCAGGTAGTAGGCGATGGCCAGGCCGTGGCCGCCGCCGCCAATGATCACCACGTCATAACGAGGCTTGAGTTCGCACGGTGGCGGCAGGTCGACCTCCACCGGGTAGTCGGCACTCAGGCCGTATTTCAGCAGGGCGAAAGGCATGCGGTGCGCTCCTGGTGGGCGGCCTGTTGCTGCAGGTCGAGGGCGAGCAAGGTGTTTTTCATCAGGTAGGCGATGGTCATCGGGCCGACGCCACCGGGCACCGGCGTAATGCCGGCGACCTGGGGCAGGGCAGCGGCGAAGTCGACATCACCGACCAGGCGGCTGTGGCCGCCGTCATCGACGCGGTTGATGCCGACGTCGATCACCACCGCGCCGGGCTTGAGCCAGTCGGCACCGATCAGCCGTGGCTTGCCCACCGCGGCCACCAGGATGTCGGCCTGGCGGCACAGCGCCGGCAGGTCGCGGGTGCCCGAGTGCACCACGGTCACCGTGCAGTCGGCCTGCAGCAGCAGGGCAGCCATGGGCTTGCCGACAATGTTCGAGCGGCCGACCACCACCGCATGCTTGCCGCGCAGCTCGCCACAGGCGTCGCGCAGCAGGCGCATGCAACCGCTGGGGGTGCACGGGGTGAGCACATCGCGGCCCTGGGCCAGGCCACCCACGTTCTCGCTGTGGAAGCCGTCCACGTCCTTGAGCGGGCTGATGGCCTGCAATACACGGTGCTCGTTGATGTGCGCGGGCAACGGCAGTTGCACGAGGATGCCGTTTACCTCCGGGTCGCGGTTCAGGCGGTCGATCAAGGTCAGCAGGTGGGCCTGGGTGGTGTCGGCGGGCAGGCGATGTTCCAGCGAGCGGATGCCCACCTCTTTGGCGCGCAGCACCTTGTTGCGTACGTACACCTGGCTGGCGGCATCGGCGCCCACCAGCACCACGGCCAGGCCCGGTTGCACGCCGCCGTGGCGCAGTTGCTGCACTTGCTCGCGCACTTCGGCCAGCACCCGCGCGGCGGTAGCCTTGCCATCGATCAGCTTGACGCTGGGAAGGGTGTTCATTTGAAGATCACCGTGCGGTCGTGGTTGAGGAATACCCGGTGTTCAAGGTGGTATTTCACGGCGCGGGAAAGGGCGATGGTTTCGGTGTCGCGGCCGATGGCCACCAGGTCCTCCGGGGCGTAGGCGTGGTCCACGCGCTGCACTTCCTGCTCGATGATCGGGCCTTCGTCCAGGTCGCTGGTCACGTAGTGGGCGGTAGCGCCAATCAGCTTGACCCCGCGCTGGTAGGCCTGGTGGTAGGGCTTGGCACCTTTGAAACCGGGCAGGAACGAGTGATGGATGTTGATCGCCCGGCCCGACAGCTGGCGGCACAGGTCATCAGAGAGGATTTGCATGTAGCGCGCCAGCACCACCAGTTCGGTGCCGGTGTCCTCGACGATGCGCAGCAGCGCGGCTTCCTGTTCGGCCTTGGTGTCTTTGCTCACCGGCAGGTAGACGAAGCGAATGCCCTGGCGCTCGGCCATCGGGCGCAGGTCCAGGTGGTTGGAGACCACGGCGGTGATGTGCATGTCCAGCTCGCCCTTGGCGTGGCGGTACAGCAGGTCGGACAGGCAGTGGTCGAACTTGCTCACCATCAGCAGCACGCGCATCGGCCGGGCGCTGCTGTGCAGGCTCCATTGCATGTCGAAGCGCTGGGCCACGTCGGTAAAGCCGGCCACCAGCTGCGGCGTGTCACCGCTGATACCGGTGTTGAAGCGGAACACGGCGCGCATGAAGAAGCGCCCATTGTCCTCGTCGTCGAACTGCGCCATCTCGCTGATGTAGCAACCGTGCTCGGCCAGGTAGGTGGTCACCGCGGCGACGATGCCGGACACGGCCGGGCAACTGACGCGCAGGATGAAGTGATCGGGAGCGGGGTGCATGTCGGATAGGCCTCGTGATGGAGTGGGGCAGGTCGGGCACAAGGGCAAAAGAAGCTTCGCGAGGGGGCGAAGCAGTGTTTCTTGGTAGGAATATAAATTTCCCTTAGGCGATTTATAGGCGAAATGAGGGGTGACGGTCTAGCGGTTTGTGAATTTTTTTATCCTGACAGGAAAGTTTTTTTCAGGCCTTTGCCGGGCTATGCTTGCTTCATGACCACACCACCGCCTCTGCGCCAACCTTGCCCTCCTGGTGCCTGCGACTGCGGCCGGGAACACTTGGTCGATCACCCGCAGGCGGCCCAGCGCATCCTCCTGCTGACCCGTCAGGAAGAAAAGCGCCTGCTCGAACGCCTGGAAAACCTCAAGGACCTCGAGGACCTGCAACGCCTGCAGCAACGCCTGTACGAAAACCTCGGCATCCGCGTGCACATTGCCCCCGGCTACAACGAAGTGCGGACCATGCGCGGTATCGTCATTGAACTGGATGACCAGCCGGGTCTGTGCCGCAAGACCCGGCAGTCCATCCCGGCAGCAATTCGGCGTGGGCTGGAGCGCAACCCGCAGGTCGCCTTCCGCCTGCTCGATACCCACGACCTGCTGCGTGATGCCTGAAGTGGTAGGCGGTCTTTTGTAGGAGCGGCCTTGTGTCGCGATCGGGCGCGCAGCGGCCGCAATTCAGGCAACCGAGGTTAGTCAGGAAAATCGGGGAGGCAGGTTTTACGGCCGCTGCGCGCCCGATCGCGACACAAGGCCGCTCCTACAGGGGCTCGAGTCAGGCTTTCACTAATTTTTTTGCCACTTGCTACGTCTACTTGAAAGCCCCCCTGCACCAGGCGTGCAGCGGCACTCACCATTCAAGGAGACAGGCAATGACTTCCGTTTTCGACCGCGACGATATTCAGTTCCAGGTAGTGGTCAACCACGAAGAGCAGTACTCGATCTGGCCGGACTACAAGGCCATCCCCAACGGCTGGCGTGCCGTGGGCAAGAGTGGTTTGAAAAAGGACTGCCTGGCCTACATCGACGAGGTGTGGACCGACATGCGCCCGTTGAGCCTGCGTCAGAAAATGGCCGAAGCCGCTACTCAGTGACTGCACTGAACCTGCTGTGCCTGCCGTATTCCGGGGCCAGCGCCATGGTCTACAGCCGCTGGCGGCGCAAGCTGCCAGCCTGGCTGCAAGTACGCCCGGTGGAGCTGCCCGGGCGTGGCGCGCGCATGGCCGAGCCGCTGCACACCGACATGCAAGCCCTTGCTCGGCAACTGGCCAGCGAGCAGCGCCTGGCGGCCAATGCCCCCTATGCGCTGCTCGGGCACAGCCTGGGCGCGCTGCTGGCGTTCGAGCTGGCCCATGAGCTGCAAGCGCTGGGCTGCCCGCCGCCACTGGCGCTGTTCGCCTGTGGCACGGCGGCGCCCACGCGGCGCGAGGACTACGACGGCAAGAACTGGCGCGAGCCCAAGAGTGACGCCGAGCTGATCAGCGAGTTGCGCGAGCTTCAGGGTACGCCCGAGGAAGTGCTGGCCAATGCGGAGCTGATGAGCCTGACCTTGCCGACCCTGCGCGCGGACTTTCTGCTCTGCGGCACCTACGCCTACCGCCAGCGACCGGCGTTGCAGTGCCCGCTGCACGTGCTGGGCGGCGCGGATGACCGGGCCAGCGACGAGCAATTGCAGGCGTGGCGCCAGGAAACCCACGGCGAGTTCTCGCTGCGGATGTTCCCGGGCGGCCACTTCTTCATCCATGAGCAGGAGGACCACGTGCTCGGCGCGCTGACTGCTTCGCTGGAACCGCTTCGGCTTTCTGCCTGATTGACGTCACCGCTTGCCTGGGGGAGGCTAGGCCTTTTCCCAGGCAAGGGGCGGACAATGCTGATCGATCCACACAAGGCCACGCTGCTGGTCGTCGACATCCAGGAAAAACTCATCGGCGCCATGAGCGACCCCGAGGGCACCCGGGCACGGGCGCGCTGGTTGCTGGCAGCGACTGCCGAGCTGGAGTTGCCGACGGTGATTTCCGAGCAGTATCCCAAGGGCCTGGGGCATACCGTGGCGGATCTCCTGACCGCAGCCCCGGCAGCCGAAGTGGTGGAAAAAAGCCATTTTTCCTGCGTGGCCGCCGAGTGCCTGCCGGCCAGCCTGATGGCGCGTGAGCAGGTGATCGTGTGTGGTATGGAAACCCATGTTTGCGTGCTGCAGACGGTGCTTGGCCTGCTGACCTTGGGCAAGCAGGTGTTCGTGGTCGAGGATGCCTGCGACAGCCGCACCCCGGCCAGCAAGGCGGCGGGCCTGGCGCGCATGCGTGCCGCCGGGGCGCAAGTGGTGACCCGTGAGATGGTGTTGTTCGAATTGATGGGCAGTGCCGGCCACCCGCTGTTCCGCCACATCAGCAAATCCTACCTGGTCGGTGAACAGCCCTGAACGGCCGGTTATTGGCTGCCGGGTTGATGGCCCTGGCGCTGCTGCAAGGTTGTGCCGGGCGCCGTGAAGAAGCGCCAGAAGCGGACCCGGCCAAGGTCCGTGCCCAGCTGCTGCGGTTGCTGCCTGCACAGGCCAAGGACCGCGAGGGCTGGGCCAGGGACATTCAAGTGGCTTTCGAAGCCCAGCGTATAACGCCAAGCAAAAGCAATCTGTGCGCGGTACTGGCGGTGACCGAGCAGGAATCGACCTTCACTGCCGACCCGCAGGTGGCCAACCTGGGGCGTATCGCCCGTGAGGAAATCGACCGCCGTGCCGCACGCCTGCATATTCCCAGGCTGCTGGTCGACGGCGCTCTGAAAACCCCTTCGGGCAACGGCCAGAGTTACCAGCAGCGTTTGCAGGCAGTGCGCAGCGAGAAGCAGCTGAGCGAACTGTATGACGAGGTCATTGCCCGTGTGCCGCTAGGCAAGACCTTGCTGGGCGGGCTGAACCCGGTGCACACCGGCGGGCCGATGCAGGTCAGCATCGACTTCGCCGAAAAGCATGCGCAGGCTTACCCCTACAGCCATGACGGCACGATTCGCCAGGAAGTGTTCACCCGGCGCGGCGGCATGTATTTCGGTATTGCCCACCTGTTGGGCTACCCGGCCAGTTATGAACGCCAGCTGTACCGTTTTGCCGATTTCAACGCAGGCTGGTACGCCAGCCGCAACGCCGCGTTCCAGGCGGCATTGAGCAAGGCCACCGGCGTGCCGCTCGCCCTGGACGGCGACCTGATTGCACCGGGGGCGATCATGCCAGGCACCACCGAGCAGGCCGCGAGAAAGCTGGGGGTGAAGCTGGGGCTGCGTAACCCGCAGATTCGCAGGCAGCTGGGGGAGGGCGACAGCCTGGCGTTCGAAGACAGCAAACTGTACAGCGGGGTGTTTGCCTTGGCGGATGCCAAGGCCGGTAAACCGGTGCCACGGGCGGTGTTGCCGGGGATCGAACTGAAGAGCCCGAAGATTACCCGCAAATTGACCACGGCGTGGTTTGCCGGGCGGGTGGATGAGCGTTATCAGGGGTGCATGAAGCGTTAGCCATGTGTTGCCTGTGCCGGCCTCTTCGCGGGTAAACCCGCTCCCACAGGGTTAGCACTGACCAGGAGGTCAGCGCAGTACCTCAAGGCCTTTGCAGGGATACCATTGGTTCGGAAGGCAGTGAGGTCCCTGTGGGAGCGGGTTTACCCGCGAAGAGGCCGGCGCAGACACCATCAGCTTTCGCCCAATGCCCCAACCACCTGGTCGACACTGGCCTTGAGCCCTGCAAACGCATCCTCAGGATCGCTCTCCACCACCACCAGCTTCGCCCCGGCCGCCTTGATCACTTCGGCTACAGCCGCATCCGGCTGGCGGTGGTCCAGCACCAGTGCCACATCCTGCGCTTTCAGATTTTCATCCAACGCCTTGAGCGCGGCAGCATCCCACTCGGCCGGCAGCGGCTGCTCCACCACGTCCAGGTTCAACCCGCTGGCCAGGTAACCCAGCCGCTCGGACAGGCTCACCACGGTCAGGTTGTCGACCTTGGCCAGGCGTGTCTGGCTGCTGGCCGAAAGCTCCAGCAACTGGCGCTTGAGCCCCGCCAGGTTACCCTGGATCTTCGCTTTGTCACCCGGGGCCAGGCGCTCCAGGTCGTTGGCCACCACATCGGCCATGCGCCCGAGGTTGGTCGGGTTGAGCCAGGGGTAGGCGCCATAGGCATCGTCACCCGAGACCGCAATCCCTGGTAACGCACCGTCCACCGGCCGTGCGGCATCGATTTCGACGATGCGGATGTTGCTGCGCCGGGCCATTGGGTACAGCGGGTCGTCTCGCCAGATCGAACGCACGCCGATCACAGCGTCGGCCTGCTGTGCGGCTTTCTCCAGGCTGGCGCCACCGCGCCCGCTGAAGTACGACGGCTGGCGGCTGGCCGGCAGGTTGGCCGGCGCTGCGCGTTTTAGCTGTACTGCAGTGCCGTCGAGCAGGGCGCTGGCCAGGCTGTGGGTGACGGGCAGGGTGGTCAGCACTTGTGTGGCAAAACACAGCGACGGCAGGCCGGCCAGGGCCAGCGCCAGGGTCAGGCGTTTGAAGTTCATGCCGGGTTTCCTTGCAGGCGGGGGACGAGGGCGCGGGCCAGGGCGGCCAGGGCAAAGCACATGCCGGCGACCAGAATGATCGCGGCGCCTGACGGCACTGGCAGGTCGAAAACGATCGGCAGCAGGATGCCAAACAGGGTGCTGATGGTGGCAATCACCACCGACAGGAAGAAAAAGCCCTTGAGCGACTGGCTGATCAGGCGTGCGGCGGCAGCGGGGACGACCAGCAGCGCACCGACCAGGATGGCCCCGATCACTTTCACGGCGGCCACGGTCACCAGGGTCACCAGCACCACGAACAGGTAGTCCAGGGTTTTCACCGCCACCCCGCGCACGGCCGCCAGCTGCGGGTTGAAACTGGCCAGCATGATGCGGTTGTACAGCGGCAGCGCCAGGGCCAGCACCAGTACGGCGACGATGCCCAGCACCACCAGGTCCTGGCCGCTGACGGTCAGCACCGAGCCGAACAGCACGTTCTCGAGGATGTGCACGTTGATCTTGCCTGCCAGCATCAGCAGCAGGCTGGCGCCCAGCGCCAGCGACACCGACAGGAACACGCCGATCAGCGTGTCCGGCGACAGCCCGGTGCGGTTGCGCAGGAAGTTGAGCAAGATGCCGAACAGCAGGCAGTAGCCGAACAGGCTGCCATAGGGGCCGGTGTAGGGCTCGCCCAGCAGGATGCCGATGGCCACGCCGGTCAGCGCGGCATGGCCCACGGCCTCGGAGAAGAAGGCAAAGCGCTTGACCACCACCAGGGTGCCCAGGCCGCCCAGCACCGGGCCGATCATCATGCCGGCCAGCAGGGCGTTGACCACGAAACCGTAGGCCAGTGCCTCGGGCAGGTAACCAGCGTTGGCCCAGTCCTGGACCAGTTGGCGAAATGCTTCAAAACTCATGAGGCAAGGCTCTCGCTACGCGGGTGAACGGAGAACAGGCCGAGCAGGCGCTCCGGGGTCAGGGCCTGGGCGGGTGGGGCGTCGAACAGCACCTTGCGGCTCAGGCCGGTTACCCGGTCAGCAAGGCGCAGCACGGCCTCCAGGTCGTGTTCGATCCACAGCACGGTGGTGCCAGCCTGGCGCCAGCCCTTGAGCAACTGCTCGAACACCTGGATACCGGCTTCATCGAGTGCCGACATGGGCTCGTCCAGCACCAGCAACTGCGGCTCGGGGATCAGGCCCTGGGCCAGCAACACGCGCTGGCGCTCGCCCCCGGACAACGCACCCATGCGCCGCTTGCGCTTGTCGAGCATGCCGACCCGCGCCAGGGCCGCGTCGATGGCCGGTTGCACGCGCCGCGACAGGCCGAGAAAGGCCGGGCGGCGCTGGCACATGGCGGCCATGAAGTCGTCCACGGTCATTGGCAGGCCGCGGTCGAACTCCAATGCCTGGGGCACATAGCCGATCACTTCGCGTTCGCTTGGCCAATGCAGGGTCAGTTGGCCCTGATGCGGCATCTGCCCGAGCAAGGTCTTGATCAGCGAGCTCTTGCCGCCGCCGTTGGGGCCGACGATGGCGTGCACGCTGCCAGCGGCCACGCTGAAACCGACCTGTTCCAGAATGCGAGTGCGGCCCAGCGTCAGGTCGATGCCGGCGAACTCGATGCGCGGCCCGAAGCCCGTCACCAGGTTGGCGGCGGCGGTCATGCGCGGTTCTCCTGGATGGCGCGGACCACGGTGTCGAGGTTGCGCTTCATTTCCACTTCGTACTTGTCCTTGGTGTATTCGCCATAGGAGATGTGCGTCAGCGGGTACAGGCGCACGCCGGATTCACGCTGGATGGTCTCGACGTAGGCCGACGGGAAGTCCATTTCCGAGAAGATCACCCGCACGTCCAGGGCCTTGAGCTGGTCGATGGTCTTTTTCAGCTGAGCCGGGCTGGGTTCGATGCCATGGGCCGGTTCGACCACGGCGGTCACCTCCAGGCCGAAGTCGCGGACCAGGTAATCGTACGCGGCGTGGATGGTGGCCACCCGGAAGGTGGCGCTGGGCGCCTCGGTGACCTTGGCCAGGGCTTCGGCACGCAGGGCGCGCAGGCGCTTGGCGTAGGCGCGGGCGTTTTGCGTGTAGAGCTTGGCGTTGTCCGGGTCAAGCTTGCCCAGTTCGCGGGCGATGTTGTTGACCTGGGCGATGGTGGTGCTGATCGACAGGAAGGTGTGCGGGTTGACCACCTTGCCTGCGCCACGGGCGGCAATGCCGGTGGCCGCCAGCAACGGCACGTTCTGGTTGGCTTCGATGGTGTTTATGCCCGGCTTTTCGCTGGCTGCGATCATGCGGTCGGCGAAGTCGTCGTGGCCGACACCGTTGAGCACCACCACATCCAGGGTGCCGATGCGCTTGATGTCCTCGGCCCGGGGTTCGTAGGCGTGGGGGTTGAAGCCCGCTGGAATCAGCGGCACCACTTCGGCCTTGTCGCCGACGATGTTGGTCACGTAGCTGTAGTAGGGGTGCAGGGTGATGCCGATGCGCAGCGGCTTGCCGTTATCGGCCAGGGCCATTGCCGGCAGGGCAAGGGCCAGGAGCAGGGCGAGGGCGGAGCGGAACATGGGGGAGTCCTTGGGTTCAGTGACGGTGTTCGCGGGTGACCCCGGCGTCGTAGTGGCTGACCACCTGCTGCCAGCCAGCGG
This sequence comes from Pseudomonas sp. SAS7, assembly GCF_052112345.1. Classification (NCBI taxonomy): domain Bacteria; kingdom Pseudomonadati; phylum Pseudomonadota; class Gammaproteobacteria; order Pseudomonadales; family Pseudomonadaceae; genus Pseudomonas; species Pseudomonas sp. SAS7. The sequence continues at coordinate 61,939 of NZ_JBEGGO010000021.1, read as the reverse complement.
CAATCAGTGCCGCCTCGCCGAGGTCGTCCGGAGTCATGGCGGCGCTGTCGCGGCGCAGCCAGACATCGGCCTGGCCAGCGCTGTCGGCCGGCAGGATCAGCAGCAGGCTGCCGGCGACTTCAGGGGCCTGGCTGCGGCCCAGGTAGGCGCCGGGCTCCAGCCACGACCATTGGTGGCCGCCACGGCTCTGGCTGCCGGCATCGACCACGAAGGGCGGTAGGCCTTCTTCGGCAAGGGCCTGCACGCTAGGCACGGCAGCGTTTTCTTCACGCAACAGCTGGATTTCGTCGAAGGCCACCCGCAGGTCGGTGTACAGGCCTTGTTCGGCGGCGGTGAGGTCGCGCCGGGCGTCGATCTGGTGGCTGGCGATGGTCTGTTCGTCTTCGCGCTCGCCACGCAGCAGCACCACGCTGGCAGCGAGCACCACAATCAGCAGGCTGATCAAAAGCACGTACAGGGTTTCGTGCCCGGCGCCGGCCGGGCGAATCACTTGGGTACGGCTCATGGCTGAGCGATATCGGCGTAGTCGACTTCAACCACATGCCCGGGGCCTGCATCGAACAGCACGTAGAACTCGCCGTCCGGGCGCTTGAAGGTGAGCGTCGAGTCATCGCCAAGCTTGCCGCCGACCAGCACCTGTTCGTCATAACCGATCACATCCAGGGTCACCCCCGGGGCACCGCTGCCGTCCGAGAAACCGCCGGTGCACTTGACCTGGCCGCCGGCCGTTTCTTCGCATTCGCACATCGGGTTATGCGCCAGGGCGGGGCCGGCGGCCAGCACCAGCAAGGGCAGGGCGAGGGTTCGCATCAGCTGTTTCATTTCTTGCCTCCTTGTTTTTCGAGCCAGGCCACGGTGGCTGGCGATGCTTTGGCCAGGGGGACCGACGCCTGGTGCATGCTGCCGTCCCAGCCTTCCAGGGTGATCCAGATTTGTGCGTCGGGTTTGGTGCGGGGCGGGATGGGCAGGTTGGTGCCCATGCGATAAGGCGCACCGAAGAAGATCGTGCCGGCGGCACGCAGGCTGCGCGGTTTGCCAATGCGCAGGTAAACGGCCTTGACGTCATTGATGCAGGCTTTGCAGAGCGCCGCGTTGAAGGATTTGAAATTGCCAGCCGGGCCGTCTTGGCGTGGTGCTTCGTCACGCAGTTCAGCCAGGTCCAGGGTATAGGGGCCTGCCTGGATACCGGTGATCACGTTGGCACCCAGCCCGGCGTCGCCACGGAACAGCTTTGCGTCGTTGAAATACTTGGGCATGAAGCCCAACGGCACCAGGATCAACAGGATGTTCAGGTGAAAACGCCACTTCAGCCACCATTGCTTCAGTGGGCTAGCGGGCACGGCCTGGGCGTGGCTCATGGTTGGGTCTCCAGCGAGGTCTGGGCGCGCGCAGCGCGGGGTGCGCGTTCGCTGCGCTTGAGGGCGGCGGCGGTGGCCTGTGCGGTGCGCTTGGTCCAGATCAGCAAGCCGCTGAATACCATCAGGGTGAGCACCAGGCCGAAGAAGAACCAGATCAGCTTGATCGGCAGGCCGCCGAAGTCGCCGGTGTGCAAGGGGCGCATGGACTCGGTGACGAACTCCAGCGTCGAGCGGTCGCTGAGCAGGAACTGGCTGTCGACGTTGCGCGTGTAAGGGTTGACGTCGGCGCTCTGGAACATCAGCGGATACCAACCGCGCCCGCCCATTGAAACATGGCTGTAAGCGGTGGACGGCAACGAAACGAAGCTGATTTCCAGGCCAGGAATAGCCAGGCCGGCGATGCGCGCCGCCTCATCGAGGTCAATGCGCGGGGCAGGGCTGCCATCGGGTGTTTGTGGCACATCTTCGCGGGCGATCACTGGCACGATGGGCCGGCTGGAAATGGTGATGTGGTTGTCGAACAGGATTGCCTGGATCAGGAACCAGGTACCGGTGATGGAAATGACCCCGATGAACCAGATCGACCAGACGCCCGCCAGGCGATGCAGGTCGCCCCAGAAGATGCGCGAGCCATGCCCTGTGCGTACCGGTTTGAAGAAGCCCTTCCAGAACTTCTTGTACACCACCAGCCCGGTCACCAGCGATGCCAGCATGGGCAGGCCGAGAATCGACACCAGGTACCAGCCCCAGCTGAAACCGTTGGTGAAGGGCACCAGCCACCAGCCGTGCAGGGCGCGGGTGAAGCCTTCGAAGTTGAAGTCGGGGGATTTGCCCTGGATGGCGCCGGTGTACGGGTTGACGTACAGCGTCGGGCTGGTGCCGTCTGGCATTGTCACATCCGCCGTGAGGGCAAAGTGAGAGCCGTCGGGTTGTCTGAGCGACTCCACGACCATGTCCGGATCAGCTTTGTGCATGGCGTCCAGCACCTGCTGGAAGCTGAGGCGCTCGGCGTCGGCGTCGGGCTTGCTGGCACGCACATCGGGGTTTGCAAGCCAGACGATCTCCTGGCTGACCACGGCGAGCATGCCGGTAAAGCAGACGATCAGCACAAAGAACCAGATCGGCAGGGCGAGCCAGCTATGGACCAGGAACCACAGCCTGGATTTGGATTTTTTCGGTGATTTGGCCATCAGACGGTCTTCTGCATTGGGTGGTCGAGCGTATGCCCAACCAAAGAGGGCTGTACTGATAAGGACGAATGAGAATTGAAAACCTGCCGTTTTAAATGCAAGCAAATGTTTCGAAGCGCAAAGCCGGCCTGCGCGCGAGGCGTCAGGCCGGCTTTGAAGGCATGCAGCAGAGGGGTCAGGCGCGGGTCAGGGCCACGGCCGGTTGCGGTTTGCCGTGCAACTGCGCCAGGTCCTGGTACAGCGCTCGGCCAATCTCCGCAGCGCGGGCAGGCAGCACCGAGAGCAGGGTGTCGCTCAGGCCATGGCTGTTCTCGCAGAAGCCCTGAAGGTAGACCGAGGCTTGCAGGTCGGGGCTGGCCAGCACGCGGTAGTTGCGGTCAACGCTGAAATCGTCCAGGTAACCGGCCAACGGCGCCAGCAGGTCACGGTGCGAGCGGCGCTCGTAGCCGGTGGCCAGAATCACGGCATCGTAGCGGTGGGTTTGCTGCTGGCCGGTGGCGAGGTCGCGCAGGGTCAGTTCCAGGCCTTCGCGGGTAGCCACAACGGCTTCGACCTGGCGGCGGCACAGCACGTTATGACGGTGCTGGTGGGCGACCTTCTGCCGGTACAGGATGCCGTAGATGCGTTCGATCAGGTTCAGGTCCACCACCGAGTAGTTGGTGTTGTGGTATTCGCCCAGCAGTTTGCTGCGCTGGTCGGCCGGTTCGTTGTAGACCAGGTCGGTGTAGTCCGGCGAGAAGATCTCGTTGACGAACGGGCTGTCGTCGGCGGGTTTGAGCGCCGAGCCACGCAGAATCATATCGACCTTGACCGACGGGTAGCTGTCGTTGAGGTCGATGAATGCCTCGGCCGCGCTTTGGCCCGAACCGATTACCGCGATGCGCATCGGTTTGCCGGCGGTGCACGGCAGCTTGTTTAGGCTGCTCAGATACTGGGAGTGATGGAATACCCGCGGGTCGTCCTTGAAGGCACCGAACTTTTCCGGGATTTTTGGCGTGCCGCCGCTGCCGACCACCACCGAGCGGGTGCGGCGGCTGTATTCGCGGCCCTGGGCGTCGCGCGAGACCAGGCGCAGGTGCTCGACCCGGCCAGCCTGCACTTCAGGTTCGATGCGCAGCACTTCCTGGCCATATACCGCCTGGGTGGCGAAGTGTTCGGCGGCCCAGCGCAGGTAGTCGTTGTACTCCAGGCGGCAGGGGTAGAAGGTGCCGAGGTTGATGAAGTCTGCCAGGCGCTGCTTCTGGTGCAGGTAGTTGACGAAGCTGTAAGGGCTGGTGGGGTTGCGCAACGACACCAGGTCCTTGAGGAACGAGATTTGCAACTCGCTCTGGGTGGCCAGGGTTTCGCCGTGCCAGCGGTAGTCCTGCTGCTTGTCGATGAACAGCGCATCGAGGGCGTGGCCCTGAGATTCGGCGAGTTCTTCCAGGGCAATGGCCAAGGCCAGGTTGGAAGGGCCGAAGCCCACGCCGATCAGATCTTTGATGGTTTCCTGCTGTGAGGGCTGGCTCATGGTTGCGATTCCCTGAATGGTCGAATATGGACGCCCGCCGGGGCTCCGGCTCCTGCGCAAGTACATGAGTTGGAACGAGCCAGTCGTGGGGGAATTTAAGGGGGCTAAAGAACCGCGAGCTGGGGCCGATAGGGTGGTTACGGCAAGGACCTATCTTTCAGCAGGGAATCGAGATGAGCGCAATTACGGCTAGCAACCTGATGATCAATGGCGTTTCCGCGCAGACGCTGAGCGCCAACGCGGCGACGGAACGCGAACAGGCAAAACAGGCCGGCGAGGCGCTGGGCCCCTTGAGCATCAGTAGCGACAGCATGAAGGTTTCTGCGGGTAGCCAGGCGCAACCTGCGGACAGTGAGGACAGTGGTGAGTCAGAGGCCGTATCCGAGCTGCGTCAGCTGATCAAGGACCTGCAGAAGCAACTGGTCGAGGAGCAGAAGCAGTTGGCCGCGCTGCAGAACAGCAAGATGGATGAAGCGGCCAAGGCGGCTGCGGTCGGTGCCAAGCAGGCGAGCATTGCCACCATCAATGGGCAGATCATGGCTGCCACGGCGCAGTTGCTGGAGCTGTTGCAGCAAGAGGGTGGCAGCAGCTCGGGCGGGATGGTCAGCGCTACGGCCTGACTGTCTGGCGCAACAACCTGTAGGAGCGGCCTTGCGTCGCGATGGGCCGCAAAGCGGCCCCAGGATTTCAGCTTCGCCGCATCAATTGCCGGGGCCGCTTTGCGACCCATCGCGGCACAAGGCCGCTCCTACACAGGTTCTGCGCAGCGCCAGGGCCAGGCGGTCATTCGGACGCTATGCGCCCCTTGTTCTGCCGCTCGCTCTTGTACTGCATGGCCACTGCCGGTGCCGGCTTGGCGGCACCGGTCTCCAGCCACTGACGCATGCGGCTGGCATCGGCGAAGTGGGTGTACTTGCCAAAGGCGTCGAGGATGACCATGGCCACCGGGCGGTTGTCCATGCGGGTCAACAGCACCAGGCAGTGCCCGGCTTCGTTGGTGAAGCCGGTCTTGGTCAGTTTGATGTCCCAGTTGCTTTTGTTTACCAGGTGGTCAGTGTTGCGAAAGCCCAGTGTGTAGTTGGGCTTGCGGAAGGCCACGGTCTTCTCGCGGGTGGTCGACAACTCGCTCAGCATCGGGTACTTACGCGAAGCCATCAGCAATTTGGCCAGGTCGCGGGCGGTGGACACGTTCTGCGTCGACAGGCCGGTCGGCTCTACGTAGCGGGTATGTGCCATGCCCAGGCTGCGGGCCTTGGCATTCATCGCCTTGATGAACGCCGGATAGCCGCCGGGGTAGGCGTTGGCCAGGCTGTTGGCGGCACGGTTTTCCGACGACATCAGGGTAATCAGCAGGGTTTCGCGGCGGTCGAGCTGGCTGCCCAGGCGCACGCGCGAATACACACCTTTCATTTCCGGGTTGTTGGCAATGGTCATGGTGAGCATTTCATCCATGGGCAGCTTGGCATCCAGCACCACCATCGCTGTCATCAGCTTGGTTACCGAGGCGATCGGCACCACACGGTCGGCGTGGCTCGAATACAACTCCTGGTTGGTATTCAAATCGATCAGCAGGGCGCTGCCTGAAGCCAGATGCAACTTGGACGGATCTCGTTGGGCTTGGACCGGGGGTTGTGCAGCAGCAGTCGACGGAAGGGTCGCGGTACCTGTGAGCAACAGCAGCAGGCTGAGGATGGACAGGGATGTTTTCACGTTGAGGCTCACTAAAAGTTGGTATGTCGTTGGCTGTGCAAGGGTTTTCCCCCAAACCGCTGCATTGTGGAGTATGGCCTAAACGCTGTCGAATGCCTTATGACTAAAGGGCGCAAGGTGAACGAAATTTAATCCTGCGCCGCGTGAAAGGCGCGTCAGGATGCGATGAGGTAAGCCGCTACACCCTTGGCCAAGCGCCAAGGTTTCCAGATTGAAAGATGATCGAACAATCGGCTGTAGTTACCCGCCAGCCCTGCAACCGCGAGGTATACAAACCACTTTCGCAGCATCCTGGAGAACTTTCTTTTAATGAATCGCAACAATCGGCACACCTTGAAAAATGGCCCTGTCGCAAAAACGAAAAAGCCCAACTGAGTGTTGGGCTTCAGCGTCACTCCTCAACACCAGCAGGAATGACAGGATCGGGCAAATTTACGGCACGGCGCCATGACACTGCAAGCCCTTTCGAGCGCTTGTTTCCTGCAGCTTCACCGGGGGACTGATCCGCTGCTGCCGCTAGCGTTAAGGCAGCGTGATACCGCGCATCAATCTGTGCGCAAGATCGGGAACTGCGCCGCTGGATTGCGTGATTCGGCGTTCATCAATGCGCACGCACTCGCGGCCTCGGACTTGTTGATGAAGCCGCGCTTGAGCCGCTGTTTCTGCTGGTTGTCGTAGATATCGAAGCCGCCCGAAGTTGTAGCGGCATAGAACCGGTTGCCAATGCAGAAGGACTCGCCTTCCACCGGCACAGCAGGAACGATAGCGAACCTTGGTTGCATGTTTCGCGCCTCCCCAGGCAGATAGCTAATTATTAGTCTGAGAGCGGGGAGGCCACAATATGACTCATCGAGACTAATCAATGGCGTGGCGTGTCACGTGTGTCAACCACGCGCTTTTGGTCAGCCGGCGTCCCGATGCCATTTGTGACGGGCGGGGCATCGGGATGCCTTGCCGGCTTTCGACGCTCAGCGATGGATCAGCGAGAGTTCGCTGATGATGCAGACCGAGCCGTCAGTGGCCGGCGTTGCCTCGGTGTAGTCAACCTGGTTGTAGATGCCGCCGTGGAATTCGAACTGGCGCGACGCCCAGGTGCTGTCGAGCTGTAAATCACCAGAGGCGCCGGACACCCCGTTGCATTTGGCCGTTACATTCACCACGCCTGCAGACGTGGTGTGAATGCTGACGTTGAACTGCGCCCCCAGAGGCACCCCTTTCAGCACGGTCGAGTTCACCGGGTCGGTCTGGTTGTAGGTCCGCCGAAACCCCAGGGTAATGTTGCCTTTGTTCCAGAACACCTTCACCGGCGGGCTGTCATCCCCACGCACGTGCATCTGGGCGATAACCACCTTTAGCGCCGAGTTGATCTTGGTCAGGGTCATGGTTTGGCGATTCCAGTGATCCTGCGCGCTGGACAATGTCCAGTCTTCGGTTTCTGTCCACTCGCAGCGGGTCCTGTGGGTGCTTTTGCTCGAAGCACCTTTGGTAGGGGCTGAAAGCTGGATTGAGCCATCGCTGAGTACCGTTACCACACTCGGCAACCGCGCGATCGCTTCGGCACCGTTGAGTTCGAGTGCTACAGGATTGGTTGAGGAGACGGCCACCGGGGTGGCGATGGTGAGGTTGCTGATGTCTACGGCCATGGGAGCTCCTGACAAAAAAGTGGCTTGAATGAAGAACCGATCGAGCAGCCTTGCATCTGGCTGTCGAATTCAAAATTAGCCTCAAGCTAAAAAATGGTCAATAGCGGACAGCTAAATAATTTCGCTCTGAGAAAAATTACCTGCTGGCGAAATTTTTCTGTGCCAGGGCTTTACGCTGGATTTGGCGGTGAGATAAGCTTTCCTCGAGCACTGTACGAATATACAGCTATCAGGATGAGAATATGTCTAAGCACATGAAGGCAGCAGCCCAGCAGCATGAGGAAATGACCGGAATAGAGCGGCTTAGCCTGCGGGTGTCGTCGATGATCAACCACCCGCTCGCACAGACGCAGCGTTGGGTCGTTGTGCATCGCCTGGATACCGACGGTGATGCGGAGTGGGAGGAAGTGATGGGCCTGCTATCCGACACGCCTGAGTTGGACCTGACGTTCAACGACGACGAAAGCGTCACCGTGCGCTGGGAGCGTAGCAGTGTGGAGGAGCGTGACGACTTTATCGTCGAGCAGTACAGCAAGGAGGAGGTTGAAGCGGCAGCGCCTTTCTGAGCGTTATGCAAAGCCCGCCTGGATGGCGGGCTTCGGCTTCATACCAGGTGCGCATTCCACACCAACAGCACTCTGGCCTGAATGTAGGTTTCTTCCCGGCGAATCATGCGGTCCTTGTGCCGCGAGTTGTCGGAAATCATCTCGAAGTGGTCATCGTCAGCGATCTGCAATCGCTTGATGTAGATGTGATCACCCCAGGAGAAGAAGTAGATGCCATCGCCGACAAACTCGCGGATGCTGACATCGACGATCAGCGGGTCGCGGTGCTTGATGGTCGGCTCCATCGACTGGCCCCAGCCGGTGATCATCTTCAGGTGGTGGTGCTCAGTGAACGCCACTCCCAGTTCGCGAAGATGGCTGGGGCTGACGCGAACGTCCTTGAACATCTCGGGGTAGTCGTGGGGGATCTGGCCACCGCCCATGGCGGCCCGCACATCGTAGTGGGCAATCCACACTTCGTCACCGACCAGGCCCGGGCGAACAAAGTCAGCCTTTACCAGCGTGGCATCCTGCGGTTCTTCTGCAGCGGCCAGCAACCTTTGCCGGGTTTCTTCAGGGATGCCCTTGCCGCTTCGGGCAAGCATCTGCTTGACCAGGTCGGCCGCCGAAAGCTTGCCTTCGCCCGCTTCGACCGACGGCTGCACGGGGTCGCCTGCCGACAGTGCGTCGAACCAACCCCGCGGCAGGCCTTCGATACCCTCGATTCTGCGGGCCACATCATCGCCCAGGTTTTTCGCGGTCTTGTCGGAAAGAATCTGGCTCAGGTGTGCAGGCGCCATCCCCCAGCGTTCTGCGCAGGATCCCTTTTTCTGGCTGCCGATAAGCTTGACCAGGTTGTGCTTGCGAATGTCGTAGATGTCCATAGGGCGAAGCATGCCAGTGTTTAGCTTGCTGCTAAATGTGCGCATGGCTAAATCAGCTCTTGTGGTAATGTTAGCTGTAGGCTAAATTAAATCCGTCAACAAGGAAAGCCAGTGAGACATTTTTGTCCAGGGCTCGTCGCATCATCATCGGTAATGAGGTTTACATGGATCCGACCGACCTCGGCCCGGGCACAGTCACTTGGCTGAGCGGCATGGGCACTGTGTTGCTAGGGGCATTTCTATGGCTGCGCAAGTGGCTGTCCCGGGATGCCGCCGAGCGTGCGATGGACAACGCAGATATTGCAGTTATCCGCCGCCTGACCGAGTTGCTGGACATTGAGCGGGACGCCCGCCGAGAGGCAGAGGCCAAAGCTGATCAGCTCGCCAGGGAGCGCAACGAGCTGGTGCTGACCGTAGGACGGCTGCAAGGCAAAGTACTTGCGCTGACCAGCCAGCTGGGGCGTAGCTCCCAACGCTGAGGTGACAGGGCCGGGAAAAACCAAAAAAAGCCCGCCAAATTGGCGGGCCATAAGGGCGTAGGGAGCAACGCACAACAAATTCGGTCAGGCGACCAGGGTGCCTGGTTGCAACTGTTCAGCCAGGGCTTGGGCCGAGGCAAGGGATGGCATCGGCCCGCTCACCGCTTCGCCGTTGCGCACCAGGTACCAGCACGCCAGCAGGCCCTGCTCACGCAGTGGAGTGGGGACGGCGCTGCCAACAACGGACATGATCTGGATAGTGGCCATGAGGACCTCCTGTGAAACATGGCTCTACCATACGCAGCAGCCTGGGCGGTTTGAAATCAACTTCCTCGATAGTGGTCATTAGTTCTATCAACCGTTACCAGCGCGGTGGGCCGTAATACACCGGGGGCGGGCCGTAGTAGGTGCGGTAGCCCGGGGGCGGTGGCGCCGGCGCGTAGTACGGCTGGTAATACACCGGCTGCGGCGGTGGTTGCACATAGACCGGCGGCGGCCCGTAATAGACCGGCTGGCGTTCGACGTACACCGTACGGTCACGCCCGCCATAAACCGTCGCGCCGACCACAGCGCCCACCACCGCCGCACCCAGCAGCGGGCCCGGCCCATACCAGCCACCGCCGCCATGGCCGCCGTGGGCAGCAGCGGGCCCGCTGATGGCCAAGGCGCCGACCAGCAGGGCGATTCCGGGAATGTGACGGTTCATAGAGCAACCTCGCAGAGAAACCCCACGTTCGGGGCCTTACTAATATGACTCCAGTCTCTGTCAGCTGAGCACAGGGGAACGGTAAAGGTTGTGTAAGGGACGACCAGTGGTTGCCTCTGTTACGCTGCACAAACGTTTCAGTTATGACAAAGGAGCAGGTTATGTCGACAACTCCCAGCAGGGATACCGTGCTGTGCATCTCCCTGGCCGGTCGCCCCGGCACCTTCGGCGTTCGTTTTCACAACCACCTGTACCAGCAGTTGGGCCTGGACTTCTACTACAAGGCCATGCGCACCGATGACCTGCCTGCGGCGGTGGCGGGGGTCCGGGCGCTGGGTATCCGCGGTTGCGGCGTGTCGATGCCGTACAAGGAGGCCTGCATGGCACTGGTCGACGAAATCGACCCTTCGGCGGCGGCCATCGAGTCGGTCAATACCTTGGTCAATACCGATGGCCACCTGAAAGCCTACAACACCGATTACCTGGCCGTGCGCCAGTTGCTGGCGCAGCATCAGGTCGATCCAGGCACCGCCTTTGCCTTGCGTGGCAGCGGCGGGATGGCCAAGGCCGTGGCCAGTGCCCTGCGTGATGCCGGCTTTGCCGAAGGCCTCATTGTTGCGCGCAACGAGCAGGCCGGTCGGCAACTGGCGGATGTGTGCGGTTATCGATGGGTGGCGGAGCTGGGCGATATCTGCCCGCCGATGCTGGTGAACGTGACGCCGATCGGTATGGCAGGCGGGACGGAGGCAGAGGCGCTGGCGTTTTCCGAGCAGGCCATAGCGGCGGCAGAGCGGGTGTTCGATGTGGTGGCGATGCCGGCACACACGCCGTTGATCCGCCGGGCCCAGGCGTTGGGCAAGCCGGTGATTACCGGGCTGGAGGTCATTGCGCTGCAGGCGCTGGAGCAGTTTGTGCTGTACACCGGGGTACGGCCGACGCGGGCGCAGGTAGATGCGGCAGTGGCTTACGCCCGGGATATCTAGTTACTCCTGTGCTGGCCCCTTCGCGGCTAAAGCCGCTCCCACAGGTACAGCGCAGCCACTGAAATCTGTGAAGTACCTGTGGGAGCGGCTTTAGCCGGGAAGAGGCCGGTACAGGCTATACCAGGGTCAGAACACCTTGTGCCCGTCATCCAGTTGCTGGTCGACCAGGGCCCGACCATGGGCCAGCGACACATGCTGCGCATTCTCAAGGTCGGAGAAAAACTTCATTGGCATCGACAGGCGCTTGCTGGTGTGCCCGTCGGGCGCGGTGATCAGGCAGCCGGCGGCATAGGGCAGGGGGGAGTCGGGGTGGGGCATCACGCTGGCGGTGATGGTGTGCTCGCGGTATTCACAGTGAAGAGATTGCATCGTCCTTACCTCGCTGTGGCATGTGAAGCAGTTACCTTCATATACCACAGCAAGGGGCCGGGAGTTCCCGGCCCGACGAGCGAACAGCGACGAACGCTTAGCCTTTGAGCTCGGTGGGCTGGATCACTTCGACCCAGTAACCGTCCGGGTCCTTGACGAAGGCCAGGTGGTTCATGCGCCCATCTTGCAGGCGTTTCTGGAAGGGTACTTCCAGTGCTTCGAAGCGCGCACAGGCGGCGCGCACGTCCGGCACGGAGATGCAGATGTGGCCAAACCCGCGCGGGTCGGTGTTGCCATTGTGGTAGGCGAACTCGGCATCGTTTTCGGTGCCGTGGTTGTGGGTCAGCTCCAATACGCCAGGGATCGACTTCATCCACTGGTGGCGTGCCGCGTCATCGGCGGGGATCTGCGCCGGGTCGACCAGGGCCAGGAAGTACAGGCTGAAGGCGGCTTCCGGGAAGTCGCGCTTGTCCACCAGGCGGAAGCCCAGCACGCGGGTGTAGAAGTCCAGCGACTTCTCGATGTCCTTGACCCGCAGCATGGTGTGGTTGAAGACGAATTGGGCGGTAGCGGCATCCGGTTGGGCGGTGACGCCAGGCAGGGTTTGCAGATCGTGCAGGCTCATGGGAACTCCTGAGACGGGGCCGGGCGCAGGGCACCGGCAAAACAGACAGGCTGGCCATGATACGGCAGTGCGCTGATTGCGCAAATGAAAGCGCCCTGCACAAGGCAGGGCGCTGGAATTAGAGGCCCGCATGTGCGGGCGCGTGGGGTCGCTAGTCCTTTAGCTGTCTCGATACTGAGCCAGCCCTTGTGAAAAAAGTGTGAAGCAAGTGTGGACGTTTCATCAGCGTACCCAGCTTTCTACCGTGGCGCCCCCGTATTGTTCTTTCCAGGCCTTGAGGCCCCGGTGGTTGCCACCTTTGGTCTCGATCCGCTCGCCGGTGTGCGGGTTCTGATAAACCTTGACCACGCGCGGGCGGCGCTGTTGCTTGGGCGCTGTGCTGGTACCCCTGCTTGCCGCCTTGGGGTCGAGGATGGCGATGATATCGCGCAGGCTCTTGTCATAGCTTTTCATCAGGCCGACTAGTTTCTGCTCGAATTCGATTTCGCGTTTGAGGCCGGCATCCTTTTTCAAGGCTTCCAGTTGCGCCATCTGCTCCTGGAGCGCTTTTTCGGCAGCACGAAACTCTGCAAGTCTGGACACTGTAATCACTCCTGTACGTCGGTCGTGGCAGGGCGTGACGAACATTGAATACGCATAAAAACGCCAGCCACGCGGGTGGGTTCCGCTGTTCGCTGATATCGAGTGTAGTCACTCATGGGTACTCGGTAAACTGCTAACTTTTGTAAGTAAGGCGGGAACTTTCCTAGTTTTGCGTGCGGTATTTTCCGGGTTTTTTGCGCATGCCCTTCGGCACGTCTAGACCATGGTCCAATGGCCTGTGACAGAGCCTTTGCGCGATCATTTCAGATGATGGTCGGCGATTGTTCGGCCTTGTCGCAGTGCCGTGGCCAGTTCGTGCCACAGTGTGTTAACTCGCCTTTGATTCTGGATGTTTCCTCGCATGTTTGCCCCTTTCCCCCTCGCCCCCGGGCGCCGTGTTGCCGGCCTGTTCCTGTTGTGTGCCGGCGTCAACGCCCAGGCCGCCGGTTTTCTTGAAGACAGCAGTGCCAAGATTGAAGCACGCAATGTCTATTTCAACCGGGATTTTCGTGACGGCCACAGCAGTTCCAGCCAAGGTGCGTCCAAGCGGGAAGAATGGGCACAAGGTTTCATCCTTAATGTGCAGTCGGGATATACCCAGGGGCCGGTAGGTTTCGGCGTGGATGCACTGGGCATGTTCGGTTTCAAACTGGACTCCAGCCCGGCGGACAGTAACAGCGGTTTGCTGCCTTCTTCCGGGCATGATCCTCGGCACTCGGCTGACCAGTACGCGAAGATGGGGCTGGCGGCCAAGGTCAAGGTGTCCAATACCGTGCTCAAATACGGCTCGATGATGCCGGATGTGCCCTTGCTCAAATACAACGATGGCCGCCTGCTGCCTACCATGTTCCATGGCGCCATGCTCACTTCTGAAGAAGTGCGCGACTTGAAGTTCACCCTGGCCCGCATGGACAAATACACCGCGCGGGATTCTACCGACCGCCAGGACATTCGCGTGCACTGCAAGAACAAGCGCTATGCCTGCGACATCGAGGCTGACCACTTCGACCTGGCGGGTGTCGATTACCGCTTCAACGAGCGGATCAGTGCCCAGTACCAGGTGGCCAAGCTGGAAAACATCTACCGCCAGCACTTCCTCGGCCTGGTGGCCAGCCAGCCGTTGGCGGTAGGCAGCCTGTCGGCCGACCTGCGCCTGATCAAGAGTGATGACATTGGCAACGCTCGCGCCGGTGCAATCGACCATCGTGCCTTCAGCGGCATGCTCGGCTACAGCCTGGGCGGCCACAAGGTCAGTGCCGGCTGGCAGCGGATGTATGGCGACAGCGCCATGCCCTACCTGGATGGCAGCAACCCGTACCTGGTCAACTATGCCCAGGTCAACGACTTCGCCGCCGCTCAGGAGCGTTCCTGGCAGGTGCGTTACGACTATGACTTCAAGGCGCTGGGCGTGCCCGGCCTGACCTTCTTCACCCGGTACATCAACGGCGACAATATCAAGGTGCCGGGCAGCAGCGCCGAAGGCAAGGAATGGGAACGCGACACCGAGTTCAAGTACCAGGTGCAAAGTGGCACTTTCAAGGATGTCAGCGTGCGCCTGCGTAATTCCACCTACCGCAGCAACTATGAGAAGTGGGCGCGTGACATGGATGAAACACGGGTCATTGTCAGCTACAACTTCTCGGTCTTCTAGGCGAGCGTTTTGCCAAATACCGGCGGCCGCCTGACAATGGCTGCTGGTTCCCGCAAAGGGCAGGGCAATGAAAGAGCTGTTGTTGATCGGCATCGGTGCGGGTGACCCGCGCCAGATCACCTACGAAGCAGTGGATGCGCTGCGTAGCGCCTGCGTGTTCTTCGTGCTCGACAAGGGCGGCGAAAAGGATGAGCTGGTCCGCCTGCGCAAGGCCATTCTGCAACGCTACCGTCCCGAGGGTGGCTATCGCCTGGTGCAGGTGGCCGACCCCTTGCGCGATGGCCAGGCGGATGACTACCTTGGCGCGGTGCAGAACTGGCACCGGCAGCGTGCTGCGCTGTATGCCCAACTGATCGAGCAGGAGATTGGCGATGGGGAAACCGGCGCTTTTCTGCTGTGGGGCGAGCCAGCCCTTTACGACAGCACTCTGCGTATTCTCGAGCTGGTCCGCGAACGCGGCGTGGCCCTGCGCCTGCAGATAATCCCTGGCATCAGCAGTTTGCAGGCGCTGGCGGCGCGTCACCAGGTGCCGCTCAACCGCATCGGCGAGCCGCTGACCGTGCTGCCAGGGCGGCGCCTGGCCGGGCACGGGCCTATCGACAACGTGGTGGTGATGCTGGACGGGCAGTGCGCGTTTGCCCAGCTCGACGACCCGGAGTTGATGATCTATTGGGGCGCTTACCTGGGGACTGAGGATGAAGTGCTGATTGCCGGGCCGTTGCAGGGGGTGAAGGCGCGGATACTGGAAGTGCGTGAGCAGCAGAGGCGGCGCAAGGGGTGGATCATGGATACCTATCTGTTGCGCAGGGAGCTGTGAGCTGTGTTGCCTGTACTGGCCTCTTCGCGGGTAAACCCGCTCCCACAGGTACTGCACAGCGTTCGAAACGGTGCGGTCCCTGTGGGGGCGGGTTTACCCGCGAAGGGGCCGGTACAGGGAGCCCCAATCTCAAACCGGACCGAGAATGGCCACCACCTTGTCGCGCAATTGGTCGATACTGAACGGCTTGCCAATCAGATGCATGCCCTCGGGCACATCGATGCTGTCGGCATAGCCACTGGCGAACAGCACGGGCAGCAACGGGCGCAACTCGCGTGCTTTGCCTGCCAGCGCCTCACCGCGCATGTCCGGCAAACCCACATCGGTCATCATCAGTGCCAGTGTCTGGTTCGGGTCTTCGAGCACCCGCAGCGCGGCTGCGGCGTCTTCGGCTTCGATGACCGAGTAGCCCAACTCGTCGAGCACTTCGACCATCAGCATACGGACGATGTCGTCATCTTCGACTACCAGAAGGTGCATGGTTTGGGTCCTGTGCAATGAATGTCTTTAATCTGTGCTCCGGTTGGCAGCAGAAGTTCCCGAGGATACCGATCCCTGCAATCAGATGGAACGATTGGCGCACTGCGCCTTCAAATACTGGCTAAATGCCCTGCCAGACCCGGTAAAGCTGGTTAGACTCGCTTATCAGGACGGCGCAGTGGCAGATAACAACAATCCGCCACTCTTTTCCAATGGACTTTTCTTTCTCGGGCGTTTTCACATGATTCAAGCAGCCTCGATGGACCAGCGAAGCTTCCGCAAACTGCTGAGCCGTAACATCGGCCTACCCTTGGGGGTTGGCCTGCTGGGTGCGGTGGCCTTCGTCGCGGTGATCAATTACCTGCTTTCGGCCATGCAGTGGGTCGAGCACACCGACCGGGTGATCGGCAATGCCAACGAGACGGTCAAACTGTCGATCGACATGGAAACCGGTATGCGCGGCTTCCTGATCACGGGTGACGAGCGTTTCCTTGACCCCTACGAGGTGGCCAAGCCGCGTATTCTCGGCAGCCTGCAAAGCCTGCGCGCGATGGTCGAGGACAACCCGCAGCAGGTTGATCGCATCGACCGGCTGATTGCCTTGCAGCACGCCTGGAACGACTTCGGCAACGAGATGATCACCCTGCGCCGCAGCCAGGGCGATTACCAGGCCTCAATCGGCAATGGCCGGGGCAAGCGCATCACCGATGAAATCCGTAAGGAATTCGATGGCCTGATCAGCACCGAACAACAGCTGCGCATGGCCCGGAACGAAACGGTCAGCTCGGTTACTGTGACGGCGATTTCGGCCTTCGTGCTGTTCATCGTCAGCCTCAGTGGTTTGCTGGCGTACCTGGGCCGTCGAGACTTGCTGGCCCTGTCGACCAGCTACGATGAAAACCTTCAGGCCCAGCAGCGCTCGGCGCAGCGTCTGGAGCACCAGGCCTGGTTGCGCAACGGCCAGACCCAGTTGGCTCAGCAGGTGCTCGGGCAACTGACCTTGCCCATGCTCGGCGACAACATCCTGCGCTTTTTCGCTTCTTATCTGGGCAGCGTGGTGGGCGCGGTGTATGTGCGCGACGAGCATGGCCGCCTGGTGCGGGTGGCCTGTTATGGCCTGGGCGCCGAAGAGCAGGCCCGCGAGCAGATCAGGCTGGACCACGATGGCCTGTTGGCCCAGGCGGTGCGCGAAGGCCGCCTGTTGCGCCTGGACGACCTGCCAGAAGACTTCTATCGCCTCAGTTCCGGCCTGGGCAGCGGCTTGCCGCGCAGTGCGCTGCTGATGCCGGCTACCGAAGACGGCCAGATCAACGGGGTGATCGAGCTGGGTTTCCTGCGCCCGCTGCAAGAACGCGATGAAGAGCTGCTGGAACGCGTCGGCGGCAACCTCGGCATGTCTATCGAAAGCGCCCGTTATCGTCAGCGCCTGCAGGAAGTGCTGGCCGAAACCCAGCAACTGAATGAAGAGCTGCAGGTGCAGCAGGAAGAACTCAAGACTGCCAACGAAGAGCTCGAAGAGCAGTCACGGGTGCTCAAGGAGTCCCAGGCCCACCTGGAGACCCAACAAGCCGAGCTGGAGCAGACCAACGAGCAGTTGTCGGAACGCACCGATGCGCTCGACCGCAAGAACGACGAGCTGGGCCGGGCGCAGGTGGAGTTGCAGGCCCGCGCCGACGACTTGCAGCGCTCGAGCAAGTACAAGTCCGAATTCCTCGCCAACATGTCCCACGAGCTGCGCACGCCGCTGAACAGCTCGTTGATCCTGGCCAAGCTGTTGGCAGAAAACGGCGAAGGCAACCTCAGCGAGGAGCAGGTCAAGTTCGCCGAATCCATCTACTCGGCCGGCAACGACCTGCTCAACTTGATCAACGACATTCTCGACATCGCCAAGGTCGAGGCCGGCAAACTCGAAGTGCGCCCCGAGACCACCCAGGTCGAGCGCCTGGCAGAAGGCTTGCGCGGCATGTTCCAGCCGCTTGCCGGCCACAAGGGCCTGGCCTTCGAGGTCAAGGTCGAGCCGCAGGTGCCGGCCACCCTGTTCACGGACCGTCAGCGCCTGGAGCAGATCCTCAAGAACCTGTTGTCCAACGCCATCAAGTTCACCGAGCGCGGCCAGGTCAGCATGAACGTCAGCTTCCAGGCTGGCAGCGGTATCGTGTTCGCCGTGCGCGACAGCGGCATCGGCATTGCTGCCGATCAGCAGCAGGCGATCTTCGGCGCCTTCCATCAGGTCGATGGCACCAGCAACCGCCGCTACGGCGGCACCGGCCTGGGCCTGTCGATTTCCCGGGACCTGGCGCATTTGCTCGGTGGCCAGATCAATGTCGAGAGCACCCCGGGCCAGGGCAGTGTGTTCAGCCTGATTCTGCCGGAACGCTATGCTGCCGAGGCCGAGGACATAGAGCCGCAAAGCCTGCGCCCTGCCGTCGACGCGTTGCCACCTGCACCCCAAGTGCCGGTGGCCGCTGCCGCCATGCGCCCGGCGCCGACTTTTGCCGACGACCGCGAGCGGGCACCCTTCGATACCCGGTGCATTCTGGTGATCGAAGACGAGCCCAACTTTGCCCGCATCCTATTCGACCTTGCGCACGAACTGGGCTACAGCTGCCTGGTGGCTCATGGTGCCGACGAAGGCTTCGAGCTGGCGGCCCAGTACATACCGGATGCCATCCTGCTGGACATGCGCCTGCCCGACCACTCGGGCCTGACCGTGCTGCAGCGCCTGAAGGAGCAGGCTGGCACCCGCCATATCCCGGTGCACATCATTTCGGTGGAGGACCGCGTCGAAGCGGCCATGCACATGGGCGCGGTGGGGTATGCGGTGAAACCGACCAGTCGCGAAGAACTCAAGGAAGTCTTCGCTCGCCTGGAAGCCAAGCTTACGCAAAAGCTCAAGCATATCCTGCTGGTGGAAGACGACGACCTGCAGCGCGAGAGCATCGCCCGGCTGATTGGCGACGACGATATCGAGATCACTGCCGTGGCCATGGCCCAGGACGCCTTGGCGCTGTTGCGCGAGAACATCTACGACTGCATGATCATCGACCTCAAGCTGCCCGACATGCTCGGCAACGAGCTGCTCAAGCGCATGACCGCCGAGGATATCCGCTCCTTCCCGCCGGTAATCGTGTACACCGGGCGCAACCTGACCCGCGAAGAAGAAGCCGACCTGCTCAAGTATTCGCGGTCGATCATCATCAAGGGCGCGCGTTCGCCGGAGCGCCTGCTCGACGAAGTGACGCTGTTCCTGCACAAGGTAGAATCGCAGCTGTCCAACGAACGCCAGCGCATGCTCAAGACTGCGCGTAGCCGCGACAAGGTGTTCGAGGGGCGCAGGGTGCTGCTGGTGGACGACGACGTGCGTAATATCTTCGCCCTGACCAGTGCCCTGGAGCACAAGGGCGCCATCGTCGAGATCGGCCGTAACGGCCGCGAGGCCATCGAGCGCCTGGAGCAGCATGACGACATCGACCTGGTGCTGATGGACGTGATGATGCCCGAGATGGACGGCTTCGAGGCCACCCGGCTGATCCGCCAGCAACCGCGTTGGCGCAAACTGCCGATCATCGCCGTGACCGCCAAGGCCATGAAGGATGACCAGCAGCGTTGCCTGCAGGCCGGAGCCAATGATTACCTGGCCAAACCGATCGACCTGGACCGCTTGTTCTCGTTGATTCGTGTATGGCTGCCGCAACTGGAGCGAATTTGACTAGCGAACGTAACACCGACATCGAAATCCGCTTGCTGATCGAGGCCATCTACCTCAAGTACAGCTACGATTTCCGCAACTACTCCGGCGCTTCGATCAAGCGCCGGATCCTGCACGCGCTGCGCCAGTTCGACTGCCTGACGGTGTCGGCGCTGCAGGAGCGTGTGCTGCATGACCCAGGCATGTTCATGCAGTTGCTGCAGTACCTGACGATCCCGGTCAGCGAGATGTTCCGCGACCCTGACCACTTCCTTGCCGTGCGCAACGAAGTGGTGCCGCTGCTGCGTACCTGGCCCTCGATCAAGGTCTGGATTGCAGGCTGCAGCACAGGGGAAGAGGTGTATTCCATGGCCATTCTGTTGCGTGAAGAAGGGCTGCTCGAGCGCACTATCATCTACGCCACCGACATCAACCCGCATTCGCTGGACAGGGCCAAGCAGGGCATCTACTCGATGCAGAGCATGCGCGAGTACGAGGAAAACTACCGCCTGGCCGGCGGCCGTCGTGACTTTACCGAGTACTACACGGCGGCTTATGGCAACGCCATCATGGACAGCAGCCTGCGCGACAACGTGACCTTCGCCGACCACAGCTTGGCCACCGACAGCGTTTTCTCCGAGACCCAGCTGGTGTCGTGCCGCAACGTGCTGATCTACTTCAACAAGGAGCTGCAGGACCGCGCCCTCGGGCTATTCCATGAGTCGCTCTGCCACCGGGGTTTCCTGGTGCTGGGCAGCAAGGAGTCGGTGGACTTTTCGGCCTACAGCGACCGGTTCGAGCCGCTGGTCAAGCCCGAACGGATCTTCCGTAAATCATGAACGGCGTACGCGCAGTGGTGATCGGCGCCTCGGCTGGCGGCGTGGCGGCATTGTTTGAAGTGCTCGGCGCGCTGCCACCGGCGTTCGCCCTGCCTGTGCTCTGCGTGCTGCACCTGCCGGACGACCGCCACAGCCAACTGGCCGAAGTGCTGCAGCGTCGGCTGCATCGGCCGGTGCACGAGGCACGTGACAAGGAACGGATCAGCAGCGGGCAGATCTATGTGGCGGGGCCGAGTTACCACCTGTCGGTGGAGCACGACCTGACGCTGTCGCTGAGCCAGGAAGAACCCGTGCATTTCTCGCGTCCAGCAATCGATTTTTTGTTCATCTCGGCGGCCGATGCCTATGGCGACGGCCTGCTAGGCGTGCTGCTCACCGGTGCCAATGAAGACGGCGCTAGGGGCCTTGCCTATATCAAGAACAATGGGGGCCGCACGATAGTCCAAGACCCTCGCGACGCACAGGTCGCCCTGATGCCGGAGGCCGCCCTGGCCCTGCACCAGCCCGACCATATCCTTACTCTGAGTGGTATCGGGCAGCTGCTCGCGACCCTGGAATACAGCGCATGCTAAGCCACACCACCGCCAAACTGCTGATTGTCGACGACCTGCCGGAAAACCTGCTGGCGCTCGATGCCCTGATCCAGGGCGACGACCGCGAGGTGCACCAGGCCCAGTCTGCCGAAGCGGCGTTGTCGTTGCTGCTCGAGCACGAGTTCGCGCTGGCCATCCTCGATGTACAGATGCCGGGCATGAACGGTTTCGAACTTGCCGAGCTGATGCGCGGCACCGACAAGACCAAGAACATCCCGATCGTTTTCGTCAGCGCCGCAGGCCGCGAGATGAACTATGCCTTCAAGGGCTACGAGAGCGGCGCCGTGGACTTTCTGCACAAGCCGCTCGATACCCTGGCGGTGAAAAGCAAGGTCTCGGTGTTCGTCGACCTTTTCCGCCAGCGCAAGGTGCTGGGCCGGCAGCTGGAAGCCCTGGAGCATAGCCGCCAGGAGCAAGAGCTATTGCTCAGCCAGCTGCAGGTGGCGCGATGTGAGCTGGAGCATGCCGTGCGCATGCGCGACGACTTCATGTCGATCGTCTCCCACGAGGTGCGCACGCCGCTCAATGGCCTGATCCTGGAAACCCAGTTGCGCAAGATGCACCTGGCACGGGGCAACCTGGACGCCTTCAGCGCCGACAAGCTGCAGGCCATGGTCGAGCGCGACGAGCGGCAGATCAACAGCCTGATCCGGTTGGTCGAAGACATGCTTGATGTTTCGCGCATCCGTACCGGTAAATTGTCGCTGCGCCCCAGGCTGTTCGACCTCGGCCAGCTGGTGCGCGGGTTGGTGGAAAACTTCACCGCCCAGGCCATGGCCCTGGAAACACACATCGAACTGCAGCGCTGCGAAGCGTTGAAGGGTGAGTGGGACGAATTCCGGATTGAACAAGTAGTGGCCAACCTGTTGTCCAACGCCATGCGTTACGGCGAGCGCAAACCGGTGCAGGTGCGGGTGTTCGAGCAGGAGGGCATGGCCTGGGTGCAGGTGCAGGATCACGGCATCGGTATCAGCGCCGCCAACCAGCAGCGGATCTTCCAGCAATTCGAGCGGGTCGCTGCCCAGCAAGCCAGTGGGGGCTTGGGTTTGGGGTTGTACATCTCCGAACAGATCGTGCAGGCGCACGGTGGCCGGATACGGGTTGAAAGCGAGGAAGGCAAGGGCGCCACATTCACCCTGCAATTGCCGCTGGCAACATTCAAAGAACAAAACGACCAGGCGCGGGCAACCTCTGCGTGAGCCTGGGGTCTGATGGCCAACTGTAAGAATTTCAAGGCGTTAACATGAGTGAAGATGCACAAGATGTGGTGTTGGTCGTCGAGGACGAACCGGCGATTCGCATGATTTTGCGTGATTACCTGGCAGGTGAGGGGTACCACGTGCTGGTGGCCGAAGATGGCGAACAGGCGTTTGCCATCCTGGCCAGCAAACCGCACCTGGACCTGATGGTGACGGACTTCCGCTTGCCGGGTGGCATCTCCGGCGTGGAGATTGCCGAGCCCGCGGTTAAGTTGCGGCCAGACCTGAAGGTGATTTTCATCAGTGGCTACCCGGCCGAGATCCTCGAGTCTGGCAGCCCGATCACCCGCAAGGCACCGATCCTGGCCAAACCGTTTGACCTGGATACCTTGCACGAGCAGATCCAGAAATTGTTGCGCTGAAAGCAGATCTTCAGGCGCAGTGCGGCCCCTAGATCTTTGCCTCATCGCGAGATTGGCGGGGCCGCTGCGCGCCCCATCGCGACACAAGGCCGCTCCTACAGGTCTGTGTTGGCCTGGGTGGGCCTAGCGCAGGGTCCGCTCTATACCGCCTGCCAACATGCTTTCCATCAGCCCCAGCCCCTGTTCTTCTGGCAATGCCTTCAACATCCCCGGCAACTGGTTCAGCAGCGTCGCCACCACATGCGCCGTCGCCACCAAGGCTTGCCCCTGCAACTTCGCCTGTGGCGCGATCAACCTCAGCAACCCCGCCTCGTAACGGTTGCGCAACAAGGCCAGGCGCGCCTGCTGGTCATCGCTCAGGCAGCACAAGTCACGCTCCGCCAGCCGAAACTGCATCGGCCGCTCGGCATGCAATTGCCAGTGCGCTGCGATCAGGCAGCCCAGTGCCGAGGCCCCGCGGGCCATGGCCCGGCGGCCTTGGTCCAAAGTGGCCTGCAGTTCTTCGTACAACTCCTCGATCAAGTCGTACAACAGGTCCTGCTTGCTGGGAAAGTGGTGGTACAGCGAGCCTGCCGTCAGCCCCACATGGGCCGCCAGCTCGCGCATGCTGACCTGGCCAAAGCCCTTTTCGGCAAACAGCGCCATGGCCCGGTCACGTCGCTCCTCAAAGCTGGCACAGCGCATTGCGGCATTGACCGGGGGCATGGCGCCTTGTCCTCAGTAGGTGAAGAAACCGCGGCCGGTCTTGCGCCCCAGCCAACCGGCCGCGACCATTTCCTTGAGCAGCGGGGCAGGGCGGTACTTGCTGTCGCTGAAGCCTTCATGGAAGGCCTCCATGATCGCCAGCAGGGTGTCCAGGCCGATCAGGTCGGCCAGGGCCAGCGGGCCGATGGGCTGGTTGCAGCCCAGGCGCATGCCGGTGTCGATGTCCTCGGCACTGGCCAGGCCTTCCTGCCGCACGAAGATCGCTTCGTTGATCATCGGGACCAGGATGCGATTGACCACAAAGCCTGGGCGGTTGCCTGCGGTGATCGGCGTCTTGCCGACCTTTTCGGTCACCACCAGCGCCTGGGCGTAGGTGCTGTCGCTGGTCTGCAGGCCGCGGATGATCTCGACCAGCGCCATCATCGGCACCGGGTTGAAGAAGTGCACGCCAATGAAGCGCTCGGGGTGCTCGATGCTGGCGGCCAGCTGGGTAACCGACAGCGACGAAGTGTTGGTGGCGATCAGGCAGTCGTTGGCGACGTTGGCGGCCACTTGCTGCAAAATGCGCTGCTTGAGCTGCAGGCTTTCGGTGGCGGCCTCGATCACCAGCTGCGCGCTGCTGAGTTGGGCGTAGTCGGTGCTGGTGCGGATGCGCGTCTTTGCCGCCGCCGCCTTGTCCGCATCCAGGGTGCCTTTGCTCACCTGGCGCTCGAGGTTCTTGCTCAAGGTGGCCACGCCGCGCTCCAGCGCCGCGTCGGAAACATCCACCAGCAGCACCTGGTAGCCGGCGACGGCGCACACCTGGGCAATGCCGTTGCCCATGGTGCCGGCGCCGATCACGGCGATCTGTTCAATACTCATGTGTCAGGCTCCCTCAGGCGCGCTCGAAGACCACGGCAATGCCTTGGCCGCCACCGATGCACATGGTGGCCAGGGCGTAGCGGCCCTGAATGCGCTGCAGTTCATGGATGGCCTTGGTGGCGATGATTGCGCCAGTGGCACCCACCGGGTGGCCCAGGGAAATACCCGAACCGTTGGGGTTGACCTTCTCCGGGTCGAAGCCCAGCTCGCGGGCCACGGCGCAGGCCTGGGCGGCGAACGCTTCGTTGGACTCGATCACGTCCAGGTCCTGCAGTTTCAGGCCGGTCTTTTCCAGCACCTTGCGGGTGGCCGGGATCGGGCCCAGGCCCATCAGTTCGGGCTCGACACCGGCGTGGGCATAGCCCACCAGGCGCGCCAGCGGCTTCAGGCCCAGGCGACGCACGGCATCACCGCTGGCCAGCACCAGGCCGGCCGCGCCATCGTTGATGCCGCTGGCGTTGCCGGCAGTCACGGTGCCGTCCTTCTTGAACACGGTCTTCATGCCGGCCAGTTGCTCGGCGGTAACGTCGCCACGCACGTGCTCGTCCACGGCGAACTGTACGGTGCCTTTGCGGGTTTTCAGCTCCACCGGGACGATCTGGCTGTCGAAACGGCCTTCGGCAATGGCGCGGGCGGCGCGGCGCTGGCTGGTCAGTGCCAGTTCATCCTGCATCTCGCGGGTAATGCCGTGTTTGGCGGCGACGTTTTCTGCGGTGATGCCCATATGGAAGTGTTCGAACGGGTCCTGCAGCACGCCGACGGTGTAGTCGATGCCTTGCAGGTCGCCCATGCGCGCGCCCCAGCGCGCCTGCGGCAGCAGGTACGGGCCACGGCTCATAGACTCGGCACCGGCGGCCACGGCCACATCGGCATCGCCGAGCAGCAGGCACTGGGTGGCAGAGACGATGGCCTGCAGGCCCGAGCCGCACAGGCGGTTGACGTTGAAGGCAGGGGTTTCCTTGGGGATGCCGGCGTTCATCGCGGCAACCCGCGACAGGTAGGCATCGCGCGGTTCGGTCGGGATCACGGTGCCCATGACCATATGGCCGATCTGCTCGGCGGCCACGCCCGAGCGCTCGATGGCGGCGCGGGTGATGGTGGTGGCCAGGTCAGCCAGGGGCAGGTCCTTGAGCGAGCCTCCAAAACCACCGATGGCGGAACGCACGGCACTGACGACGTAGATTTCTGGGCTGCTCATAGAGGCTCCGTAAGCTTAGGCATGGCGGGACCGGGCCAGGCTCTGCGAGAATGGCCGGCGGTCCCGGAGTGGGATCGAGTCTAGGCAAAGGCTCTGTTGCAGCCTATGCCGGATCTGTTCAAACAACCTGGCACTTTTTGCCACTCAGCATAGACAGCGAAAACCACCATGCGCGATAGCGATTCGGTCGCCGTGTACTTTCTCAATGCCATGCTCCACGCCCTGCGCGACAGCCCAGCCGAGCGTGATGCACAGTTGCGCGCGGTAGGCATCGACCCGCAGCTGCTTGAACAGCCCCAGGCACGCGTACCGGCCAAGGCCTTCGCCGAGCTGTGGCTGGCACAGATCCAGCACCTGGACGACGAGTTCTTCCGCCTCGACAGCCATGGCATGCCGCTGGGCAGTTTCGCCTTGATCTGCCGGGGGCTGATCCTTGAACCGAACCTGGAAAAGGCCTTGCGCCAGTGCATGAGTGGCTTCGGCCTGTTCCTGCGCGACCTGCGTGGCAGCCTGACGGTGCGCGGTGGGCGCGCGCTGATCAGCGTGCAGTCGGGCATTGCCGACCCGCTGACCCGGGTGTATGCCGAGGAAACCTACCTGGTGCTGATGATCGGCATGTTGTGCTGGCTGGCTGGGCGGCGGATTGCCATCGACCGCACCGAGCTGGCCGTGTCGCGCCCGGCCCAGGACGACGACCTGCTGTTGTGGGGCCCGGACCTGCGCCTGGGCAGCGGGCGTACCGAAGTGGAGATCGACAGCGCCTACCTGCGTCTGCCAGTGGTGCAGGACCTGGCGACCCTGAAAACCTTTCTGCGCAGTGCGCCGCAGGGGTTGGTGATCCGCTTTCGCAACCAGAACGGGCTGGCGGCTGAGGTATACCGGCTTTTGCGCGCCCGGCACTATGGGCAGTGGCCGACACTGGCGGCGCTGGCACAGCAGCAGGGGATCAGTGCCAGTACGTTCCGCCGGCAGCTGGAGCGGGAAGGGCGGTCGTACCAGCAGATCAAGGATGAGGTGCGCCGGGCGATGGCCTTCGAGCGGTTGCGCGAGGGGGTGTTGAGCATTGCCGAGATCGCCGAGCAGGCAGGTTTCCAGGAGCCCAGTGCATTTCACCGGGCGTTCAAGAAATGGACCGGGCAGAGCCCCGGCAGCTATCGGGCGCGGTTGGCCGGGCGTTGATGTGTCACCTGCACCGGCCTCTTCGCGGGCACGCCCGCTCCCACAGGCCCCCACGGGATCTGAAACCTGCGCAGTCCCTGTGGGACCGGGCGTGCCCGCGAAAAGGCCGGTGCAGGTAATGAGGCATGATCAGGCCGGCACCATGGCAAACCCGACCCCGAAGCGGTTCCAGGCATTGATGGTGGCAATCGCCAGGGTCAGGTTGGCCACCTCGGCCGGCTCGAAGTGTTCCTGCAGGGCTTCATACTCCCCCTGCGGCGCGCCCTGTTCAGGTAGGCGAGTCAGGCTTTCTACCCAGGCCAGTGCCGCACGTTCACGCGGGGTGAAATAGGCGGTTTCGCGCCACACGCTCAAGGTCTGCAAGCGCGCTTCGGTCTCGCCGGCCCTGCGGGCATCGTTGGCGTGCAGGTTGATGCAATAGGCGCAGCCGTTGATCTGCGAAGCGCGCAGGCGCACCAGTTCCAGCAGCGAACTCTCCAGGCCGCTCTTGGCCAAGGCCTGTTCCAGGCCGACCATGGCTTTGTAGGCTTCCGGGGCGTGCTTGGCCCATTCGATACGGTTGTGCATGGCTGTCTCCAAAAGGTGTGGGGTGGGAATGGCTCTACTGTAGCGCTGCCCTTTGGCCTCCCCGATAGCCAATTACGCACATAAGCGGGAGGCCAATCGGCCATTCAGGTGGCCACTGACAAGCATCCAATCTCTTCATTTCTGCCAGGCCTGCCAAGCCGGGATAATGGCTGGGTCCTGCTACCCGAGAACCGATGCACAATGAGAGCTGCTTTGAACCTGTTGCTGGTGATTCTGCTGGCGCTGAACCTGCGGCCGATCCTGACCAGTATCGGCCCGTTACTCGAACCCATGCGCGCCAGCACCGGGCTGGGCTACCAGCAGGCAGCCCTGCTGACGGCGTTGCCGGTGCTGTGCATGGGCCTGGTGCCGTTGCTGCAACCTTGGCTACGACGCTGGATCAGCGAGCATGGCGGCATGCTCGGTGGCCTGGCTGCAATTGCCCTGGCCTGCCTGTGGCGCCTGCAACTGGACAGCGCCTGGGCGTTGATTGCCAGTGCGGTGGTCGCCGGCCTGGGCGTGGCGGTGGTGCAGGGCATGATGCCGGGCCTGGTCAACCGCTGGTTTCCAAGCCGCCTGGCGGGGGCGATGGGGCTGTACTCGGCAGCGTTGATGAGTGGTGGCGGCATGGCTGCCGTGCTTGGCCCCCATATCAGCGGCCATTTCGGCCACTGGCAGGTCGGCCTTGGCCTGTGGGCGATCCCGGCGCTGCTGGCGCTGCTGGCATGGGCGGTACTGCGGCCACGGCAGGGGGCGCCAAAGCTGGCCGGCGCTGCTGGCGGGCACTGGTTCGGCACGCGCCGGGCCTGGTTGCTGGCTTTGTACTTCGGCCTGATCAATGGCGGCTACACCAGCATGGTGGCGTGGCTGCCGGCGTACCATATCGAGCACGGCGGCAGTGCGCAGGGCGGCGCAGACCTGGTTGGCCTGATGACGGTGTTCCAGGTGGCCGGCGCTCTGGGGTTGCCGCTGTTGCTGCGGCGTTGGGCCGACCGCCGCCCGGGCCTGTGGCTGGCACTGGCGATCCAGCTGGCCGGTTTTCTCGGCCTGCTGCTGGCACCCACCCAGGCTTCGGGGCTGTGGGTGGCGATGATCGGTTTTGGCTTGGGCGCCTGCTTCAGCCAAAGCCTGACGCTGACCCTGGAGCACCTGAGGACGCCCGCCGAGGCCGGCAGCCTGGCGGCGTTCGTGCAGGGCATCGGCTTCATCATCACCGGTATCGTGCCGTATATCACCGGCTGGCTGCGTGACGTGAGCGGTGACTTCCAGGCGTCGTGGACGCTGCTCACCGTGACCGTGGTGGCCATGTTGCTGGTAACCAGCTGCTTCAATCCGCGCGGCTACGCCGCAGCCATCGCGCGACCGGTCGCGCCAGGTAACGCCGCGCCGGTCAGCTGAGACGTTGCAGGGTATCGCGCACGCGGTCCAGTGCGGGGTCGATGTCCAGCAGTTCGATGGCGCCGAAGCCCATCAACAGCCCCGGGCGTACCGGCGCTTCGCTGAAGAACGGCGCCAGTGAATACAGGCCGACCTCTACCTTGCGTGCCAGGTTGGCCAGCAACTCCACATCCACCCCGGGCGCGGCCAAGGCGCTGAGGTGGAACCCGGCGCTGGCGGGAATTGGGCTGAACCATGGTGCCAGGTCGCCCCCCAGGCGCGCCAGGATGCGCTCGCGGCGGGCGCTGTAGACCTCATGGCAGCGGCGGATGTGCTTGTTCAGGTGGCCTTCGCCCAAAAAACGCGCCAGCGCCCACTGCAGCAAAGTGGGGCTGTGCCAGTCACTGAGGTGCTTTGCCACGCAGGCGGCCTGCAACACGGCAGGCGGCAGCACGGCATAGCCCAGCCGCAGCTCTTGCAGCAAGGTCTTGGAAAAGGTCCCGACATAGGCCACCAGCCCGTGCCGGTCCAGGCGCTGGAGTGCATCCGAAGCTGGCCCGTGGTAGCGGAACTCGCAGTCGTAGTCATCTTCGATGATCAGTGCACCCAGCTCGGCAGCTCGCGCCAGCAGGGCATGTCGGCGTGGCTCGCTCATGGGCATGCCCAGCGGGAACTGGTGGGAGGGCGTTACGTAGATCAGCCGGGTGCCATCGGTGATCTGCTCCACGCACAGGCCTTCATCATCCACCGGCACGGACTGCAGGCGTGCGCCCAGGGCCAGGAACAGCTGCCGTGCCGGCGGGTAGCCTGGGTCTTCCATGGCCACCTGACAACCTGGTTCGACCAGTACCCGGGCGATGAGGTCCAGCGCTTGCTGGGCGCCGTTGCACACCAGCAGGTCGGCCGCGCTGCAGTGCACGCCGCGGGCGTAGGCGATGTGGTGGGCAATGGCCTCGCGCAGCTCTGGCAGGCCCTGCGCCTGGAACTGCCGTTCGGGGTGGCGCTGGCTGCGGCGCAGGGCGTAATTCAGGCAGCTGCGCCATTGGTCGAACGGGAACTGCGACTTGCTCGATGCCCCGCCGACAAAGTCATAGCGCGAGGGCGTTTGCAGCTGGCGTTGGGCGAGCACGGTGGCGCGCTGCTGCCAGCGTTCGAGGGATGCGGCGCCGGCCAGGGGAACGCTGGCTGATTCATGGCTGCGCAGGGGTTGGCGCGGGGTGATGAACGTGCCACGGCCGACCACGCCGCTGAGCAGGTTGTCGTAGGTCAGCCGCGAGTAGGCCTCGGCCACGGTCTTGCGCGATACGCCCAGTTGTTCTGCCAGCAGGCGGGTGGGCGGCAGTTGGGTGCCGGCAGCCAGGTGGCCGCTGTCGATACCGGCGCGCAGCTGCTGGTAAAGCTGGTCTGCCAGGCCTTTGCGGCCTTCCAGGCGAATGTGCAGTTCCATGGGGCGGTCCGGAGCGGGGGAGTGCTCAGGATAGCGGATTGGACAAGGAAGGGCATGGGGCTGCAACGCAGCCCCAAAAAGCTCAGAACCGGGCGGTGCTCACGGTGATATAGCCCTTGTCCGCCACCGCGATGCGGATCACTGTCTCGTCCGCTGGCGCCTTGCGGTTGCGCTTGATACGCACACCATCCACTGCGGCAGCTTTCAGGTGTTCGGTGATGGCCCGCCCGTTGGCGTCGAAGAACACCTCGCTGGCCAGCAACTCGATGCGTTCGATCAATTGCCGGGACTGTTCATCGGTGGCGCAGAAGAACATGACCCCCGACAGGTGCGGGTCTTCATCGGGGTTGCTCATGTCATGGGCCAGCATTTCGCGCAGTCTGCTGCGCAGTTCGGCAATGGAGCGGGCGTACAGGTGCATACGGAGCCTCCTCTGGAGCGCGGCTTTGCTTCATCCAGATCCGATCTTGTTTTCTAAGGTCAGCGGCAGCAAGTAGGACGCTTCCGAGAACCTTGTGGGAAATGCCTGAAGGCGCTGAGGTGCAATGCGTGACTGGCAGGAGGCCGGGGGCTGCTGCACAATTCGTCGTCTGATACCCGTCTTGCCGAGGATTGCCATGAACAGCCATTTCCAACCCGTCGACCTGAAAAAGGCCTATCGCCTGTTGAACCACGGGCCGACGGTGCTGGTGTCGGCCAGCCACGAGGGGGTGGACAACGTCATGGCGGCTGCCTGGGCTTGTGCGCTGGACTTCGACCCGCCCAAGGTGACCGTGGTGCTCGACAAGATCGCCCGCACCCGGCAGCTGGTGGAGGGCAGTGGCTGGTTCGTGATCCAGGTGCCGACCGCAGCCCAGGCGCAGCTGACCCATCAGGTCGGTACCCGAAGCCTGTTCGACCAGCCCGACAAACTGGCCAGCATCGGTGTGCAGCTGGCGCGGGTGGAAGGGCATGTGGCGCCCTTGGTGCAGGGCTGCTCGGCGTGGCTGATGTGCCGGGTGATCGACGAGCCGCACAACCAGAACACCTATGATCTGTTCATTGGCGAAGTGGTGGCGGCCTGGGCCGATGACCGGGTGTTCCGGGACGGGCACTGGGCTTATGAGAGTGCCGACCCGCAATGGCGCAGTCTGCACTACGTGGCGGGTGGGCATTTTTATGCGATTGGCGAGGCGGTGGTGGTCGATTCGCAGGATTGATCAAACAGGTCTGCACCGATCAAGTGTAGGAGCGGCCTTGTGTCGCGATCGGGCCGCAAAGCGGCCCCGGCAATATGTGCATCGCTGCTGAAATCCCGGGGCTGCCTTGCAGCCCGATCGCGACACAAGGCCGCTCCCACAGGGACCGCGCAGCTTGGGCTAGCGCTGAACCTCCTGCTTGAAGCGCAAGCGCCAGCCATGCAGCAACGGTTCGGTATAGCCGCTGGGCTGCTCGCGCCCTTTGAACACGAGGTCCCGCGCAGCGCGCAAGGCATGCGATGTATCGAAACCGGCTGCCATCGGCCGGTATGCCGGATCCCCCGCATTCTGCTGGTCGACTACCTGGGCCATGCGTTGCAAAGTCGCCTCGACCTGCTCGGCCCCTACCACCCCATGGTGCAGCCAGTTGGCAATGTGCTGCGCGGAAATGCGCAGGGTGGCGCGGTCTTCCATAAGGCCCACATCGTGAATGTCGGGCACCTTGGAGCAGCCGATTCCTTGCTCGACCCAACGCACCACGTAACCGAGGATACCTTGGCAGTTATTGTCCAGTTCGGCCTGGATATCAGCGGCACTCCAAGGCCGTTCGGGGCTGACCGGAATACTCAGCAGGTCATGCAGCAAGGCGCCGCGCTGGGCTTCCAGGTCGACCTGTTCCAGCGCCTGTTGTACGGCGGCTACGTCTACCTGGTGATAGTGCAGCGCATGCAGGGTGGCGGCCGTGGGTGACGGCACCCAAGCGGTGTTGGCACCAGCCTTTGGCTGGGCAACTTTCTGTTCGAGCATGGCCGCCATCAGGTCGGGCATGGCCCACATGCCCTTGCCGATCTGTGCCTTGCCGCGCAGGCCGCAGGCCAGCCCGACCAGCACGTTGCTGCGTTCGTAGGCCTGGATCCAGGCACTGCCTTTCATGTCGCTCTTGCGCAGCATGGCGCCGGCTTCCATGCCGCTGTGCATCTCGTCACCGGTGCGGTCGAGGAAACCGGTGTTGATGAACACCACCCGTGACGCCGCGCTGGCGATACAGGCCTTGAGGTTGACGCTGGTGCGTCGCTCCTCGTCCATGATGCCCATCTTCAGGGTATGTGCCGGCAGGCCCAGCAGGGCTTCGACGCGGCCGAACAACTGGTCGGCGAAGGCCACTTCGGCCGGCCCGTGCATCTTCGGTTTGACGATGTACAGGCTGCCTTCGCGGGAATTGCCGCGGCGCTTGAGGTCGTGCAGGCCGATCAGGCTGGTAATCACGGCATCGAGGATGCCTTCGGGGATTTCCCGGCCATCGCGGTCGTGGATGGCCGGGTTGGTCATCAGGTGGCCGACGTTGCGGATGAACAGCAGCGAGCGGCCCGGTAGTGTCAAGGGTTGGCCGTCTACGCCGTGGTACCGGCGGTCTGCGGCCAGGGTGCGGTTGAAGGTTTTGCTGCCTTTGCTCACCTGTTCGCTCAGGTCACCCTTCATCAGGCCCAGCCAGTTGCGATAGACGCTGACTTTGTCGTCGGCATCCACGGCAGCTACCGAGTCTTCGCAGTCGATGATGGTGGTCAGCGCGGCTTCCAGGGCGATGTCCTTGACCCCGGCCATGTCCTGCTGGCCGATCGCACTGGTTGGGTCGATCTGGATTTCGAAATGCAGCTGGTTGTGCTGCAACAGGATTGCCGTGGGTGTGCTCGGCTCACCCTGGTAACCCCGCAGTTGTGCGCGATTCTGCAACACGACCTGACGGCCGTCGGCCAGGGTGACCTGCAGGGTGCCCTGGTCGATTGCGTAGGCTGTGGCGTCGCTGTGTGAAGCGCCGTCGAGTGGGGCGCTAGCGTCGAGGTACTGCCGGCCATAGGCAATCACCTTGGCACCGCGCACCGGGTTGTATCCTTGGCCGCGTTCGGCGCCAGCGGTTTCGGCAATGGCATCGGTGCCGTACAGCGCATCGTACAGCGAACCCCAGCGGGCGTTGGCGGCGTTGAGGGCGTAGCGGGCATTGCTCAGCGGCACAACCAGCTGCGGGCCGGCTTGTATGGCGATTTCACGGTCGACGTTGGCGGTGCTGATCTGCACGTGTTCGGGGGCTTCGACCAAGTAGCCGATGCCTTGCAGGAAGTGCTGGTAGCCGGCCATGTCGCGGATCGGGCCGGGGTGCTGGCGGTGCCAGTTGTCCAGCTCGGTTTGCAGGCGCTGGCGTTCGGCGAGCAGGGCGCGGTTTTGCGGGGCAAGGTCGTGGACGAGGGTGCTGAAACCTTGCCAGAAGGCGTTGGCTTCGATACCGGTACCGGGGAGGACTTCGTCTTCGATGAAGCGCTGGAGGGTGGGGGCGATCTGGAGTTCGTTTGACATTGTCTGTTCGCTCGATGTTCGGTCTTCGGGAATTCAGTCGCCTGTGCGGGCCTCTTCGCGGGTAAACCCGCTCCCACAGGGACCGCAGGCACCTCAAATCCAGTGCAGTACTTGTGGGAGCGGGTTTACCCGCGAAGAGGCCGTTACAGGATCTACAAGGCAGCCGCCCCAGCCTTGGCTACCTGGGCATCCTGTTCGGACTTGACCCCGGATACGCCGATGGCACCCACCACCTGGCCATCCACCCGCAACGGCACGCCACCTTCCAGGCTGGTCAGCAGCGGTGCGGTGACGAATGCGGTACGGCCGCCATTGACCATTTGCTCGTAATCCCGTGTTTCCTTGCGCCCCAGCGCGGAGGTACGGGCTTTCTCCACGGCAATGTAGGCACTGGCCGGCGCACAGCCATCCAGGCGTTCCAGGGCCAAGGGGTGGCCGCCGTCGTCGACCACGGCGATGGTCACGTTCCATTGTTGTGCCAAGGCTTCCTGGCGGGCGGCGGCCAGCACACGGGCGACTTCGGCATGGCCGATCACGAACTTGCTATGCATGGGGGTTCTCCGGGTTCAAGGCTGCTTCGACGATTTCGATCCAGTGCCGTACTGGCGTGCGCCCGGCCCCATCGAGGTGGGCCTGGCAGCCGATGTTGGCGGTGGCGATGACTTGCGGTTTGCCGCTTTCCAGTGCGTTGAGGCGGTTGTCACGCAGTTGCAGCGACAGCGCCGGCTGGGTCAGCGAATAGGTGCCAGCCGAGCCGCAGCACAGGTGGCCGTCCGGCACCGAGGTCAAGGTAAAGCCCAGGCGCGTCAGCAGCGCCTCTACCGCGCCCCCCAGTTTCAGGGCGTGTTGCAGCGTACAGGGGCAGTGGAAGGCCAGGCGCTGTTCGGCGCACAGGCCCAGTTGCTCGATCGGCTCATCGCGCAATACTTCTACCAGATCGCGGGACAGGGCGCTGACCCTTGCAGCTTTGGCAGCGTAGCGGGTGTCGTGCTCCAGCAGGTGACCATAGTCGCGCACGAACGCGCCGCAGCCGCTGGCGGTTTGCACGATGGCCTCGGCACCTGCTTCGATAGCCGGCCACCAGGCGTCGATATTGCGCCGCGCACGCTGCAGGCCTTGCTCCTGGGCATTGAGGTGATAATCCACCGCGCCACAGCAGCCGGCCTGATGGATCGGTTGCACGCTAATCCCCAGGCGGTCGAGCAGGCGTGTCGCAGCGGCATTGGTATTGGGTGACAAGGCCGGCTGCACGCAGCCTTCCAGCATCAGCACCTGGCGTGCGTGGCGTGGCGCGGGGCGCTCGCCGGGCGCCGTGATGCGCGCCGGCAGCTTGCGCTTGAGCGTGGCCGGCAACAGCGGGCGCAGGGCCTGGCCGCTGCGGGTCAGCGCCTTGAACAACGCAGGGCGTGGCACCACCGCACGCAGGCCCTGGCGCAGCAGGCGCTGGCCAAGCGGGCGCGGTACCTGCTGTTCGACCACGGCGCGGCCGATGTCCAGCAGGTCGTGGTACCTGACCCCGGATGGGCAGGTGGTTTCGCAGTTGCGGCAGCTCAGGCAGCGGTCCAGGTGCAGTTGGGTGCTGGCGGTGACCGGCTCGCCTTCGAGCACCTGCTTTATCAGGTAGATACGCCCGCGCGGGCCGTCCAGTTCATCGCCCAGCAGCTGGTAGGTGGGGCAGGTGGCGGTGCAGAAACCACAGTGCACGCAGGAGCGCAGAATGCTTTCGGCCTCGTCGGCGCGGGCCAGCCGGCGGCTTGTTTCGCTCAGGTTGGTTTGCATGGTCTGGCCTCACAGGTCCGGGTACAGGCGGCCAGGGTTGAACACCCCCTGGGGGTCGAGCTGCTGCTTGAGGGCGCGGTGGTAACGCATCAGTGCGGCGGGCAGGGGTGGGCTGCTGGCTGCACCGGGGGTGTAGCAGGTAGCGTGGCCGCCCACCTTGGCGAGTTGCTCGCGAATCGCCTGCGCCGGTGCGCTGGACTTCAGCCAGCGCTGGGCCCCCCCCCAGTCGACCAACTGCCGGCCGGGCAGGTGCAACTCGCCGGTGGCGTTGGGCAGCGACAGCCGCCATAGCGGCGCGGAGTCACTGAAGAACGCCAGGCGCTGCTCGCGCAGGTCGCGCCAGAAGCCGCTGTCGATGGTTTCGCCGCCCAGGCGCTGGCGGGCCGACTGCACCGAGCCCTCACCGCCTTCCAGGCGCAGGTACAGGGCGTCGCCGTCATGGCAGGCCGCGCTGATCGGCAATGGCTGCTGGCCCCATTCGGCCATCTCGGCCAGTGCCTGGTGGCAGCCCATCGGCAGGCGCAGGCTCAGGCATTCGCGCGGCCGAGGCAGCACCTTCAAGGAAACTTCAGTCAACAACCCCAGGCAACCGAAGCTGCCGGCCATCAGCCGTGATACATCGTAACCGGCCACATTCTTCATTACCTCGCCACCAAAGCGCAGCAGCTTGCCGTGGCCGGTGATCACCCGCGTGCCGAGCACATAGTCACGTACCGAACCGGCCCACGGCCGCCTGGGGCCGGACAGGCCCGCCGCGACCATGCCGCCCAAGGTGGCCTCGGGGCCCAGATGCGGGGGCTCGCAGGGCAGCATCTGTCCGGCCTCGTGCAGCGCCGCTTCGATCTCGCGCAGCGGAGTGCCTGCGCGGGCGGTGAGCACCAGTTCGGTCGGGTCGTAGCTGACGATGCCACGGTGGCTGCGGGTGTCGAGTACTTCGCCGGCCACCGGGTTGCCGAGCATGGCCTTGCTGTTGCTGCCCTGGATACGCAATGGCGTGCCTTGGTTCAAGGCCTGGTTAACCTGCTCCAGCAGGGCCTGGCCGATGTCGCGGTCCATGCTCATCAGAAGCGCTCCAGGTTGGGGAACGGCAGTTGTCCGTGGTGCACGTGCATGGCGCCGAACTCGGCGCAACGGTGCAGGGTGGGGATGTTCTTGCCGGGGTTGAGCAGGCCCTGCGGGTCGAACGCGGCCTTGACCGCGTGGAACAAGGTGATTTCGTCGCTGTTGAACTGCGCGCACATCTGGTTGATTTTTTCGCGCCCTACACCGTGCTCGCCGGTAATGCTGCCGCCCACCGCCACGCACAGTTCGAGGATCTTGCCGCCAATGGCTTCGGCCCGCTCCAGCTCGCCGGGCAGGTTGGCATCGAACAGGATCAGCGGGTGCATGTTGCCGTCGCCGGCGTGGAACACATTCGCCACGCGCAGGCCGTATTCGCTGGACAGGTCACTGATGCCCTTGAGCACCCGCGGCAGTTCGCGGCGTGGGATGGTGCCGTCCATGCAGTAGTAGTCCGGGGAAATGCGCCCCACCGCCGGGAAGGCGTTCTTGCGCCCGGCCCAGAAACGCACGCGCTCGGCCTCGTCGCAGGCCAGCCGCACCTCGCGGGCGCCGGCTTGGGTCAGCACGGCGGCCACCCGTTCGCAGTCGTCGTGCACATCGGCCTCCACGCCATCCAGCTCGCACAACAGGATGGCCGCCGCGTCAACGGGGTAGCCAGCGTGGATGAAGTCTTCGGCGGCGCGGATTGCCAGGTTGTCCATCATCTCCAGGCCGCCTGGAATGATGCCGGCGGCGATGATTTCGGCCACCGCCCGGCCAGCGTCCTCGACACTGTCGAAACTGGCCAGCAGCACCCGCGCCACCTGCGGTTTGGGCAGCAGTTTCACGGTCACTTCGGTGACGATGCCGAGCATGCCTTCAGAGCCAGTGAACAGCGCCAGCAGGTCGAAGCCGGGGCTGTCCAGGGCATCGCTGCCCAGGGTCAGGTGTTCCCCTTCGACCGTGAGAATGTCCACCTTCAGCAGGTTGTGCACGGTCAGGCCGTACTTCAGGCAGTGCACGCCACCTGCGTTCTCGGCGACGTTGCCACCGATGGAGCAGGCAATTTGCGAGGAGGGGTCTGGTGCGTAGTACATACCATGGGGTGCGGCGGCGTGGGAGATGGCCAGGTTACGTACGCCGGGCTGCACGCGGGCGTAGCGGCCCTGCGGGTTGACCTCCAGGATGCGGTTGAAGCGTGCCATCACCAGCAGGATACCCTTGGCCAGCGGCAGGGCACCGCCCGAAAGCCCGGTGCCGGCGCCACGCGCGACCACCGGTACACCGCGCTGGTGGCACAGCTTGAGCAGCGTCTGCACCTGCTCCAGGCGCTCGGGCAGTACCACCAGCAGCGGTACCGTGCGATAGGCCGACAGGCCATCGCATTCGTAGGGTTTGAGGTCTTCTTCGCGGTG
This sequence comes from Pseudomonas sp. SAS7, assembly GCF_052112345.1. NCBI lineage: Bacteria > Pseudomonadati > Pseudomonadota > Gammaproteobacteria > Pseudomonadales > Pseudomonadaceae > Pseudomonas > Pseudomonas sp. SAS7. Next base: position 24,570 of record NZ_JBEGGO010000021.1, on the reverse strand, counting down.
CAGGATATCGAGGTCCGGCAGGGCACTGCGCAGTGCCTGCAGCAGCTCTGCCTGGTCCACGGCGGGCAGCGCGCCATCGACGCGTTCGTCGTACAGGATATTCATCGGCTCACTCGGCAACGGTTTTTGTTGTTGTTGGCAAAGCGGTCACCGTTGCAGCCTGCGCGCGCCAGCATCAGCGGTCGAGCATGGCAGGCACTGGTCCTACCAGTTTTTCTTCGGGGTACTGGTTATTGATGGGTTTACCCGGCTAGATTGGAGCAGGTGGTCTAACTGGTCCTACCAGCAGGAGGGTGCGCAGTGGTTACTGATGGCAAGGCCAAGGTCGCCGACCAGGTGGCCGAGCGGGTCGAGCGGCTGATCGTCGACGGCGTGCTGAAGGTGGGCCAGGCCCTGCCTTCGGAGCGGCGGCTGGTAGAGAAGCTGGGTTGTTCACGCTCGGCCCTGCGCGAAGGGCTACGCATTTTGCGTGGGCGCGGCATCATCGACACCGAGCAGGGGCGAGGCTCGTTCGTCGCCGACCTGACGGGGCAGGCGGGCGCCACACCGTTGATGCACCTGTTCAGCTCCCAGCCACGCACGCTGTTCGACCTACTGGAGGTGCGGGCGTTGCTGGAGGCCGAGTCGGCGCGGCTGGCGGCGTTACGCGCCACCGAGGTCGACCGCTTGCTGATTCGCCGGCGTTATGAAGAAATGCTGGCTGCCCACGAGGCGGCAGAGGCGCTGGACGCCCGTGAGCACGCCCGCCGTGACCATGCCTTTCACCGAGCGATCAGCGAGGCGTCGCACAACCCGGTGCTGGTGCATACCCTGCAATCGCTCAGTGACCTGACCTTGAGCACCGTGTTTGCGTCGGTCAACAACCTGTACTGCCGCCCGGCGCAGAAACGCCAGATTGATCGGCAGCATGCGCGGCTGTATCACGCGGTGATGGAGCAACTCCCAGAGCAGGCGCAGCGGGCGGCGCGTGAGCATATCAACGGGATACGCGACAGTTTGCGGGAGATCGAGCAGGAAGAGCAGCGCCTGGTCAGGGCGACCATGCGCATGGATGGCTGGGGGTGAAGTCGCCTGTGCCGGCCTCTTCGCGGGTAAACCCGCTCCCACAGGAAACGCACTAGATCTGAACGCTGTGCAGTCCCTGTGGGAGCGGGTTTACCCGCGAAGAGGCCGGTACTGGCTGACTTCAATGATCGGCTATACGGTCATCCTGGGAAAGAATAGCCCTGGCCAGCTCTTCATCATTGGCCTGCAGCCCCGGATGATCCTTGCGCGCCTGTTCCAGCGCCGACTCAACATAGGCGCCACGGATCGCACCGCCGCTTGCGACGAAGGCAGAAAGCTCGTCACGGGCCGGGATGATCCGTTTGTCGTCCTTGAAGGTCGAATAAAGCGAAGCGGAAACACCGGCTGAGGTGGCGACGTCGCCCGCATCGACGCGGGCCAGGGCAGCACCAGCAGGCAGCAGGAGCAGCAGCGCAGGGGCGAGGAGTAGGTGGCGCATGTCGAGTTCTCCAATAGCGTGAAGCACAGGGAAATAAACCACTCAGTGTTTAAGAGGGCCGGGGGGGCGGGTAGTTCCCTTAGCTGGCTGGAGATTGTCGGGGCCGCCGCGCGGGCCCCGAGGCAGGGTCAGGCCAACTGGTAGGTGGTCTTCCCCCGGGTCATGCAGTGCGAATCCTTTTTTCAGAAACCTGGCGGGCGACGAAGTCGCTGATGTTGTCCACGGCGCTGTCCATCAGTTGCTGCATGGCGTCTTCGCTGCTCCAGGCGATGTGCGGGTTGAGCAGGAAGTCGTCGCGGTCGATCAGCTCGAACAGCGGGTTGCTCGGGTGCAGCGGCTCCACTTCCACCACATCCAGCGCCACGCCGCCCAAGCGTCCCTGTTGCAGCGCCTGGATCAGCGCCGCTTCGTTGACCACACCGCCGCGGCCGGTGTTGACCACGATGGCATCGGGCTTCATCAACGCCAGTTGGTCGACATCGATCAGGTTGTAGGTTTCTGGTGTGAGCGGGCAGTTGATCGACAGTACATCGCAGCTTTTCAGCAGCTCGGCCAGTGGCCGGCAATCGGTGCCCTTGCGCTTGCCGCCACGGTCTTCGAACAGCACCTGCATGCCGAATGCCCGCGCCAGGTGCGCCAGGCGCAGGGCAATCGGGCCGCTGCCGATGATCGCCAGCTGTTTGTCACGCACATCGCGAATGCGGTGGTTGAAGTAGATGTTCTGGTACGGCTTGTCGCCGGCATGCACCTGGCGCATCAGGCGGGTGAAGGCGGCCGGGCGGCGGAACAGTTCAAGGATCATCGCCAGGCTGTGCTCGGCCACGGTGTTGGCGGCATAGCCCGGTACGCTCGATACTTCGATGCCGTGGGCTTCGCAGTAGTCGACATCGACGATGTCACGGCCGGTCAGGGCCAGCGAGATCATCTTCAGCCTGGGCAACTGGCGCAGGTGCTTTTCGCGCAGGGGTACGCTGCAGGTCAGCGCCACCGTCGCGTCTTTCAGGTGCTCAAGCATCTGGTCGGGGTGGGTGTAGGCGTACTGCTGCCAGGTGTGATCGCAGTCGGGGCGCTTGAGGCGGGTGGAAGGCGCCAGGCCTTCGTCGTCAAGGAAGACGATATGTTCGCTCACGGTCTTGTCCTTATTTTTTCTGCGCGGGCACGTAACCGGCGGGCGCCATGCCCACAAGCTGGCGGGTGATGAAGCCGGCATCCTGGTCGTGGTCTTCCAGCGATTCCTTGCGCACCAGTGCATCGCGAACCAGATGCGCGCCAAAGAAGCGCAACGGCTCTGGCGGCAGCAGCTTCATCTTCTGGTTGACCAGGCCACAGTTGGCCCACTCGTCGTTGGCATGGGTGGCCAGCGACTTGATGATGCGGCTGGCAAACACCGTGGTGGCGACGCCGTTGCCGGAAAAACCGATGCCGTAGCTGACGGTCTGGTGATGGTCGAGGTAGCCGAAGTTGGGCAGGCCCTTCATGGCCCGGTCGATTGGCCCGGTCCAACTGCTAACCACCGGTACATCCTGCAACTGCGGGTACAGGCGGCGCAGTTCGGCAGCGACCTTGTCGGCGGCCGGCGAGGGTTTTTCATACAGGTTGCCGATGCGCCCGGCATAGGCGAACTGGCCCAGCGGCTTGCCGAACACCACGCGACCGTCCGGGGTGTTGCGCCAGTAGTTGAGCACGGTGCGCGAGTCGGTCATGCATTCGCCGCCGCTGAAACCGATGGCGTCGAGCTTGGCCTTGACCGGCGCGGTGGCGACCATGTCGCTGGACATGATCGCGATCATCCGGCGCAGCTCGGGGAATTGCGCGCCCCAGGCGTTGAGCGCCAGCACCACGTGGTTGGCTTTTACATGGCCTTTGGCGGTGTGCACCACAGGGTGCTTGCCGCGCTGCAGGTGAGTGAACGGCGATTTCTCGAAAATCTGCACGCCCAGCTTCAGTGCCACGCGGCGCAGGCCGCGGGCCAGCATGGCGGGCTGCACAGTGGCCGCGTTGGGGTCGAAGATGCCGCCCAGCACCAGTGGCGAGCCGACGCGGCCGCGAATGGTCTGGCGGTCCAGTTCCTGGAACGGGTTGACGTCGAGTTTCTGCAGGCCGTCGGTGAGTACGCGCCACGAGTTCATCTGCCGCTGGTTGGTGGCCGTCCACAGCCAGCCGTCCTTGCGGTACTGGGCGTCGATGCCGTGCTCCCGGCAGAAGCTGCCGATCTCGTCGATGGCCGACTCGGCCGCCTCGCAGATGCGCCGCGCCTCGACATCCCCGCAGATGGTGCGCACCGACAGGTACTTGCCCCACCAGTTGGTGGCCACGCCACCGTTGCGCCCGCTGGCACCCGAGCCGCAGCGGTCGCGCTCGACGATGACGATGGTTTTTTCCGGGTGCGCCTGTTTCAGGCGGATGGCCGACCACAGGCCAAGGAAGCCACCGCCGACGATGCACACGTCGGCTTGAATCGAGTCCTGCAGGGCAGGGGCCAGGTCGTTGTCCAGGTCAAGCGCCTGGGCATACCAGAATCCACGGTACATGAGGGGTGCCTCTGAGCATGTTTGTCTTGTGCCTACATGATGCTCAGCCGGGCGAGTGCGCTGATATTACAGCCATGACAATTGATAGAACGACGCCGCCTTTTGTCACGCATTTCCTATTTGTGGGGATGCATATGATATGACGGACGCAGGGCGCGCTTTAGAATGACGCCATTACCGATGTAACGAGGCCAGCGTCCATGTTTGCCGAACAACAAGAACAACCGGTACAAGCCCCCGTCATCACTGCGCAGGTCAAGCCCGAACTACGGGTAGGTTTCGTGCTGATGAACCACTTCACCCTGGTGCCGGTGGCGGGGTTGGTGGACTCGCTGCGCTTTGCTGCGGACAAGTCATTCCGCAGCCAGCAGGTGTTCTGCCAGTGGGACTGGATGACGCTGGACGACCAGCCGATCACCGCCAGTTGCGGCATGCCCATTTCGCCGACCAAGCCGCTTAACCTGTTTGCCCAGTACGACTATGTGGTGCTGGCCGGTGGCCTGCTGGACGAAACCCGCAATCCGCCGGCCTGGCTGCTGGATGCGCTGCGTGAGGTGCATGCGGCGAATATCCCGATCATCGCCCTGTGCTCGGGGTCGTTCGTGCTGGGCAAAGCCGGGCTGCTCGATGGCCGGCGCTGTGCGCTGCATTTCACCTTGCGTGACGAGTTCAAGGAGCGTTTTCCACTGGCCACGGCGGTGATCGACAAGAGCTACGTGGACGACCGCGGCATCATCACCTGCCCGGGCGGCACGGCCATCGACCTGGCGGCCAGCCTGATCCGCCGGCATTGCGGCGCAGTGCGGGCGCAGAAGGGGCTGGAGTACCTGCTGGTGGATGAGCGCGCCGAAGAGCAGGACAAGGCGGCCAGCGAATGCGTGTACCTGAACGACCGCGTTCAGCGGGCGATCAGCTTCATGCGCGCCAACCTGGATGCCTCGATGACGCTCAAGGCCGTCGCTGAAGCGGTGGGCACCCACCCTCGGCAGTTGCACCGCGAATTTGTGGCCAATACCCAGGAGCCACCGGCCAACTACTGGCGCAAACTGCGCCTGGATCATGCTCGGCGGTTGCTGGTGAACACCAGCCAGAACATCACCACCATTGCTTTGGCCTGTGGGTTTTCCGATGCGTCGCACTTTATCTTGTGGTTCCGCAAGCAGTATGGCGAGACGCCGTATAGCTTCCGCAAGCGCAGGCATGAAGTGGAGCGGTTTGACTGGCATGGCGACAAGGTGGGGTTGGACCCGGAGCTCTAACAAGTTATCGCGGTCAGGTGTAGGAGCGGCCTTGCGTCGCGAAAGGGCTGCAGAGCAGCCCCAGGATCGCACATTCAGCACAGATTGCCGGGGCCGCTTTGCGGCCCATCGCGACACAAGGCCGCTCCTACAGGGACCGCGTGGGTGTCAGAGCTGGCGTGCCTTAGAACAGCACGTAAGTCTTGCGCAGGGTTTCGCGAATGTCCCAGACACCCTCGCAGTTCTCCGGGAACAGCACTGCGTCGCCGGCGCGCAGCTCTAGTGGCTCGCCTCCGTCTGGGGTGAAGGTGCACCAGCCGCTGACAATGTGGCTGAACTCTCGGTTTTTCAGGTGCCGGCGGAACACACCCGGGCTGCTTTCCCATACGCCGATGCTGGCGCCGACGGCTTCGTCGGTCTGGTCCTGTGCGGTGGCGGCCTGGGCGACGGGTTCACCGATCGGCAGGCGGGCCGGGGCAGGGGCACCCAGCGACGCGAGGGGGGCATTGCGCACGACAGTCAGTACTTGGTTCACGAAAAGGCTCCTTCAGGCTTTACGAACAGCGGGTTTGGCAGCGGTAGAGGTGCGGGTGGGGTTACCAAGCGCCGCGGCTTGCTGCAGGTCGAGCTTGCTGGTCTCGGGGGCCAGCCACCAGGAAATCAGGGCGCCGAACAGCGAGATCAGTGCCGCTGCGAACATGGTGTTGGCAATGCCGTAGGAGGCCAGGGATATCGGCACCAGGTACGTGCCCACGGCCGCGCCGATGCGCGACAACGAAGTAGCCAGCCCCACCGCCGACGCACGGATTTCGGTCGGGAACAGCTCATTGGGGTAGACATACTCAAGCACCTGGGCGCCGCCGATCAGTACGGCATAGGCGCCGAACAGCACCAGTACGGTCGTTGGCGAGGAATCCGGGAACACCCCAAGCAGCACCAGCGACATACCCGACCAGAGGAAGCTGTGAATCAGCATGTTGCGCCGGCCCAGGCGGTTGATCAGCTTGGTGGCCAGCAGGCAGCCCAGGGTGAACAGCAAGGTGATGGCGATGGAGCCAAAGGCCGCCCAGTCACCTGTCAGTTGCAGTGCCTGCAGCACTTTGGGGGCGAACGAGTAGATGGCGAACAGCGGCACGATCGCGCAGGTCCAGAACAGGGTGACAAAGGCCATGCGCTTGCCGTAACCAGAGTGGAACAGCGACCACACCGACACCGGTTTGTCGCTGGTCTGCTCTGGCAGGTCGGCAATGGAGTAGTCGGGCCCGTAGACTTTCTTGATCACGGCGTCGGCTTCGGCGGTTCGGCCTTTGCTCAGCAGCCAGCGAGGCGATTCTGGTGTGCCACTGCGGGCAACCAGGAACAGCGCACCGGGTATCAGGGCGCTGGCCAATACATAGCGCCAACCGTCTTCACCGCCTACGCGCAGCAGCAGTTCGCCGACCATATAGGCCACGGCGGCACCGGCAAACCACATCAGCACCATGGCCGCCAGCAACGGCCCACGCTGCTTGCGTGGCAGGAACTCGGCCAGCAACGACGTGGCGATCGGGTAGTCGGCACCGACCGCGATACCGATCAGCAACCGCCAGGCGAACAGGGCCCAGGCCGACTCGACCCAGAACTGCGCCACCGAGAAACCGACGATGGCGACCAGGTCGACCAGGTACAGCACCTTGCGCCCGTACTTGTCGGTGAACCAGCCACCGAGAAAACCACCCAGAAAGACACCGATCAAAGCTGACGCGGCGATCAGCCCCTCCCACAGGGCCGACAGCTGCAAGGCGTTGGTGATTTGCAGCATGGCGACGCCGATGATGCTCAGTACATAGCCATCGAGAAAAGGCCCGCCAGCGGAATAGACCGTCAGCTTGCGGTGGAACCCGTTGAGCGGCGCATCTTCTACGGAGCGTTTGGAAACGGACATACGGCTTACCTCTTGTTGTTATGTGGTGCACTAACGTGGCGGCACTATGGCACCGGCCTGCGCGGGCGCCCTATAACGGCTCGGACGAGTCATGGGATGGGATGACAGTGGGTGGTGCGGAGGGTGGAGGTGGTGCGCAGACGCGGCTGAGGCGTTGAGGAGGATACGACGCGGGTGTATCGGCAGCTGTAGCCGCAGGCGGGGCCGACGATGCTGTCGTCGGCCCTGTGACGCTTAGTGCCCGGCCAGCCCTGACCGCGTCAACAACCCGTCCAGCACCACCTCGCATGCCGCGCCCCAGGTGGCGCTTACCGGCTGATGCATCAGCACCGCCAGGCCATCGGCAGTAAAGGTGCCCGGCGTGGCAATGGCCTGGCCCAAGGCCTTGAGCGTGTATTCCGGCTGCTGCGCGGCACTGGCCACGCAGTCCTGCAGATTACCCAGCACCAGCGCACGCGCTTCGGCTGCGGGCAGGCCTTTGTCCATCAGCCACTGCTGCAGGTCGTGCAGCAGGAAGTAGAACCAGCCATTCATGCACGCCGCCACGGTGGCCAGTTCGAATTCTGGCTCGCCGTGCAGCACCACCAGTTTGCCCAGTGGCCCCAGATACTGTGTGGTGAGCGTATCGGGCGGACACACCACTACCGTGGACTGGTTGTACTGCGCCGCATACGACAGCATCGCACGCACACAGAGGGCGCCTGGGAAAGCCGCGGACAGCTGCGCAAGGTTGACCCCGGCGGCGAGGGAAACCAGCCGCTGGCCAGGGCGCAGGTGTACGTCCTCTGCCAGTTCGGCGAGCGAATGCGGGCGCACGCCAAGGATCACCAGTTCTGCCTGGTCGACCACGGCCTGGTTGCTCGGCAACACCTGGCAACCGTGCTCCTGGGCCAGCAGGGCTGCCCGTTGCGCATTGCGCGGTGACAGCAGGATGGGGCCCTCGAAACCGCTGCGGCGCAGGCCGATGACCACTTTTTCGGTGAGTTCGCCCACCCCGAGAATGCCAAGGCTATGCATGGTGCCTCCTGGTCAGCTTTCCAGGCCGGCGCGGCGCTGGCCCCAGTGCAGGTTGAGGTTGACGCCCGCGCTCAGCAGCGGCTCCGGCGGGTTGCGATTGGGGCCAGCGGATCCGAGCAGAAAGTCGATCAGCTCGTCGCGTTCGCCGCTCAGCCAGTCAGCCAGCAGGGTGCCGGTTGCTGTGCCACGGGTGATGCCAAGGCCGTTGCAGCACAGCGCCGCATGCACGTTGGGGGCGAGGGTACCGAAGTGCGACAGGTGGTTGCGCGACAGGCACATCGAGCCACCCCAGGTGTATTCGAACGCCATGCCCGACAGCATCGGGAAGCGCCGCTCGAACGAATCGCGATGCTGGCGCCCGGCACGGGCGATGTGGCGTGGGTTGGCGCGGCCGTCGGCATTGAAGCTGAAGCTGTTGCGCACCAGCAGGCGCTGGTCCGGGGTGCGCCGCAGGGTGCTGCCGAACGGGTCTGCCGGGATGATGCCCCAGGTGTTCTTGCCGCCCAGGCGGGCTTGTTCGTCCTCGGTCAGCGGGCGCGTCATGCTGGCGTAAGTGAAGATTGGCAGCAGGCGGCCAGGCAGGAAGCCGAAGTACGAGGCGAAGGCATTGTTGGTCAGCAACAGCTGGTCGGCAACGATCTCACCGTTGGCGTGCTTGAGGGTGATGCGCCGGCCGTGCTCGATGTGGGTGATGGTGGTGCGTTCGTGCAGGGTCACGTTGCCCGGCAGGCTGTCGGCCAGGCCTTTGGCCAGGGCCGCGGGTTGCAGCAACTGGGTGCCCGGGGTGTACAGCGCCTTGCGGTAGAAGCTGGTGCCGAAGTGCTCGGGCAGGTCGCGGGTATCGATCATCTGGTAAGGCTGGCCGAGTTTTTCCAGGCCGCTGCGGTAGGCTTCGAGCACCGCCAGGCCTTTGTCTTCGACGGCCGCCTGGTACTTGCCGTCCGGGCGGATCTGGCAGTCGATGCCGTGCTGGTTGATCAACCCGCGCAAGATCGCCTGCGCGCGCAGGTTGAGCTTGAGGTTCATCCGCGCCGTGGGCAGGTCGCCGATGTAGTCGGCGGCGCCAATGTCGTGGGGCAGATCGATGGCAAACCCGGAGTTGCGCCCCGAGGCGCCGAAGCCGACTTCCTGGGCGTCGACCAGGATCACTTCGTCGTCAGGGTGATGCAGGGCCAGTTGGCGCGCAGCGGCCAGGCCGGTGAAACCCGCGCCAAGCACCACCCAGCGCGCCTCGCTCCGCCCCCGGTGCGCAACGCGTGGCTGGCGCGGCGGGCTGAGGTGGAACCAGCCGCAACCGTTGTCGTCCGCGGGGGTAGAGGTGTTTCTGTACATGGTCTTTATCCGTGTTGTTTTCTCCACTATGGCATTGACGGTTGGGCGGGGACTATGACGGGAGGGACGGGGAATGGGATGTTTTGGCTGAGGGCATTGACCGTTCCGTTCCGGGCGTGATTTGCTCGTGCTACATGATCATTCAAAGGAAATTGAAGGTCCCACCATGCCCGACTACAAGCTGCATTGCTTCGCCGAATCCGGCAACGCCTACAAGGCTGCGCTGATGCTTGAACTCACGGGCCAGGACTGGCAGCCGGTGTTTGTCGACTTCTTCCATGGCCAGACCCGGGAGCAAACCTGGCGTGACGAAGTGAACGAGCAGGGCGAGGTGCCGGTGCTGGAGCACGCGGGCAAAACCTTCACCCAGTCTGCGCTGATACTGGAATACCTTGCCGAACAGACCGGCCAGTTCGGCCCGCGTGACGATGACGAAAAGCGCGAGATCTGGCGCTGGATGCTGTTCGACAACCACAAGTTCACCAGCTATTACGCCGCGCTGCGCTTTCTGTTCTGCCTGAAGAACACCGGCGAAACGGACGTGACCCGGTTTCTTCGTGAGCGTGCGACGGCGGCTTATCGCATTGTCGACGCGCATCTGGCGAAGACGCCGTTCATGGTTGGCGGCCGGCTCACCATCGCCGACCTGTCGCTGGCGGGGTATGTATTCATGCCGGAAGACACCGGTATTCCATTGGCGCAGTTCGCCCATATCGAGGCGTGGAAGGCGCGGATCCAGGCGCTGCCAGGGTGGAAGCACCCGTATGAGCTGATGCCGCGCACGGCATCCTGACCCCTTCGCGGGCACGCCCGCTCCCACAGGTACAGCGCAGCGCTCAATCTTTACGAGGCCCTTTATGGGAGCAGCTGTCTTGCACCATCACTCAGGCTGCCGCATCACCTTGTAGGAGCAGCCTTGTGCTGCGAAGAGGCCGGTAAGGCTAAACATTATCTTTGCCTGCGATGGCCTCTTCGCAGCACAAGGCTGCTCCTACAGGGCTTGTGTTTGCCTAAATTACACATGCACTACCAGGCCTCAGATCGACAACCGCACTACCCGGTTGTCCAGCACCTGCTGTTCCTGCCCGCGCCGCTTGTTCACCACCAGCTCGCCAATGGCAATCAGCCGCGTGCGCGTGATGTTGCGTGACAACCCCAGCAACTGCGCGGTATGCACCTGGTTGTAATGGCAGAACCGATAGGCCGAGCGCAGCAGGGCGTTTTCCACTTTCTCGTACAGGTCGCCCGACTGCTCCTCGTACAACCGGCTGAACGCCCGCTGCAGCAAGTCCTCCACACCATTGCCTGCCGGCTCTTCTTCTTGCCGCTCGATGCGCAGGTTGGACAAACGCAGGTCCTGTGCCTGTATCGTACCGTCGCCACAGGTCAGCAAACTGTGGTGAATCACGTTTTCCAGCTCGCGGATATTGCCCGGCCAACTGTATTCCACCAGCTTGGCCTGGGCCTTGGGGCTCAGTTCCACCGGCCCGTAGCCCAGCCGGTCGCTGTAACTGCGGATGAAGTGCCGGGCCAGCGGCAGGATGTCACCCGGGCGGTCGCGCAACGGGTGCAACTGTAAGGTCACCACGTTCAGCCGGTAGTACAGGTCCTCACGGAAATGCCCGGCGTTGATGGCCTTTTCCAGCTGCACGTTGGTCGCGGCCAATACCCGAACGTTGATCGGGATGCTCTTGCGCGACCCGAGCCGCACCACCTCGCGCTCCTGCAGCACGCGCAGTAGCTTGACCTGGATTGGCAGCGGCAGGTCGCCGATTTCGTCGAGGAACAGCGTGCCGCCGTTGGCCTCCTCGAACCAGCCGGCCTTGGCCGACAGGGCGCCGGTGAAGGCGCCTTTTTCATGGCCGAACAGTTCGGCTTCCACCAGCGACTCAGAGAACGCGCCGCAGTTGACCGCAACGAACGGCCCGTTGCGCCGGCCGCTGAGGTTGTGGATGTGGCGCGCGACCAGCTCCTTGCCCGTGCCGGTTTCGCCAATGATCAGGACGCTGGCCTCGCTGGGGGCGACCTGTTGCAAGTGGGCGAGCAGCGCCTGCGACCTGGGGTCTTCGAAGACCTGTGCGGTCGCCCTGATCGAGGTAGCCAGTGTCGGTGACGGGGGGAGGGTCAGCAGTTGCATGGGCAGTCCTCAGGAGTAGAAGGATGGGGTAGGGCGTTTATCGTTGAGGGCCCACTCGCCGAGTTCGTGAATGCGGTAGTCCACCGGGTCGTGCAGGGTTTGCGTGCGCAGGTTGCGCCAGTGCCGATCGAAGCGCAGCGAGGCATGGGTGGCACGGGCACCGGTGACTTCGAACAGGCGGTTGCAGATGTCCAGGCCGTGGCGGCTGGCGGCGACCTTGGCGGTACCGATGGCCAGTGCCAGGTCGCCGCGCTCCTCGGCGGTGAGCGCATGCTCCTTGGCCCAGGCGGCGTCCAGTTGGCGTGCGGCCCGTTCGATCAGCAGGCGCACGCTTTCCAGGCTGACCCAGAACTCGCCGTAATGGCGCAGCACGTAAGGGTCTTCGGCACTGCTGGCGGCGCTGGAGCGGAACCACGGCCGGCTCTCCTTCAGCGTGTAGTGGCGGGCTTCGTCGAAGGCGCCCTCGGCAATGCCGAGGAACAGGTTGGCGAAGTGCAGCTGGGCAATCAGCGGCCGCAGGGCGGCAAACGGCGTGCTCAGGGGGCCTGGGTCGAGCAGCAGTTCATTGTGCTCCACCCGCACCCGTTCGAACGTGGCGCTGCCACTGTCGGTCTGGCGCTGGCCGATGTTGTTCCAGTCGCGGTGCAGGCTGATGCCGGTGCGGCCGCTGGGAATGGCGGCGATCAGCAGTTTGCCGCCGGCACGTTCGTCCACCGCCGAGGCAATCAGCATTTCCGAATCGCTGGCGCCGGAGCAGAAGCTTTTCTTGCCAGAGAACTCGCACCAGCCGTCAAAGTGCTTGACCACCGTGCGCGTGTCCAGCGGGTTAAGGGCATTGCCCCAGAACCACTGTTTGCGGGCGGTCTGTTCAAACCACGGCTGCCATTGGTCCGGGCGCGAGAACAGGCGCACGGTGGCCAGCATCAGGTGGTGAAAGCCGAATACATGGGCGATGGAGCTGTCGACCCGGGCGAACTCGCGCACCACCGCGAAGGTGTCGTGCCAGTTGGCGCCCTGGCCGCCGAAGGCCTGCGGGATCACCAGCGACAGCAGGCCGCTGTCACGCAAGGCATCGCGCTCGGCTTTCGGCGTGCCGCCACGCTCGTCGCGCTCGACGGCTGTCTGGGCAAACTGCCCGGCCAGTTCGCGGGCGATGGCCAAGGCCGGGCGCAGGGGGGTATTTACAGGTGCATTCATGGCCGCTCCTCAGGCGCTTTTACGCAGTGCGTGGTGGGCGCCGAACAGCGGCACGGCGCGTTCGGCGGCCAGGCGGATACGGGCGGCGAGGGCATCGCTGGAGACCCGGTAGTCGGCCAGCTCCGCCTGGCTGGCGAACACACCGATGGGCAGGGTCAAGGCCTGCAGGAAGCTGAACAGCGGGCGCAGCTGGTGGTCGAGCACCAGTGCATGGCGTTCACTGCCACCGGTGGCGGCAAGCAGTACCGGGGTGTCGACCAGGGCGTCCTGGCCGATCAGGTCGAACAAGTGCTTGAAGTGGCCGGTGAAGCTGCCACGGTATACGGGGGTGGTTACCACCAGCAGGTCGGCCTTTTCCACCAGGCGAAGTTGCTGTTCGACGGTTTCGGGCAGCTCGCTGCGCCACAGGGCACTGCCCAGCGGGCGGGCGATGTCGCCCAGTTCGATCAGGTGCGGCTTGATGTGCAGGTGTTCGGCCAGTTCGGCGAGGATCGCCTCGGTCAGGGCCAGGGTGCGCGATGGGCGGGAAGTACCGCCGGACAGGGCTACGACGTTCAGTGGGGTGCTCATGGGCAGGTCTCCGGTTCTGGTTGAGCGGGACTTTGCTTGAGCAATCGTCGTGCCTGGTTCTAATGTTGTTTGGGATCAACGGGTTAGCGCAAATTCGTGTCTGCGCGGGTGTTGCCGTGCGGGCGTTTTCTGTTGATCGGGTGTTGCGCTGCAGACAGTTGGCCGGGTGTTGGCTGCTGTACAGTTGGGAAAGTTATAAATGATTACTCTTTTCAAAAAAAGAATAAGAATTCATATTCTTATACTATTATTTTATTTTGGGCGCCTGTCTGGCCAACGCAGGACGGGTAGGAGCGGCCTTGCGTCGCGATGGGACGCGAAGCGGCCCCGGCAATCTCAAGTGTGCGGCACCCCCCGAGCAGGCACCCCGCCCGCATACTCCGGCTTCAGATGCCCTTGCTCATCCAGCAGGTAAGCATCCATCACCTCGCGCACCACCGGCCCCGCCACCCGGCCCCCAGCCTCACCGTTCTCGATCATCACCGCCACCACCACACTCGGGTGGTCGGCCGGTGCAAAGCCGACAAACAGGGCGTTGTCGCGGTGGCGCTCCAGGGTCTTGTTGCGGTTGTAACGTTCACCCTGCTTGATTGCCACCACCTGCGCGGTACCACTCTTGCCGGCGATCCGGTACTGCGCGCCTGCCGCAGCGGCGCGGGCAATACCGCGCGGGTCGTGCATGACCATCTGCATGCCCTGGCTGACCTGGTCCCAGGCATGCTTGTCGTGCAGCACGATATCGGGCATCGGGTTGGGGTCCACCGGCGCATCGCCACCCACGGTCATGGCCAGGTGCGGGCGATGCCACACGCCCTTGCTCGCCAGCAGGCTGGTGGCCTGGGCCAGCTGCAGTGGAGTGACCTGCATGTAGCCTTGGCCAATGCCCAGGATCAGCGTTTCGCCCGGGAACCATGCCTGGCGCCGGGTGGCGCGCTTCCACTGGGCCGACGGCATCAGCCCGGAGGCTTCCTCGAACATGTCCAGCGACACCTTCTGGCCCAGGCCGAATTCGGCCATGTAGTCATGCAGGCGGTCGATGCCCAGCTTGTGCGCCAGGTCGTAGAAGTAGGTGTCGTTGGACCGCATGATGGCGGTGTACATGTCTACCCAGCCGTCGCCGCTGCGGTTCCAGTTGCGGTACTTGTGGTCGTAGTTGGGCAGCTCGTAATAGCCCGGGTCGAACACCCGGCTGCCGGGGGTGATCACGCCGCTGTCGAGGCCGGCGATGGCCACTTCCGGCTTCACCGTCGAGCCCGGGGCATACAGGCCGCGCAGCACGCGGTTGAACAGCGGGCGGTCGATGGAATCGCGCAGTTCGGCATATTGCTTGAAGCTGATGCCCTTGACGAACAGGTTGGGGTCGAAGCTGGGGTTGCTGACCATTGCCAGCACATCGCCGTTGGCCGGGTCCAGTACCACCACCGAGCCACGGCGGTCGCCCAGCGCCTTTTCTGCGGCCACCTGCAAGTAGGCGTCCAGGGTCAGGACAATGTCCTGGCCCGGGGTCGGGGCCTTGTGGTTGAGCACGCGCATCACCCGGCCCTGGGCGTTGGTCTCGACTTCCTCGTAGCCCACGTGGCCATGCAGCTGGCTTTCGTAGAAGTGCTCGATACCGGTCTTGCCGATTGACTGGGTGCCACGGTACTCGGTGCTGTCCAGGACCTTGGCTTCTTTCTCGTTGATGCGCCCCACGTAGCCTACCGAGTGGGCGAAATGCCCAGCCAGCGGGTATTCGCGGATGAACTGCGGCTCCACCTCCAGGCCCGGCAGGCGGAACTGGTTCACCGCAACCAGGGCGATCTGCTCTTCGCTCAGGCCCACCATCAGGGTCACCGGTTCGAACGGCTTGCGGCCACGGCGCAGGTCTTTGTCGAACTGCTTGCGGTCGTCTTCGGTCAGGCCTAGCACCTGGGTGAGGGTGTCGAGCACCTTGGCCGAGTCGCCGCCCGCCCGCTCGCGGGTCATGGTCAGGTCGAAGCTGGGTTTGTTGTCGGCCAGCACCACGCCGTTGCGGTCGTAGATCAGCCCGCGTTCGGGGGCGATGGGCAGCACGTGCACGCGGTTGTTTTCCGACACGGCGGTCTGCTGGTCGTGCTGCAGCACCTGCAATACATACAGCCGCCCCACCAGCACGGCGACCAGGCTGAAGACCAGGATGGCGCAGGCCAGGAGCCGGCGATTGACCAGGTGCTTTTCCTTTTCGTGGTCCTTGAGGGGGATGGGTTGTGGCATCAGTAGCTCTTTTTTGCAGGTATCGCGGTGGCTGTGCGGGCGCGCGATCGGGCCGGGGATGCTACGCAACACCTACCGCGCCCTCAAGGCGAGCGGCGGCTGGCGGTGGGTGGATAACGGCTGTTCGCCCCGCAATCAGGGCGCTGGCGGGGAACATGAAGATTTGTTCATGGCAGCTAAGTCCTTGAGTACCAGGTGTGGTTTTTTGGTGTTTTATGGATCCATAAAACTGTAGTGTTCGATAAACGAACGAAAATTGGATTAGATACTAAATCATCAAGCTGTTGATAAATGAGATGAAAACCTACTGATCATCCATTTCCAACCTTCGCCATGGGTGATTTTCTCGGAGTGATCAAATGCGACCTGTTGTTTATGGATCCATTATCTGATTGATTAGCGCCTGACAACGGCCGGAGCCCTCCTGCCGTATGCAATAACAATTACAAAAAGGGTTCAGTCATGAATGGCTCTCCAGCGGCCCGGAACTGTCAGGGTTCCCCCCGTCTTGCCTGCGCGTGCGCATCTGTCCTCCCGCCTGTGGCCAACTGGCAGGTGACTCCATGAATACCGATCTCAAGCAACGCCTGGACAACGACCCGATGGGCCGCTTCCAGTACCTGGCCATTGGTATTTGCATCGTCCTCAACATGATCGATGGCTTTGACGTACTGGTCATGGCCTTCACTGCCTCGTCGGTGTCCGCCGAGTGGAACCTGAACGGCGCACAGGTGGGGCTACTGCTCAGCGCCGGCCTGTTCGGCATGGCGGCCGGTTCGTTGTTCATCGCGCCGTGGGCCGACCGCTTTGGCCGTCGCCCGCTGATCCTGCTGTGCCTGACGCTTTCCGGCATCGGCATGCTGCTCTCGGCAATGAGCCAGAGCCCGTTGCAACTGGCGCTGCTGCGTGGCCTGACCGGGCTGGGCATCGGCGGTATCCTGGCCAGCAGCAACGTGATTGCCAGTGAGTACGCCAGCAAGCGCTGGCGTGGCCTGGCGGTGAGCCTGCAGTCAACCGGTTATGCCCTGGGCGCGACGTTGGGCGGTTTGCTGGCGGTATGGCTGCTGGGGCATTGGGGTTGGCGCTCGGTGTTCCTGTTTGGCGGCATTGTCACCGTGCTGGTGATCCCGCTGGTGCTGTTGTGGCTGCCGGAGTCGCTGGACTTTCTGCTGGCGCGTCGCCCGGCCAATGCCCTGGCACGGGTCAACCGCCTGGCCGTGCGCCTTGGCCAGCCGGCGCTGGCACACCTGCCAACACCCGCAGCAAGGGACCCGGGCGCCGCCCGCGGCTTCCGGCAGCTACTGGCACCTGCCATGCGCCGCACCACACTGGTGATCTGGTTGCTGTTTTTCCTGGTCATGTTCGGCTTCTACTTCGTCATGAGCTGGACGCCGAAACTGCTGGTGGCCGCTGGCTTGTCGGCACAGCAGGGCATTACCGGCGGGGTGCTGCTGAGTGTCGGCGGCATCCTCGGCGCGGCGCTGATCGGTGGCCTGGCTTCGCGCTGGCCACTCACCCGCGTGCTGGCGCTGTTCATGTTGATCACCGCGGCGCTGCTGGTGCTGTTCGTGGTCAATGGCGCGTCGGTCAGTGCCGCTTTGGCGCTGGGGTTGCTGATCGGGCTGTTCTCCAACGGCTGCGTGGCCGGCCTGTATGCCCTGTCGCCGGTGGTCTATGACGCCTCGGTGCGCGCTACCGGCGTGGGCTGGGGCATCGGCATCGGCCGCATGGGCGCAATCCTGTCGCCGACCGTGGCCGGTGTGTTGCTCGATGGCGGCTGGCAACCGCTGGACCTGTACGGGGTGTTTGCCATCGTATTCGTGCTTGCCGCCGGTTGCCTGCTGTTGCTGCGCCCGGCGGCCAGGCCCGCGCCGCCAGTGCTGGCCGACGCCTAAGCCTGGCCGTCGATGATCGCCTGGGCGACCGTGGCGTAGAACCATTGCAGGGCGGCGGAGTTGTCGCTGTTGGGGTGCCAGTTCAGCGACACATTGAACTCGGCAACCTGGAACGGCAGCTCAAGCATTTTCAAACCCCCGTCCTGCATGAACAGCCGGCCGATCTGTGCCGGCAGCACGGCGAGCAGGTCGGTGCCCGGGATGATCTTCGGCAGCACCGAGAAGTGCGGCACCTGCAGGCTGATGCGCCGCTGCAACTGCATGCTGGTGAGCACGTCTTCGACACTGCCGTGGCCCGTGGTACGGGTAACGCTGATATGGCGCTCGGCAATGAACTGCTCAAGGCTCAGTTCATTGCCGATGCGTGGGTGGTCGCAACTGAGCAGGCATACATAACGTTCGCGCATCAGTACCTGGCTACGCGTGCCCGGCACCGGGGGGCGGCAGATGGCGGCGTCGATCTTGCCGCTGGCCAGCCAGTCGCCCACCTGGTCGACCTGCAGTGGCAGCACCTCGACTTCAGCCTGCGGGGCATCGCGGTTCAGGCGCGCCAGAATCAGCGGCAAGAAGCCCATTTCGCCAAGGTCGGAAAGGGCGATGCGAAACCTGCGTTCGGTGGTCGCGGGGTCGAACTGGCGGGTGCTCTGCACGGCACCTTCGATGCGCGTCAATGCGTCACGCAGGGTGCCGTACAGCTGCTCGGCAACAAACGTCGGCTGAATGCCGTCACGCGTGCGGCTGAACAGGGCGTCGTCAAACAGTTCGCGCAGGCGGGCCAGGCCATAGCTGACCGAGGGCTGGGTGACGAACAGGCGCTCGGCGGCAAGGGTGACGCTGCGGGCCTCGTACAGGGTGACGAAGGTGCGGATCAGGTTCAGGTCGATGTGGCTCATGGGGCGCGGGCTTCACATAGATAGGTTTTATTTTTAGTAAAGATAGTATCAATTTGATCAATCTGACCGTGGCTGCAAAAGTAACCCGAATTCCAAAAACAAGCTGCAAGGGGCTTTATGAAAACTGTTCACGGCGCCACTTACGACATTCTTCGCCAGCATGGCCTGACCACCATCTTCGGCAACCCCGGCTCCAACGAGCTGCCGTTTCTCAAGGGCTTTCCGGAGGATTTCCGCTACATCCTCGGCCTGCACGAAGGCGCCGTGGTCGGCATGGCCGATGGCTACGCACTGGCCAGCGGCCAGCCCACCTTCGTCAACCTGCACGCGGCTGCCGGTACCGGCAATGGTATGGGCGCCCTCACCAATGCCTGGTACTCGCACAGCCCGCTGGTGATTACCGCCGGCCAGCAGGTGCGCTCGATGATCGGTGTAGAAGCGATGCTGGCCAATGTCGATG
Source organism: Pseudomonas sp. SAS7 (assembly GCF_052112345.1). Taxonomy (NCBI): domain Bacteria; kingdom Pseudomonadati; phylum Pseudomonadota; class Gammaproteobacteria; order Pseudomonadales; family Pseudomonadaceae; genus Pseudomonas; species Pseudomonas sp. SAS7. Next base: position 5,640 of record NZ_JBEGGO010000021.1, on the reverse strand, counting down.
CCGCACAGTTGCCTAAACCATTGGTCAAGTGGAGTCACGAACCTGCTGCCGCGCAGGACGTGCCGCGTGCCCTGAGCCAGGCGATCCACACCGCGAGCCTGCCACCACGCGGGCCGGTGTACGTGTCGATCCCATACGACGACTGGTCGTGTGAAGCGCCAAGCGGTGTCGAGCACCTGGCACGGCGCCAGGTGAGCAGTGCCGGGCTGCCGTCGCCGGCGCAGCTGCAGCACCTGTGCGAACGCCTGGCAGCGGCGCGCAACCCGGTGCTGGTGCTGGGCCCGGATGTCGATGGCAGCGCCGCCAATGGCCTGGCTGTGCAGTTGGCCGAGAAGCTGCGCATGCCTGCCTGGGTCGCGCCTTCGGCGTCTCGCTGCCCGTTCCCCACTCGGCATGCGTGCTTCCGCGGGGTATTGCCGGCAGCCATTGCCGGCATCAGCCACAATTTGGCCGGGCACGACCTGGTCCTGGTGGTGGGGGCTCCGGTGTTCCGCTACCACCAGTTCGCCCCAGGCAACTACCTGCCGGCCGGCTGCGAGCTGCTACACCTGACCTGTGACCCGGGCGAGGCGGCGCGCGCGCCCATGGGCGACGCCCTGGTCGGCGACATCGCGCTTAGCCTCGAAGCCGTGCTGGACGGCGTGCCGCAGAGCGTGCGGCCGATGCCCACCGCTTTGCCTGCTGCTGAACCGGTGGCGGATGACGGTGGCCTGTTGCGCCCTGAAACAGTGTTCGACGTGCTCAACGCCCTGGCGCCCAAGGACGCCATCTACGTCAAGGAGTCCACCTCTACCGTGGGGGCGTTCTGGCGCCGCGTGGAAATGCGTGAGCCCGGCAGCTATTTCTTCCCTGCAGCCGGTGGCCTGGGCTTTGGCCTGCCAGCAGCAGTTGGCGTGCAGCTGGCATCGCCTGGCCGGCGGGTGATCGGCGTGATCGGCGACGGCTCGGCCAACTATGGCATCACCGCGTTGTGGACCGCCGCGCAATACAACATCCCGGTGGTGTTCATCATCCTCAAGAACGGCACCTACGGCGCGTTGCGCTGGTTCGCCGATGTGCTGGACGTCAACGATGCGCCCGGGCTGGACGTGCCAGGCCTGGACTTCTGCGCCATCGCCCGTGGCTATGGCGTGCAGGCGGTGCATGCGGCCACCGGCAGCGCGTTCGCCCAGGCCTTGCGTGAAGCGCTGGAAGGTGACCGGCCAGTGCTGATCGAAGTGCCGACCCAGACCATCGAGCCCTGAACCCGACACACACGCACACCACGCGACACCCACAAAAACAAGAACCGAGGTGGCTATGAAGACGACTTCCGTAAGTGAAGTGATCGATGCTGCACCCTTCAATCGCACGCACCTGCTGATACTGCTGTGGGGCTGTTTCATCATGCTGTTCGACGGCTATGACATGGTGATTTACGGCTCGGTGGTGCCCCGCCTGATGCAGGAATGGCAACTCAGCGCCATCGAAGCCGGCACGCTCGGCAGCTGTGCGCTGTTCGGCATGCTGTTCGGCGGTACCTTGCTGGCGCCACTGGCCGACCGTTTCGGCCGGCGCAAGCTGATCATCCTCACCACACTGCTGGCCAGCCTGGCGGCGTTCATGACCGGGCATGCAGAAACCCCGCTGGAGCTCGGTGCCTGCCGCCTGGTGACCGGGCTGGCCCTGGGCGCGCTGGTACCCAGCGCCGTCAACCTGATCAGCGAATTCGCCCCGCAAGGGCGGCGCAGCACCATGATCACCGTGATGTCCAGCTTCTATTCGGTAGGGGCAGTGCTGTCGGCCTTGCTGGCGATCGCGGTGATCCCGCAGTGGGGGTGGCAGGCTGTCTTCTATGTGGCGGTGCTGCCGGTGCTGGCCGTGCCGTTCATGCTGCGCTACCTGCCGGAGTCGGCGGCGTTTCTTGAACTCAAGGGGCGCCGTGCCGAGCTTGAGCGGTTGCTGGCGAAGGTCGACCCTGCGTTTCGCCCGGGTACCGAGCTACGCTTGGCGGGCAGCGACCAACCGGTAGGCAAGGCGCGCCTGGCGCAGTTGTTCGGCCGTGGTCAGGCCCTGGCCACCTTGTTGCTGTGGGTGGCGTTCGGCATGTGCATGTTGATGAGCTACGGCCTCAACACCTGGTTGCCCAAGCTGATGGCGCAGGGTGGCTACCCCTTGGGCTCGAGCCTGGCGTTTCTGGTGACGCTGAACATTGGCGCCACGGTGGGTGCATTGTTTGGTGGCTGGCTCGCCGACCGCCTGGGGGTGCAGCGCACGCTGGCGCTGTTCTTCGTGCTGGCAGCGCTGTCGCTGGCGGCGCTGGGGCTCAACCCGGGCCCGCTGTTGCTGAACCTGCTGTTGCTGATCGCCGGCGCTACCACCATCGGCACGCTGGCAGTAATCCATGCCTATGCCTCTATCGCCTACCCGGCGCACATCCGCTCCACCGGGGTGGGCTGGGCTGCCGGTATCGGCCGCCTCGGCGCCATCGCCGGGCCCATGCTGGGTGGCACCCTGCTGTCGTTGCAGTTGCCGATCCAGCAAAACTTCCTCGCCTTCGCCCTGCCTGGGGTGATCGGTGCGCTGGCCATCGCCTTCATCCAGGTGCGTGCGCCACAACAGGCCAGTGAGCCTGAAGCTGCCAACAAACCTACGTGCTGACCAAGGAGCCTTGTATGTCTGCCAATTGCCCTCGTTATCAAGACCTTCAACTGCTGCCGATTGCCGGCGAGTGGCGCGCCGGTAGTGCCGGCAAGCCCCTGAATGTGTACAACCCATACAACGGCGACTTGTTGCTTGAGGTTCAACAGGCCAGTCGTGCCGACCTGGATGCCGCCTATCAGGCTGCAGCCCGGGCCCAGTCAAAATGGGCGGCACTGGGCCCCGCCGCACGCGCGGCGGTACTGTACGAAGTGGTGGCGATATTTGATCGTCGCCGCGACGAGATCATCGACTGGATCATCCGCGAATCCGGCAGTACCCGGCTCAAGGCGCAACTGGAGTGGGGCGCGGCGCGGGCAATTGCTTTGGAGTCGGCATCGTTCCCGTCGCGGGTGCATGGGCGCATTGTCGAGTCCAACGTGCCGGGCAAGGAAAGCCGTGTGTACCGCAGTGCCCTGGGTGTGGTCGGGGTCATCAGCCCGTGGAATTTCCCGCTGCACCTGACCCAGCGCTCGATTGCCCCGGCGCTGGCGCTGGGCAATGCCGTGGTGGTCAAGCCCGCCAGCGACACCCCGGTGTGCGGCGGCCTGCTGCTGGCGCGCATCTTCGAAGAGGCAGGGCTGCCAGCCGGCGTACTCAGCGTGGTGGTCGGCGCGGGCAGCGATATCGGTGATGCCTTTGTCGAGCACCCGGTGCCGGCGCTGATCACCTTCACTGGCTCCACCCCGGTGGGGCGTGGCATTGGCCGTATTGCCAGCGGTGGCGAATTCCTCAAGCACGTTGCCCTGGAGCTGGGCGGCAACAGCCCGTTCGTGGTGCTGGACGATGCCGACCTTGAACAGGCGGTGAATGCTGCCGTGTTCGGCAAGTTCCTGCATCAGGGGCAGATCTGCATGGCGGTGAACCGGATCATCGTTGACGACAGCCTCTACGACGCTTTTGCGCAGCGCTTCGTCGAGCGTGTCAGGGCACTAGTGGTAGGCGATCCGGACTCGCCAGCTACGGTGATCGGGCCGGTAATCAATGCCCGGCAACTGCAAGGCCTGCTGGACAAGATCAGCCTGGCACGCGGCGAAGGTGCCGAGCCGCTGTACGAGGGCGGGGTCGACGGCAACTTGCTGGCGCCGCATGTGTATGGCGAGGTCACCGTCGACATGGACCTTGCGCGTAACGAAATCTTCGGCCCCTTGGTGGGCTTGCTGCGCGCGCGTGACGAAGCGCATGCCCTGGAGCTGGCCAATTCCAGCGAGTTCGGCCTTTCCAGCGCGGTGTTCAGCCGCAACCTGGAGCGTGCCGTGCGCTTTGCCCGCCAGGTGCGTGCAGGCATGAGCCACATCAACGACATCCCGGTGAACGACGAGGCCAACGCGCCGTTCGGCGGTGAGAAGAACTCGGGGCTTGGCCGTTTCAACGGGGACTGGGCCATCGACGAGTTCACCCGCGATCACTGGGTAAGCGTGCAGCACGTGCCGCGCCAGTATCCGTTCTGATGCATTGAGCCACTGAGTAGCGCCCGGCCCAGGCCGGGCATTCATGCAGCCATTCGACCACGGGCTCTGGGCAGCCTGCGGGGGGCGGCTGCGCCCAAGTAACGCGGAGAACAATAATAATGATGCACACAAACTGCACCCTGGCCCGTTCAGCCCTGGCGGTTTCGCTGGCGCTTGGCCTGGGTTTGCCGGCCTGGGCCGAGGAGGGGGGCTTCCTTGAGGATGCCAAGGCCGGGCTGACGCTGCGCAACTACTACTTCAACCGCGATTTCCGTGACCCGGGTGCGGCCAAGAGCAAAGTCGAAGAATGGGCCCAAGGCTTCATCCTCAAGTTCAGCTCTGGCTACACCCCGGGGCTAATTGGTGTTGGCCTGGACGGCATAGCCATGTTCGGCGTGAAGCTGGACAGTGGCCGTGGTACCAGCGGCTCCGAACTGCTGCCGGTGCACGACGACGGGCGTGCGGCCGACAATTATGGCCGCGCCGGGCTGGCGGCCAAGCTGCGTATTTCATCGACCGAGCTGAAGGTGGGTGAGCTGCTGCCGGATATCCCGCTGCTGCGCTACGACGATGGCCGCCTGCTGCCGCAAACCTTCCGTGGCGCCATGCTCGACTCGCGGGAAATCGAAGGCCTGAGCCTGCAAGCCGGCCAGTACCGCGAGGTCAGCCTGCGCAACTCGTCCGATATGCAGGACCTTTCTGCCTGGGCCGCGCCTGGGGTCACCTCGGACGGCTTCAACTACGTCGGCGCCGAGTACCGCTTCAACCAGCAGCGCACCCTGATCGGCGCGTGGCATTCGCAGTTGGAGGACATCTACCAGCAAAGCTACTTCAACCTGCTGCACAGCCAGCGAGTGGGCGAGTGGACGCTGGGGGCCAACCTGGGTTACTTCATCGACCGTGATGACGGCCAGGCGCGCATCGGCGATATCCAGAGCCGCACGGGCTACGCCTTGCTCTCAGCTTCGCACAGTGGCCACACACTGTACCTGGGGTTGCAGAAAGTCAGTGGCGACAGCCAGTGGATGTCGGTGTACGGCAGCAGCGGGCGCACCTTGGGCAACGACATGTTCAACGGCAACTTCAGCAATGCCGACGAGCGCTCGTGGCAAGTGCGCTACGACTACAACTTTGCCGCGCTGGGTGTGCCTGGGCTATTGGCCATGGTGCGTTACGGGCATGGCGAAAATGCCACCACGGCGGCGGGCAGCAATGGCAAGGAGTGGGAGCGTGATACCGAGGTGAACTACACGTTCCAGAGCGGCGCGTTGAAGAACCTCAACATCCGCCTGAACAACGCCACCAACCGGCGTAGCTTCAACAGCGATTTTGACCAGACGCGACTGATCGTCAGCTACCCGCTGACGCTGTAGGCAGCAATATGCCCGGGGAGTACGGTCCTACAGGTTCGCGCAGGCTTCAGGCTTATGCAGTACCTATGGGGGCAACTGCCTTGCATAGCACCTAAGCGCTAGCGCGAACACCGGCGAAGCCGGTGCCATCCACCGCG
>NZ_JBEGGO010000020.1:0-124507 GCF_052112345.1 Pseudomonas sp. SAS7 | reverse complement strand
CCTTGTGTCGCGACAGGGCTGCAAAGCCGCCCCAGGATTTCAGCGATAAGTCACCAATCGCTGGGGCCGCTTTGCGGCCTATCGCGACACAAGGCCGCTCCTACAGGGAACGCGCAAACCTGATGACGAATCAGGACATCGCTGTATCCATCACCATCATCAGGCAGAAGCCAATACACAGCCCCAGGCTGGCCAGGCGATGATGGCCGTTGCTGCGAGACTCCGGGATGATCTCCTGGGTCACCACCAGCAGCATTGCCCCCGCCGCGCAGGCCAGGCCCAGCGGCAGCAGCAGTTCGGCGATGTTCACCAGCCAGGCGCAGATCACCGCAGCCACCGGCTCGACCAGGCCTGACGCTGCGCCTATCAAGAAGGCTTTGAAGCGCGACATGCCCGCCCCGGCCAGCACCAGCGCAATTACCAGCCCCTCAGGCACATCCTGCAACGCAATGCCCATGGCCAGGCTGTCGGCGTCGGGCATGCCACCACCGGCCGATACACCGATGGCCATGCCTTCGGGGATGTTGTGCGCGATGATGGCGATGACAAACAGCCAGATGCGCGCAGCAATCACCGGCTGGTTGCCGGTGCCGACCAGCGCTTCTGGTGAGGTGCCAGACACCTTGAGGTCAACCAGAAACAGGCACAGCGCACCGAACAACAAGCCAAAGCTGATCAAGCCACCCGCACCCCAAGGGCTGAAACCGATGGATTGGGCCGCGTCCAACCCCGGGATGATCAGGGAAAACGCGGTGGCCGCCAGCATCACGCCGGCGCCGAAGCCCAGCAGTGTGTCGGCCAGCGCCACCGGCATGTTGCGAATGACCAGTACCGGTACCGCCCCCAACGCCGTCCCCAGTGCGCACAATGCGCCGCCCTCCAGGGCGCGCAACATGCGTGGCTCCAGGTCCAGCCAGGCAAGGCCACGCGCTACCAACAGCGCGGTGCCCGCCAGCAAAAGCAAAGTCCCAAGCGCCAGGCGAAACAGGCGCACACTGCTGACAGACATCACCTCAGAGCGCATACCGGTCCGACTCACTTCAGGGCTTCAACGTAACGACGTTCCACTTCCGCCCAGGCAATGACGTTGTAGAAAGCACCGATGTATTCCGGACGACGGTTCTGGTACTTCAGATAGTAGGCATGCTCCCACACGTCCAGGCCGAGGATCGGCGTATTGCCGTGCATCAGCGGGCTGTCCTGGTTACCGCTGCTTTCCACCACCAGGGTTTTCTGCGGCGTCACGCTGAGCCAGGCCCAGCCGCTGCCGAAGCGGGTCAGCGCCGCTTTGGTGAAGGCATCCTTGAAGGCGTCGAAACCGCCCAGTTGCGTCGAGATGGCCTGCGCCAGCTGGCCCTGTGGCGCACCGCCGCCCTGGGGAGACATTACGGTCCAGAACAGGCTGTGGTTGGCGTGGCCGCCGCCATGGTTGGTGACCGCACCGCGCAGGTTTTCCGGCAGTTGCTTGACCGCACCGACCAGTTTCTCCACCGGCCACTCGGCCCACTCGGTGCCTTCGATGGCGGCATTGAGGCCGTTGACGTAAGTCTGATGGTGCTTGCTGTGGTGGATCTCCATGGTCTGGGCGTCGATGTGCGGCTCCAGCGCATCGTAGGCGTAAGGCAAAGCAGGCAAGGTATGGGGCATGTCAGTGAACTCCGTAAGCATGGGTTCCAGGCGCCACGCCCGGCTGGGCAGCGAGTTCGCTGACCCCGGCATTGTGGCGGTTGAGCAGGCGCTCGGTTCGCGGGTACTGGCCGTACTCGGCGATGAAATTCAGCAGTTCGGTGTAGGTTCGCCCACTGTGGCGCAGGGCTGCGTCACGCAGCACCTGGGGCAAGCGCGGCTCCTGGCTGGCCTGCAGCAGCCGCTGGTGGGCGGCGCACAGGTAGTCGGCGCTCTCGTGCGGCTGATTCAGGCGCAGGTGCAGGTCGGCCAGGTTGTGGTGGGCGATGACGAACACGGCCACCGCTTCGTCGACGTCATGCCAGCGCTCGAACAGCACCTGGGCCAGCGCCAGGGCTTGCAGGTAGTGTTCCCGGGCGTCGACCAGCTCGCCTTGTTCGAACAGGCGGTTGGCGGTTTCCGTGGTGCGTTTCCAGTGCTGCATGGGATGTCTCCTGGGCGGTGACGCAGGGTCAGATACCGCCGGCGGTGAGTTTTTCCGGGTTCAGCAGCGCTTCAAGCTGGTCGCGCGACAGGTCGGTGTGCTCCAGCGCCACATCGATGACCGGGCGACCCTGCTTGTAGGCGGTCTTGGCGATTTCGGCGGCCTTGAGGTAACCGATGATCGGGTTCAGCGCAGTGACCAGGATCGGGTTGCGCGCCAGGGCTTCCTTGAGCTTGGCCTCGTTGACCTTGAAGCTGGCGATGGCCTTGTCGGCCAGCAAACGGCTGACGTTCGCCATCAGCTCGATGCTCTCCAGCAAGTTGCGGGCGATCACTGGCAGCATCACGTTCAGCTCGAAATTGCCGGACTGGCCAGCGACAGCGATGGTCGCGTCATTACCGATCACCTGGGCGGCAACCATGGCGGTGGCCTCCGGGATCACGGGGTTGACCTTGCCAGGCATGATCGAAGAGCCCGGCTGCAAGCCTTGCAGCTCGATTTCACCCAAACCGGCCAGGGGGCCGGAGTTCATCCAGCGCAGGTCGTTGGCGATCTTCATCAGTGCCACGGCGGTGGTCTTCAGCTGGCCAGACAGCGCCACGGCAGTGTCCTGCGAGCCGATCAGGGCGAACAGGTTCTGCCCTGGGGTGAACTCGACCTGGGTCAAGCCGCTGAGCTGTCGGGCGAAACCGGCAGCGAACTGAGGGTGGGCGTTGATGCCGGTACCCACGGCGGTGCCGCCCTGGGCCAGCGCCTGCAGGCTCGGCAGGGTCGCTTCGATGTGCCCCTTGGCAGCGTTGATCTGTGCCGCCCAGCCATCCAGCACCTGGCTCATGCGCACAGGCATGGCGTCCATCAGGTGGGTACGGCCCGTTTTCACATACTGATGCACTTGCGCCGACTTGGTCTCGATCACCTGTACCAGGTGGCTCAGGGCCGGCAGCAACTGCTCGTGCAAGGCCAGCGCAGCGCTGACATGAATGGTGGTGGGGATGATGTCGTTGCTGCTCTGGCCACAGTTGACGTGGTCGTTGGCGTTGACAGCGTCACCCAGCACGCGGCTGGCCAGGGTGGCAATCACCTCGTTGGCGTTCATGTTCGAGCTGGTGCCGGAGCCGGTCTGGAACACATCCACCGGGAAGTGCTGGATGAAGTCTTCCGCCAGCAGTTGCTCGACAGCCTTGACGATGGCCTGGCCCTGCGCCGCAGACAGTTGCTCCAGCTCCACGTTGGCCTTGGCGGCGGCAGCTTTGGCCAGCAACAAGGCACGAATGAACTGGGCCGGCATGCGCAGGCCACTGACCGGGAAGTTGTCGACCGCGCGCTGGGTCTGGGCACCGTACAGGGCCTGGGCCGGCACCTGCAGTTCACCCATGCTGTCACGCTCGATACGGGTATCACTCATCATCAAATCCTTGCATCAGTTCATCGGGAGAAATCGACGGCAGCAGACGGCAATTGGCCAACTGCAGGGCATAGGGCTGCCAGCGCTGGTTCTGTTCGTGGCGGTCGAGGTTGCGCAGGTCCAGGAGCGGGCGCCAGGCCTGGTCCAGGCACAGGCAGCGCCAATGCCAAGGCAGCATGCGGTCGCAGGCGGTATCCAGCAGCAGGCGGAAAGAGGTCAGTGCCACCGTCCATGACGAGGTCTCGGTGCAGCACACCAGGTAGCGGCCTTCGGCCAGGTAATGCTCGATCAGGCGCGGCTCGTCGGGCTCGAGCGCACAGCGAATGCGCCGGCTGAGCCAGCGCCAGTTTTCCAGGTAGGGCAGTTCGCGGAGGACGGGTTTCATGAACATCATCGCCGGGTTACTGGATAATGATATTCATTATTAAGTGATAAACAGAATCACTTCAAGAAAAAGGTGATGAAAAAAAACCCGGCGCAGGGGCCGGGTCTTCATTTTATCGGAGCAATAACTGGCGCCTGTACTGGCCTCTTCGCGGGTAAACCGGCTCCCACAGGGATTTCACCAAGCCTGAGCCGGTGCAATCTCTGTGGGAGCGGGTTCACCCGCGAAGAGGCCGGTACAGGTTAACAATCAGCTACCAGCAACAGTCATCCGTTCGATCAGAACCGAGCCCGTGTGGATGTTGCTGCGGGTTTCAAGATCGCTGCCAATCGCAACAATCTGCTGGAACATATCCTTCATATTGCCGGCAATGGTCACTTCCTGCACCGCATGCTGAATCTCGCCATTTTCGACCCAGAAGCCTGCCGCACCACGGGAATAATCCCCCGTCACCATGTTCAGCCCATGCCCCATCAACTCGGTCACCAGCAGCCCGCGCCCCATACGGCGGATCAACGCGGCCTGATCTTCGACACCGTGAGTGACGAACAGGTTGTGCACGCCACCGGAGTTGGCCGTGCTAGGCAAGCCCAGCTTGCGCCCGGAATAGGTGCCCAGCAGGTACGACACCAGCTCGCCTTTGTCGACGAACGGCTTGGCATAGGTAGCCAGGCCATCACCATCGAATGCTGCGCTGCCCAGTGCCCGTGGAATATGGGGGCGCTCGTCAAGGGTCAGCCAGGAGGGGAACAGGCGTTGGCCAATGGTGCCTTCAAGGAACGACGACTTGCGGTAAAGATTGCCGCCGGAAATGGCCGAGAGGAAACTGCCGAACAGGCCACCGGCCAGCTCGGCGGAAAACAGCACCGGCACCTCGCAGGTCGGTACCGGGCGTGCGCCCAAACGGCTGGCTGCGCGCTGGGCAGCGCGGGCGCCGATACTGCGTGGGTCGGCCAGCAGGTTGCCCTGGCGGTTCACGTCGTACCAGTAGTCACGCTGCATCTGCCCGTCGCCTTCAGCGATCATCACGCAGCTCAGACTGTGCCGGGTAGAGGCGTAACTGCCGATGAAGCCATGGCTGTTGCCATACACGCGGCAGCCCTGGTGAGTATTGAGTGTGGTGCCATCGGCGTTGAGAATGCGCGGGTCTTCATCAAACGCCGCAGCCTCGCAGGCCAGGGCCATCTCGATGGCCTTTTCGGGCTCGATATCCCAATCATGGTAGAGGTCCAGATCAGGGATTTCGCGGGCCATCAGCGCCGCGTCGGCCAAGCCTGAGCATTCGTCCTCGGAGGTATGCTTGGCAATGGCCAACGCTGCGGCGACGGTCTCGCGGATCGCGTCCGGGCCACTGGCCGAGGTGCTGGCCGAGCCTTTGCGCTGGCCAACATAAAGGGTGATACCAAAGCCCTGGTCGCGGTTGAACTCGACCGTTTCGACCTCACGCTGGCGTACCGTGGTGGACAGGCCCTGCTCCAGCGACACCGCCACTTCGCAGGCGCTGGCCCCCTGGCGGCGCGCCTCGGCAACGATCGCCTCGACCTGCTCCTGCAATGCTGGCAGGTCTTTCGGACCTACGCTCTGGACTGCACTCATGGTTCTCTCCACTAAAATTCTGCGTACGGCTTGGGGTCATTCTACGACCGGGCCGGACAAGCGGCCCCCGACTGGTTATCATGGCGACGATTTCTAGCGGACTGCCACCATGGTTGATTCAAACGACGCCTACGACGGCGAAAAAAGCAAAACCCAGATCAAGCGCGAACTGCATGAGCTGGTTGAACTCGGCGAGCGCCTCACTACGCTCAAGGCCGACACTCTGGCGCGTCTGCCGTTGACCGACGAGCTACGCAAGGCCCTGGCCGAGGCTTCCAAGCACACCGCTCACGGTGCCCGCAAACGCCACATGTCGTTTGTCGGCAAGCTGATGCGCGTGCAGGACCTGGATGCCATCCACGCCTTGCTTGAGCAGATGGACAGCTCGACCCGCCAATACAACGAGCGCTTCCACGGCCTGGAGCGCTGGCGCGACCGGCTCATCGACGGTAATGACGAAGACCTCGAGCGTTTCGTCAACGAATACCCCGATACCGATCGCCAGCAACTGCGCTCGCTGATCCGACATGCCCAGCACGAAAAAGCGCGGAACAAGCCGCCTGCTGCTGCGCGCAAGGTGTTCAAGTACATCCGCGACCTCGACGAGTTACAGCGCGGTTTGCGCTGACGGATCGCCCAGGGACCCTGTGGGAGCGGGCTTGCCCCGCGAACACCGGCAAAGCCGGTGCCAGCCACCACCGTGTGGCCTGCTTCGCGGGGCAAGCCCGCTCCCACAAGAGCCCCCGAGGCCATCAAGCGCCTGTACCGCCCACGGTAATCGCGTCCAGCTTCAAGGTAGGCTGCCCCACCCCGACCGGCACCGATTGCCCGTCCTTGCCACACGTCCCTACCCCGCTGTCCAGTGCCAGGTCGTTACCGACCATCGACACCCGGCTCATCGCCTCCGGGCCATTGCCAATCAGGGTCGCACCCTTGACCGGCGCGGTGATCTTGCCGTCTTCGATCAGGTAGGCCTCACTGGTCGAGAACACGAACTTGCCGCTGGTGATGTCCACCTGGCCACCGCCCAGGTTGGCGCAATAGATACCCTTCTTCACCGACGCGATGATTTCCTGCGGGTCGCTTTCGCCTGCACGCATGTAGGTGTTGGTCATGCGGGGCATCGGCAGGTGCGCGTAGGATTCACGGCGACCGTTGCCAGTCACCGCCATGCCCATCAGGCGTGCGTTGAGCTTGTCCTGCATGTAACCCTTGAGCACACCGTTCTCGATCAGCGTGGTGCATTCGGTCGGGGTGCCTTCGTCATCCACGCTCAGCGAGCCACGGCGGCCTTCGAGCGTGCCATCGTCAACGATGGTGCACAGGCTCGATGCCACCTTCTCGCCAATGCGGCCGCTGAACGCCGAACTGCCTTTGCGGTTGAAGTCACCCTCCAGGCCATGGCCTACAGCCTCGTGCAGCAACACCCCCGACCAGCCCGAGCCCAGTACAACCGGCAAGGTGCCTGCAGGTGCCGGGATCGCCTCCAGGTTTACCAGCGCCTGGCGCAATGCCTCGCGGGCATAGCCCATTACCCGTTCTTCGGTGAAGAAACGGTAGTCGGTACGCCCGCCACCGCCCTGCCCGCCGCGCTCGCGACGCCCATTCTGTTCGACGATGACGCTGACGTTGAAGCGCACCAGCGGGCGCACGTCGGCGGCCAGGCTGCCATCGGCCGCAGCGATCAGGATGCGCTCCCAGACCCCGGCCATGCTCACGCTGACTTGCTGGATGCGCGGGTCCAGGGCGCGGGTGGCGACATCGACACGCTTGAGCAGCTCGACCTTTTCGGCACGGCTGAGTACATCCAGCGGGTTGTCTGCGGCATACAGGGCAGTCACTTCCTGACTGCGGAAAGCCTGTACCGTGCCGCTCTGCCCGGCACGTGAAATCGAACGGGCGGCGCGCGCCGCCGAGGTCAATGCCTCGAGGTTGATCGCATTGCTGTAGGCGAAGCCGGTCTTTTCACCGGACTGGGCACGTACGCCCACGCCCTGGTCCAGGTTGAAGCTGCCCTCTTTGACGATGCCGTCTTCCAGCGCCCAGGTTTCCGAGATCTGGCCCTGGAAATACAGGTCGGCGGCGTCGATGCCGGGGCCGGCCAACTCACCCAGCACGCTCTGCAGGCTGTCCAGGGTCAAGCCGCCTGGGGCCAGGAGCTGCTCACTGACGGTGGATAACATCTGGCTCATAGTCACTCCGAGGTGTGCGCAGGCCGCAACGCGCCCTGCGAGAAAAAGCGCCGGTGCGATACCACCGGCATGCGCGCCCGGATGGACGCTTGTTCTTCAATGTCGCGCTCGGCAAGCAGTACTGCTTCGCCTTGCGCCTGTTCTGCGACGATGCGCCCCCAAGGGTCGACGATCGCCGCATGGCCATGGGTTTCCCGAGGGCCTGGGTGGGTGCCGCCCTGCGCCGCAGCCAGCAGGTAGCACTGGGTTTCGATTGCGCGGGCGCGTACCAGCACCTCCCAATGTGCCGCGCCTGTCACGGCAGTGAAGGCCGCAGGGGCAGTGATCAGTTCCGCGCCGGCCTCGCGCAGTGCGCTGTACAGCTCAGGAAAGCGCAAGTCGTAGCACACGCTAAGCCCCAGCCGCCCAACCGGCGTGTCAGCCACCACCACCTGGGCGCCATGGGCGTAGTCATCCGACTCACGGTACCGACCGCGGTTGTCGGCAACGTCCACGTCGAACAGGTGCAGCTTGTCATAGCGTGCCGCCACCTCGCCGTGCTCATCGATCAGCAGCGAGCAGGCATGCGCCTTGGCCTCGGGCTGGCCGACCGGAGGCAAGGGCAAGGTACCGGCCACAATCCATAACTTGAGGTCGCGGGCGGTGCGTTTCAACCATGGCAGGATCGGCCCTTCGCCCAATGCTTCGGCGCGGCCGATGGCAGCGGCGTCCTTGCGACCCATGGCGGCGAAGTTTTCCGGCAGTACCGCCAGCCGTGCGCCGCCAGATGCGGCCTGCTCCAACAGGGCACCGGCACGCTGCAGGTTGGCCAGCACATCATCCTGGCTGACCATCTGGATTACCGCTGCCTTCATGGGCACTCCTAGCGGGATTTCTCGAAAGGTTTCACAAATGTGATTCTAGGCTCTTTCCACGGCCCTTCGACACGGTAGTGCACGCTGGCAAAGCGCGACACGCGGTCACCGATCAACCGGTCGACCAGGAACAGCGCGCCGCCTACGGCTGGCGCGCCGATAATCAGTGCCGCCAGCGGCAGGTTGTTGGTCACCGGCAGGCTCACCTGCAGGTTGGCATCAACCCGGTCGCGCACCATGTCCAGCGTGCCTTCCAGCTCGAAGTTGCTCGACGGGCCAGTTACGCTGATCGGCTCGCGGGTCACATAGACACCGTCACTGGCCACCAGCAGCCCTTTGACCCGGTCATAGGCCAGGCCCTTTTCGAACAGGTCAGAGAAGTCCAGGCGCAGGCGCCGGCCAATCGAGTTGAAGTTGAGCAGGCCGAACACGCGCAGTGCCTGTGCACTGCCTTCGACTTCGACGAACTGGCCGGTGCGCAGTGCCGCGTCCATGCTGCCAGAGAAGCGCTTCAGGCCCACCGCAGCAGGCGAACCCGGCCAGCGGCCGTCCACATCCAGGCGGAAGTCACGGCTGGTCACAGTCGGGGCGAAGCCCCAGGCCTTGAGCACATCTGCCAGGTTCTTGCCGTCCAGGCGCCCTTTGTACCAGCTGCTGGTGCTGCCCTGCGCGCCCTCCCAGCCACCACCGCCGTCGATGCGCAGCCCTTTGAAGTCTAGGTCGATATCGCTGGCGGTCACGCCCCGCGCTGTCGGTCGCAATTTGATCGCCGCGCTGCCGAACAGGTCGTCGCCGCGGTAGAGCTTGTCGATGCTCAAGTCCAGCGCCGGTACCTTGCGCGGGTCGAACGAGGCCAACGGGTCCGGGCCCTCTTCAGCCTGAGCCTGGGCAGGGTCGGCAGCGGGCAGGCGCAGGGTCTGCATCCGCACGACCATTGGCGCGCCCTTGGCATCCGGCACACGGGCGTTGCCAATCACTTCCTTGCTGTCCAGGCGCAGGTCCCAGGCCGCGCCGCCACGAGCCATACGCACCACGGCCTGGTTCAGGTCCATGCCGAAGGCTTTCAGCTGGCCGATGCTCAGGTCGACACTTTGCAGGTTCTGTCGCGCGCTGCCACCTGGGTCGTCACCGGCAAGGCGGGCCGCCTGTTCCTGCCAGGGCGCCAGGTCCAGCGACTCCAGGCGCCCGCGTACCCGCAATCCCTGGCCAGCTGGCAGTTGGGCCTCACCCGAGCCCAACAGCAGTTCACCACGCCCCTGCATGAGCTTGTCGGCCGGTGCGGCGTAGGCAAAGCGTGCAAGGTCGGTGTAAGCGGCATCGAACCGCCGCTCCTGGCCTTGCAGGTTCATGCTGAAACGGCTGTCGCGGGTGTCTGCCGCAGCTTTGCCGAAGGGCGCCGGCAGGTCGATCGCCAAGCCCTTCAGGTTCGAGTTGACGCTCAGCCGGTTGTCCCGGCTACCCAGGCTGAGTTGCAACTGGTAAGGCAGGTCACCGGACGCTGGCAAGGCCTGTTTGAACTGCAGCCAGTCGGTCAGTGCCTTGAGCGATACCTGGCCATTGGCGTCGATGCGCGTCTGCATCTGCCCCGGCTGGCCTTCGGCAGTGATTTGCGCCGTCACCGGCTTGCCGAACGCCTGCAGGCTGATCCCCTTGCCACTCAGGCCTTTGTCAAAATCGAAGCTGAAATCACCCTTCAAGCGGCTCAACTCCAGGCTCGGCGGGGCAACCTTCAGGCGCGCATCGCTGGTGGCGAAATCCACCTGCACTTTCGGCCGTTCCCCGTGGGCCAGCGGGATGTCGAGCTTGAGCTTGCCCTTCAACGGCCCTTCGCCCTCCCAGCCGGCGAAGATCTCGCCCGTGCCGATCGGCGCTTCCTTGAGTATTTTCAGGCCATCGCCCAGGCTGCCGTCAAAGTCGCCATCCAGGTACAGGCGACTGTGCTGCTCACCCTCGACATGCGGGATATCAACGCTTACATCGCTCACCTTGGTATCGAGCAACAGGCCACGCTGGGCCTTGATACGCACACCACTGTCCTCGATGAACACATCGCCATCTACGTGCTGCACCTGCGGCCAGCCGGGCTGGAAGTCCAGGGCCGCGTCCCGCACCTTGAAAAACAGGCTGATGCTGCGAGCCTCTGGTGCGGCGCCATGATTCAGCGAGCCCTGGTACTGGAAGTAGCCCTCATCCACCGTGCCTTTGACGATGGCGCTGCGCAGCCATTCGTCGAGGGCCGGGCTGAGCACCTCGGGCAGGTACTTGGCGGTGTAGCGGCCATCGCCCTCGGTCAGGCCGACACGCAGGTCCATGTAGTCCTCGCGGCCTTCTTCGAACAACAGGCGGATAAGGAAGTCACCCGCAATCTTCCCCTCCTCGCCCAACACCTTGAGGTAAGGCGCAATCAGGGTGAAGCCTTCCTTGTTCAGCGCCCAGGTCAGGCGCGCATTGGCTTTCTGGTAGTGCCAGGGTTTGGCGAAGATCGGGTACAGGTGCAGCATGAACGCATCGGTATCGAGGCGCAGTTCACCATGCCCCAGGTCGCCGCTGATGCTGCCGCTGACGTTACCGGCAGCCGGGGCACCGTGATAGGCATCGAAACCGACCTTCTCCAGGTTGGCGTCGAATTGCAGGCGCTGGTCACCCTCGGCCTTGGGCCGGGCCTCCAGCCGTACATTGCGCAACGCGCCGGTTACCTTCAGGCCATCGACTACGGCCATGACATTGTCAGGCAGCGGTGCCAGGGCCTCGATCAGCGGGGTTAGGGGTGTAAGGTGCAGCCGGTCGGCCTGCAGCTTCCAGCTTTCATCGGCAGCGTTCTCGCCTGGGCGCTGCTGCAACTGCAGGTGCGACTCCCAACGGGTCTTGCCAATGTCCATGGCCAGGGAGTCGACCACTACATCAAAACCTTGGGCCTGGCGCTGGAACCAGGCGCCCAGGGCCAGGTTGTTCAGTGTTGCGGCCTTGCGCCCGGCGTAACCGCCCTGCAGCTCGGGTGCATTGAGCCGCACCACTGCCTGCTGCAATTGCCTTTCGCGCCAGCCGACCCACAACTCGCCGCCCGCTCGCAACGCGTCGGCATGCCACTGGCCCAGCAGGCGTGGGGGCAACCAGCGCGCCCAGTCACTCTGCGGCAGGCTCAGGTAGGCATCTACCTGGGCATCACGCCAGGCCTTTGCCGACGCACGGCTACGCAGGTTCAGCGCCAGGGGCTGGCCATCGGGCAGGGTCGCACTCAAGTCCAGGGCCTGGCGCGAAGCACCCGCCTGCAGGCCGGCGCTCACATACGTCAGGGTGAGCGGGTCACGCTGCCACGGGTGCAAGGTGACCTGGCTGTCGAACACATCAATGCGGCCCAGCTGGCGTAGGCGCTGCAGTAGTTCGGCGGGGTCAAGCGGCGCATCGTCCTTCTTCGGCAAGCCTTCAAGGTGCCAGGCACCTTGCTCGTTCTCACGCAGGATCAGTTGCAGGCCGCCCAGCTGTATTCGCGCCAGGCGTACTTCCCGGGCACTGAGGCTGGCCCAGACATCGGGAACTACCTTGACGTCATCCAGGCGCAGCGCTGTGGCACCTTCACCCAGTTGCAGGTCACGCACCCGCAGCACCGGTGCCAGCCCGCTCCAGCGCCCTTCAAGGGCACCGACATGCACCGGCAGGCCCAGCGCCTGCTCAGCCTTGCGCTCCACATCGGCACGGTACTCGGCCACCAGCGGCACCAATTCGCGGCCGAGGCTGACATACAGCGCCACCAATACCGCCAGCAGGGCGCAAAAGCCCAGCCCCCAGCGGGTCAAGGCGACAAGAACGCGGGTCAGACGTCCCATGGCCATGGCCCTCCAAGTCGTTTATCCATGATGGCCGGTAGTGGCGATTTCGCCAGCCCGGCCATCCAGCGGTGCGTTCGAGAAGACCTCAGAGCAGCACCACGTCGTATTGTTCCTGCGAATACATCGACTCGACCTGAAAGCGAATGGTTCGACCGATAAAGGCCTCCAGTTCTGCCACGTTGCCGGACTCCTCATCCAGCAGGCGGTCGACCACCTTCTGGTTGGCCAGCACGCGGTAGCCCTCGGCCTGATAGGCACGGGCCTCGCGCAGGATCTCGCGGAAGATTTCGTAACAGATGGTCTCGGGGGTTTTCAGCTTGCCGCGGCCCTGACAGGCCAGGCACGGCTCGCACAGCACCTGCTCCAGGCTTTCACGGGTGCGCTTGCGGGTCATCTGCACCAGGCCAAGTTCGGTGATGCCGATGATGTTGGTCTTTGCGTGATCCCGTTCCAGCTGTTTTTCCAGTGTACGTAGCACCTGGCGCTGGTGTTCTTCATCTTCCATGTCGATGAAGTCGATGATGATGATGCCGCCGATATTGCGCAGGCGCAGTTGCCGGGCGATGGCGGTGGCAGCCTCCAGGTTGGTCTTGAAGATGGTCTCTTCAAGGTTGCGATGGCCGACGAATGCACCGGTGTTCACATCAATGGTGGTCATCGCTTCGGCCGGGTCGACCACCAGGTAGCCGCCGGACTTGAGCGGTACCTTGCGCTCCAGGGCGCGCTGGATTTCGTCTTCGACACCGTACAGGTCAAAGATTGGCCGTTCGCCCGGGTAGTGCTCGAGGCGGTCGGCGATTTCCGGCATCAGTTCACCGACGAACTGCGTGGTCTTCTGGAAGGTTTCACGCGAGTCGATGCGGATCTTCTCGATCTTGGGGTTGACCAGGTCACGCAGGGTACGCAGGGCCAGCCCCAGATCCTCGTAGATGACCATCGGCGCGCCGCAGGTCTTGATCTGGGCGCCAATCTGCTCCCACAGGCGGCGCAGGTAGCGGATGTCCTGCAGGATCTCTTCGGCACGAGCGCCTTCGGCGGCGGTGCGCAGGATGAAACCACCGGCATCCTTGATGTTTTCGCTTTCCATGCAGTTGCTGACCACCTGCTTGAGGCGGTCTCGCTCGGCTTCGTCTTCGATCTTCAGCGAAATGCCGACATGGCTGCTGCGGGGCATGTACACCAGGTAGCGCGAAGGGATCGACAGCTGGGTGGTCAGGCGTGCGCCCTTGGTGCCAATCGGGTCCTTGGTCACCTGCACCACAAGGGCCTGGCCTTCGTGCACCAGCGCAGTGATGGTCTCGACCGCCGAGCCTTCACGCTGGGAAATTTCCGACGCATGGATGAACGCGGCGCGCTCCAGGCCGATGTCGACGAAGGCCGCCTGCATGCCTGGCAGCACACGCACCACCTTGCCCTTGTAGATATTGCCGACGATGCCACGGCGCTGGGTGCGCTCGACGTGCACTTCCTGCAGTACCCCGTTTTCCACCACCGCCACGCGTGACTCCATCGGGGTGATGTTGATCAGGATCTCTTCACTCATGGCCGGCTCTCGTCAAAGGTCTTTTGTAATGATGGATGGCGTATGCCGTGCTGGCTACTGCGGGTTTGTTACCTCTGGCGTATGCACGGGCGATTGCCAACAGGCGATACCAAACGTGCCAAGCAACTCGGCCGTCTCACTGAGCGGCAGGCCCACCACGGCCGAATAACTGCCGGACAGACCGGTGACGAACACTGCGCCCAGGCCCTGGATGGCGTAGCCACCGGCCTTGTCCACAGGCTCGCCGCTGGCCCAGTAGCGTTGCGCTTCATCGGCGCTGATCGCCCGGAAGCGCACGTTGCTGGTGACGCACAGGCTTTGCGTACGCAGGCCGTCGCTGAGGGCAACTGCAGTCAATACCTGGTGCTCGCGGCCCGACAGGCCAGCCAGCATGGCCAGGGCATCTTCGCGGTTTTCCGGTTTGCCCAGAATACGACCATCGAGCACCACGGCAGTGTCTGCCCCCAGCACCACAGCCGGGCCCTCGACACAGGCCAGACCAGCGGCAGCCTTGGCCCGAGCCAGGCGCTCAACGTAGGCCGGGGCGCTTTCGTCAGGCAGCGGGGATTCATCGATGGGTGCACTGACGACGGTGAAGGGCACACCGATCTGGATCAGCAGTTCACGACGGCGGGGCGAGCCAGAGGCCAGGTATAACGGGTTCATGCAGACATCTCCCTGTCAGTTGCGGCGTCGCCGTCAGTTGATATGCAAGCGTCGGCGCAGGTCGCGCAGGGCGAAACTGATCCACGGCCAGAGCAAGGCACTGATGACCGCCGACCAGACCAGCGCCAAGGTAGGCAGCCGGTTGCCGGTCAGGGCGCTGAGCCATAGCTGGATGAGCTGGGCGATGCCGAAAATGACCAGGATCACCAGGCTCTGCTGCCACATGGGAAACATGCGCAAGCGCTGCTGCAGGGATAACACCAGGAAGGTGATGAGGGTGAGGATCAACGCGTTCTGGCCCAGCAGGGTGCCGTACAACACGTCCTCGGCCAGGCCCAGTACGAATGCCGTGGTCATGCCGACCTTGCCCGGCACCGCCAGGGTCCAGAACGACACCAGCAAAGCCAGCCACATGGGCCGGAACACTTCCATGAACTGCGGCATGGGCGAGACGCTGAGCAGCAGGCCGATGGCGAAAGTCAGCCAGATGACCCAGCCGTTGTTGCGGCGCGAAGCAGCCATCATTGTCTCCGGGTGTTAGCGGGTGCGGCAGGCGCTGCGGCAGGCGTGGCAGGGTTAGCCGCCGGAGCTGCAGGCTGTGTGGCCGGTGCTGTCGGCGCTGCGGGTGTGGCTGGGGTTACAGGCGTAGGGCTGGCAGGTGTGCCCTGCTCGCCCGTACCCGCCGGTTGGCCGGGGACCGAAGTGCCCTTGCGGTCAGCCTCTTCCTGGGCGATGGCAGCATCAGTGGCGCGCTGCTCCGGGGTACGCCGGTCGCTGAATACCAGCAGCATGTAACGGCTGCGATTGAGCGCGGCGGTGGGGATGGCGCGCACGATGGCGAACGGCTGCCCGGAATCGTGGATCACCTCGTTGACCGTCGCCACCGGGTAGCCAGCCGGGAAGCGCTGGCCCATGCCGGAGCTGACCAACAGGTCGCCTTCCTTCACGTCCGCGGTATCGGCCACATGGCGCAGTTCCAGGCGCTCCGGGTTGCCGGTGCCGCTGGCAATGGCGCGCAAGCCGTTGCGGTTGACCTGCACCGGAATGCTATGGGTGGTATCGGTCAGCAACAGTACCCGCGAGGTGTAGGGCATCAGCTCGACCACCTGGCCCATCAGGCCGCGCGCATCGAGCACAGGCTGACCAAGGAACACACCATCACGCTCGCCCTTGTTGATCAGGATGCGGTGGGTGAACGGGTTGGGGTCGACCCCGATCAGCTCGGCCACTTCGACCTTTTCGTTGACCAGCGCCGAAGAATTCAGCAATTCGCGCAGGCGCACGTTCTGCTCGGTCAGGGCTGCCAGCTTCTGCAGACGCCCCTGCAACAGCAGGGCTTCGGTCTTGAGCTTTTCGTTTTCGGCGATCAGTTCAGTGCGGCTGCCGAACTGGCCGGCCACGCCTTGCCACGCACGTTGCGGCAGGTCGGTGATCCAGTACGACTCCATCAGCACCATGCCCATCTGACTGCGCACGGGTTTGAGCACGTCAAAGCGCGCGTCGACAACCATCAACGCGACCGACATCACCACCAGAACGAGCAGGCGAACGCCCAGCGAAGGGCCCTTGGAGAAAAGCGGTTTAATGGGCCGTTCCTCGTGGACGACTCAGGAGGTCATTGGACATGGAACAACGCACCAGCCTGGTTGCGGATTGACGGATACGGCGCCCTGAACGGGCGCCAGCCCAGCACATACAGGTAGCACTGTGCGTACTACCTGTAAACCGGGCGCTCGTTAGCAGCGAGTGGAATCACTCGCTGGAGAGCAGGTCCATCGCGTGCTTGTCCATCATCTCCAGGGCGCGACCGCCGCCACGGGCGACACAGGTCAGCGGGTCCTCGGCGACGATTACCGGCAGGCCGGTTTCCTGGGCCAGCAGCTTGTCGAGGTCACGCAGCAGCGCACCACCACCGGTCAGCACCAGGCCACGCTCGGCGATGTCCGAAGCCAGCTCGGGCGGCGATTGCTCCAGGGCGCTCTTCACCGCCTGGACGATGGTCGCCAGCGATTCTTGCAGCGCTTCGAGCACTTCGTTGGAGTTCAGGGTGAAGGCACGCGGAACGCCCTCGGCCAGGTTGCGGCCACGCACATCGACTTCGCGTACTTCGCCGCCCGGGTAGGCGGTACCGATTTCCTGCTTGATGCGCTCGGCAGTGGACTCGCCGATCAGGCTGCCGTAGTTGCGGCGCACGTAGGTAACGATGGCTTCGTCGAAGCGGTCGCCGCCAACGCGGACGGACTCGGCATAAACCACGCCGTTCAAGGAGATCAGTGCGATTTCAGTGGTACCACCACCGATGTCGACGACCATCGAACCGCGGGCCTCTTCAACCGGCAAGCCAGCACCGATGGCAGCTGCCATTGGCTCTTCGATCAGGAACACTTCACGGGCACCGGCACCCAGGGCCGACTCGCGAATGGCGCGGCGTTCTACCTGGGTCGACTTGCACGGTACGCAGATCAGCACGCGCGGGCTTGGCTGCAGGAAGCTGTTTTCGTGAACCTTGTTGATAAAATATTGCAACATTTTTTCGCAAACGCTGAAGTCGGCGATGACGCCGTCCTTCATCGGACGAATGGCAGCAATGTTGCCAGGCGTACGGCCCAGCATGCGTTTGGCTTCGGTACCGACGGCGACGACGCTTTTCTGATTGCCATGGGTACGGATGGCAACAACCGAGGGCTCATTCAGGACGATACCGCGCTCACGCACGTAAATAAGGGTGTTGGCAGTACCCAGGTCGATGGAAAGATCGCTGGAAAACATGCCACGCAGTTTCTTGAACATGGGAAAGTGACCCTGGGGAAAGCGTGGGTAAAAAAGTGCGGCAAACTCTAACAATGGCAGGGATTTTGGGCAAGGAGCCAATATGTTAAATTGGCTGTTTTTCCGAGCATGCCAGCCGATGATCGCGGCCGTTGGACCGCCAGAAAGCTGACATGTTCCTCATCGCGGACCCAAATTCCGTTCTTTGTTTCCCTTGGAGATCTTCATGGCGCTTGAACGCTGCGACGTGGAAAAGATCGCCCATCTGGCCCGTCTTGGGCTGAATGATGGCGAACTGCCACGCATTACCGATGCCCTGAACAGCATCCTCGGGCTGGTCGACCAGATGCAAGCGGTCGACACCACTGGCATCGAGCCCCTGGCCCACCCGCTGGAGGCCAGCCAGCGCCTGCGCCCCGACCAGGTCACCGAAAGCAACCAGCGCGACGTCTACCAGGCTATCGCGCCGTCGACCGAAAGCGGTCTGTACCTGGTTCCCAAAGTCATCGAGTAAGGGATAGAGCCTGCCATGCATCAATTGACCCTGGCCGAGATCGCCCGCGGACTCGCCGACAAGTCGTTTTCCTCCGAAGAGCTGACCGGCGCCCTGTTGGCGCGCATCAAGCAACTCGACCCGCAAATCAACAGCTTCATCAGCGTCACCGAAGACCTGGCCCTGGGCCAGGCGCGTGCCGCCGACGCCCGTCGCGCCGCAGGCGAAACCGGCGCGCTGCTGGGTGCACCCATCGCCCACAAGGACCTGTTCTGCACCAACGGCGTACGCACCAGTTGCGGCTCGAAGATGCTCGACAGCTTCAAGGCGCCGTACGACGCCACCGTGGTCGCCAAGCTGGCTGAAGCCGGCATGGTCACCCTGGGCAAGACCAACATGGACGAGTTCGCCATGGGTTCGGCCAACGAATCCAGCCACTACGGCGCGGTGAAGAACCCGTGGAACCTCGAACACGTCCCAGGCGGTTCGTCGGGCGGTTCGGCCGCTGCCGTGGCCGCGCGCCTGCTGCCGGCCACCACTGGCACCGACACCGGCGGTTCGATCCGCCAGCCGGCGGCACTGACCAACCTCACCGGCCTCAAACCGACGTACGGTCGTGTTTCGCGCTGGGGCATGATCGCCTACGCCTCCAGCCTCGACCAGGGCGGCCCGCTGGCCCGCACTGCCGAGGACTGCGCCCTGCTGCTGCAAGGCATGGCCGGTTTCGACGCCAAGGACTCCACCAGCATCGAAGAGCCGGTGCCGGACTACAGCGCCAACCTCAATGGTTCGCTGCAGGGCCTGCGCATCGGTCTGCCGAAAGAGTACTTCGGTGCAGGCCTCGACCCGCGTATCGCCGACCTGGTCCAGGCCAGCGTCAAAGAGCTGGAAAAGCTCGGCGCTGTGGTCAAGGAAATCAGCCTGCCGAACATGCAGCACGCCATCCCGGCCTACTACGTGATCGCCCCGGCTGAAGCCTCTTCCAACCTGTCGCGCTTCGACGGCGTGCGCTTCGGCTACCGCTGCGAAGACCCGAAAGACCTCACCGACCTGTACAAGCGTTCCCGTGGCGAAGGCTTCGGCGTTGAAGTGCAGCGCCGCATCATGGTCGGCACCTACGCCCTGTCGGCCGGCTACTACGACGCGTACTACGTGAAGGCACAGCAGATCCGCCGCCTGATCAAGAACGACTTCATGGCCGCTTTCAACGATGTCGACCTGATCCTCGGCCCTACCACGCCGAACCCGGCCTGGAAGCTTGGCGCCAAGAGCAGCGACCCGGTCGCCGCCTACCTGGAAGACGTCTACACCATCACCGCCAACCTGGCGGGCCTGCCGGGCCTGTCGATGCCGGCCGGCTTCGTCGACGGCCTGCCGGTCGGTGTGCAGCTGCTGGCGCCGTACTTCCAGGAAGGCCGCCTGCTCAACGTCGCGCACCGCTACCAGCAAGTGACCGACTGGCACACCCGTGCCCCCAACGGCTTCTGAGGAGTTCACACATGCAATGGGAAGTTGTGATCGGGCTGGAAATCCACACTCAGCTCGCCACCCAGTCGAAGATCTTCTCCGGCAGCGCCACCACCTTCGGTTCCGAGCCGAACACCCAGGCCAGCCTGGTTGACCTGGGGATGCCCGGCGTACTGCCGGTGCTGAACCAGGAAGCCGTGCGCATGGCGTGCATGTTCGGCCTGGCCATCGATGCCGAGATCGGCAAGCGCAACGTGTTCGCGCGCAAGAACTACTTCTACCCGGACCTGCCCAAGGGCTATCAGATCAGCCAGATGGACCTGCCGATCGTCGGCAAGGGTCACCTGGATATCGCCCTGGAAGACGGCACCATCAAGCGCATCGGGGTAACCCGCGCGCACCTGGAAGAAGACGCAGGCAAAAGCCTGCACGAAGACTTCAGCGGCTCCACCGGCATCGACCTCAACCGTGCCGGCACCCCGCTGCTGGAAATCGTCTCCGAGCCTGACATGCGCAGTGCCAAGGAAGCCGTGGCCTACGTCAAGGCGATCCACGCACTGGTGCGCTACCTGGGCATCTGCGACGGCAACATGGCCGAAGGCTCGCTACGCTGCGACTGCAACGTGTCGATTCGCCCGAAAGGCCAGGTCGAGTTCGGCACCCGCTGCGAGATCAAGAACGTCAACTCGTTCCGCTTCATCGAGCGCGCGATCAACAGCGAAATCCAGCGCCAGATCGACCTGATCGAAGACGGCGGCAAGGTCGTGCAGGAAACCCGCCTGTACGATCCGAACAAAGACGAAACCCGCTCCATGCGCAGCAAGGAAGAAGCCAACGACTACCGTTACTTCCCCGACCCGGACCTGCTGCCGGTGGTGATCGAGGACAGCTTCCTCGAAACCATCCGCGCCGGCCTCCCGGAGCTGCCGCCACAGAAGGTCGAACGCTTCCAGAGCCAGTACGGCCTGTCGGCCTATGACGCCAACGTGCTGGCATCCAGCCGCGAACAGGCAGACTACTTCGAGGAAGTGGTAAAAATTGGTGGCGACGCCAAGCTGGCCGCCAACTGGGTCATGGTCGAGCTGGGCAGCCTGCTTAACAAGCTGGGCATCGAGATCGACCAGGCACCGGTCAGCGCCGCGCACCTGGGTGGCATGCTGCTGCGCATCCGCGACAACACCATCAGCGGCAAGATCGCCAAGACCGTGTTCGAGGCCATGGCTGCCGGTGAAGGCGACGCCGACAGCATCATCGAAAGCAAAGGCCTGAAGCAGGTTACCGACACCGGTGCGATCGACAAGATGCTCGACGAAATGCTGGCGGCCAACGCCGAGCAGGTCGAACAGTACCGCGCCGCCGACGAGGCCAAGCGTGGCAAGATGTTCGGCTTCTTTGTCGGCCAGGCGATGAAGGCTTCCAAAGGCAAGGCCAACCCGGGGCAGGTGAACCAATTGCTCAAGGCCAAGCTCGAAGGCTGACCTGAATATGCTGCGAGGGCTCTGCCCTCGTTCGCGGGCTTGCCCGCTCCCACAGGACTGCACGGCTCTCACAGGCGGTGATATGCCTGTGGGAGCGGGCAAGCCCGCGAATGGCCGCACTGGAGCGCATCTGACTTGCTGAAAAAATCCCTGGGTACTCTCGCCCTCTTCTCCCTGCTGGCCGGCTGCGCCAGCCACGACATCGACCCGCGCGGTTACGACCAGACGGGCACCGCTTCCTATTACGGCTCGCGCCACCACGGCAAACGCACCGCCAGCGGCGAACCGTTCAACCAGCATGGCCTTACCGCCGCCCATCGCAGCCTGCCGTTCGGCACTCGCGTACGGGTCACCAACACGGCCAACCAGCGCAGTGTGGTGGTGCGCATCAACGACCGTGGCCCGCACACCCGCGGCCGCCTGATCGACCTGTCTCGCGCCGCAGCAGAAAAAATCGGCATGCTCCGTAGCGGAACAGCGCGCGTGCGAGTACAAGGGCTTAGCGACTGACGCGACAGGAGTCCGACCATTTTCGACCTGGCCACCCTTCCCACCTTCAGCCTGCTGCAATTGGGCATTGCCCTGCTGCTGCTGGTCGGCGGCGCCGAATTGCTGGTGCGCGCAGCGCTGCGCCTTGCTCAGCGCCTTCATGTTCGCCCCTTGATCATCGGCCTGAGCCTGGTGGCCTTCGGCAGTACCGCGCCACAACTCACCGTCAGCCTGCAGGCCGCCTACCAGGGCGCGCCGGATGTGGCGGTCGGCAGTGTGATCGGCAGCAACATATTCAACGTACTGGTCATTCTCGGCCTGGCCGCGCTGATCATCCCCTTGCGCGTGTCGCGCCAGCTGGTGCGCCTGGACATTCCGCTGATGATCGTCGCCAGTGGCCTGGTCTATGCCCTGTGCGCCAACGGTTACCTGGGCCGGTTTGAAGGGGGGCTGCTACTGCTTGGCCTGGTCGGCTACCTGGTAATGCTCTGGCACCAGTCGCGCCACTACGCACGCACCTACCCCGCGCCGGACACCGCCAAATCCAGCGCCAGGCGCTTCTGGTCAGGCACGCTGCTGCTGGTGTTGGCCGGCCTTGCCCTGCTGAGCCTGGCGGGGCACCTGCTGCTGGAGGCCGCCGTGGAGGTTGCCACCGACCTGGGGCTGTCCGAGCGCATCATCGGCCTGACCGTCGTCGCCATCTGTACATCCCTGCCAGAGCTCGCCGCCGCATTGATCGCTGCCCTGCGCGGTGAACGGGAAATTGCCGTGGGCACGGTCATCGGCAGCAACCTGTTCAACCTGCTGGCCGTGCTGGGCCTGACCGCGCTGATCACCCCTGAGCCGCTGTCGATCTCGCCCAACGCCTTGGCGTTCGACCTGCCAGTGATGCTCGGGGTTGCCGTGCTGAGCCTGCCGGTGTTCTATTCCGGGTACCGCATCACCCGCGCCGAAGGCCTGGTGTTCCTCTGCCTGTACCTGGCCTACGGGCTGCATGTGGCGGCGTTTACCATGGGCATGCCGCTGGCCGGGCGCCTGGAGCGGTTGATGCTGTTCTATGTACTGCCAGTGCTTGCCGCGGTGCTGTTGTATACCACCGTGCGCGCCTGGCGCCGGCAGCATTGATCTGGCCATGTCATCTGGCGCATGCCTTAACCCTTGTGTCGCCCTTTAGATCGAGCGCCGCCCGCGCGGCGCATCGCGAGCTAAGCTCGCTCCTACGTTTGTTTCGGGCCAATCATTTCTGGGAGATTTACGCGCGGACGCCTCGGCATTTAGCTCGATATCGCGTCGTACGAACAAAGCGGTCGCGCGCGCCTTGCTACAGGCGTTACTGGCCCGAAACAAACGTAGGAGCGAGCTTAGCTCGCGATGCGCCGCGCGGGCGGCGCTCGATCTCACAGGCGATACAAATCTAACGGCGAACCTGCCGAGCCTTCTTCAGCTTGAAGGCCACCCACAGCAAGGCAATCCATGCCGGGATCAGCATCACCGAGATGCGAATCGGCGGAGTCAGGTACATCACCACCAGAATCAGCACGATGAATGCCAGGCACAGGTAGTTGGTCAGCGGGTGCCCCAGGCTCTTGTAGAAAGGGGTAATCCCGGCCGCCAGCTTGGCCTTTCGGAACTTCAGGTGGGTAATGCTGATGCTCGCCCAGTTGATCACCAGTGCCGACACCGCCAGGGCCATCAGCAAGCCAAAGGCCTCGCCCGGCATCAGGTAGTTGATCACCACGCACAGCCCGGTCGCGAAGGCCGACACGCCCAGCGCAGTCAGCGGCACACCGCTGCGGCTGACTTTCAGCAACTGCCGCGGTGCGTCGCCCTGGCTGGCCAGACCAAACAGCATGCGGCTGTTGGCGTATACGCAGCTGTTGTAGACCGACAGCGCAGCCGTCAGCACCACGATATTGAGAATGGTCGCCACAAGGTCGCTGTCCAGCTCGTGGAAGATCATCACGAACGGGCTACCGCCCTGCACCACCTTCTGCCACGGGTACAGCGACAGCAGCACCGCCAGGGCACCGATGTAGAAGATCAGGATGCGGTATACCACCTGGTTGGTGGCCTTGGGGATGCTCTGACGCGGGTTGTCGGCCTCGGCAGCGGTGATACCCACCAGCTCCAGGCCACCGAACGAGAACATGATCACCGCCAGCGCCATCACCAGGCCGCTGACACCGTTAGGGAAGAAGCCGCCGTACTGCCACAGGTTGGCCACACTGGCATCCGGGCCGCCATGGCCGCTGCTCAGCAACCAGGCGCCGAAGCCGATCATGCTGACGATGGCCACCACCTTGATCAGAGCGAACCAGAATTCCATTTCGCCGTAGACCTTCACCTGGGTCAGGTTGATCAGGTTGATCACCACGAAGAAGATCGCCGCCGTGGCCCAGGTGGGGAAATCCGGCCACCAGTACTGCACATAGATACCCACAGCCGTCAGCTCGGCCATGCCCACCAGCACATACACCACCCAGTAGTTCCAGCCCGACACAAAGCCTGCAAACTCGCTCCAGTACTGGTGGGCAAAGTGGCTGAAGCTACCGGCCACCGGCTCTTCCACCACCATTTCACCCAACTGGCGCATGATCAGGAAGGCCATCAGGCCAGCAATGGCATACCCCAGCAATACGGAAGGGCCAGCCAGCTGAATGGTCTGGGCGATACCCAGGAACAAACCGGTACCAATAGCACCTCCCAGTGCGATCAGCTGGATATGGCGATTCTTCAGCCCGCGCTGTAACTGCTCGGGCGTGCTCTGGTCTTGCATGAAGTGTCCTTTAGTTCAGTGAGGCTGTTTTTTGTGTTGTTTGCAGTCAAGGATCTAGATCCATCCGCCCCACTGCAAGATGAAAATGCCGATATTGGTGGTGATTGCCGCCATTAACGTGGTGATCACGATGATCGATGCAGCCAGCTCATGGTTGCCGTTGGCCGCCCGCGCCATGACGTAACTGGCGGCTGCGGTCGGGCTGCCGATGTACAGGAACAGGATGCCCAGTTCGGCGCCGCGAAAGCCGCACAGCCACGCGCCGAGGGTGCCAACCAACGGTAGCCAGACCATCTTCACCAGGCTGGCGTCGATGGCCAGCCGGCCGCTGTCGCGCAAGGCCGCCAGCGACAGGGTGCCGCCAATGCACATCAACGCCAGCGGCAGGGTCATCTGCGCCAGGTAATCACCTGAAGTCAGCAGCCAGTTGGGTAGCGGCACCTGGCCGTAAGCCATGGGTGTCGCGACCAGCACGCTGATGATCAGCGGGTTGCTGAAGATGCTCTTGCAGATGCTCCACGGGTCGGACTTCAGGTCCGGGCTGTACACCGCCAGCACTACGGCCGACAGCGAGTTGTACATGAGGATGACCAACCCGGCGAGCACCGCCCCCAGGGAAATACCGTAGTCGCCGTACAAACTGGCAGCCAGGGCCAGGCCGATGACGCCGTTGTTGCCGCGGAACGCGCCCTGGGTATAGATGCCCCGGTCTGCCAGCGGGCTGCGCCAGATGGCCATGCCCCAGGCGACGGCAAAGCCAACCAGGGTGGCGGCGATGAAGTAGAGGATGACACCGGGCTTTACCGCTGCAGCCAGGTCGGCGTGGTAGATACCGAGGAACAGCAGCGCCGGCATGCAGACGTTGAACACCAACTGCGAGGCGACGCGGTTGAAATTGTCGTCGATCAGGTGAATGCGTTTAAGCAGCACGCCCATGAACAGCATGGCGAAGACCGGTGCCGTGATGTTCAGCGTCTGGATAAGAAGGGCGAGCATGCGCAAGCGATCCTGGAGGGGGTTGCCGTTAGGTGGCTAATG
The DNA here is from genome assembly GCF_052112345.1 of Pseudomonas sp. SAS7. Lineage (NCBI taxonomy): Bacteria > Pseudomonadati > Pseudomonadota > Gammaproteobacteria > Pseudomonadales > Pseudomonadaceae > Pseudomonas > Pseudomonas sp. SAS7. The sequence continues at coordinate 99,419 of NZ_JBEGGO010000020.1, read as the reverse complement.
ATACGCCAACGGCTGGTATTTGCGGGGATCGCGGGGCGATAAAGAGAAGGTTCTGTCAGTTATGGCCTCTTCGCGGGACAAGCCCGCTGCCACAGGTATCGCACAAATCTCCAGACCTGTGCAGGACCTGTGGGAGCGGGCTTGCCCCGCGAAGAGGGCAACGCGGACTCAGCGCCGGACCGGGCGCTTCTGCAGCTTGCGCTGCAAGGTCCGCCGGTGCATGCCCAGCGCCCGTGCGGTGGCCGAAATGTTGCCCTCGTGCTCGTTCAGCACGCGCTGGATGTGTTCCCACTGCAGGCGGTCGACCGACATGGGGTTTTCCGGCACCAGGGTATCCAGGTCGGTGTGTTCCGACAGCAACGCTGCCAGCACGTCGTCAGCGTCAGCCGGCTTGCACAGGTAATTGCAGGCACCGCGCTTGACCGCTTCCACAGCGGTGGCAATGCTCGAGTAACCGGTCAGGATCACCACGCGCATTTCCGGGTCCAGCTCCAGCAGCTTGGGCAGCAGCACAAGGCCGGAATCACCGTCCATCTTCAGGTCCAGCGTGGCGTAGTCCGGCAAGTCCTGCTGCGCCAGGATCAAGCCTTCTTCGGCAGAACTGGCGGTGCTCACGCGGAAACCGCGACGGCTCATTGCCCGGGCCATGACCCGGGTGAAGGTGGCATCGTCATCCACCAACAGCAGGTGCGGCAGCTCTTCGCTTTCGACCTGGTTTTCTTCGCTCATCATTCATCTCCTCGCTTGCCATAGGGCAGGCGCAATTCGGTCAGGGTGCCACCCTGTTCATGACTATAGAGTTTTACCGAACCGCCCGCACGGGTCACGCTGGCCTTGCTCAAGAACAGGCCCAGGCCGAAGCCTTTGCCTTTGGTGGTAATGAAGGGTTTGCCGATGGCTTCGGCAATGGCCGGCGGCACGCCAGGGCCATGGTCGCGGATGCTGATGACGATGTCCTGGGCATCCCAGTCCAGGTGCACCTCCAGGTCATCGGGGCAGGCATCGGCGGCATTGTTCAACAGGTTCAGCAACGCCTGGGTCAGGTCTGGCGGCGGCGTCAGCCGCGGCACCTTGCCATCGCGCAGGCGCTGGAAGCGGTAGCTGGCTTCGGGGCGCATCAGGTGCCAACGGTTCAGCGCCTCGTCCAGCCAGGCGGTCACATCCTGCTCCACGATCGCCAGGCGGCGGTTGGCCTCGGCGGCGCGCACCAGCTGTTGCAAGGTCTCTTTGCACAGCTTTACCTGGTCCTGGAGGATCTGCAGGTCTTCCTGCAGCAGCGGGTCGGTATGGTCCTGGCGCATTTCGTTGATCAGCACGCTCATGGTCGCCAGCGGCGTGCCCAGCTCATGGGCGGCACCGGCGGCCTGGGTGGCCACGGCCAGCAATTGCTCGTCACGCAGGCTTTCTTCACGCCGTTCGGAGCGCAGCTGCTCCTGGCGGCGCAGCTCTTCGGCCATGCGCGCGGCAAAGAAGGTAATCACCGCTGCGGCGAGGGCAATGCTCAGCCACATGCCGTAGACCTGCATCTTGTCCCGCGCCATGGGCAGGCCTTCAAGCGGGTAGAACTGCACCAGCAGCAGGCTGTAGGCGGTCAGGGCGATACCCGACAGAATCAGCGAATACAGCCACGGCAAGGTCACCGCGGCAATCGCCAGCGGTACCAGGTAATACGACACGAACGGGTTTGTCGAGCCGCCGGAGTAGTACAGCAAGGCACTGTGGATCAGCAGGTCGCAGGCCAGCTGCAGGGCGTACTCCATTTCGGTGACTGGCAGCGACAGGCGCAGGCGCAGCGCCGTAAAGGCACACAGCAGCGAGGACAACGCCAAGGTGCCAGCCAGCGACAGCCAGGGCAACGGCAGCAATTCGGTCCAGTAGGCGACGCCCACGGAGCCGGCCTGGGCAGCCAGGACCAGGACCCGAATGACGGTCAGGCGCCACAGGTTCTGGCGGGTAGCGGACAGCGGTTGTACGGCAGCGAGCATGAGCTCTCCTGATGAGTGCTCCAGAAAATCGGCTGGAGTATACCGAAGCCGGGCGCCTCACTGCAGCGATGCGGCAAAGCGCCACACTTTGTCACAGGTTGATGATGGCACTTTTGAACCCACTACACTGTTGCCGGTCTGATGGGCCATGCGTGGAATGGATGACCAAACCCCACGCCTTTTATTGCCAAGGAGTACCACATGCAAATCCCACGTCGCGGCGCCGCCCTGATCCTGTCCTGCGGCTTGCTCGCCAGCCTGCCGGCGCTGGCTGCCGATGAGCCACGTTACAACCAGGTCTCGCTGCGGGCCGAAGTGAGCAAGGAAGTGGCGCGCGACCTGATGGTCGTGACCCTGTACAGCGAAGCGCAGAACACCGACCCGGGCAAGCTCGCCAAGCAGATCACCGAAACCATGAACAAGGCCGTGCAGCAGTCGCGCCAGGTCAAGGACGTGAAGATCAGCCAGGGCAGCCGCAACAGCTATCCGGTGTATGACAGCAAGGGCCAGAAGATTACCGGCTGGCGCGAGCGCGCCGAGCTGCGCCTGGAAAGCGACAACTTCCCGGCCTTGTCCCAGCTTACCGCCGACCTGCTGCAAGAGCTGAAAATGGGCGGCATGGACTTCTCCATCGCCCCGGCCACGCGCAAGGCCAGCGAGGATGCACTGCTCAAGGATGCGGTGGATGCCTTCAAGGCGCGCGCGCAACTGGCCACCGAAGCGCTGGGCGGCAAGGGCTACAAAGTGGTCAGCCTGAACCTCAACAGCAGCGGTTACCCGCGCCCGTACCTGCGCAGTACGCCGATGGCAATGAAAGCCATGGGGGCTGATGAAGCAGCGCCAGCGCCGGACATCGAGGCGGGCACCAGTGAAGTGAGCATGAACGCTGATGGCCTGATCGAAGTGCAGATGCCCTAAATAGTTCACGAATCCCCCGTGGGAGCGGGCGAGCCCAGCGAAGAAGCCACCGCAATGGATGGCACGGGCTTCGCCCCTGTTCGCGGCGGTTCGACATGACCGCTCCCACAGGGACCGCGCCGAATTCAGCGTTTTCGGACGTTTCCTACGCACCACCAAGGTGCACCCTACGCCTACACCCGCCTTGAAACATCTCGCAAAATGCCATCATTTTGCCCGCGCAAACGTTTGACTTCGTCGAAAGTTATACCGATGCGACATCCATGTACGGTCGTACCACTTTTCCGGCGCCAACTATCCTTCTACCTGTTGCATTGGGAACACCCCCTGCATAAGTATCCTCAGGTCGGCTCACGAGGCCACCTCATCCAAAAAATGACAACAATGAGGCCACCATGCTCAAACACGCAGTCATTCCGTTCCTGCTTGGCGCAGGCTTGCTCACCGGCGCACCGTCGGCGCTTGCCGCGTCCAACCTGGTGTTCTGCTCCGAAGGCAGCCCGGCCGGTTTCGACCCGGGGCAGTACACCACCGGGACCGACTTCGACGCCTCGGCAGAGACCGTGTTCAACCGCCTGACCCAGTTCGAACGGGGCGGCACTGCGGTCATCCCGGGCCTGGCGACCAAATGGGAAGTGTCCGACGACGGCAAGGCCTACACCTTCCACCTGCGCGAAGGGGTCAAATTCCATACCACCGACTACTTCAAGCCCAGCCGCCCCTTCAACGCCGACGACGTGCTGTTCACCTTCAACCGCATGCTCGACAAGGACAACCCGTTCCGCAAGGCGTACCCCACCGAGTTCCCGTACTTCACCGACATGGGCATGGACAAGAACATCGCCGAGGTGGAGAAGCTCGACGAGCACACGGTCAAGTTCACCCTCAACGAAGTCGACGCCGCGTTCATCCAGAACCTGGCCATGAGCTTTGCTTCCATCCAGTCCGCCGAATACGCCGACCAGCTGCTCAAGAATGGCAAGGCGGCCGACATCAACCAGAAACCGATCGGCACCGGCCCGTTCGTGTTCAGCAAGTACCAGAAGGACGCGCAAATCCGCTTCAAGGGCAACAAGGACTACTGGCAACCCGATGACGTGAAGATCGACAACCTGATCTTCGCCATCACCACCGATGCCTCGGTGCGCATGCAGAAGCTGAAGAAGAACGAGTGCCAGGTCACCCTGTTCCCGCGCCCGGCCGACATCGAGCCGCTAAAGGCCGACAAGAACCTGCAAATGCCCCATCAAGCCGGCTTCAACCTCGGCTACATCGCCTACAACGTGATGGACAAGATCAAGGGCAGCAACGAGCCCAACCCCATGGCCCAGCTGAAAGTGCGCCAGGCGCTGGACATGGCCGTCGACAAGAAGAAGATCATCGAGTCGGTCTACCAGGGGGCCGGCCAGTTGGCAGTCAATGGCATGCCGCCAACCCAATGGTCCTATGACGACAGCATCAAGGACGCCGCCTTCGACCCGGAGAAAGCCAAGCAACTGCTGAAGGAAGCCGGCATCAAGGAAGGCACCGAGATCACCCTGTGGGCCATGCCCGTGCAACGCCCGTACAACCCCAATGCCAAACTGATGGCCGAAATGCTGCAATCCGACTGGGCCAAGATCGGCATCAAGGCAAAGATCGTCAGCTATGAATGGGGCGAGTACATCAAACGCTCCAAGGGCGGCGAACAGGGCGCCATGCTGATTGGCTGGAGCGGCGACAACGGCGACCCGGACAACTGGCTGGGTACCCTCTACGGTTGCGATGCCGTCGACGGCAACAACTTCTCCAAGTGGTGCTACAAGCCCTACGACGACCTGATCAAGCAGGCCAAGGCCACCTCCGACCAGGCCAAGCGCACCGAGCTTTACCAAAAGGCGCAGCACATCCTCAAGGAGCAGGTGCCGATCACCCCGATCGCCCACTCCACCGTGTACCAGCCCATGAGCGCCAAGGTGAAGGACTTCAAGATCAGCCCATTCTCGCTGAACGCCTTCTACGGCGTCAGCGTGGACAAATAGCCTGACCGTGGCACCCGCCGAGCGGTGGGTGCCCTGCCATCCTTGCCACCCTTTCCTGTCGTCCTGCGGCTATCCGCTGCGGGGTCGGCAAACTGTTGCCGCCATTCGCACCCCGAGGCGGCGCAAACAGCTGAAAAAGGACTTGTCATGCGCCACACCACCCGCCTGTCCACCCTCCTGGCCCTTGGCCTGATCAGCCAGTCCCCGGCCCTGCTGGCCAACAACCTGGTGTTCTGCTCCGAAGGCAGCCCCGCCGGTTTCGACACCGCCCAGTACACCAGCGCCACCGACAACGACGCCGCCGAACCGGTCTACAACCGCCTGGTCGAATTCGAGCGCGGCGGTACCGCCGTGCACCCTGCCCTGGCCACCCGCTGGGAGGTGTCCGACGATGGCTTGCGCTACACCTTCCACCTGCGTGAAGGGGTGAAGTTCCACAGCAACAAGGCCTTCAAACCTGGCCGCGACTTCAACGCCGACGACGTGCTGTTCACCTTCAACCGCATGCTCGACAAGGGCCACCCGTTCCGGCAGGCCTACCCCACCGAGTTTCCGTACTTCGTCAGCATGGGCCTGGACAAGAACATCGCCCGCGTCGAGAAAATCGACCCACTCACCGTGGCATTCAGCCTGAACACGGTCGATGCCGCGTTCATCCAGAACCTGGCCATGAGCTTCGCTTCCATCCTGTCCGCCGAATACGCCGAACAACTGATGGCCAGCGCAAGGCCGAGCGACATCAACCAGCAGCCCATCGGCACCGGGCCGTTCGTGTTCCAGCGTTACCAGAAGGATTCGCAGATCCGCTACAAGGGCAACAAGGATTACTGGGCACCGGATGAAGTGAAGATCGACAACCTGGTGTTCTCGATCAACATCGACCCCTCGGTACGCATCCAGAAGCTGCGCCGCAACGAATGCCAGGTCACCCTGCACCCACGCCCCGCCGACCTGCCGGCGCTCAAGGCCGACCGTTCGCTGCAGGTACTGCAGCAACCGGGCTTCAACCTCGGCTACATCGCCTACAACACCCAGCACCCACCCTTCGACCGGCTGGAGGTGCGCCAGGCGATGGATATGGCGGTGAACAAGAAAGCCATCCTGCAGGCGGTGTATCAGGACTCCGGCCAACTGGCGGTCAACGCCATGCCACCCACCCAGTGGTCCTATGACGAAAGCCTCAAGGACGCACCTTACGACCCGGAAAAGGCCAAACAGTTACTCCAGCAGGCCGGCGTCAAACCTGGCACCGAAGTCACCCTGTGGGCCATGCCGGTGCAACGCCCGTACAACCCCAACGCCAAGCTGATGGCCGAAATGCTCCAGGCCGACTGGAACAAGCTTGGTTTCAAGGTGCGCATCGTCAGTTACGAATGGGGCGAGTACCTCAAGCGCATGAAAAGCGGCGAACACGACATCGCCCTGATTGGCTGGACCGGCGACAACGGCGACCCGGACAACTGGCTGGGCACCCTCTACAGCTGCGATGCCATCGGCAGCAACAACTACTCGCTGTGGTGCGACCCGCAGTACGACAGCCTGGTCAAGCAGGCCAAGCAGGTCACCGACCAAGGCCAGCGCAGCGCCCTGTACCGGCAGGCCCAGCAGCGGCTCAAGCAGCAGGTGCCGATTACCCCGGTGGCGCATTCCACGGTGAACCAGCCGCTCAGCGTCAAGGTTTCCGGGTTCAAGGTCAGCCCGTTTGGGCGCAATGATTTCTCCGGTGTGAGTGTTGATTAAGCGTTAGCCAGTACCGGCCTCTTCGCGGGTTTGCCCGCTCCCACAGGATCTCTACAGGTTCGGACCTTGCGCCCAACCTGTGGGAGCGGGCACGCCCGCGAAAGGGCCGGTACAGGTAGCACGACTCCCCGATTCAGCCCGGCGACCCCGGGCAACTCTGGCAACACCGCAGCAAAAACCCGGCTCACAAGGCCGGCAATAACTAAAAAAATGGGAGCTTCAACCTTGAGAGTATTCACCCTGACCGCACTGGCCTTATCCATCAGTGCCTTTTCCACCGTGGCCCAGGCCGATCCGCAAAGCCAGGCCTTCATCCCGCTCACCCTCAAAGCCAGCAGCGAGCAGGCGCAAGCCAGCGGTTTCATCGACGGCCAGAGCCTGTCCGGCACCACCCGCAACTGGTACGCCCGCGAACGCGCTACACGCGCACCGCTGTGGCGCTACTACAAGGGCGACGGCACCCGCCACCCTACCCACACCCGCGAAAACTGGGTGCAGGGCAGCATCCTCAACTACAGCTCTGGCTTCACCGAAGGCACCGTGGGCTTCGCCGTCGAGGCCGCGGGCTACAACGCCATCGCCCTGCAGCAGAGCCGCGAGGCCATCGCCGGCCCCAACAACCGCACCCTCACCCACAGCGATGGCGACCCCGTCGGCCAGTGGAGCAAACTGGGCCTGGGCAACATCAAGGCGCGGGTGTCCAATACCACCCTTACCCTCGGCCGCCAGTCGGTGGACACACCGATGCTCGCCTACATCGGCAACCGCGCCTTGCCATCGAGTTTTCAGGGCGCGTTTCTGCACAGCGCCGAGTTCGACAACCTGAGCTTCGACCTGGGTACCTTCGACCGCGTCTCGCCACGCTCGGAACAGAGCTTGAGCAAGTTCCGCAGCGAGTACGGCGCCACCGGCGTGGAAACCGACCGCGCCAGCACTGCCGGCATCAATTACCAGCCGTTCAAAAGCCTGAGCACCAGCCTGTACGCCACCCAGGTCGACGACTTCTGGAACCAGTACTACTTCGGCGCCAACCACGTGCTCGGCGACAGCGCAGTGCTCAGCCTGAGCACCGGCCTGAACTACTACAAGACCGTCGATGCCGGTAGCCAGAAAATGGGCAAGATCGACAACGACACCTACAGCCTGTCGCTCGGCCTGACCCACCAGGCCCATACCCTCAGCGCCTCGTGGCAGCAGGTGAACGGCAACGAGTACTTCGACTACCTGCACGAAACCAACGGCATCTACCTGGCCAACTCGCTGTTGTCGGACTTCAACGGCCCCAACGAGAAGTCGCTGCAGCTTTCCTATGTGCTGAACATGGCGCCCTACGGCGTGCCGGGCCTGAAGTTCAACCTGTACAACGCCCGTGGCTGGGGCATCGACGGCACCCACTATCGCGGCACTGCCTATGACGTGAATGGCCTGAACGGCGAAACCCACTACGAGTGGGGCATCGGCACCAGCTACGCGGTGCAGAGCGGGCCGCTGAAAGACACCAGCATCCGCGCCACCTATACCGCGCATCGGGCCAGCAAGGCCCAGGCCGATGGCAGCCTGGATGAATTCCGCGTGGTTACCACCATTCCATTCAACATTCTCTGACCGCCGGCGCCACGGCCCACTTCGTAGCGGGCCGTGGCGGCTACGCTGGAATCAATGCAAAAGCAGGGAGCCTTCAACCGATGCAGAGAACTTTCATGAGATCGCTACCGCTACGCCTGGCCCTGGCCGCACTGGTGCTGGGTAGCGCCACGCAACTGGCGGCCAAACCGCTGGTGGTATGCACCGAAGCCAGCCCGGAAGGATTCGACGTTGTTCAATACACGACGGCGGTCACCTTCGATGCATCGGCCGAAACCGTGTTCAACCGCCTGGTCGACTTCAAGCCCGGCACCACCGACCTCCAGCCGGCCCTGGCCGAACGCTGGGACATTTCGCCAGACGGGCTGACCTACACTTTCCACCTGCGCCAAGGGGTGAAGTTCCACACCACCGACTACTTCAAGCCAACCCGCGACTTCAACGCCGACGATGTGCTGTGGAGCCTCAACCGCCAGCTTGACCCGAACCACCCGTGGCACGACAAGACCAGTGTCGGCTACCCGTATTTTGAAAGCATGGCCTTCAGGCAACTGCTCAAATCGGTGATCAAGACCGACGAGCACACCGTGGTGATCACCCTCACACGGCCGGAAGCACCGTTCCTGCATGACATGGCCATGGGTTTCACCTCGATCTACTCCGCCGAGTACGGCGACCAGTTGCTCAAGGCCGGTAAAACCGCCCAGCTGAACAACAAGCCGATCGGCACCGGCCCGTTCATCTTCCAGCGCTACAACAAGGATGCGCAGGTGCGCTTCAAGCCCAACCCGGACTACTTCCGCGGCAAGCCACCGGCCGATGCCCTGATATTCGCCATTGCCACCGACAGCAACGTGCGCCTGCAGAAGCTGCGCGCCAACGAATGCCAGGTCGCGCTCTACCCCAAGCCGGATGACGTGCCATCGATCAAGGCCGACCCGCAACTCAAGGTTGCCGAGATCGAAGCGCTAGTCACCGGCTACATCGCCATGAACACCGAACACAAGTACCTCGGCGATGTGCGCGTGCGCAAAGCCATCAATATGGCTTTCGACCGCCAGACCCACGTCGACCAGCTGTTTGGCAAAGGCAACGCGCTGGTGGGTGTGAACCCCTACCCACCGACCATGCTTGGCTACAACACCAGCAACCAGAACCCGCCCCGCGACCTGGCAAATGCACGCGCCCTGCTCAAGGAAGCCGGGGTACCAGAAGGAACGGTCATTACCCTGTTCACCCGCAACGGCGGTGGTCCGACCAACCCCAACCCGCGGTTGTCCGCCGAAATGCTGCAGTCGGACCTGAAGCAGATCGGCCTGAAACTGGATATCCGCGTAATGGAATGGGCCGAAATGCTGCGCCGCGCCAAGAAGGGCGAAGCCGACCTGGTGTCGGCCGGCTGGGCGGGTGACAACGGCGACCCGGACAACTTCCTCACCCCGCTGCTCAGTTGCGACGCAGCCAAGACCGGCGAGAACTACGCCCGCTGGTGCAACTCGAAATTCCAGGAACTGATCACCCGCGCCCGCGAGGTGGTCGACAACGAGGAGCGCGCAAGGCTCTATAGCGAGGCATTGAAGGTGTACGATGACGACCAACCCTGGATCAGCATGGCCCATCCGAAGATGTTCACCGCCATGCGTGACAACGTGGAGGGCTACGTGATCAGCCCTCTGACCAACAATAACTTCGCCACCACCAAGGTGAAGTAGAACAACAACGACCGCCGGCAACCCACACGGGAACCGGCGGCATTGCCGTAGCGGGCTGATCGCCCCACGGCCTGATGAGGTAACCCCGACAATGTTGAGTTTTATTGCCCGGCGCCTTGGCCTGCTGATACCGACCTTTTTCGGCATCACGTTGCTGACCTTCGCGCTCATACGCCTGATCCCCGGCGACCCGGTGGAAGTGATGATGGGCGAGCGCAGGGTCGACCCCGAAATGCACGCCCAGGCCATGGAACGCCTGGGCCTGAACAAGCCATTGCCGGTCCAGTACCTGGACTATGTCGGCAAGCTGGCCCAGGGTGACCTGGGCGAATCGCTGCGCACCCGCGAAAGCGTGTGGACCGAATTCCTGACGCTGTTCCCGGCCACCCTCGAACTGGCCTTCGCTGCACTGGTATTTGCCGGCATCGTCGGCCTGCTGGCCGGGGTGATCGCCGCGCTCAAGCGCGGTTCACTGTTCGACCACGGGGTCATGGGCATATCCCTGGCCGGCTACTCGATGCCGATCTTCTGGTGGGGCCTGATCCTGATCATGTTCTTCTCGGTGAGCCTGGGCTGGACCCCGGTGTCCGGGCGCATCGACCTGCTCTACGACATCGAGCCGAAGACCGGCTTCATGCTCATCGATACCCTGCTCAGCGACGAAGAAGGCGCGTTCAAGGACGCAGTGATGCACCTGATCCTGCCGGCCATCGTGCTCGGTACCATCCCGCTGGCCGTCATCGCCCGCATGACCCGCTCGTCGATGCTCGAAGTGCTGCGCGAGGACTACATCCGCACCGCCCGTGCCAAAGGCCTGTCGCCGGCCCGCGTGGTGTTCGTGCACGGGCTGCGCAATGCCTTGATCCCGGTGCTGACGGTGTTCGGCCTGCAGGTCGGTACCCTCCTGGCCGGTGCGGTGCTGACCGAAACCATCTTTTCCTGGCCGGGCATCGGCAAGTGGCTGATCGAAGCCATCGGTGCCCGTGACTACCCCGTGGTCCAGAACGGCATCCTGTTGATTGCCTGCCTGGTGATCCTGGTCAACTTCGTCGTGGACATTCTCTACGGCCTGGCCAACCCACGCATCCGTCATCAGCGCTGAGGCCTTTGCCATGACTAGCCCGATTGCAAAATCCGTGTCGCCGGCCAGCCCGGTGGACCAGAGCCTGCTCTACCCCTCGCCGTACAAAGAATTCTGGCAAGCCTTTGCGCGCAACAAAGGCGCAGTGATGGGCCTGGCCTTCATGTGCCTGGTGGTGTTCTGCGCACTGTTCGCGCCATGGGTCGCCCCGCATGACCCGAGCGAGCAGTACCGCGACTTCCTGCTGACCCCGCCGGTATGGCTCGAAGGCGGCACCTGGCAGTTCATCCTCGGCACCGACGAACTGGGCCGCGACCTGCTTTCGCGCTTGATCCAGGGCGCGCGGCTGTCGCTGCTGATCGGCCTGTCGTCGGTGGTGATGTCGCTGATCCCGGGCATCCTGCTGGGCCTGCTGGCCGGCTTCTTCCCGCAAATCCTCGGCCCGTCGATCATGCGCCTGATGGACGTGATGCTGGCCCTGCCCTCCCTGCTGCTGGCCGTGGCCATTGTCGCCATCCTCGGCCCAGGCCTGATCAACACGGTGATCGCCATCGCCATCGTCTCCCTGCCCTCCTACGTACGCCTGACCCGCGCCGCAGTGATGGTGGAGCTGAATCGCGACTACGTCACCGCCGCACGCCTGGCCGGTGCCGGGCTGCCACGGCTGATGTTCGTCACCGTGCTGCCCAACTGCATGGCGCCACTGATCGTGCAGGCCACCCTCAGCTTCTCCTCGGCGATCCTCGACGCTGCCGCCCTGGGCTTCCTCGGCCTGGGCGTGCAACCGCCAACCCCGGAGTGGGGCACCATGCTGGCTTCGGCCCGTGACTACATCGAGCGTGCCTGGTGGGTGGTGAGCTTGCCCGGCCTGACCATTCTGCTCAGTGTGCTGGCAATCAACCTGATGGGCGACGGCCTGCGCGATGCGCTGGACCCGAAACTCAAGAACGCCGCCTGAGGAGAACGCCATGTCACTGTTGCAGATCAAAAACCTGAACGTGCGCTTCGGCGATGCCAATGCGGTACCCGTGGTCGATGGCCTGGACCTGTCGGTGGACGCCGGCGAGATCCTGGCCATCGTCGGCGAATCCGGCTCGGGCAAATCCGTGACCATGATGGCCTTGATGGGCCTGATCGACGCCCCCGGGCGCATCACCGCCGACACCCTCAGCTTCGACGGCACCGACATGCTCAAGCTCAGCGGCCGCCAGCGGCGCAAGGTGGTGGGCAAGGACATCGCCATGGTCTTCCAGGACCCCATGACCGCGCTCAACCCCAGCTATACCGTGGGCTACCAGATCGAAGAAGTGCTGCGCCAGCACCTGGGCCTGAAGGGCAAGGCCGCGCGCCAGCGTGCACTTGAGCTGTTGAAAAAGGTCGAGATCCCGGCAGCGGAAAGCCGCCTGGATGCCTACCCGCACCAGCTGTCTGGCGGCATGAGCCAGCGCGTGGCGATTGCCATGGCCATTGCCGGCGAGCCCAAGCTGCTGATCGCTGACGAGCCGACCACCGCGCTGGACGTGACCATCCAGGCGCAGATCATGGAGCTGCTGGTCAACCTGCAGAAAGAGCGCAACATGGCGCTCATCCTGATCACCCACGACCTCGCCGTGGTCGCCGAAACGGCCAGGCGAGTATGCGTGATGTACGCAGGCGAAGCCGTCGAGGTGGGCCAGGTGCCGACGTTGTTCGACGTGCCCGCCCACCCTTACACCGAAGCCTTGCTGGCGGCGATCCCCGAGCACAGCATCGGCGCCGAGCGCCTGGCCACCCTGCCCGGCATCGTCCCCGGCCGCTACGACCGCCCGGTCGGCTGCCTGTTGTCGCCGCGCTGCCCCTACGTGCAGGACAACTGCCGGCGCCAGCGCCCGCCTCTCGATCCTCAGGCCCACAGCCTGGTGCGTTGCTTCTACCCGCTGAACCAGGAGGTGGCGTGATGGCCGTCGTTCTATCTGCCCGGGACCTGACCCGGCATTACGAAGTCTCCCGCGGGCTGTTCAAAGGCCACGCCCTGGTCCGCGCACTGAATGGCGTGTCGTTCGAACTGGAAGCCGGCAAGACCCTGGCGGTGGTCGGCGAGTCCGGCTGCGGCAAGTCGACCCTGGCCCGTGCCCTCACCCTCATCGAAGAGCCGTCTTCCGGCTCGCTGCAAATTGCCGGCACCGAGGTGACAGGCGCCAGCAAGGCGCAGCGCAAGCAGCTGCGCCGCGATGTGCAGATGGTGTTCCAGAGCCCCTACGCCTCGCTCAACCCACGGCAGAAAATTGGTGACCAGCTGGCCGAACCACTGCTGATCAACACCTCGCTGAGCAAGGCCGAGCGGCGCGAGAAAGTGCAAAAAATGATGGAGCAGGTGGGCCTGCGCCCGGAACACTACCAGCGCTACCCGCACATGTTCTCCGGGGGCCAGCGCCAGCGAATTGCCCTGGCCCGGGCGATGATGCTGCAACCCAAAGTGCTGGTGGCAGACGAGCCGACCTCGGCGCTGGACGTGTCGATCCAGGCGCAGGTGCTGAACCTTTTCATGGACTTGCAGAAGGAGTTCGACACCGCCTACGTGTTCATCTCGCACAACCTGGCGGTGGTGCGGCATGTGGCCGATCACGTGCTGGTGATGTACCTGGGGCGCCCGGTGGAAATGGGGCCTAAAGGGGATATCTACGAGAAACCGCTGCACCCGTATACCCAAGCGCTGCTGTCGGCAACGCCAGCCATTCACCCGGACCCGCTGAAGCCGAAGATCCGCATTGTCGGGGAGCTGCCCAACCCGCTGAATCCACCGGATGGGTGCGCATTTCACAAGCGTTGCCCGTATGCGACGGAACGCTGTGCCAAGGAGGTGCCGGCGTTGCGGCAGGTGAGTAGCCGGCAGGTGGCTTGCCACTATGCGGAGCAGTTCCTGTAGATGACCGCGGGCGCTTTGCGCCCCATTCGCAGCACAAGGCTGCTCCTACAAGGGATCGCGATAACAGGGGATATCGCGGTCGTCTGTAGGAGCAGCCTTGTGCTGCGAAAGGGCCGCAAAGCGGCCCTCTCGGTCAATGCATGAAAATGGCGATGAGGATGATGACCGGGATCGGTACACCAAGCATCCAGAGCAGTATCGAGCGCATGTCGGTTCTCCTTGCTTAACGTTGAATGGTGCGATGGGCTACGTATTCACCTTCCAGCCACTGCACCTGGTCACGACGGCGACCACCGTAGAGCGCTGCAAGGCTGGCGAAGAAGGCGCCACACAGCAGCGCGACGAAGGTCCACAAGGCTGTCCAGGCAGCTACCTTGGCGGCGGTATCAGCGGCTTGCTTGGCCTGCACTTTCAGCTGTTGCACCTGGGCCATCACCTGATCGACGCGGGCTTCGGCCTCGGCCTGGGTAAGACGCGTGCGCTGGGCTACCAGCTGCGCCAGGTAGGTGCGGTCTTCGGCAGGCAGCGCACCATCGCTGGCAATGCCTTTGGCCAGGATGCGTGCGGCCACGCCATTGGCTGCATCGTCGCTCACGGGTGCAGGGCCATCGCCACGGAACAAGCTATCGACGAAATAGCCCATCGAATCGTTGTTGTCACCGGACGCCGCCGCACCACCGGCAGCCGCCGATACCGTGGCCGCCTGCGAAGCCGCGCTGGCGCCAGCGCCCACCAGGTTGCCCGCAGCGCCCAGCACCAGCATGGCCGTAACCAGGGTAGCTACAGCCCAGGACAGGAACCCATGCGCGGTATCGCGGAAATACACTTCATCGCCATGCAGGTTGGCCCATTTCACCCGCAACCGACCGGCAATATAACCGCCCAGGCCCGAAGCGATGATCTGCGTCAGCAGCAGCCATACGATGGTGGAAATGCCCAGGGCCTTGGCACTGGCCCCCTCATCGGCCCAAGGGGAAGTGGCTGCGAAGCCAAGCCCTGCACCAAGGACCACCAGGATCAGTGACAAGGCAGCTGCGGTAGCGGCGCCAGCGAAGATCGCAGCCCAGGAAACACCTGAGCGGCTTTGTGAATCGACAGCGGGATAGTCGGCAGGGGTGATCATGATGTTTTCGCCTTAAGTGGTTAGCGACAAGTCCATTCGCGCAGTAACCATTGCAGCGGCTGTGCCATTTGCGACAAAAAATTACACCTTTATAAAACAATGAGTTAGAAATAGAGGCTCGTTCAGAATCGTGCAAATTGCGCGACTTGGCCCTGTGCATCAGGTGTTCTGCATTCTTGTAGCAAGCTTTGCGGCGGGGCATCATTCACCCATGACGCTCCCTGATGGCCCCGCCCAGACCCCGATTACCGCCGACACGGTGCTGCGCTACCACCTATGCTGGAAGCATCGCGACCTCGACGGCGTCATTGCGCTGTACCACCCCGACATCCAGTACCACGACTTCTTCCAGAACCGCGTGCTTGGCTACGTTGAGTTGCGCGACTACGTGCGCGCCTGCCTGCCCCATGAAGCCGGCGAAGATATCGTTCACAGCGACCGCATCCGCGTTGATGGCTGCACCGCGTTCATCCAGTACCAGGTCACGGTCCAGGGCGGTGACGGCCTGGTGGCGTTCCAGTCCAGCGAGGCGATCACCGTCAAGGACGGGCTGATCTGGCGGGTAAACGAATACGCCACGCTGGTTCGCCAGAACGGCAGCGGGCACGGCAGCAGCGGCCCGCGCCCGGCCACCAGCCGCCTGGGCCTGTCGCCGCGGCAGCTGTCGACCATGGCCCAGGACCTGGAGCACTACTTCCAGCGCCAGCGCCCCTACCTGGACCCGGAGCTGGACCTGCAGCAGGTGGCTGACGCCAGCGGCTACAGCCGCAACCAGATTTCCTACCTGCTGAACCAGGTGCTCGGGCAAAGCTTCTACCGCTACGTCAACCAGGCCCGCCTGCAACACCTCATGGCCAGCCTCGACGACGACAGGGTCGAGGCGACGATCGACGAGCTGGCGTTCAGCGCCGGTTTCAACTCGCTGTCGGCGTTCTACAAGTGCTTCCGCGAGCACACCGGGCTCACGCCCAAGGCCTACCTCAAGCAAATTTCTCTGCGTGCACGCACGTAAGACAGCCACTGGCTGACAGCACTAGGATCGCCCACAGACCTTGACCGATGTGGAGCCGAACCCGATGCAACCCCTGCGCACGCTCAGCCTGTGGATGGACCAGCTCGAAGAGCCATTGTGCGCCCGCCCGGCCCTGCGCGAAGACCTGGCAGTGGATGTGTGCATCATCGGTGCCGGCTACACCGGCCTGTGGACCGCCTACTACCTCAAGCGCCAGGCGCCACAACTGAACATCGCCGTGATCGACGCCAACATCGCAGGCTTCGGCGCCTCCGGGCGCAATGGCGGCTGGCTGATGGGCAACCTGCTGGGCGAAGACCGCCTGCTCGCCACCCTGTCGCCACAACAGCGCCGCGCCAGCATCGACCTGCTGCACGGCATTCCCGATGAAGTGCAGGGGGTGTTGCAACGCGAAGGCATCGACTGCGACTACCGCAAAGGCGGCGTGCTGTACTGCGCCGCGCGCTACCCGGAGCAAGAGCGCAGCCTGCGCGCCTACCTCGATGACTTGTATCGCCAAGGCATGACCGAGGACGACTACCGCTGGCTGCGCCCCGAGCAACTGGAAAACCAGCTGCGGGTCAGTAATGCATTTGGTGCCATCTACAGCCCGCACACCGCGACCATCCAGCCGGCCAAGCTGGTGCGTGGCCTGGCGCGGGCGGTGGAAGCGCTGGGCGTGCCAATCTACGAAAACACCCCGGCCATCGACTGGCAACCCGGCGAGGTGCGCACCCCGCTGGCGCGGATTCGCTGCCAGTGGATGGTGCCGGCAGTCGAAGGCTACGCCGCCAGCCTGCCGCCGCTGGGCAAGCACCAGTTACCGGTACAGAGTTTGCTGATAGCCACCGAACCGCTGCCGGAATCGACTTGGGAGCAGATCGGCCTGAGCCAGGGCCAGGCCTTCAGCGAGAGCAGCCGTCAGGTCACCTATGGCCAGCGCACCGCTGATAACCGTCTGGTATTCGGCGCACGCGGTGGTTACCGCTTCGGTGGCCGCCTGCGCGAAAACTTCAACCTCCAAGAGCACGAAATCGAACTGCGCCGTTACCTGTTCAGCGAGCTGTTCCCCCAGCTCAAGCATGTGCGCATCACCCACTCCTGGGGCGGCAACCTGGGCATGGCCCGGCGCTTCCGCCCGCACATGCTCTGCGACCGCCAGCGCGGCATTGCCCTGGCCGGTGGCTACGGTGGTGAAGGCGTTGGCGCCACCAACCTGGGCGGCCGCACCCTGGCGGCGCTCATCCTCAACCAGCACAACGAACTGACTGCGCAACCTTGGGTGCTGGACAACCGCCCGGTTTCCAGCCTGGCCAGCTGGCCGCCCGAGCCCTGCCGCTGGCTGGGCTACAACGCGATCATCCAAAGCTTCGTCCACGAGGACCGGACCCTCGCCAACCCCGCCAGCGCGCCCTGGAGGCGGCGCCTGGCCAGTTCGCTTGCGGACTTCATGGAAGGCTTCATGCACTGACTTCCCTTACCCCGACACAGGATCCACCGGTCATGAGCATTACCCAGTTCAAGAACACCGACAGCGCTGTGCTCGACAGCTCCAACCCGGTCGCGGTGCCGCTTGGCGACCCCGTGGCAGTGACGTCTGTTACCTGCGTAGAGCGCAGCGATGGCGTCGAAACCGGCATCTGGGAGTGCACCCCCGGGCGCTGGCGGCGGCAGATCGTGCAACAGGAGTTCTGCCACTTCATCAAGGGCCGCTGCACCTTCACCCCCGACGGTGGCGAGCCCCTGGTCATAGAAGCCGGAGACGCATTGATGCTACCGGCCAACAGCACCGGCACCTGGGACATCCAGGAGACCGTGCGCAAGACCTACGTCCTCATCTTCTGATCCGCTGATCGCCTGCCTTCGATAACAACAGACAAAGCAAGGTAAACCCGACATGCGCACGCTCCTTCTCGCCCCCCTGATGCTGGCCGCCAGTGTGGCCGGCGCCGCCGAAACGGTGAAAATCTACAACTGGTCCAGCTACGTCGCCCCCGACACGCTGAAGAACTTCCAGCAAGCCAGTGGCATCGTGCCCACCTACGACGTGTACGACAGCAACGAAACCCTCGACGGCAAGCTGATGACCGGCAACTCCGGCTACGATGTGGTGTTCCCCTCCAACCACTTCATGGCCCGGCAGATCCAGGGCAAGGCCCTGAAGAAGCTGGACAAGTCGCAGCTGCCCAACTGGCAAAACCTCAACCCGGTGCTGCTCAAGGCACTGGAGGTGAACGACCCGGGCAACCAGTATGGCTTCCCGTACCTGTGGGGCAGTACCGGCATCGGCTACAACATCGACAAGGTCAAGGCGGTGCTCGGCGACAACGCGCCGGTGGACTCGTGGGACCTGATCTTCAAGCCCGAGTACATGAGCAAGCTGAAGAGCTGTGGCGTCGCCGTGCTGGACAACGGCCCCGAACTGCTGCCGATTGCCCTGCACTACCTGGGCCTGCCGCACCACAGCCAGAACCCGGCGGACTACGAAAAGGCCAAGGCGCTGCTGATGCAGGTGCGGCCGTACATCAGCTACTTCCATTCATCGAAGTACACCGGCGACCTGGCCAATGGCGATATCTGTGTGGTGGTGGGTTTCTCGGGGGATGTGCTGCAAGCGAAAAACCGTGCCGAAGAGGCGAAGAACGGGGTGAAGGTGGGCTACTCGATACCCAAGGAAGGCGCGCCCATGTGGTTTGACATGGTGGCCATGCCGGCCGATGCACCGGACGAAAAAGCCGGGTATGCCTACATGAACTACCTGCTGCAGCCAGAGGTGATGGCCAACATCAGCAACCATGTGCAGTACGCGAACGGTAACCTCAAGGCGGACGGGCTGGTGGAGCCGGCCATGAAGGGCAATACGATGATTTACCCGAGCGAAGACATGATGGGCAAGTTGTATGCGCTGGAAGCGATGCCGGCGAAGATCGACCGCATTCGCACCCGGATCTGGACCAGTATCAAAGCCGGAAACTGAGCGCGGCCGTAGTGCGGTCCCTGTGGGAGCGGGTTCACCCGCGAATGCGTCGGTAAATTCAACATCGCATTCGCGGGTGAACCCGCTCCCACAGGGTCAGCAGCCGGTTCTGGAAATCAGTGGTGCTCGCGGGTCGCGCGGAACTTGACGTCCGGCCAGCGCTCTTCCATCAGCGCCAGGTTGACCCGGGTCGGCGCCAGGTAGGTCAGGTGCCCGCCACCGTCGATGGCCAGGTTCTCCATGGCCTTGGTCTGGAATTCCTCGAGCTTCTTCTTGTCATCGCAGCTGATCCAGCGCGCCGACCACACGGTGATCGGCTCGTAGGCGCATTCGACCTTGTACTCTTCCTTCAGCCGGCTGGCGACCACATCGAACTGCAGTACACCGACCGCCCCGAGGATGATGTCGTTGCTGCGCTCCGGGAAGAACACCTGGGTTGCACCCTCTTCGGCCAGCTGCTGCAGGCCCTGGCGCAGCTGCTTGGACTTGAGCGGGTCCTTCAGGCGCACGCGGCGGAACAGCTCCGGGGCGAAGTGCGGAATACCCGTGAAGCCCAGCGCCTCACCTTCGGTGAAGGTGTCGCCAATCTGGATGGTGCCGTGGTTGTGCAGGCCGATGATGTCGCCGGCAAAGGCCTCGTCCAGTTGCTCGCGCTCGGACGAGAAGAAGGTCAGCGCGTCACCGATGCGCAGGTCCTTGCCGGTACGCACGTGGCGCATCTTCATGCCCTTCTCGTACTTGCCCGAGCAAATGCGCATGAAGGCGATACGGTCGCGGTGTTTCGGGTCCATGTTCGCCTGGATCTTGAACACGAAGCCTGTGAACTTTTCTTCCACCGGCTCCACGGTACGCTCGTGGGCGACACGGGCCAGCGGGCGCGGGGCCCAGTCGACAACGGCATCGAGCACATGGTCGACACCAAAGTTGCCCAGTGCGGTACCAAAGAACACCGGCGTCAGTTGGCCATTGATGAACTCGTCCTGATCGAACTCGTGGCATGCACCCTGTACCAGCTCAAGCTGTTCGAGGAAGCGATCATATTCGTCACCCAGGTGCGCGCGGGCTTCATCGGAGTCCAGCTTCTCGATGATCTTCACCTCGGTACGCTCATGGCCGTGGCCCGGGGTGTAGACAATGATGTAGTCACCGCGCAGGTGGTACACGCCCTTGAAGTCGCGGTAGCAACCAATCGGCCAGGTGATCGGCGCAGCCTTGATCTTCAGGACGGCTTCGATCTCGTCGAGCAGTTCGATCGGGTCGCGGATGTCACGGTCGAGTTTGTTGATGAAGCTGACAATCGGCGTATCACGCAGGCGGCACACGTCCATCAGGGCGATGGTACGCGGCTCTACACCTTTACCGCCGTCGAGCACCATCAGCGCCGAGTCCACCGCGGTCAGGGTGCGGTAGGTGTCTTCCGAGAAGTCTTCGTGGCCAGGGGTGTCGAGCAGGTTGATCATGTGCTCGCGGTACGGGAACTGCATCACCGAGGTGGTGATGGAGATGCCGCGCTGCTTCTCCATTTCCATCCAGTCGGAGGTGGCGTGGCGGTCGGACTTGCGCGACTTCACCGTACCGGCGACGGCAATGGCCTTGCCCATCAGCAGCAGCTTCTCGGTGATGGTGGTCTTACCGGCGTCGGGGTGGGAAATGATTGCGAAAGTGCGGCGCTTCGCGACTTCGGCGGCCTGGTTGGTCATGGGAAATCGCCTGACTGGGGGATTCAAAAAGGGGCGATATCATACCTGAAGTTGGGCTGGGACCAAAATCTGATCCCCGTCCGTTGGTCAATCACGCACGTTGAGCCTGATCATCACAAAAACCTTGAAGCTTGACAGGGGCCCGGCCGGGCACATGTGCAACGAGCTCCAATGTTCCACCCAAGGCCTCAACATAGCTGCGAAGGGTGGATATCAACATGTCACTTCTCTTCTCCACTTTCGAAACATTGCCCTGACGGATATCGAGGCGCTCCGCCAACTCGTCCTGGGTGATTTGCAACTGCCTGCGCAAGGCTTGCAAGGTCATTTCTTCACGAATCAGTTCAAGGCCGCGTGCTTCTACTCTCGCCCTGCGCTCAGACGACAGCTCGTTCATGACCTCATCGAGTGTTTTCATCATTCAACCTCTGGAAAGGTGCCGTTCGAAACGTGCGTCGGCACGCTCGATCAGGCTCCGGTAAAATCTACGTTCACTGATGCCTGCCTTGTCTCCGGCGACCAACAGCACCGCACAGCGAGAGGGGTCAAAAGCGAACGCTATGCGCCACACGCCATTCCCGACGCTGAATCGCAACTCTTTCATGTTCGAATACCTTGAGCCCTTCAAGGTATCCACACGCGGTCTACCCAGAGCCGGGCCGCAGCATGCCAGCAGGTGTAGCTGAGCTAACAGTTCATCCTGGACCTCCATTTCCAGCATCCTGAACTCCACTGTAAATTCCGGGCACATCCCTATGGACCACACAACAAACATACCTCCGAAAGAATATTCCCTCAAGGAGATACAGAGAGAATTTCAAAGGAGATATCGCTTGGCGGGACAAATGGCTCGATAGCAGGCGATTCAACGCCTCCACGCAGAAAAAGCGCTGTTTTTTCGTGCAAATTTTCTTTGTTGCCAGTGATTAACGCTGGCCAAATGCCGCCTCAGATGGGAACCTTTGCGCCCACGGAGACGTCCATTCCCCTGCAACCCGCTTCGGTTGGGGACTGGTTTCATCAGCATTTTCGGGCCCGACGGGGTTCGGCTCATGGCCTGATCGCAGCCTTCGGCGTGCGTCACGCTGCTACTCGCGAACACACCAACCGCCGCCAGGACTGGCCGGCAAAAAAGAAGTGTGCTCGCCGACAACACAAGGAGTCCGCCTGTGGCTAAACGCTACGGAAAAGGGCTGTTGGGATGCGCCACCGTGCTCGTCATCCTGGCCCTGCTGGTCCACTGGATCGGCATCGACACGATCGCGCGTTACCGCGACGATCTTGGGTTCTACCTGCAAGCGCACCTGGTTCTGGTGCTGGCTTCGATGGCGGCGGCGTTGGCCGTGGGCATCCCGGCTGGCATTGCCCTCAGTCGACCGCACCGGGTCGACAAAGCCGAGCGCTTCATGCAGTTTTTCAACGTTGGCAACACCATCCCTCCCCTGGCCGTTCTGGCCATCGCGCTCAGTATCCTGGGCATCGGCGCCGGGCCTGCGATCTTCGCGCTGTTCCTCGCCTCCCTCCTGCCCATCGTGCGCAACACCTACGAGGGCCTGAAAAACGTCCCCGCCTCGCTCAAGGAAGCCGCCACCGGCATCGGCATGACCCCGCGCCAGCAACTCTGGCAGGTGGAGCTACCGAATGCCGTGCCGATCATCGTCGGTGGTGTACGCGTGGCCCTGGCATTGAACGTGGGCACCGCGCCACTGGCATTCCTGATCGGCGCCAACAGCCTGGGTAGCCTGATCTTCCCCGGCATCGCCCTGAACAACCAGCCACAGCTGCTGCTGGGTGCCGCCTGCACCGCACTGCTGGCACTGGTGCTGGACGCGGCGGTGAGTTTCTCCAGCAAGCGCTGGCTGGAACGTGGCCTGGCCCAATAAGGATAGGGAACGTATGAACAAGAGAATCGCCTTGCTGCTGGGCGCGGCCCTGCTGTTCGCAGGATTTGCCCAGGCAGTGGAAAAACCACTGGTGCGCATCGGCGCGCGGGTGTTCACCGAGCAGACCGTGCTCGCCGAAATCACTGCGCAATACCTGCGCGCCAATGGCTTTGACGTGCGCGTCACCACCGGCCTTGGCAGCAACATCGCACGCCAGGCCCAGGAGACCGGCCAGCTTGACCTGATGTGGGAATACACCGGGGTTTCGCTGGTGTCGTACAACCACATCGACGAGCGCATGCCCAGTGCCGAAGCCACCTTCGCCAGGGTCAAAGAGCTGGATGCAAAGAAGGACCTGATCTGGCTGGCCCCGTCGAAGTTCAGCAACACCTACGCGCTGGGCCTGCCCAAGCAAGTGGCCGATGCCTACCCGCAGGTCAACACCATCAGCGACCTCAACCAGGTACTGCGTGACGAAAGCCAGCGCAACCACCTGGTGGCGCTGGACACCGAGTTCGCCAACCGCCCCGACGGCCTGGTTGGCCTGCGCGAGATGTACGGCCTGCCGCTGGACCGGCGCAACATCCGCCAGATGGACGGTGGCCTGGTGTACACCGCCATGCGCAACAACCAGGTATTCGCCGGTTTGGTGTACACCACCGACGGCCGCCTGAGTGCGTTCAACCTCAAGCTGCTGGAAGACGACAAGCACTACTTCCCCGACTACACCGCAGCGCCCGTGGTGCGCAAAGCCGTGCTCGACGCCAACCCGCAACTGGCCGCACTGCTCAAGCCACTGGCCGAGCAGTTAGATGACGAAACCATGCGCCAGCTCAACGCCAAGGTCGACGTCGAGCACCAGAACCCGACTGCCGTGGCCGCCACCTTCCTGCGCGAGCACCCACTGAACAGCGAGGGCCAGCCATGAACCTGATCGATACCTTCAGCCACCTGGACTGGGCCCAGGTGCTGCAACTGACCTGGCAGCACATCATGCTGGTGGGCGTTGCGGTGAGCCTGGCCATTCTCGTCGGCGTGCCGCTGGGCATCCTGATGACCCGCTTCCCGGCTGTTGCCGGGCCGCTGCAAGCCAGCGCCACGGTGCTGCTGACCATTCCGTCGATTGCCCTGTTCGGCCTGCTGCTGCCGTTCTATTCCAAGTTTGGCCAAGGGCTGGGGCCATTGCCAGCTATCACCGCGGTGTTCCTCTATTCGCTGCTGCCGATCCTGCGCAACACCTACCTGGCCCTGACCAACGTAGAGCCCGGTATCCGCGAAGCTGCGCGCGGCATCGGCATGACCTTCGGCCAGCGCCTGCGCATGGTCGAGCTGCCCATCGCCGTGCCGGTGATCCTCGCCGGTGTGCGCACTGCCGTGGTGATGAACATCGGCGTCATGACCATTGCCGCCACCATCGGCGCCGGCGGCCTGGGCGTGCTCATTCTTACCTCCATCAGCCGCAGCGACATGTCGATGCTGCTGGTCGGTGCCGTACTGGTCAGCCTGCTGGCCATCATTGCCGACCTGCTGCTGCAAACCCTGCAACGTGCCCTGACTCCAGAAGGACTGCGCCCATGATCGAACTGAAGAACCTCAGCAAAACCTTCAACGTCAACGGCAAGGACGTCAAAGCCGTCGACGCGGTAAGCCTCACTGTCAACGAAGGGGAAATCTGCGTGTTCCTCGGCCCCTCGGGCTGCGGCAAGAGCACCACGCTGAAAATGATCAACCGCCTGATCACGCCTACCTCGGGCCAGGTGTTCATCAATGGCGAAGACACCACCGGCCTGGACGAAGTCACCCTGCGCCGCCGAATCGGCTACGTGATCCAGCAGATCGGTCTGTTCCCCAACATGACCATCGAGGAGAACATCACCGTGGTCCCGCGCCTGCTCGGCTGGGACAAGCAAAAGTGCCACGAGCGTGCTCGCGAGCTGATGCACATGATCAAGCTCGAACCCAAGCAATACCTGCAGCGCTACCCGCGCGAGCTGTCCGGTGGCCAGCAGCAGCGAATCGGCGTGATCCGCGCGCTTGCCGCCGAAGCACCGGTATTGCTGATGGACGAGCCATTCGGCGCAGTCGACCCGATCAACCGCGAGATGATCCAGAACGAGTTCTTCGAGATGCAGCGGGCGCTGAACAAGACCGTGATCATGGTCAGCCACGACATCGACGAAGCCATCAAGCTGGGCGACAAGATTGCCATCTTCCGTGCCGGCAAACTGTTGCAGCTGGACCACCCGGACACGCTGCTGGCGCACCCGGCGGATGACTTTGTCAGCAACTTCGTTGGCCAGGACAGCACGCTCAAGCGCCTGCTGCTGGTGCGTGCCGAGGATGCAGCGGACAACGCGCCGTCGGTGAGCCCGGAGACGCCCGTGAGCGATGCACTGGAGCTGCTGGATGAGCACGACCGCCGCTACGTGGTGGTGACCGATGCACAGAACAAGGCACTGGGCTATGTGCGCCGACGTGACATGCACCGCCAGCAAGGGACGTGTGGCGACTTCCTGCGGCAGTTCAACGCCACGGCATCGCACGATGAGCATTTGCGCATCCTGCTGTCGCGCATGTACGAGTTCAACCGGGCGTGGTTGCCGGTGCTGGATGCCGAGCAGGTATTCCTGGGCGAGGTGACACAGGAGTCTATTGCGGCGTACCTGAGTTCGGGCAGATCGCGCGGGGGCAAGACCAGCATTGTTTCGCCGGCTGAGGCGGTGGTTTCGTAGAAAGCCGGGGGCGCTCTGCGCCCCATCGCGACACAAGGCCGCTCCTACAGGGGTTCGCGTACGCTTGTAGGAGCGGCCTTGTGTCGCGAAAGGGCCGCAAAGCGGCCCCGGCAATCTCCAGTCAGAACCCTACGCTGGCCTGCACATAGAAGGTCCGCGGCTCACCCACATAAATGCCGGCGTTGTTGTCGCTGGAGCGGGTGAAGTACTGCTTGTCGAACAGGTTCTTCACCCCCGCCGCCAGCTTCAGGTTGGACATCTCGGGCCCGAACTCGTACCCACCACGGGCATGCCAGGTCACGTAACCCGGAATATCACCATACTGCCCATCCGCACTCGGCTCGGTGATGTAGTCGCCGTTGAAGCTGCCATCAGCATTGATCCCGGTCCCCGGCGCGCGCTGCTTGGATTGGGCGTAGGCGTCCAGGTTCCAGGTCCAGCGGTTGACCGCGTAACGCACGCCGGCGGTGGCCACCTGACGTGAATAGAACGGCAGGTCACGGCCCTTGAAGCCCGGGATCTCACCTTCATAGGTGGCGCGGGTAAAGGTGTACCCACCACTCACCGACAACCCTTCCAGGCGCGGGTCCAGCCCGGCCAGGTCGTAGCGCACCGAGGCCTCGATGCCCTGGTGCTTGGTCGCGCCAAGGTTGGTCCAGCCTACGTCGTTGCTGATGTACTGCAGTTCGTCATCAAAGTCGATGTAGAACGCGGTCAGCTCACCGGCGAAGCCGCCATCGTCATAACGCGTGCCGATTTCGTAGGTCTTGGCCTTTTCCGGCTCCAGGCCATTGGCCGTGCTGTTGCCGGTACCGCCCTGGCCCAGCTGGAAGTACTGCAGGCTGCCGAACGAGGTTTCGTAGTTGGCGAACACTTTCCATGCGTCGGAGATGTGGTACATCACGCTCAGCGCCGGCAGCGGCTCGTTGCTGGTGATGCTGCGCTTCTTCTCCGCCACCGGGCGGTTGTTGGCATCCAGCACCGGGCGGTCGCGCCAGTCGGTATTGATGTGCTCGAAGCGCACGCCCGGGGTGATGGTCCAGTTGCCCACATCGATCTTGTCGTCGATGTAGTAGGCGCTGGCCTCGGTACCGCCGCTGCGGTCCTGGAACACGTGGCCGTCAGAGGTGGGGGTCACGGTCGGCACGTTGTCGATCAGCGCCAGGCGGGTCGACTGTTCGCGCATCGCTTCCTTCAGGTAGCGATAGCCCACGCTGACTTCCTGGGTAGTAGGGCCGGCAAAGAAGATGCGCGACACCCGTGGCTCGATGGCGAAGGTGTGGTAGTTGCGCGGGTACGACGACAGGGTCTTCATGTCACGCGAGGCGATGGCGCTGCCGCGGAAGCTGTCGGTGTAGTAGGTCAGCACTTCGAACTGGGTGGCATTGTCGAGCTGGCGTTGCCACTTGAACGACACATCCTTGCGCCGACCGGCGAAGTAGTCGTAGTCGCGCAGCGACTGGTAGGGGTTGCTGTCGTACTGGGCCTGGGTCAGGCCACCGGGCATGTCGGCACGGCCATCGTAGTAATGGAAGTTGAGCCAGAACTCATCGACGTCGGTAGGTGCCCAGTGGGTCTTGAGGATGACGTCGTCGATGTCGTTGCCATTGTTGCTTTCGCGGTAACCGTTGCCGTTCACCCCGGTGTACAGCAGCGCCACGCCCATGCCGTTGTCAGCCGTGCCGCCGACGAAAGCCGACTCGGTGTGCTTCCAGCCGCCGCGCTGGGAGGTTTCCAGGGTGGTGGACAGTTCCGCCGAAGCCTTTTCCGGAATCGCCCGGGTGACGAAGTTGATCACCCCTCCCACGTTCTGCGGGCCATAGCGTACCGAGCCGGCCCCACGCACCACGTCGATGCTGTCGAGGTTGCCCGAGGAGATCGGCGCCATCGACAGCTGTGGCTGGCCATACGGCGCGAAGGCGGCCGGGATGCCGTCGATCAATACGGTGGAGCGCGGCGACAGGCGCGAGGTCAGGCCGCGCACGCCCACGTTCAGCGACAGGTCGCTGCCGCCGGTGCCGTTGGAGTCCTGCACCTGCACACCCGGGATGCCGCGCAGTACGTCGCGCACGTTCATCGCGCCCTTCTCCACCATCGCCTCGCGGCGCACCACGGTGCGCGCGCCGGGGTGGTTCTGCACCACGCTCTGCTGGGCATCGCCCAACCAGTCACCGACCACCTTGATGTCGGTGGGCGCCAGCTCCAGGCTGCCGCTGCCCAGGTCGAGGGTAGTCGGCAGTGGCTTTACCACCACGGTGTCCTGGGACATCTCGAAGGTCAGCCCGCTGCCTTGCAGCAACTGTTGCAGCGCCTGCACCGGCGCCAGGTTGCCGGACACCGCCGGGGCCTGTTTGCCCGCCACCAGTTCGGGGCTGAAGAACAGCTGCAGGTTGGTTTGCTGACCAAGCTGATTCAGCGCCGAAGCCAGCGGTTGGGCCTGGATCTGGATGGTGTTGCCCGCCTCAGCAGCCTGGCTGTTGACGGTCACGGCGCTGACCGCCAGGGCCAGCGCCAGGGCGCGCAAGTGTGGGAAGGGTTTGTTGTTGTTCACGTCGTCGAAACATCCTGGAATGCGGAATAAACGCCAACCGCGTGCAAATGGAAATGCTTGGCAGTTGCAGCTGGCGAGGAAGACGAACGAGCGAAAAAAAACCTGAATCTATTTCGCAATTATTTCGCGAGAGCCGTCTTCATGGGCCTTGATGGCCACCGGCAGGATGCTCGGCAAGGCCCGCAACAGTGCGTCGGTGTCGTCGGTGCTGAAGGTGCTCGAAAGGCGCATCTGGGCGACTTTACCGGGGGCAACCCGCAGCGGTTGGCTACGATAGCGCGAGGCTTCGGCCACCACCTCGGCGAGGGTGGCGTTGTCGAACACCAGCTTGCCCTGGCGCCAGGCAGTAACGGCAGCGGTATTGACGGCGTAGGGGGCGGCCACCCCGCCCTGTGCATTTATATGCGAACCCTGGCCGGCCGTAAGCTGCGCCAGCGCGTCGCCCTTGCCCTGCACTCGCACCGAACCCTGCTCCACAGCCACCCGGGTGCTGGCAGGGTCCCGGCGCACGTCAAAGCGGGTACCGGTTACCGTCACGCTGCCCTGGGCGGTGTCGACCACAAACGGCCGGGCACTGTCGTGGGCGACGTTGAACATCACCTCGCCGGCACTCAGGCGGATATGCCGCTGGCCAGCGCTGAAGTCGACCTGCAGCTGTGTGCTGCCATTGAGATCCAGCAAGGAGCCATCCGGCAGTTCGACCTGGCGGCGTTCATTGAAGGCGGTCTGCAAGCTACCCTGATGATTCAGCTTTTGGTAGTTCCAGCCGCCCCAGCCCAGGCCCAACGCCAGCACCGCAACACTGGCGGCCAAGGCCTGACGCACGAAACGCCGACGCGGCAGTTGCTGCACCGGGTCCGGCTGGCACAACGCTTCAAGGCGCTGGCGCGGAATGAAGTCGGCGGCCTGCCACACGCGGCACAGGTGCTGGTACTCCTCGCGGTGGCGCTCGTCGCTGGCCAACCAGGCGCGCAACTGTTTCTGCAGCCCGGCATCCCGAGGCGCATCCTGCACACGGGCAAACCATGCGGCCGCCTGCTCGCGGACGGTATCGGTACCGTGCTGTTTCATCGAAAAGGTCTCCTGACTCATGCCGACACATCCAGGTGCTCACGCAAATGCCGGAGCGTGCGGATCATATACTTTTCGACCATGTTCTTGCTCAACCCCATGCGCTCGGCGATCTCGGCCTGGGTCAGGCCTTCGAGCTTCTGCCAGATGAACACCTGCCGGCAGTTGAGCGGCAACTCGGCCAGCGCCCGCTCGACGCTGTCGGCCAATTCCAGGGCATGCACGTAGGCCTCCGGGTCATCGCTGGCGGTAGTGCCCTCGTCGAAGGCTTCCAGCGCCAGGGCCTGGCGGCGGTCTTCGCGGCGCAAGCCATCCACGGCAATGTTACGTGCGGTCTGGTGCAGGTAGGCGCGGGGCTGCTCGACCTGGTCGCGCGGGTTTTCCAGTACCCGGACAAAGGCATCGTGGGTGAGGTCTTCGGCCTGCTGGCGATTGCGCAGTTTGCGCGTCCAGGTGCCGATCAGCTCATGGTAATGGTCGAGGAAGCCTTTGTGTCCGGACACGGTCTGGGTCATCAGGGAGGCGGATAAGGGTGCGAATAGTAATGTTTCTCATCAAAACCAGCAAATCCGCCAGTCGGTAACAAAAAATTTATGGGCCATTTCCTGTACGTGGGTACCAGGAAAATGTGGCCATAAATATGAACACCTGGGGCCCTTTGGCAAGTGAACCCGCCCCTGAAGGAATTGCGCAATCCCTGTGGGAGCGGGTTCACCCGCGAAAGGGCCAATACGGTCTATTCCACAATATTTAACGCTTGAAACATCGTGGGGAACATCAGCCGGTCACACGAGTCGGTTATTCAAATGGCTGGTCGTCGATCCACGCCGATCACGCCCGGATTGCCTGTTGATTCTGCATTCTTCACGCCCTAAAGTGCGCGCCGAACGTCCATGCTGGAAACGATCCATCCGGCTCAAGTACTGAGTAGGCGAACCAAAGTGGGGATACGGAGGACGTTCAGTTTGCAGCCACTTATTCTTTTTGTTTGCCCATGGAGTCCCTGAGCATGTCGATCCAGGTCGAAGACTATTTCGCGCGTGACACCTTCCAGAAAATGAAGGCGTTCGCCGACAAGCAGGAAACCCCGTTCGTACTCATCGATACCCAGATGATCAGCCAGGCCTATGACGACCTGCGCGCCGGTTTCGAATTCGCCAAGGTCTACTACGCGGTCAAGGCCAACCCTGCCGTCGAAATCATCGACCTGCTCAAAGAGAAAGGTTCGAGCTTCGACATCGCCTCGATCTACGAACTGGACAAGGTGATGGACCGCGGCGTCAGCGCTGACCGCATCAGCTACGGCAACACCATCAAGAAGTCCAAGGACATCCGCTACTTCTACGAGAAGGGCGTGCGCCTGTTCGCCACCGACTCGGAAGCCGACCTGCGCAACATCGCCAAGGCCGCACCGGGTTCGAAAGTGTATGTGCGTATCCTGACTGAAGGCTCCACCACTGCCGACTGGCCGCTGTCGCGTAAATTCGGCTGCCAGACCGACATGGCCATGGACCTGCTGATCCTCGCCCGTGACCTGGGCCTGGTGCCTTACGGCATCTCCTTCCACGTGGGCTCGCAGCAGCGCGACATCAGCGTGTGGGACGCCGCCATTGCCAAGGTCAAAGTGATCTTCGAGCGCCTGAAGGAAGAAGACGGCATCGAGCTGAAGCTGATCAACATGGGTGGCGGCTTCCCGGCCAACTACATCACCCGGACCAACAGCCTGGAAACCTACGCCGAAGAAATCATCCGCTTCCTCAAGGAAGACTTCGGTGACGAGCTGCCGGAAATCATCCTGGAGCCAGGCCGTTCGCTGATTGCCAACGCCGGCATCCTGGTCAGCGAAGTGGTGCTGGTGGCGCGCAAGTCGCGCACTGCCGTCGAGCGCTGGATCTACACTGACGTGGGCAAATTCTCCGGCCTGATCGAAACCATGGACGAAGCCATCAAGTTCCCGATCTGGACCGAGAAGAAAGGCGAAACCGAAGAAGTCGTCATCGCCGGCCCGACCTGCGACAGCGCCGACATCATGTACGAAAACTACAAATACGGCCTGCCGCTGAACCTGGCCATCGGTGACCGCCTGTACTGGCTGTCGACCGGTGCCTACACCACCAGCTACAGCGCAGTCGAATTCAACGGCTTCCCGCCGCTGAAGGCTTACTACCTGTAACGCAAAACGGGGCCGCAAGGCCCCGTTTTCATGTGTGTGCCACCAAAGCCTGCGCAATCCCTGCAGGAGCGGCCTTGTGTCGCGAAAGGGCTGCGAAGCAGCCCCAGGATCTCAGCTTAAAGGCACAAATTGCCGGGGCTGCTTCGCAGCCCGTTCGCGACACAAGGCCGCTCCTACACTTGACCGCGTCAACCGGTCAGATTGGAGCGGTCTTCCCGCCGTTCGATCTCTTCGGCATACCGCGCCGCAAAGGCCATCAACACCGGCCCTGCACCCTGCAAGGTTACCAACGCAGCACGCAGGAAATTCATGTTCCCCTCAACCCGCGCCTGCTCCAGCCATTGCCCTGCTTCGGCCAGCTGCCCGCGCTCGACCAGCACCAGCCCCAGGCTGAACATCCCACGGAAATCCCCCGCCTCGGCCGAGCGCCGATACCAGCGCACCGCCCGCGCCGGGCTGGGCGCCGTGGCAATGCCCTGCTCCAGGTAACGCCCATACAGGTTCATCGACTTGGCATGCCCCAGCTGCGCGGCCTTCTCGTAGCACATCAGTGCCTGTGCCTGGTTGGCCGGCACCCCCCGCCCGGTGGCCAGCAGGTTGCCCAGGTTGTAAAGGCCCCAGTCCAGCCCGGCGTCGGCCGCACGCGCATAATGAATGGCCGCCTGCTCCAAGCTCGGCTCACCACCCCAACCATGCTCCAGGCAACGACCGAGCATGTTGTGCGCCATGGCACTGCCGCCCTGTGCGGCGATGCCGAACCAACGCCGGGCCACGGTGGCATCTTCTTCGATGCCGCGCCCATCCAGCAGGATCTGCCCCAGCAGCAACTGCGCCTCGACCGTGCCCTGCCCCGCCGCTGCCAGGATTGCCTGGGCAGCTTTGCCGGGGCTCTCCTCCAGCATGGCCTGCAAGCCGGCTACATCCACCACTTCCTCACGTCGCAACTGATAGGACACGGTTCAGACCTCAGCCCAGCGGCGTAGTAGGTTGTGGTAGGTGCCGGTCAGCTGCAGCAACGAGGGGTGCTCGGGTACATCGGCAGTCAGTTGCTGGATGGCGTTGTCCATCTCGAACAGCAGCGCCCGCTGGCTGTCCTCGCGCACCAGGCTCTGGGTCCAGAAGAACGCGGCATAACGCTGGCCTCGGGTGACCGGGTTGACCTTGTGCAGGCTGGTACCGGGGTACAGCACCAGGTCACCGGCAGCCAGCTTCACCTGCCGCTCACCATAGGTGTCCTGAATCACCAGCTCACCGCCGTCGTAGCTATCCGGGTCGCTGAGGAACAGTGTCGAAGACAGGTCGGTACGCACCCGCTCCGGGCTGCCCTTGGGCTGACGCAGAGCGTTATCGATGTGAAAGCCGAAATTGCCACCCTCACGGTAGCAGTTGATCAACGGCGGAAACACCTTGTGCGGCAGGGCCGCCGACATGAAACGCGGGGTTTTCCACAGGCGCTCGATCAGCGCAGTGCCGATTTCCTTGGCCAACGGGTGCCCTTCGGGCAACTGCAGGTTGTGTTTGGCCTTGGCCGACTGGTAGCCGGCAGTCACCTTGCCATCGGCCCAGTCGGCCTGCTCCAGCGCCTCGCGGATACGGGCCAGCTCGTCAGCGTCGAACAGGCCTGGGATGTGAAGCAGCATGGCGGCAGCACCGTTAGGAAGTGTAAAGGCGCCAATGATATTGATTCCCTTTTGCGCTACACAAGCCTTTTCGCCGCTTAAGACGTTTCAGCTTGATGAAACCGTAAAGGCCAAATGTAAAGATTGTAAATTCTTCACGAATGGTAACGACTCTCAATTGTTAGTCACAATTGCTTACATTAAGATCCGCCGCCTCAACACCTTGGGGAAGGTCCTTAGCAATGCGCCAGTACGTACCATCTGCAGTGAGTTCGCCACGCCTGATCGTTTCCGCCATCGGCGTCGCGCTTAGCGCCACATCGGTGTATGCCGCCGACCCGGCCGCCAGCAGCGCGATCACCCTCGACGCCACCAGCGTCAACGGCAAGGCTGAACAGGCCAGCACCGATTACAAAGTCGAGAAGGCCGCCTCGCAGAAGTACACCGCGCCGCTGGTAGACACCCCGCGCTCGGTCACCGTCATCCCGCAGCAAGTGATCAAGGACACCAACGCCCTGACCCTGCAGGACGCCCTGCGCACCGTGCCAGGCATCACCTTCGGCGCCGGCGAAGGCGGCAACCCGCAAGGCGACCGCCCGTTCATCCGCGGCTTTGACGCCCAAGGCGATACTTACCTTGACGGCGTGCGTGACACTGGCGCGCAAACCCGCGAAATCTTCGCCATCGAGTCGGTAGAAGTGGCCAAGGGCCCGAACTCCGCCATCGGTGGCCGTGGTGCCGCTGGCGGTACCATCAACCTGGTGAGCAAGCGTGCGCACCTGGGCAACTCGCTGGACGGCGCCTGGACCTGGGGCAGTGACCAGACCCAGCGCTACACCTTCGATGGCAACTACCAGTTCAGCGACACCGTTGCCGGCCGCCTGAACCTGATGACCCACGAAAGCAACGTTGCTGGCCGCGACAAGGTCAACTACGACCGTTGGGGTATCGCCCCGTCGCTGGCCTTCGGCCTGGGCACACCGACCCGAGTCAACCTCGACTACTACCACCTGGAAAGCGACGACCTTCCGGATTCGGGCATCCCGTACACCATCCCGACCAACGGCAGCGGCGGGCGCACCTCGGCACACCCGAGCAAGCCGAATGACGGCGGCGACAGCGACAACTTCTATGGCCTGACCGGCCGTGACTTCCGCAAGAGCCGTGTAGACATCGCCACCTTCGCGATCGAGCACGACCTGACCGACTCGCTGACCATCAAGAACACCCTGCGTCACGGCAACAGCATGCAGGACTACATCCTGACCCAGCCTGACGACAGCAAGGGCAACGTCAACAACGGCAGCGTCTGGCGCCGTGCCAACAGCCGTGTCGGCAACACCGCCACCACCACCAACCAGACCGACCTGTTCGGCGAGTTCTACGTCGGTGGCATGAAAAACAGCTTCTCGACCGGTATCGAACTGAGCCGCGAAGAAAGCGACCGTTCGTCCTACACCGTCGACACCGACACGGTCCCTGGCGGCGCTGCCAATACCAACTGCACCCCCGGCATGATCGGCGCCACCAGCGGCTACAACTGCACCTCGCTGAGCAACCCGAACCCGGATGACCCGTGGAACGGTGCCATCTCGCGCAACTACGCCGGCACTACCACCAACAGCAAGACCCGTGCGCTGTACGTGTTCGACACGCTGGAGCTGACCCCCGAGTGGCTGGTCAACATGGGCCTGCGCTACGATCACTTCGACACCGACTACAAGACCTACAACGCTGCTGGCACCACCACCGCCAAAGGCAAGGATGTCAGCGAATTCGTGACTGGCCAGCTGGGCCTGGTATGGAAACCGGCCGAAAACGGCAGCATCTACGTGTCCTACGCCACCTCTGCAACACCACCAGGCTCGATGCTCGGCGAAGGTACAGAAGGCAACCCGCTGGGTGGCACCCCGGACCGTAACGGCAACCTGCTGGCCAGCGACATGGAGCCAGAGGAAACCACCAACTACGAGATCGGCACCAAGTGGGACCTGCTCGACCAGCGCCTGTCGCTGACCGCTGCGCTGTTCCGCACCGAGAAGGAAAACGCCCGCGTTCAGGTGGACACCACCACCTACGAAAACGTCGGCGAAACTCGCGTACAAGGCATCGAACTGTCGGCCAGCGGCAAGATCACCGACAAGTGGCAGGTATTCGCCGGCTACACCTACATGCAGGCTCGCCAGATCGACGGCGGCCCGCTGGGCAAGGCCAACGATGGCAACCAGTTGCCGAACACCCCGAACAACAGCGCCAGCCTGTGGACGACCTACTCGATCACGCCAAAGCTGACCGTGGGCGGTGGTGCGTTCTACGTGGATGACGTGTACGGCAGCGTGGCCAACACCACCATGGTCGACAGCTACGTACGCTACGACGCCATGGCCGCCTACAAGCTGACCAAGAACGTCGACCTGCAGCTGAACGTGCAGAACCTGACCAACGAGGTGTACTACGACAAGGCCTTCTCCACCCACTTCGCCAACCAGGCGGCCGGGCGGACTGCACTGTTGACCACCAGCGTCCACTTCTAAAGCAACAACCAAGGGCCCCGTTCATTCCAGTGAGCGGGGCTTTTGCGTATCAAGGCATAATGCACGCCGCGCAGTCTGCGGCAGCAACACAAGGTGATCGATGTGGTGAAGAAGACGCTGTTCCAATTGCACTGGTTCTTTGGCATCACCGCTGGCCTGGTGCTGGCCTTGATGGGCATCACCGGGGCGCTGTACTCGTTCCAGGAAGAACTGCTGCGCGCGTTCAATGCCGACGTGCTCAAGGTCGAAGTGCGCGCCGAGGGCGTACTGCCGCCGGCCGAGCTGGTGCAACGGGTCGAGGCCCAGCAACACGACAAGGTGTCGATGCTGTGGGTTGACGTGCGTGAAGGCAATGCCGCACGCATCTTCTTCATGCCGGCACCGGGCGAGCGCCGTGGCGAGCTGCGCTATGCCGACCCGTATACGGGCGAACTCAAAGGTGAAGTGGCCGGGCAAGGCTTCTTCAACCTCATGCTCAACCTGCACCGTTTTCTGGCCATTGGCGACACTGGCCGGCAGATCACCGGCGCCTGCACCCTGATGCTGGTGTTCTTCTGCCTGTCCGGCCTGTACCTGCGCTGGCCGCGCAAGGCGCTGGACTGGCGCACCTGGCTGACCTTCGACTGGGCCAAGAAAGGCCGCGCCTTCAACTGGGACCTGCACGCCGTGGCCGGTACCTGGTGCCTGCTGTTCTATCTTCTGTTCGCCCTCACCGGCCTGTTCTGGTCCTATGAGTGGTACCGCGAAGGCCTGAACAAGCTGCTGGCCGACGCGCCGGCAGCCGGCCAGCAACAAAAACGCGGCGAAGGCCGTGGCCGCCACGGGCCGCAGAAGGTCGACAAGAACGCCCCGCCGCTGGTGGTCGACTACGACGCCATCTGGGCCAACCTCAAAAACGCCGCAGGGCCAGGCCTTGCCGCCTACAACCTGCGCCTGCCACCGGTTGGCGGCCAGCCGGCCAACCTGTTCTACCTGCTGGACAACGCCGATCACCCGCGCGCCTTCAACACCCTGGAACTGGACCCGGCCACCGGCCAGGTTAAAAGGCACGACCGCTACTCCGACAAATCCTTCAAGGCCCAGCTGCTGCAGAGCGTCTACGCCCTGCACGTGGGCGAATACTTCGGCCTGCCGGGGCGCATCATCGTCACCATCGCCAGCTTGACCATGCCGCTGTTCTTCGTCACGGGCTGGCTGCTGTACCTCGACCGCCGCCGCAAGAAGCGCCAGGTCCGCGCAGCCCGTGGCAACGTCGCCACCGGCACCGGCAGCGGCGACAGCTGGCTGATCGGCTTTGCCAGCCAAAGCGGCTTTGCCGAACAACTGGCCTGGCAAAGTGCCGGCCAGTTGCAGGCAGCCGGCCTGCCGGTGCAGGTACGCGCGCTGGCCGAACTGCGGGAAGACGACCTGCGCCAGGCTCGCCGCGCATTGTTCGTGGTCAGTACCTTTGGCGACGGCGAAGCACCCGACAGCGCCCGCGCCTTCGAGCGCAAGGTGCTCGGCCAGCCGTGGGCACTGAACAACCTCAACTACGCCCTGCTCGCCCTCGGCGACCGCCAGTACCCGCACTTCTGCGGCTTCGCCCGTCGCCTGCAGGCGTGGCTGGGTGAGCGCGGTGCCAGCAGCGCGTTCAGCCCGGTGGAGGTGGACAACGCCGACCAGGCCGCCCTGCAGCAGTGGCAGCAGGAGCTGGCGCAACTGACCGGCGCCCAGCCAGTGGCCGCCTGGCAGCCGCCAAGCTTTGGCAACTGGTCACTGGTGCGTCGCGAACTGCTCAACCCGGGCAGCCAGGGCCAGCCGGTGTACTTGCTTGGCCTGCTGGCTGAAGAGCCTGCCAGCTGGGAAGCCGGTGACCTGGCTGAAATCCTGCCGCTCAATGGGCAGCCACGGATCGACGCGTTCCTCAAGGGCATGGCGCTGGACGCCAGCGCCCCGGTACAGGTGAATGGCCTGGGCGAAACACTTGCCCAAGCCCTCGCTGGCCGCCAGCTGCCGGCGCGCCGTGATCACCTGATCGGCTTGCAGCCGCAAGCGCTGGTAGACGCCCTGGTGCCGATCGGCAGCCGCGAATACTCCATCGCCTCGATCGCCAGTTACGGCGCGCTGGAGCTGATCGTGCGCCAGGAGCGCCATAGCGATGGCAACCTGGGCCTGGGCTCCGGCTGGCTCACCGAATACCTGCCCATGAACGGCACGCTGAGCCTGCGCCTGCGGCGCAACAGCGGCTTCCACCTGCCGGAGACCCCAGCACCGATGATCCTGATCGGTAACGGCACCGGCCTGGCCGGCCTGCGCAGCCTGATCCGCGCACGGGTAAATGCTGGCGAACAGCGCAACTGGCTGCTGTTTGGCGAGCGTAACCGGGCGCATGACCTGCTGTGTGGTGATGAGCTGCAAGGCTGGCTGCAGAGCGGCGACCTGGCACGCCTGGACCTGGCGTTCTCGCGGGATCAGGCCGAGAAAGTGTATGTGCAGGATGTGTTGCTGCAGCAAGCCGAGGAATTCAAGCGCTGGGTGGCGGATGGCGCCTGCGTGTATGTCTGCGGCAGCCTGCAAGGGATGGCTGCGGGGGTGGATGCGGCGCTCAACGGCATGCTTGGGGAAGCCGCTGTGCAGCAGTTGATTGAGGATGGGCGGTATCGGCGGGATGTGTACTGATCATCTATTGATTTAACCAGCGCCGCCCTCTTCGCGGGTAAACCCGCTCCCACAGGATCATCACAGATTACGAAGACTGTGCAGTACCTGTGGGAGCGGGTTTACCCGCGAAGAGGCCGGTACAAGCTGTCAGTGTAAATCGAAGGTATCGGCATCCAGGTTGGCCGGGAACTTGGCCCGGTACGCCGCCAGTTCCGACGCACTCAGCACGGCGGTAAACACCCCGTCTGCCTCGCCGGCACTGAGCAGGCTCTCGCCCTGGAAGTCGAGCACCTGGCTATCGCCCGAATAGGCAAAGCCCTTGCCGTCCGTGCCCACCCGGTTCACTGCCGCCACATAGCACAGGTTCTCGATGCCCCGCGCCGGTAGCAGACGGTTCCAGTGCTGGCGGCGCGCAGCCGGCCAGTTGGCGGTATACAGCAGCAGGTCGGTGTCCTGGGCATCACGGCTCCACACCGGGAAGCGCAGGTCGTAGCAGATCAGCGGGCGAATCCGCCAGCCCTTGAGCTCGAACTGCACCTGGCGTTCACCGGGGGTGTAGTGCTTGTGCTCACCGGCCATGCGGAACAGGTGGCGCTTGTCGTAGTGCAAGATCTCGCCGTCCGGCCGCGCCCATAGCAGGCGGTTGCGGTGGCTGCCATCGGCGGCCTGGATGATCACGCTACCGGTAATCACCGCGTTGCACTTCTTCGCCTGGGCCTTGAGCCACTTGTAGGTCGGGCCGTTTTCCGGCTCGGCCAAACTTTCGGAGTCCATCGAAAAACCGGTGGTGAACATCTCTGGCAGGATCACCAGGTCCACCTCTCCTACCTGCTCCAGCAGCACCTCGAAGTGTGCATAGTTGGCCTCACGGTCGTGCCAGGCCAGGGTCGTTTGCACCAGGGCGACTTTCAGGTTGGGCAGTGTGCTCAGATCGCGCATAGTCGTTCCGCTGCCTGACGCAGCGTCTCCTCACGTTTGGCAAAGCACAGGCGTACCAGGCGTTGCTCGGGGATGGGTTGCTGGTAGAACACCGATACCGGGATGGTCGCCACACCGTGCTCACGGGTGAGCCATAGCGACATGTCGACATCGTTCAGGTCCGGTCGGATCTGCGAGTAGTCCACCAGCTGGAAATAAGTGCCCGCCGTGCGGGTAAAGTTGAAACGCGAGCCATCCAGCAAGCCGCAGAACAGGTCGCGCTTGGCCTGGTAGAAAGCCGGCAGTTCATCGATATGCTCAGGGTGCTCGGCCATGAAGTCGGCCAGGGCGCACTGCAGCGGCGTCACGCCACAGAAGTTGACGTACTGGTGCACCTTGCGCAGCTCTGCGCTCAGCGCCGGGGGCGCGATCACGTAGCCGGTCTTCCAGCCGGTAACGTGGTAGGTCTTGCCGAACGAACTGACCACAAAAGCACGTTGATACAACTGCTCGTGGGCCAACACGCTGGCGTGGCGAACACCGTCGTAAACCAGATGCTCGTAAACCTCATCGCTGACCAGGTAGATATCGCGGTCGGCAATCAGCGTAGCCAACTGCTCAAGGTCTTCGCGAGTAATCAATGCACCGCTGGGGTTGTGCGGCGAATTGAGGATGACCATGCGGGTGCGTGGGCTCAGGGCATCACTGAACTTCTGCCAGTCGATACGGAAGTCGCCGTCGCTCAGTTGCACATGTACACAGCGGCCACCGGCCAGTTCCACCGACGGCTCGTAGCTGTCGTAGCACGGGTCGAAGACAATCACTTCGTCACCGGCGTGGACCACCGCCTGGATGGCACAGAAGATCGCCTCGGTGGCACCGGGGGTGATGGTCACTTCCTGGTCGGCATCCACCTGTGCGCCATACAGCCGCGCCACCTTCGCCGCCACTTGCTGGCGCAAGGCCGGCAGGCCGGTCATTGGCGAATACTGGTTGTGCCCGGCAGCCACATGCCGGCCCACTGCATCGAGCAGGGCCTGCGGGCCGTTGAAATCAGGGAAACCCTGGGACAGGTTGAGCGCGCCGGTCTGCACGGCGAGCTGGGACATGGTGGTGAAGATGGTCGTGCCGACATTCGGCAGTTTGCTGCGGATCATGGAGCCCTCTTTCCTGGGGTGTATCCGGCACGGGGTGGAGTCCGAGCATAGCGGATCGAGCAGTCAGGAAAAAGGTTGAAACAATAGGGGGATTGCTTTGGATCAAAGGGCCTCTTCGGGGTGAACCCGCGCCCACAGGTGCTGCACAATATTCAAAATCTGTGGAGGACCTGTGGGAGCGGGCAAGCCCGCGAAGAAGCTGACGCGGAATCAGCGCTTGTCGCGGCGCTTCTTCTCGGCCTTCTTGTGGTGCGACATCAAGCGGCGCTTCTTGTTGACCTGGCGGTCGGTGAGGGTGTTCTTCTTGCCCTCGAACGGGTTCTCACCGCCCTTGTACTCAATGCGGATCGGCGTACCGACCAGCTTCAGCACGCGGCGGTAGGTGTTTTC
The DNA here is from genome assembly GCF_052112345.1 of Pseudomonas sp. SAS7. NCBI lineage: Bacteria > Pseudomonadati > Pseudomonadota > Gammaproteobacteria > Pseudomonadales > Pseudomonadaceae > Pseudomonas > Pseudomonas sp. SAS7. Next base: position 58,993 of record NZ_JBEGGO010000020.1, on the reverse strand, counting down.
CAGGTAACGCGAGTACGACTTTGGAATGCTCTCGGTCTGGTTGCCGTGGATCACGATCAGCGGCGGGTTGGCACCACCAAGGTGGGCATAGCGCAGCTTGATGCGGCGGCCGTTGACCAGCGGCGGCTGGTGCTCGCTGACAGCATCTTCGAGGATCTGCGTCAGGCGGCTGGTTGGCCAGCGGGTCACAGCCGAGGTGAATGCGGCCTGCACCGACTTGTACAGGTTGCCCACGCCGGTGCCGTGCAAGGCGGAGATGAAGTGGATGTCGGCGAAGTCGACGAAGAACAGCCGGCGCTCCAGTTCGGTCTTCACGTAGGCGCGCTCACCCGGCTCCATGCCATCCCACTTGTTCAGCGCGATGACGATGGCGCGGCCGGCTTCGAGGGCGAAGCCCAGCAGGTTCAGGTCGTGGTCGACCACCCCTTCACGGGCGTCCATGACGAAGATGACGACGTTGGCGTCCTTGATCGCCTGCAGCGTCTTGACCACCGAGAACTTCTCGACTTCCTCGTGGATCTTGCCGCGTTTGCGCACCCCGGCGGTGTCGATGAAGGTGTACTTGTCACCATCACGCTCGAACGGGATGTAGATACTGTCACGGGTAGTACCCGGCTCGTCGTAGACCACCACACGCTCTTCGCCGAGCATGCGGTTGACCAGGGTCGACTTGCCGACGTTCGGGCGGCCGATGATGGCGATCTTGATGCCATCCTTCTCGCTCGGGCCAGGAATGCGCACGGCCTCCTCGCCTTCGGCGACGTCCTGGTCGAGGGCTTCTTCCTCGGCATCACGCGGCAGGTGGCCAAGCACGGCTTCCATCAGGGCGCTGATACCACGGCCCTGGGAACCCGCCACCGGAATGGCGTTACCCATGCCCATCGGCGAGAACTCGGCGCGGGCAACATCGGGGTCGATGTTGTCGATCTTGTTGGCGACCAGAATCGCCGACTTGTTGCGCTTGCGCAGGTGCTCGGCAATCATCTGGTCAGCGGCGGTCATGCCGGCGCGGGCATCGACCAGGAACAGCACGTAGTCGGCTTCTTCGATGGCCATGAGCGACTGCTCGGCCATTTTTTCGTCCATGCCCACTTCGTCACCGGTAATACCGCCGGTGTCGATCAGGATGAACGAACGACCCTGCCAGCTGGCATCACCATACTGGCGGTCACGGGTCAGGCCCGACAGGTCACCCACGATGGCATCGCGGGTTTTGGTCAGGCGGTTGAACATGGTGGATTTGCCGACGTTCGGGCGGCCCACCAGGGCAATTACGGGAACCATCGGCTCTCCACTCTCGAATTCTTGAAAATGCAAAGGCCGCTGCAAGGCAGCGGCCGGAGTTTGGGCGGCGTGTCCTACGCCGCGGCTTGAAACCCGCCAAGGCTTCAAGCATAGCTTCAGCGGATGGTCAGTGCCTCGAGCTTGCCGCTGTTGCCAAAGACATAGATGGTGTCGCCGACCACAAGTGGGCGGGCGCGCAGGCCATCGCTGTCGATACGCTCACGGCCGACGAAGCGGCCATCCACCTGGCTCAGCAGGTGCAGGTAACCTTCAAAGTCACCCACAGCCACGTAGCTGCTGAACACTTCAGGGGCGGTCAACTGGCGGCGAGCCATGCTGTCGTTGCTCCACAGGGCACTGGAAGAGCGCTCATCCACGCCTTCCACGGTACCCGAGGCTTCGCTGACGTAGACGTTACCGAAGCCCTGGGCGACACCCACATAGCTGGAAGCATCGCGCTGCCACAGCTCGCGGCCGCTTTCCAGGTCCAGGCCCGCTACACGGCCCTGGTAGGTGCTGACGTACAGGGTACCACCAGACAGCAGCAAGCCGCCGTCGATATCAACCACACGGTCCAGCTCGGAACGGCCCTTAGGAATGGCCACGCGGCTTTCCCACACCGGCACACCGTTGTTGATGTCTACCGCGACCACCTTGCCGGTGGACAGGCCGGCGACGGCCAGGCGGTTGGTGGCGATCGGTGCACCGGTGCCACGCAGGGTCAGTACGGCCGGGGTGTTCTCGTAGATCCAGCGGCGGTCGCCCGTGGCGGCATCCAGGCCGATCAGACGATCGTCCTGGGTCTGCACCACGACCACATCCCCGTTGTTGGCAGGCGGGGCCAGCACTTCGCTGGTCACGCGCGAGCGCCAACGCTCTTCACCGGTGCTGGAGTCCAGGGCAATGACTTCACCCTTGAGGGTGCCGAGCATGACCAGACCGTAGCCCACGCCGACAGCGCCGGAAACCTGCAGCTCCAGGTCCTTCTTCCACACCACGTCACCAGTGATGCGGTCCAGGGCGAAGACTTCGCCATTGACGTCGGACGCGTAGATACGGTCGTTCTCGATGGCCGGTACCAGGGTATTGTAGGTCTCACCCTGGCCGTCACCGATCGAACGGCTCCACTGCTTCTTCAGCACCACTTCCTTGGTGAACTTGGTCAGCTCGGCCGGGGGCAGTTCCTTCTTGCTGTTGCTGCTGCAACCGGCGGCCAGTACGGCCAGGGTCAGCACTGCTGCATGTTTCCAACCGATCACTTACGCGTCCCCTTTAGCCAGGTCATCCAGCTTCAATTGCAGGCCACCGACCGCCGCCTCATCGGACAACGCAGCCTTGGCTTTTTCGTAAGCGCTGTGCGCGTCGTCGGCGCGACCCAGCTGTACCAGCAGGTCACCCTTCAACTCTTCACGGCTGGCCAGGAAGGCTTTGTCGGCGTCGCCGTCAAGCAGCTTGAGGGCATCCTCGGCCTTGTTCTGGGCGGCCAGCACGCGGGCCAGACGCTGGCGCGAAATTTCGCCCAGGGTCACGTCGGCCGGCTTGTCCAGCACGCCTTTGAGCTCGGCAGCGGCGTCGTCGAGCTTGCCGCTCTCGACCGCGACCTTGGCCACGAACAGGCTGCCGTACTGGGCATAGGCAGTACCGCCAAACTCGCTCTTGAGCTTGCCGGCCAGTTCCGCAACCTTGGTGGCGTCTGGCTGGCCAGTCGGCGTCAGGCTGGTTTCAAGCAACGCCTGATACAGCTGCGAGGCACCTTGCGACTGGTTGCTCTGGTACTTGTGCCAGGTATTCCAGCCCAACACCACCACGCCTGCCAGCAATGCGCCAGTCAGCAGCGGCTTGCCGTTGCGGTTCCACCAGTCCTTGACCCCTGCCAGGTCATCATCATCGGTACTCGACACCCCAATACTCCTTTTCGCCTATTCGCTTGTTGAACCGCGTTACGCTTGCGCGATCGCGGTTTCCAGGTGCTCTGCAAGAGCATCCCAGGCAATGTTCTGTTGTTCGCCCTGGCCACGCAGGGGCTTGAAGCCGATTTCTTGCCTGGCCAGTTCCTCGTCACCGAGGATCAGGGCGAACAGCGCCCCGCTCTTGTCGGCTTTCTTGAACTGGCTCTTGAAGCTGCCACCGCCCGCGTTCACCGCCAGGCGCAGGCCCGGCAAGCGGTCGCGCAGGGTTTCGGACAGGCGCAGGCCAGCCAGCTCGGCCTGCTCGCCAAAGGCGCACAGGTAGACGTCGATCTGGCGGTTGATGGACTCCGGCACTTTGCCCAGGGTTTCCAGCAGCAGGATCAGGCGCTCGATACCCATGGCGAAACCGACGCCAGTGGTCGGCTTGCCGCCCATCTGCTCGACCAGGCCATCGTAGCGGCCACCGGCGCACACGGTGCCCTGGGAACCGAGCTTGTCGGTGACCCACTCGAATACGGTCTTGCTGTAGTAGTCCAGGCCACGCACCAGCTTGGTATTGATCACGAACGGAATGCCGGCCGCGTCCAGGCGGGCCTTGAGGCCCTCGAAGTGCACGCGCGAGGCTTCGTCCAGGTAGTCTTCCAGCTTCGGCGCACCCACCAGCACCGCCTGGGTGTTCTGGTCCTTGCTGTCGAGGATGCGCAGCGGGTTGCTCTTCAGGCGGCGCTGGCTGTCTTCGTCCAGTTGCTCGAGGCGCGCCGAGAGGAACTCGACCAGCGCATCACGGTAGCGCGCACGGGCTTCGCTGGTACCCAGGCTGTTGAGCTCCAGCTTGACCGCGTCCTGGATGCCCAGCAGGCCCCACAGGCGCCAGGTCAGCATGATCAGCTCGGCATCGATGTCCGGGCCGTCCAGGTTGAACACTTCCACGCCAATCTGGTGGAACTGGCGGTAGCGGCCCTTTTGAGGGCGCTCGTGGCGGAACATCTGGCCGATGTACCACAGTTTCTGCACCTGGCCGTTGCCGGTGATGCCATGCTCCAGCACGGCACGTACGCACGCGGCGGTGCCTTCGGGGCGCAGGGTCAGCGAATCGCCGTTGCGGTCCTCGAAGGTGTACATCTCTTTTTCGACGATGTCGGTCACTTCACCGATCGAGCGCTTGAACAGCTCGGTGAACTCGACGATCGGCGTACGGATCTGGCTGTACCCGTAGGTGTCCAGCAGACCGGCCACGGTGCCTTCGAAGTAGCGCCACAGTGGCGACTGTTCTGGCAGGATGTCGTTCATGCCACGGATGGCTTGCAGCGATTTGCTCACGAAAAGTCCTTACGAATTCTGTGTGTCAGCCACGGGCGATCAGCGCCGCGTCGGCTTCGACCTTTTCGGCCGCTTTCTGACGGATGAGCCTTTCCAGCTCATCGACCAGGTTGTCATTGGTCAGCTTCTGCGCCGGCTTGCCGTCGATGTAGATCAGGTTCGGCGTGCCGCCGGTCAAGCCTACATGGGCTTCCTTGGCTTCACCCGGGCCGTTGACCACACAACCGATCACCGCCACGTCCAGCGGCACCAGCAGGTCTTCCAGGCGCCCTTCCAGCTCGTTCATGGTCTTGACCACATCGAAGTTCTGCCGCGAGCAGCTCGGGCAGGCGATGAAGTTGATGCCACGCGAACGCAGGTGCAGCGACTTGAGGATGTCGTAGCCGACTTTCACTTCTTCGACCGGGTCGGCCGCCAGCGAGATACGGATGGTATCGCCAATGCCCTCGGCCAGCAGCATACCGAGGCCGACGGCGGATTTCACCGTCCCTGAACGCAGGCCACCAGCTTCGGTGATGCCCAGGTGCAACGGCTGCACGATCTGCTTGGCCAGCAACCGGTAGGCTTCGACGGCCATGAACACATCGGATGCCTTGACGCTGACCTTGAAGTCCTGGAAGTCCAGGCGGTCGAGGTGCTCGACGTGGCGCAGGGCCGACTCCACCAGCGCCGCCGGGGTCGGTTCGCCGTACTTCTTCTGCAGGTCCTTTTCCAGGGACCCGGCGTTGACGCCGATGCGGATCGGGATGCCACGGTCGCGGGCAGCATCGACCACGGCACGTACACGGTCTTCGCGGCCGATGTTGCCCGGGTTGATACGCAGGCAATCGACGCCCAGTTCGGCCACGCGCAGGGCGATTTTGTAATCGAAGTGGATATCGGCGACCAGCGGCACGCTGACCAGTTGCTTGATCTTGCCAAACGCCTCGGCCGCGTCCATGTCCGGTACCGAAACCCGCACGATATCCACGCCGGCATCGACCAAGCGCTGGATTTGCGCCACGGTGGCGGCGACATCGTTGGTATCGGTGTTGGTCATGCTCTGCACCGCGATAGGTGCATCACCACCCACCGGTACATTGCCGACCCAGATTTTGCGGGATTCGCGACGTTTGATCGGAGATTCGCCGTGCATGACTTACTGTCCCAACTTCAGGCGAGCAGTCTCGCCACTGGTGAACGGGGCAACATCGACGGCCTGGCCGTTGTAGCTGACCTGGGCGCCCCGGGCAAAGCCCAGGCGTACCGCGAACGGCGGCTTGCCGGTCAGCTCGAGGTTGTCCCCCTTGCGCTTGACGGCGCTGAACAGCACCTTGCCGTTGCCATCGGACACCTGGGTCCAGCAATCGGCGGTGAACTGGATGGCGACCTTGGCGCTGCCTGCCGGTACTGCGGCGGGCTCGGCAGCGGCCACGGCGGCTGCAGGCGCTACAGGCGCGACGGCGGCCGGTGCAGGGGTAGCCGGTGCTACCGGAGCAGGCGCTACGCTGGCTGCGGGTTGCGCAGGCACCTGCTGGGCAGGTGCTGCCGCAGCGGTAGGCGCCGGGCTTGCCGGAGCCTGTTCGGCGGCAGCAGGTTGCTCGGCTGTGCCCTGTTCCAGTGCCAGCGGCGCGCTTTCGGGCTGCTGGCCTGCGCTAACAGCCTGATCTTCAGGCTCGTCGAGCGGGTGAATCTGGGTGGTGCCGTCGGCGCTTTCGACTTCGACGTGCTCCAGGGCCATCTTGGCCAGGTCCTTGCCACGCAGGCTGCCCTGGTCCTGCCACCAGACGAAGCCACCGCCGACCACGGCCACCAGCAACAACAGGCTGACGCCGCGCAGGATATTGTGCGACAGGCGTACCGGCTCTTCGATGCGCCCCAGCGAGTGCACATCGCTGCCTTTGGCATGGGTACCGGTGTAGCGGTCGAAGGCTTCTACCAGGGTGGCCTGGTCAAGGTCCATCAACTTGGCATAGGCGCGGATATAGCCACGGGCGAAAGTATGCCCGGGCAGCTTGTCGAAGGCGCCGGTTTCCACATGGTTCAACGAACTGACAGTGAGGTTGAGCTTGCGGGCCACCTCGGCTTGAGACCAGTCCCGTTTCTCACGGGCCAGGCGCAAAAGCTCACCGGGGTTCTGGCCAGGCGCTACTGCTACTTCGGGATGCGCGGCGTTCATCGTTGCTCCGACAGGTATTGCTGATATTCCGGCGTACCGGGATAAAGTCGTTGTAATTGCTGGCCCAGCTCGGCCAATGTGCCCTGCTCGTCGAACACCCTGGCAAGGCGGCTACCCAGCAACAGGCTACGGGCATCGTGGTCGCTCAACTGGCTGAAACGATCGTAGTAGTCCCGGGCCGGCACATAATGCCTGTTTTCGTAGGACAACTCAGCCATTTCCAGCAACGCTTTCGGTTGCCGCTGGTTGAGTTGCAACGCTTTCAGCAGATACGCGTGCGCCTGGTCGCGGCGCTCAAGCTTCAGGGCAGTCAGGCCCAGGTTCTCGTACACGCGTGAGCGCTCAGGATACAGGGTATCGCTGCTGGCCAGGCGAAACATCTGCTCGGCCTCGGCAAATCGCCCCTGAGCATAAAGGAAACTGCCGTAATTGTTGCGAATTCGCGTGTCGCCCGTGCGGGCCTGCAAGGCTTTGCGAAAGTGCGCCTCGGCCAGTGCCGGCTCAGCTTCGGCCTGGAACACCAGCGCCAGGGCGGCATGTGCGTCGGCATCACGGCTGTCCAGGGCCAGGGCCTTGCCCAGCGGCGCCTTGGCCTGCTCGGTCAAACCCTGTTGCAAATAACCCAGGCCAAGCTGCACATAAGCACGCCCCGCATCCGCCCTGCCCTGGCGGCTGGCCAGGGGGTCGCCCGCGCCGCCCGACACGCAGCCGGCCAGCAGCAAAAGCGCAAGGATCGACAGCGCAGCGCGCAGGCTCATGGGCTAAGTCCCGGTCAGTGGCTGGCGGCGCTGTCTTGCAGCTCGACGTCCGCGGAAAGCTGGCGTACGGCGATGTAGCGCTCGCTGCGACGGGTGCGGTCGTTGACCTGGCCGACCAGCTGGCCACAGGCGGCATCGATGTCCTCACCACGGGTGGTACGGGTGGTGACGTTGAAACCACCGTGGTGCAACAGGTCCTGGAAGCGACGAATGGCGTTGTTGCTCGGCCGCTCGTAGCCCGAATGCGGGAATGGGTTGAACGGGATCAGGTTGATCTTGCACGGCACATCGCGCAGCAACTCAATCATTTGCGCGGCATGCTCAGGCTGGTCGTTGACGTCCTTGAGCAGGGTGTACTCGACGGTGAGCACACGCTTGCCACCCAAGGTGGACATGTAGCCCATGCACGACTCCAGCAGCACTTTCAGCGGGTACTTCTTGTTGATCGGTACCAGCTTGTTGCGCAGTTCGTCGTTAGGTGCGTGCAACGACAGGGCCAGCGAAACGTCGATGTGCTTGGCCAGTTCGTCGATCATCGGCACCACGCCCGAGGTGGACAGGGTGACGCGACGCTTGGAAATGCCATAGCCCAGGTCATCCATCATGATTTTCATGGCGGCGATGACGTTGTCGAAGTTCAGCAAGGGCTCGCCCATGCCCATCATGACCACGTTGGTAATCGCGCGGTCGACTTTGGCAGGAACGGTCCCGAAGGATTTGTTGGCAAGCCACACCTGGCCGATGACTTCAGCGGCGGTGAGGTTGCTGTTGAAGCCTTGCTTGCCAGTGGAGCAGAAGCTGCAATCCAGGGCACAGCCGGCTTGCGACGATACGCACAGGGTGCCGCGGTCGTCGGTAGGAATGTAGACGGTCTCGACGCAGCTGCCGGAGGCAACGCGGATCACCCACTTACGGGTGCCGTCGGCGGAAATGTCTTCACTGACCACTTCCGGTGGGCGAATCTCGGCAACGGCCTCGAGCTTTTCGCGCAAGGCCTTGCCTACGTTGGTCATGGCCGCAAAGTCGGACACGCCAAAATGGTGAATCCATTTCATCACCTGGCCGGCACGGAAGCGCTTCTCCCCGATTGAGTCGAAGAATTGTTCCATTTCCGGCTGGGTCAGACCCAACAGGTTGATTTTGCCAGTAGATGTCGTCATGGATTCACCCTCACCCGTAAGCTTTCGCTTAGCGAGTGGTTACCTCGGTAGCAGCGAAGAAGTAAGCGATTTCGCGAGCAGCAGCAGCTTCGGAGTCCGAACCGTGAACGGCGTTCGCGTCGATCGACTCGGCGAAGTCAGCACGGATGGTGCCGGCAGCAGCTTCTTTAGGGTTGGTAGCGCCCATCAGCTCACGGTTCAGAGCGATGGCGTTTTCGCCTTCCAGAACCTGAACAACAACCGGGCCGGAAGTCATGAAGGCAACCAGGTCACCGAAGAAGCCGCGAGCGCTGTGCTCAGCGTAGAAGCCTTCGGCTTCGGCTTTGGACAGTTGCTTGATTTTCGAGGCAACGATTTTCAGGCCGGCTTCTTCAAAGCGAGTGGTGATCTTGCCGATGACGTTTTTGGCAACTGCGTCAGGCTTGATGATCGAGAAAGTACGTTGAACAGCCATGGAAAACTCCAGAATATGAGTGTTACGAAAAATTAAACCCGCGAATTATACGCGGGTTTCAGGGGATTGCCTAACCTGCACATGACGCTTAGTCGGCTTCGTCGATCCAGGCAGCCTGGATTGCCTCAAGCACTTTCTCACCGCCGCGTGACGGATCGTCGCTGAACTCTGGCAATGCCAGCACCCAGCGGTGCAGGTCCACGAAATTCACATAACGAGGATCGACCTCAGGCTTGCTTTCTGCAAGCTGGATGGCGATCTCAAGTACATCAACCCATTTCAGACTCATGTACAGGACCTCAGTGCGGCGCTTCGGCAGCGTGGTTGAGCGAATACTTGGGGATCTCGATGGTCAGGTCGGTATCACCCACGACCACCTGGCAACCAAGGCGCGACTGCGCTTCCAGGCCCCATGCCTTGTCCAGCATGTCCTCTTCCAGCTCGTCGGCTTCTTCGAGCGAATCAAAGCCCTTGCGCACGATGCAGTGGCAAGTGGTGCAGGCCTTGACGCCGCCGCAGGCGCTTTCCATCTCGATGTGATGGTCGTGGGCCAGCTCCAGGATGTTGGTCCCGGGCTCGACCTCCACGGTCAGCCCTTCTGGGCAGAACTTCTCATGCGGCAGGAATGTCACCAGCGGCATCGGTTACTCCTCGATCTCATTCAGGTTGCGCCCGGCCAGTGCGGCTTTGACCGTCGAATCAAGGCGACGGGCGGCAAATGCGTCGGTCACCTGCGACAGACGCTTGGTCTGTTGCTCGATGGCTGCGCCATCGGTGCCGGCCAGCAAATCACGTAGTTCTTGCATCTGGAATGCAATGGCGTCGCGCTCGTCGCTGCTAAGCAGGCGCTCACCGTCGGCGTCCAGGGCGCCCTGTACCGCTTCGAGCAAGCGCTCACCGTCCACCTGGTGCTCACGCAACTGGCGGGCTTGCTTGTCGGAACCTGCGTGTTCGAAGGAATCCTTGAGCATGCGGGCGATTTCGCCGTCGGTCAGGCCGTAGGACGGCTTGACCTGGATGCTGGCTTCCACGCCCGAACCCAGTTCGCGGGCGGCAACGCTGAGCAGGCCATCGGCATCCACCTGGAAGGTGACGCGAATTTTTGCAGCACCGGCAACCATCGCCGGAATGCCGCGCAGCTCGAAGCGTGCCAGCGAGCGGCAGTCGCTGATCAGCTCGCGCTCGCCCTGCAGCACGTGAATCATCATGGCCGACTGGCCATCTTTATAAGTAGTGAACTCTTGGGCACGCGCCACCGGAATGGTGGTGTTGCGCGGGATCACTTTCTCCATCAGCCCACCCATGGTCTCAAGACCCAGGGACAGCGGGATGACGTCAAGCAGCAGCAGCTCACCGCCTTCGCGGCGGTTCCCTGCCAGGGTATCGGCCTGGATGGCGGCACCGATGGCGACCACCTGATCAGGGTCGATCGAGGTGAGCGGCGTGCGGCCAAACAGTGTACCGACAGCCTCACGCACACGCGGTACGCGGGTCGAACCACCGACCATGACCACCGCACCTACCTCCTCAAGCTCGACACCGCTGTCGCGCACGGCGCGGCGGCAGGCCTTGAGGCTGCGGGCGATCAGCGGCTCGATCATGGCATCGAAGGCGGCCCGGCTGAGCTCGCCCTGCCAGGCACCGTGACTGACGCTGACCACGTCAGCATCGGTCAGGGCTTCCTTGGCGGCGCAGGCAGCCTGCAACAGCTGACGCTGGGTACCCGGGTCGAGGTCGGAGGACAGGCCGGCCTGCTCGATGATCCAGCCAGCAATGGCGTGGTCGAAGTCGTCACCACCCAAAGCGGTATCACCGCCGGTGGCCAGCACTTCGAACACACCAGCAGTCAGGCGCAGGATCGAAATATCGAAAGTACCGCCACCCAGGTCATAGATGGCCACCAGGCCTTCGGCATTCTGGTCCAGGCCGTAGGCAACGGCAGCGGCAGTCGGCTCGTTGAGCAGGCGCAGCACGTTCAGGCCGGCCAGCTTGGCCGCATCCTTGGTCGCTTGGCGCTGAGCGTCGTCGAAATAAGCCGGCACGGTGATCACCGCGCCTACCAGGTCACCGCCCAGGGTCGCTTCGGCACGCTCACGCAGCACCTTGAGGATGTCAGCGGACACTTCCACCGGGCTCTTCGGCCCCTGGACAGTGTCGATGAACGGCATGTGCGATTCACCGCCAATGAAGCGGTACGGCAGCTGCTCGCCCAATTGCTTGACGTCGGCCAGGCCGCGCCCCATCAGGCGCTTGACCGACAACACGGTGTTCAGCGGGTCACCGGCGGCCGCTTCGCGCGCAGCCTGGCCGACCTCGTTGTGGTCAGCCAGGTAGCGTACCGCAGAGGGCAGAATGACGTTGCCCTGCGCATCGGGCAGGGGTTCGCTGCGACCGCTGCGCACGGCAGCGACCAGAGAATTGGTGGTACCCAGGTCGATACCCACCGCCAGGCGGCGCTGGTGCGGCTGAGGGCTTTGACCGGGTTCGGCGATCTGCAGTAGGGCCATGCTTATCTGAATACCTTAGGCGTCATCACGGGCAACGCCGGGTTAATCGTCGAGGCGCTCTTCCAGTTGGCGCACTTCTTGGGCGAGCTTGTCGAGGAACTGCATGCGGCGCATCAGGCGCTCGGCCTTGTCGCGCTCGGCAGGCACATCCCAGCAGGCGGCGAAATCCTCGTTCAGCGTGTCCTGGGCACCTTTGAGGCGCTTCTTGAACACGGCAACACCATCGAGGTCGGCTTCGTCCTGCAGCTCTTCGAGCTCTTCGCGCCACTGCATTTGCTGCAGCAGGAAGTCGGGGTCGTGGACCGTGACCTCCTGGGGCACTTCGTGGCCACCGATGGCCAGCAGATAGCGGGCACGGCGCGGCGCACTGCGCAGCGTCTGGTAGGCGTCGTTGAGGGCCGCGGACTTCTCCAGCGCTACCCGCTGCTCACGCTCGGAAGCGTCGGCAAAGCGGTCAGGATGGACCTCGCGGGCCAGCTCGCGGTAGCGAGTGGCCAGCTTGTCGAGGTCCAGCCGAAAGCACGGCTGGAGATCAAACAGAGCGTAATGACAAGGAGTACCCACAGCCAGCCTCAGACGTTGAAGCTTTCGCCGCAGCCACACTCACCGCGCACGTTGGGGTTGTTGAACTTGAAGCCTTCGTTTAACCCTTCCTTGACGAAGTCCAGTTCGGTGCCGTCAAGGTACACCAGGCTTTTAGGGTCGATGATGACCTTCACGCCGTGGTTCTCGAACACCTGGTCTTCGCCCGCCACTTCGTCGACGAACTCCAGCACGTAGGCCAGGCCCGAGCAGCCGGTGGTGCGCACGGCCAGGCGAATGCCCTCGCCCTTGCCGCGCCCCTGGAGGGAACGCCGCACGTGGTTGGCGGCGGCTTCTGTCATGCTGATAGCCATCAGAACTCCTTACCTCTTACCTTGCAGGCGACTTAGATCAAGCCTTTTTTCTGCTTGTAATCGCGAACGGCTGCCTTGATGGCATCCTCGGCGAGTACCGAGCAGTGGATCTTCACTGGCGGCAACGCCAGTTCTTCCGCCAGCTGGGTGTTCTTGATGGTTTCGGCTTCGTCCAGGGTCTTGCCCTTCATCCACTCGGTGGCGAGGGAGCTGGAAGCGATGGCCGAACCGCAGCCGTAGGTCTTGAACTTGGCGTCTTCAATGACGCCCTGCTCGTTGACCTTGATCTGCAGACGCATCACGTCACCGCACGCTGGAGCACCGACCATGCCGGTACCGACATCCGGGTCCTCGGCATTCATCTTGCCGACGTTGCGTGGGTTTTCGTAGTGGTCGATGACCTTTTCACTGTATGCCATGGTGCAATTCCTTCCTCATCAGGGAGCCGCTCTTGCCGGCGACTGCTTAGTGGGCGGCCCACTCGATCTTGGAGATGTCAACGCCGTCTTTGTACATGTCCCACAGCGGCGACAGCTCACGCAGTTTGTTAACGGCCTCGCAGACTTTCTGCGCGGCGTAGTCGACTTCTTCTTCGGTGGTGAAGCGGCCGAAGGAGAAGCGGATCGAGCTGTGCGCCAGCTCGTCGTTACGGCCCAGAGCGCGCAGTACGTACGACGGCTCGAGCGAAGCGGAGGTGCAGGCCGAACCGGACGATACGGCGATGTCTTTCAGCGACATCAGCAGCGACTCGCCTTCGACGTAGTTGAAGCTCAGGTTCAGGTTGTGCGGCACGCGAGCGGTGCTGCTGCCGTTGACGTACAGCTCTTCGAGGTCCGAGACCTGCTTGAAGAAGCGGTCGCTCAGGGCCTTGATGCGCACGTTTTCGGCGGCCATTTCCTGCTTGGCAATGGCGAACGCTTCGCCCATGCCGACAATCTGGTGGGTCGGCAGGGTGCCCGAACGCATGCCGCGCTCATGGCCACCGCCGTGAATGATGGCTTCAAGGCGTACACGCGGCTTGCGGCTGACGTACAGCGCGCCGATGCCTTTAGGGCCGTAGACCTTGTGCGCCGAGAACGACATCAGGTCGACTTTCAGCTTTTGCAGGTCGATTTCGACCTTGCCGGCCGACTGGGCGGCGTCGACGTGGAACAGCACGCCGCGCGAACGGGTCAGTTCACCAATGGCGGCGATGTCGTTGATCGAGCCGACTTCGTTGTTGACGTGCATCAGCGAGACCAGAATGGTGTCGTCGCGCAATGCTGCCTCGACCTGGGCCGGGGTGACGATGCCGTCTGCGCCTGGCTCGAGGTAGGTCACTTCGAAACCTTCACGCTCGAGCTGGCGAGCGGTATCCAGGACCGCCTTGTGCTCGATCTTGGAGGTGATGATGTGCTTGCCCTTGGTCTGATAGAAGTGCGCGACGCCTTTCAGTGCGAGGTTGTCGGACTCGGTGGCACCGCTGGTCCAGACGATTTCGCGCGGATCGGCGTTGATCAGTTCGGCAACCTGGCGACGACCGTTCTCGACCGCTTCCTCGGCCTTCCAGCCGAAGACGTGGGAGCGCGAGGCCGGGTTACCGAAGTTCCCGTCGACCAGCAGGCAGTCGGCCATCTTCTGGGCCACACGTGGGTCGACCGGGGTGGTCGCGGAGTAATCGAGGTAGATCGGCAACTTCATTTGTCTCTCCTATCAGGCGGTGGCGTCGCTCGTCGTCCCGGGGGGATCAATCGACGGCGGACGTCTCAATCTTGTCCAGCTGGGCGGTTCGGCCTGCGACACGACGCAGGTCCTGGCGCTGGGCAACTTCCTGCACCTCACGGCGCATGACGAGGTCGGCCAGGCTGATGCCGCTGAGGAATTCATGGATCTGCTGGCTGAGGTCGCACCACAGGTGGTGGGTCAGGCAGGTATCACCGGCATGGCAGTCCCCAAGGCCCTGGCAACGGGTAGCATCGACCGATTCGTTGACCGCATCGATGACCTGGGCCACCTGGATGGTTTCCATGCCCCGCGACAGCTGGTAGCCACCACCTGGACCGCGCACGCTGGAGACCAGGCTGCTGCGGCGCAGCTTGGCGAACAGCTGTTCCAGATAAGAGAGGGAAATGCCCTGGCGCTCGGAAATGTCGGCCAAAGACACCGGCCCATGCTGCGCGTGCAACGCCAGGTCGAGCATGGCAGTCACGGCGTATCGGCCTTTGGTAGTCAGTCGCATGGCTATTGGGTACCACGGGAGTTTCGGGATGTGTGCGAGTATGCGATTCCCGAGCATTTAAGTCAACTATTAGACCTACTGCTTTAGTCGGGTTTGCGTCGGGGAGGCGGGCGCGATTGTAGCAGACGAGGGGCGTGAGCACACGCCCCGTATGTCATCAGGGTTTCAGCGCGGCGCAATCAATGCGACTGAGTGTCGCGCTGGGCCACCTGGGCAACCTCGGTGAAGTCATCTTCCGGCAGGGCCGGCAGCTCCTTGGCGCAGTAGTCGCTACCCATCTTGGTCAGGGCGCCACACATGCCCTCCAACCGCTCGTCGACGGCCTGCAGGTGGTCGAGCATCTGGCCAATGGCACGCGCCACCGGGTCAGGCATGTCGCCACTGACACCGTAGGCATCGAAGCCGATCTTCTCGGCCATGGCCTTGCGCTTGGCCTCGACTTCGGTGTCCTCGCTCTTGACAATGATGCGCCCCGGGATGCCCACCGCCGTGGCGCCGGCCGGTACGGCCTTGGTCACCACCGCATTGGAGCCGATCTTGGCCCCGGCGCCGACGGTGAACGGGCCCAGCACCTTGGCCCCCGCCCCTACCACCACGCCGTTTTCCAGGGTGGGGTGGCGCTTGCCTTTGTTCCAGCTGGTGCCGCCCAGGGTCACACCTTGGTAAAGGGTGACGTCGTCGCCGATCTCGGCGGTTTCGCCGATGACGATGCCCATGCCGTGGTCAATGAAGAAGCGCCGGCCGATGGTGGCACCAGGGTGGATCTCGATACCGGTCAGCCAGCGGCCGAAGTTGGACACCAGCCGGGCCAGCCACTTGAAATCACGTTTCCACAGGGCATTGCCCAGGCGGTGCAGCCAGATGGCATGCATGCCCGGGTAGCAGGTGAGCACCTCGAAGGCATTGCGCGCAGCCGGGTCACGGTGGAATACGCTTTGAATATCTTCACGCAGGCGTTCGAACATCTGTCAGTCCTTCCGTTTATGCGGCTCGCCACGGACCACTTTCTGGGTCTCGGTGAGGATGCCGCGCAAAATGCTCATTTCCGTACGC
Organism: Pseudomonas sp. SAS7; assembly: GCF_052112345.1. NCBI lineage: Bacteria > Pseudomonadati > Pseudomonadota > Gammaproteobacteria > Pseudomonadales > Pseudomonadaceae > Pseudomonas > Pseudomonas sp. SAS7. Next base: position 43,275 of record NZ_JBEGGO010000020.1, on the reverse strand, counting down.
TCGACCGCCACCCGCCCATACAGCCGGCGCAGGCGCGGCATCAGGTGCTTGGGTTTTTCGGGGTCGAGGAAGCCGATGCCCACCAGGGTTTTCTCCAGGTGGTCGTAGAACAGCTCCATCTCGTCCATTGTCGCCAGCTCGCTGGCGTCAACCTTCTCGACTTTGCCCGGCGCCTCACCGGCAGCCAGCGATGCCATGCGCACCTCGTAAGAGAGCACCTGCACAGCGGCCGCAAGGTTCAGCGAGCTGAAGTCGGGGTTGGAGGGAATGTGCACGTGGAAGTGACATCGCTGCAGTTCTTCGTTGGTCAGGCCGGCGTGTTCGCGCCCGAACACCAGGGCGATCTCTTCGCCCCCCTTGGCATGCTCCACCGCCTTGGCGCCGCACTCGCGCGGGCCAATCAACGGCCAGGGGATGCTGCGCTCGCGGGCGCTGGTACCCATCACCAGGTTACAGCCGACCAGCGCCTGTTCAAGGCTGTCGACCACCTGGGCGTTATCCAGCACATCGTCGGCGCCCGAGGCGCGGGCACTGGCTTCCAGGGCGGGGAATTCTTTCGGCTGCACCAGCACCAGGCGCGACAAGCCCATGTTTTTCATGGCACGCGCAGCGCCGCCGATGTTGCCGGGGTGGCTGGTATTGACCAGAACAACACGAATATTTTGCAGCAAGGTGTTGTGCTCACAGATGCAGGAATCAGGGCCTTCGATCTTACAGAACCGACAGACGTAACGCCATGAAAGCAAATGTGACACTTCTGCCGACAAAGTTTTCTGCTAGAATGATCGGCTTTCTTCTTTAACATCTCCAGGTGACCCGCCCATGCAGCCTATGCTGAATATCGCCCTGCGCGCCGCTCGCAGCGCCAGTGAACTGATTTTCCGCTCCATCGAACGCCTGGATAGCATCAAGGTGGACGAGAAAGAGGCTAAGGACTACGTTTCCGAGGTTGATCGTGCCGCCGAGCAGAAGATCGTCGACGCGCTGCGCAAGGCCTACCCGAACCACTCCATCCAGGGTGAAGAGACGGGCATGCATGCGGGCACCGGCGAAGAAGGTAAAGACTACCTGTGGATCATCGACCCACTGGACGGTACCACCAACTTCCTGCGCGGCATCCCTCACTTCGCCGTCAGCATCGCCTGCAAATACCGTGGTCGCCTTGAGCACGCCGTGGTGCTCGACCCGGTACGCCAGGAAGAATTCACCGCCAGCCGTGGCCGTGGCGCCCAGCTCAATGGCCGTCGCCTGCGCGTCAGCTCGCGCACCAGCCTGGAAGGCGCCCTGCTGGGTACCGGCTTCCCGTTCCGTGATGGCCAGATGGCCGACATGGACAACTACCTGGGCATGTTCCGCGCCCTGACTGGCCAGACCGCCGGCATCCGCCGCGCCGGCTCCGCCAGCCTGGACCTCGCCTACGTGGCCGCTGGCCGCTTCGACGCCTTCTGGGAGTCGGGCCTGTCCGAATGGGACATGGCAGCTGGCGTGCTGCTGATCCAGGAAGCCGGTGGCCTGGTGAGCGATTTCAACGGTGGCCACGACTTCCTCGACAAAGGCCACATCGTTGCAGGCAACATCAAGTGCTTCAAGGCTGTGCTGACCGCCATCCAGCCGCACCTGCCAGAGAGCATGAAGCGCTAAGCGCCAATTGCCAGAAAGCAAAAAGCACCCCTCGGGGTGCTTTTTTTGTGCCCAGAGCTTACGCGATCCCTGTAGGAGCGGCCTTGTGTCGCGATGGGCTGCAAAGCAGCCCCGGGGATCTCTGATGGATCATAGAACCTGGGGCCGCTGCGCGCCCCATCGCGACACAAGGCCGCTCCTACACAAAGCAGACCGCGTCCGAAATTACTGGGCAGCTTCGCTCAGGATCAGCTTGCCATTCTTGTCCAGCGGAATGGTCGACCCCGGCTCGCGATCCATCTTCACCTTGCCTACCTGATCACCGATGGAATAGGTCACGTTGTAACCCACCACCTTCTCGCTGATGTCATTGACCGTATTGCAGCGGGTTTGCGTGGTGGTGTAGGTGTCACGCTGCTGCATGCCTTCCTGCACCTTGTTACCGGCATAACCACCACCGACCGCACCGGCTACGGTGGCGATCTTCTTGCCGGTACCACCGCCAATCTGGTTACCCAGCAAGCCACCTGCCAGCGCACCGACCACGGTACCGGCAATCTGGTGCTGGTCCTTGACCGGCGCCTGACGCGTCACGGCCACGTCCTTGCATACTTCACGCGGGGTCTTCACCTGCTGCTTGATCGGCTGCACGTCGGTCACCTGGGCGACTTCGGGGCCTTTGTTCACCAAGCTGTAGGTCGCCACAGCACCTCCGGCTGTTACACCGACAGCACCCAGCACCGCACCCACCAGCATTGATTTGTTCACGTGAACCTCCTGATCGTACCAGCGGGTATCAACCCGCGCTTCTCCCAGCCTTGGAGCAAAAAAAAAGGCGCGAGTTCAACACTCGCGCCTTTTGGTCGCCGTACGGCGTAGGGACGGGGCCTTACGGGCGCTCGTCCACACCTTCAGCCTTGACTGGAGGGATCAGGTCTTCGCTGTTCAGGTTCAGCCAGATCAGAACCACGTTGGCGATGTAGATCGACGAGTAGGTACCAGCCATTACACCGATGAACAGGGCCAGCGAGAAGCCGAACAGGTTGTCGCCACCGAAGAACAGCAGCGCGGCAATGGCCAGCAAGGTCGAAACCGACGTGGCGATGGTGCGCAGCAGGGTCTGGGTGGTCGAAACGTTGATGTTCTCGATCAGCGAGGCCTTGCGCATGACGCGGAAGTTCTCACGCACCCGGTCGAACACAACGATGGTGTCGTTCAGCGAGTAGCCGATGATGGCCAGCACCGCCGCCAGTACCGTCAGGTCGAAGGTGATCTGGAAGAACGACAGGATACCCAGGGTGACCACCACGTCGTGGATCAGCGAGATGATCGCACCCACGGCGAACTTCCACTGGAAACGGAAGGCCAGATAGATAAGGATGCCGCCCAAGGCCATGAGCATGCCCATGCCGCCCTGGTCACGTAGCTCTTCACCCACCTGCGGGCCAACAAACTCGACACGCTTGAGCGTGGCCGGGTTGTCGCCGCCGGCCTTCTGCAGAGCAGCGGCCACCTTGTTACCCAGCTGCGGGTCATCGCCCGGCATACGCACCAGCAGGTCGGTGGTAGCGCCGAAGCTCTGCACCACGGCCTCATGGAAGCCGGAGTCGACCAGCTCGGCACGCACCGCCTTGAGGTCGGCCGGGCGCTCGTAAGTCAGCTCGATCAGCGTACCGCCGGTGAAGTCCAGGCCAAAGTTGAGGCCCTTCTGCCACCAGCTGAACAGCGCCAGCACGGTGAGGAGCACGGTAATGGCGAACGCAACATTGCGCACGCCCATGAAGTTGATGGTTTTCATCGCAGCTCCCTCAAACCCACAGCTTCTTGATGTCACGCCCGCCGCAGGTCAGGTTGACCATTGCGCGGGTCACCATGACGGCGGTGAACATCGAGGTGAAAATCCCGAGGGACATGGTAACCGCAAAGCCTTTGACCGGGCCGGTACCCATGGCGAACAGGATACCGCCGACCAACAGGCTGGTCAGGTTGGCGTCGATGATCGCGGTGTAGGCGCGGTTGAAGCCTTCGTGGATGGCGCGCTGTACCGACATGCCGGCTTTCAGCTCTTCGCGGATACGCGAGAAGATCAGCACGTTGGCGTCCACCGCCATACCCATGGTCAACACGATACCGGCAATACCCGGCAGGGTCAGGGTGGCACCCAGCAGCGACATCAGCGCCAGCAGCAGCACCATGTTGCCCGCCAGGGCGATAGTGGCGATCACGCCAAAGCCGCGGTAGATGGCGATGATGAACAGCGAGACAAACAGCATGCCCCACAGCGACGCATCGATACCCTTGGTGATGTTGTCGGCACCCAGGCTTGGGCCAATGGTACGTTCTTCAGCGAAGTACATCGGCGCGGCCAGACCACCGGCACGCAGCAGCAGGGCCAGCTCGGACGATTCGCCCTGGCCGTTCAGGCCGGTGATGCGGAACTGGCTGCCCAGTGGCGACTGGATGGTCGCCAGGCTGATGATCTTCTTCTCTTCCACGAAGCTTTGTACGGCAACGTCCTTCTCGACGCCGTCGACGGTCTGCTTCACGTAGCGGGTGATCGGCTTCTGCTCGATGAAGATCACTGCCATGCTGCGGCCGACGTTGCTACGGGTAGCACGGCTCATCAGCTCGCCACCGTGGCCATCCAGGCGGATGTTCACTTGTGGGCGGCCGTGCTCGTCAAAGCTGGCCTGGGCGTCGGTAACCTGGTCACCGGTGATGATCAGGCCGCGCTCTACCGGGGCAGAACGGCCGCCTTCGCGGAACTCGAACACTTCGGTAGTGGCCTTGGACGCACCCGGCTCAGCACCAAAGCGGAACTCCAGGTTGGCGGTTTTACCGAGGATACGCTTGGCTTCGGCAGTGTCCTGCACGCCCGGCAGCTCGACCACGATACGGTTGGCGCCCTGGCGCTGTACCAGCGGCTCGGCCACGCCCAGCTCGTTGACACGGTTGCGCACGGTGGTGAGGTTCTGCTTGATCGAGTATTCGCGGATCTCGGCAACTTTTGCCTGAGTCAGCGCCAGACGCAGCACGGCGAGGTCGTTGCGCTCGGTGGTGGTCAGGTCGAAATCATTGAAATTCTTGCGGATCAGGGCACGTGCCTGTTCGCGGGTTGCATCGTCAGCGAAGCCCAGCATGATGCCGCCATCCTGCTGAGGCAGGCTGCGGTAGCGGACGCGCTCTTTGCGCAGCAAGGTCTTGACCTCGCCTTCGTAGACTTTCATGCGGGCCGTCATGGCCTTGTCCATGTCCACTTCCAGCAGGAAGTGCACACCACCAGACAGGTCCAGGCCCAGTTTCATGGGGCTTGCACCCAGGTTGCGCAGCCATTGCGGGGTAGTCTGGGCCAGGTTCAGGGCCACGACGTAATCATCGCCCAGTGCCTTGCGCACCACATCCTTGGCTGGCAGCTGGTCTTCCTGGTTGGTCAGGCGGATCAGCCCGCTGCCCTTCTCACCCAGGCTTACGCCCTTGACGGCGATCTTGGCATCGACCAGCGCCTTGCTGACGCGATCGAGGTCGGCCTGGTTCACCTGCAGCGCCGAACTGGCACCGCTGATCTGTACCGCCGGGTCATCCGGGTAGAGGTTGGGAGCGGAATAAATGAAACCGACCACCAGTACCAGCACGATCAGTGCATATTTCCACAGAGGGTATTTGTTCAGCATCACGCCGCCCGTTCAAGACGCGGGGCGCTTTGCGCGCCCCGACTGGAAAATAAAACCGGTAACTCAGATAGCCTTGAGCGTACCTTTTGGCAGGGTTGCCGCGATGGCGCCCTTCTGGAACTTCAGCTCGACAGTGTCGGAAACTTCCAGCACCACGAAATCATCGGAAACCTTGACGATCTTGCCGGCGATACCGCCGTTGGTGACAACTTCGTCACCTTTCTGCAAGTTGCCGAGCAGGTTCTTCTGCTCTTTGGCACGTTTGGCCTGTGGGCGCCAGATCATCAGGTAGAAGATGACCAGGAAACCGACCAGGAAAATCCACTCGAAACCGGTACCGGCTGGGCCAGCGGCAGGTGCTGCAGCGTCCGCGTATGCGGCGGGGATGAAGAAGCTCATTGGGCACTCCTAATGTAATTTTCTAATAATGGATGCAGACAGTCAGTCCAAAGGCGGTACAGGAAGCCCGCGCTTGGCGTAGAAGGCGTCGACGAAGGCGGCCAATTTACCCTGTTGAATAGCCTCGCGTAAACCGGCCATCAAGCGCTGGTAATGGCGCAAGTTGTGGATGGTATTCAGCATGCTGCTCAACATTTCGCCGCACTTGTCCAGGTGATGGAGATAGGCGCGGGAGAAGTTGGTGCAGGTATAGCAGTCACAGGTCGGATCCAGCGGCGATTCATCGTGGCGATGGAACGCATTGCGGATCTTGATCACCCCTGTATCGACGAACAGATGGCCATTACGCGCGTTACGCGTAGGCATCACGCAGTCGAACATGTCGACGCCGCGGCGCACACCCTCAACGAGATCTTCCGGTTTGCCTACCCCCATAAGGTAACGAGGTTTGTCAGCAGGCATCATGCCCGGCAGGTAATCCAGCACCTTGATCATTTCGTGCTTGGGTTCGCCCACCGACAGGCCGCCAATGGCCAGGCCGTCGAAGCCGATGTTTTCCAGGCCTTCCAGCGAGCGCATGCGCAGGTCCTGGTACATGCCGCCCTGGACGATGCCGAACAGCGCCGCGGTGTTGTCGGCGTGGGCGTTCTTCGAGCGCTGGGCCCAGCGCAGCGACAGCTCCATGGAAGTACGTGCCACGTCGTGCTCGGCCGGGTACGGGGTGCACTCGTCGAAGATCATCACCACGTCCGAGCCCAGGTCACGTTGCACCTGCATCGATTCTTCAGGGCCCATGAACACCTTCGAGCCATCGACTGGCGAGGCGAAAGTCACGCCCTCTTCCTTGATCTTGCGCATGGCGCCCAGGCTGAACACCTGGAAGCCACCGGAGTCGGTGAGGATCGGGCCTTTCCACTGCATGAAGTCGTGCAGGCCGTTGTGCTTCTTGATCACCTCGGTGCCCGGGCGCAGCCACAGGTGGAAGGTGTTGCCCAGGATCATCTCGGCGCCAATGGCCTCGATATCGCGTGGCAGCATGCCCTTGACCGTGCCATAGGTGCCCACCGGCATGAACGCCGGGGTTTCCACCGTGCCACGTGGGAAGGTGATGCGACCACGACGGGCCTTGCCGTCGGTAGCCAGCAGTTCGAAGGACATTCGACAGGTGCGACTCATGCTTGATCCTCGGGGCCGCGTGGCGCCGGATTGCGGGTGATGAACATGGCATCACCGTAACTGAAGAAGCGGTACCCGTTCTCGACCGCCGCCGCGTAGGCAGCCATGGTCTCGGGGTAACCGGCGAACGCCGAGACCAGCATCAGCAGCGTGGACTCCGGCAGGTGGAAGTTGGTGACCAGGGCATCGACCACATGGAACGGCCGGCCCGGGTAGATGAAGATGTCGGTGTCGCCGCTGAAGGCCTTCAGCACGCCATCGCGCGCCGCGCTCTCCAGCGAGCGCACGCTGGTGGTGCCAACCGCGATCACCCGGCCGCCACGTGCGTGGCAGGCCTCGATGGCATCGACCACATCCTGGCCCACTTCGAGCCATTCCTTGTGCATGTGGTGGTCTTCGATCTTGTCGACCCGCACCGGCTGGAACGTGCCCGCACCCACGTGCAGGGTGACGAAGGCGCGCTCGACGCCCTTGGCAGCAATTTTTTCCAGCAGCGCTTCGTCAAAGTGCAGGCCCGCAGTGGGCGCGGCAACCGCACCGGCGCGCTGGGCGTACACGGTCTGGTAGCGCTCACGGTCGGCGCCCTCGTCGGGGCGATCGATGTAGGGTGGCAGCGGCATATGGCCAACACGGTCGAGCAATGGCAGCACCTCTTCGGTGAAGCGCAGCTCGAACAGCGTGTCATGGCGCGCGACCATTTCGGCCTCGCCACCGCCATCGATGAGGATGACCGCGCCTTCTTTCGGCGCCTTGCTGGCACGCACATGGGCCAGCACCCGATGGCTGTCGAGCACGCGCTCGACCAGCACTTCCAGCTTGCCGCCGGAGGCTTTCTGGCCAAACAACCGCGCCGGGATGACCCGGGTGTTGTTGAACACCATCAGGTCGCCGGGGCGCAGGTACTCGAGCAGGTCGGGGAATTGCCGGTGCGCCAGCGCGCCGGTCGGCCCATCGAGCACCAGCAGACGGCTGCCATGGCGCTCGGCCAACGGGTGGCGGGCGATCAGGGAATCAGGGAGTTCGAAGGAAAAATCGGCGACGCGCATGATGATGTTCGGTTCGGCAGGGCCGGGAAGTTTAGCCCAATGTGTGAAAATTGACCATGAAAGCCGATTGACCGACTAGCGGCACCTCTCTATACTGCGCGCCACACGCCCTGATGGCGGAATTGGTAGACGCGGCGGATTCAAAATCCGTTTTCGAAAGGAGTGGGAGTTCGAGTCTCCCTCGGGGCACCAAAATCCGGAAAAAACCGACCTTATGGTCGGTTTTTTTGTGCCCGACGATTATGTCGGGCTGGGCAAAGGCCCTATCAGGGGCGGACCGCTGTCACTTCGATCTCAACCCGCCAGGCAGGGTGCGCCAGGCCTGCAATCTGGAACGCCGAGCGCGCAGGAAGCACCGGCTGCTTGGCGGCTGGCCCGAAGAACTGGGTGTAGCCGGCCATGAAACCGTCGAAATCCATTTTGCCGCCGTTCTCCGGCCCGCCCACCAGGAATACCTGCATCTTCACCACGTCAGTCAGACCAAGACCCAGCGCTTTCAGTTGCTGCTGGATGCTTTCAAGCACATTGATGGTTTGTGCCTTGGTATCACCGTAGGCTTCCAGCGAATCCTTGGGCGCATCGGGATGGATCACCGACGGGACGGAACCGCTCAGATAGACGACCGACTTCCCGGCAGGAATCTCTACAGCCGACGAGATAGGGAAACTACCTGCGCCATGGCGCACGATATCTTGTGCATGAACGCTGCCCACACCGGCTAATCCCAACGCCAATGCAGCAACGGTCTTGAAAGCGAATTTCATATTTCTCTCCTGATGGTTACGCAAGAATGTACACGCACCGGTGATGCGTGTACGGGTCATTCCATTGCGGTATGTGTATTTAGAATCGATACAAACTGAAGGGTTTCGGGTCCAGCACCGGCGCCTTTCCAAGCAGCAGGTCTGCCGTCAGCTCGGACGACACCGGGCTTTCCGTCATGCCCCACCCGGTCGCGGTGTTGATGACCAGGCCTGGGTACTCGTTGACCTGCGAAATGATCGGGTTCTCATCCGGGGCGATGGCCATGGCACCGCTCCACTGATCGATCAACTTCGCATCTTTGAAGGCAGGGAACTCGACTTTGAGCTTTTCCAGCGACGCATCCAGCTCTGGAATATCCGGGGCCGCCGTCATCAGCCTGTTTTTCTCGAAGGGCGATACTTCGTCCAGCCTCCACTGGGTGGGCTGAGTGAACGAATCGATCAGTTGCTTGTTGAGTGAGATGTGCACCGGGAAGTCGGGGATGGCCAGCAATGGCAGGTATTTATAGCCATACATGAACGATTCTTTGACCACCGGGGCAACGACGACGCGCGGCGAGGTGGCGTATGTGCCGTCGGCCTGCTCGCGGAAGTAGATATTCCCTGGCAATGCAACGTTGCCCCCCGGTGCACGGGGTGCCGCGCTGATGATTTGCTGGGACTGGTAGGCGGGCAAGGTAGGTACATCGACGCCCAGGTTCTGCATGAACAGCCTGGACCAGGCGCCGCCGGCCACGACCACGCGAGAAGTGCTGATGGCGCCCTTCTCGGTCACCACATCGGAGATGACGCCTGCCTGGGTTTCCAGGCCCCTTGCGGCGCAGTGGGTGTAGATGCGCACACCCATTTTCTTGGCGTACTCCGCCATGACAAACGATGCGCGCTCGGCGTCCAGGCTACCGGAGTCTTCCTCGAAACCTGCAATTTTCCAACTCGATGATGCACCGCGCAGCCGCTGTTCGAGTTCATTCCCCTGAATGATCCGAGTCTTGAAGGGGTTGTCCGCTGCTACTTCCCGGCTTTTGACATCGATCCACTTTCTGACGCCTTCCAGGTCTTCTTCATCGAAAGGAACTTCGACCCGGCCCTGTGTGCGATAGCTGGTATCTGCACCCACTTTGGCATTCATCTCGCGCCAGCGTTGTTTCGCAAGATGGTGCAACTGGAACGTCGCATCAGGCATCTTGTAGGTCATGACCTGGCCATAGAACCTGCATGACTGCTCGCCGGCAATATCACCCTTTTCAACGACGACGACAGAGAGGCCACGTTCGACAAGATTGATCGCGGTCATGAGCCCCAGAATACCAGCGCCAACAACTACCACGTCCGCCTGCTTGGGAAGTGCACCTTCGGTGCCTTCGACAAAACCAAACCGCGGCTTGCCGGGGATCAACCGGCCTTCGCGGGTCAGCAAGGGGGTCAGAATGCCTGCGCCACCTGCAATAGCCACGACGCCGCCGCCGATCAAAAATTTACGCCTGGTCATTCCCATGACACTTTCCTTTCCTGGTAATCGGTGTGGGTTCATCAGCTCAGGCGGCGAGCCACTTACCTGGCCGCCAGCCGCCGCGGTCAACTTTCGGCCACCGCGTCAGGCTGATGGTTAAAATTGAAGGGCGGCTATTTTGTTGATGACCCGCTTCGGGAAAAAGCGCTGCGGGCAAATACTTAGTTCAGCTATTTTGAAACTATCACGCAGGTGACATAAATAGTTGATATGGCGACATTCAACACTCGAAAGAGGGAAGTTAGTTCGAGAAAAGATGCTGGCTTAGTTTCGAAAGTGCACAGAGGCAATAAGCGCCGTGAATTCAGTAACTGTGTGGGTGTATAGCGTTATTTTGCGACACTTCATTGCCACATGTTCAGTGTGGACAAAGGCATCAGCATCCGACGGTGGTAGATCTGTCCAATGCCCAGGGTGGCATGGAGCAGATCTGCACGGATTAACAGTGCCTGTTCAGGTTCAGTGAGCACCTCCAGATGGAAAAATCCCGCCACTTTGACGCCGCCCCAATGGCTCTGAGGCCTGCAGCCATACCTGCATTCTATTGGCCGCCGTCATGACTAACACTTAAGCTGTCATTCGTCGGATATATGCCGAAAGTATTGCTAGCGTAATGGCACTTAGCCATAGTTGCGCTCCCATTTCTCCACACCCTGTGTGACACATGAAAACAATCGCGCCCTGCATGGCGGCAATGATGCTGCTCAGTGGGTGCAATGGAGTGCCAACGTCGTACGTTTCAGACCCCGTCTACAGCCAGGCTTTCGTGGTCACTTCTGGTGCACCGCTGCCGATGTTGCTGATGGCCAGCGCCATCCAGTGGAACGAGGATTACGCTGTAACCGCCAAACACACCCCCTTCCTGCGCAACGTGGTCCACGAGGGCCTCGGTGACGTAGTGTTCTTCAAGCACAAGGCCAGCAGCGTGCCGCACTGGCGCCAGTACGTGCCTGGGGAAGCCGTGACGGCGGTGGGTTTCAACAGTTTCATGATGCCGATGCAGGGCAAGGGCCATGCCCAGCCCTCACTGGTACGGCTTGAAGGTACGCCTGGCAGCGTCTTCTACTCAGTGCATGACGGCCCGATCACCAAGGGTATGTCGGGTGGGCCGGTGTTTGCCGATGACGGCAAGGTGGTGGGCATCAACGTGGCCATCATTCCCACCAGCGAGATCGACGCCGGCAAGCGGCCGGACCTGGCTGGCAAGGACCGCATCAGCGTGTTCATGTCGTTCAGCGAAATCGACAAGGAATGGCGACGCTATCAGTACCTGCTGGCGCACAAGACCAAGCCCCAGGCACCGGCTTCGGTCAAAGGCTACGTGGCGGTGGCCGCCAAGCCGTGAATCGGGGGGGCGGTGTTGGATAGAAAGCGGCCTATGATGTGAGGCTAATGGCCGCTTCGCGGGTAAACCCGCTCCCACCGGGCCTGCACACGATTTGAGTCTTATGCAGTACCTGTGGGTTTACCCGCGAAGGGGCCCGATCCGCCAGCGCAAGAGGGACCTGCCATGCACCTGACCCACCGCCCCATCGGGCCTGAAGACATCCCCGTCATCTGCAGCTTCCCGCAGAACCCGGACGAACTGTTCTACATGTTCCCCAAAGCCACCTACCCCCTCACCCCCGACCAGTTGAGCGACGCCATAGCCCAGCGCAGCGGCTCCACAGTGGTGGAAGGCAACGGTACTGTCCTGGCCTTTGCCAACTTCTACAAAGCCGAACACGGCGGCGCGTGTGCCCTTGGCAATGTGGTCGTGGCCCCTGCCGCCCGCGGCCATGGCGTAGCGCGTTACCTGGTAACGGCAATGATCGACCTCGCCCGCCAGCAGTACAGCGCCCGGGAGGTCTGGGTGTCATGCTTCAATCACAACACCGCCGGCCTGCTGCTTTATCCACAGCTGGGCTTCACACCGTTCGGCATCGAGCAGCGGCAGGCGTGGGACGGCACGCGGGTAGCGTTGGTGCAGATGAAGCAAATACTGACTTAACCGAGCTGGATCAGGGGGGCATTGCATGTGGCTGAACGAGAAGGTCCACACCCAGGGCACGAATGACCCTCAATACGGTGTCAAAACGAGGCTTCGCGCCAGGGCTCAGCGCCTTGTACAGGCTTTCTCTACCCAGCCCACTCTCTGTAGCAATATGTGTCATGCCTCGTGCACGAGCGATATGGCCAAGTGCTCGAATGATTTCCTCGGTATCGCCATCTGATAGCACCTGGCTAAGGTATTCACTGATTGACTCATCGCTGCTCAACAAGGCTGCCATATCAAACGGGATCGATTTTTCGCTCATTTCATCTCCTTCAGGAGCTTTCTGGCTTTGAGGATGTCGGCGGCCTGGGTCGACTTGTCGCCGCCGACCAGCAGTAAAACCAACCTCTGCCCCTTTTGCGTGAAATAGACGCGATAACCGGCAGCTACGTCGATGCGAAGCTCACCAATACCGCCTCCAAGCCACTTGAAGTCACCAAGATTGCCCGCCGCTGCTCGCTCCAGCCTACGACCTATCGCCAGCCTGGCCCTCAAATCTCTCAAGCTCGATAGCCAAGCGGCAAAGCTCTCCGTCTGTTCAACGAGAAACATCAAGTGGTCACCCAATCGTATCCTTATGGATACACCCATTCAAGGATTGAAGCGACCCACTCTGTCGTTTTCCAGCTAAATCAGGAATTCAGGCACATCTCATAAGCTGGTCGGATTTTTCCCTTTGTTTCAGCTACAAAATCCCTTGCAACATTCAACCCTCGAACCTTCGACGAGCCTCGACGTCCGATCCTGCATCCCCCGCGTTTCGAGGTGCCCCCGCGTGAAAGACATCATCACCCGCAAGTACCGCCTGGCCGTGAAGACCATCGGCTACATCGGCTGGTCGCTGTTCTGGCTGCTGATCTGGGATGTGCTGGTCACCATCGACTTCATGCTGTTCTTCAACAGCAAGTTCACCCTGCCGCTGATCCCATTGACCTTGCTGGGCTCGGCGCTGGTGGTGCTGGTGAGTTTTCGCAACAGCAGTGCCTACAACCGCTGGTGGGAGGCGCGCACGTTGTGGGGGGCGCTGGTGAACGGGTCGCGCAGCTTCGCCCGGCAGACGCTGACCCTGATCGATGACCCGGATGATGGCCTGAACCCGGTCAAGGCCACACTGCTGCGCAGGCATATCGCCTATGTGAACTGCCTGGCGGCGCACTTGAAGGGGGAACGCTGCCCGGACGAGCTGATGGCCTTCATCCCGCCCGCGGAGTTCGAACGCCGCAACCGTTCGAACAACTTCGCCAATGACATTCTCGGCGGTTCGGCGGCCTTGCTGGCGCGGGAATACAAGGCCGGGCGGCTGGACAGCATTCGCCTGGCCCGGCTGGAGTCGACGCTGGTGGACCTGTCCAATGCCCAGGGTGGCATGGAGCGGATTGCCAACACACCGCTGCCCTACCCTTACGTGTATTTTCCGCGGCTGTTCATTACCTTGTTCTGCCTGATCGTGCCGGTGGGGCTGGTGGAGTCGCTGGGCTGGTTTACACCGCTGGCATCGACCGTGGTGGGGTTCATGCTGCTGGCTATCGAGCGGATCGGCACGGATTTGCAGAGCCCGTTCCGTTTCAGTGAACACCAGATCCAGATGGATACCATTTGCGAGACGATCGAGCGGAACCTGGAGTCGATGCAGCGGGAGGCGCAGTGTGCCGAGGCGGTGGATGCCTGAGGAATTTTGGGGCTGCCTTGCAGCCCCTTCTATGTGTCAGGCCCGCACATAACGCTGGCGCAATACGTCACTCAACACATCCACCAGCAACACCAGCACCAGCATCCCGATGATCACCGTGCTGGCCTGGGCCTCCTGGAACAGGCTCAAGGTGGTGTACAACATCTGCCCCAAACCACCCGCCCCGACAAACCCCAGCACGCTGGCCATGCGGATGTTGTTCTCCCAGCGGTACAAGCTGTAGGCCAGCAATTGCGGCCACAGATTGGGCAAGGTACCAAAGCAGAACGCCGCCACCTGGCTGCCGCCCTGCAGGCGGATAGCCGCTGCCGGCTCTGGCGGTGCGTTCTCCAGCGCCTCGGCAAACAACCGCCCCAGCACGCCAGCGGTATGCAGCGCCAGGGCCAGGGTACCCGCATTGGGGCCAAGGCCTGCCGCCAACACCGTCAGCGCCGCCCACACCAGTTCAGGGATGGCCCGCAGGGCATTCAGCAACAACCGCGCCGCGCCCTGCAACGGCCAGCCGAAGCGCCCCGCCGCCGGCAGCGCCAGCAACATCCCCAGCACCATCGCCAACAAGGTGCCCAGGCCAGACATGGCCAGGGTCTCCAGCGCCCCTCGCCACACTGCCTTCAGGTGATCGGCAGACAGGTCCGGGTGCAGGAAGCGCCCGGCATACTCACCCATCTGCCCCAGCCCGCCGTTGCCTACCAGTGCGCGCAGGTCCAGTTCCAGGTAAGCAAACGAGGCCACCACCGCCACCGCGATGGCGCCAAGCAGCAACAAATTGATGGCGCGGTTCATGCCAGCCTCCAGCGCAGCAGGCGGCTGAGCAAGTCGGCCAGCATCACCAGCAGCAGGAATGTCAGCAGCATGCTCGCCACTTGCGCCCCGGCGAACATGCGCATCGACAGGTCGATCTGCTGGCCCAGCCCGCCAGCACCGACAAAGCCCATCACCACAGAAGCCCGCACCGCGCACTCCCAGCGGTACACGGTGTATGACACCACTTCCGATGCAGCATTGGGCAGGATGCCGTAGAGAAACGCCGCCAGCCGGCCACTGCCCGCCTGCAGCAAGGCATGGGCCGGGCGCTGGTCGACCGACTCGAAGATTTCGGCGTAGACCTTGCCGAGCATGCCGCTGTAGGTGATGGCGATCGCCAGCACGCCCGCCGTTGGCCCCAGCCCCACGGCCCGCACAAACAGCAGCGCCCAGACAATTTCCGGCACGCTGCGCAAAAAGATCAGCAACCCGCGCACCGGTAGGCGCAGCAAGCGCGACCACAACCCGGCACGTCCGCCGCGGGACGCGGCACGCAACGACAGGGCGCGGCTGGCCATCAGCCCGGCCGGCACTGCCAGCAGCAATGCCAACGCCATGCCGGCGGTGGCCACGGCCAGGGTTTGCAGCGTGGCTTCGTACAGCAATGCGAGAAAGTCGGCATCGTGTGCCGGTGGCCAAAAGGCACTGGTGAAACTGGCGATCTGCTGTCGGTTCTCAGCCTGCAACAGCACCCACGGGTTCAGCTCGCTCAACTGAATGCCAGGCCACAGCACGACCACGGCCAGCAAGGCCAGCAGCAACCGCGGCAGCAGGGCCGGGTCGCGGGTATCAGCCTTCAGCATCGCGGTATCTGCACGGTCAGGGTCGGACCCTGGGTTGGCGGCGAAGCCAGTTGTTCGTTGGCGTACAGCGCATCCAGCATGGGTTGGGTGACCGCATCGGCCGGGCAGTCAAACACCACCTGCCCCTCGCGGATACCGATCACCCGCGGGAAATGCGCCAGCGCCAGCTCCACGGCATGCAGGCTCGCCACCAGCGTCACGCCGTTGGCCTGGGCATGGCGGTTGAGCAACGCCAGGCTGTGGTCGGCCAGTACCGGGTCCATGGCAGACACCGGCTCATCGGTCAGCAGCACCTGCGGCCGCTGGTACAGCGCCCGGGCAATGCCCACGCGCTGCAACTGGCCACCGGACAATTGCCCACACTGCACGAACAGTTTGTCGGCCAGCCCCAGCTCCGCTAAAACCTGCCGTGCCCCCGGTACATCGCCGGGGTACAGCAGATTGAGTAAGCTGCGCATCACCCCCCACTGCCCCAGGCGGCCGGCCAGTACTGCGGTCACCACACGTTGGCGTGGCGGCAAGGGCGGCGCCTGATGCACCAGGCCGACCCGCGCGCGCAGGCGCTGGCGTGCTCGGGCTGACAACGTCCAAGGCTGCTCGCCGAGCAACTCCAGGCGCCCGCCGCTGGGCTGGATGGCCGTGGCCATCAGGTGCAGCAAGCTCGACTTGCCCGCCCCCGACGGCCCGATGATGGCGACTCGCTCGCCCTGCTCGATGCGCAGGCTTACCGCGTCAAGCGCGCGGACCTGGCCATGGCGCAGGCTGGCACCGTGCAGATGGATGGCTACATTCGAAGCAGTCACTTGAGCAGGCCGGCCTCGCGTGCGGCTTGCTCGGTGCCCTCGTAGTTCTCGGGCTTGGTTTCGATGAAGCGGCTGGCAGCCTGCAGGTCCAGAATCGCTTTGTGCTCCGGGTTGGCCGGGTCGAGGTCAAGGAAGGCTTTCTTGATCTTCTCCTTCAACGCCGGGTCCATGTTGCCGCGCACGGTCCAGTTGTAGTCGAAGTAGGTAGGCGTGGTGGCAAACACCTTCACCTTGTTGGTATCCACCTTGCCGGCATCCACCAGCTTTTGCCACACGCTGGCGTTGAGCACGCCACCCTCTACCTTGCCGGCCTGTACCCAGGCCACGGTGGCGTCATGGGCGCCGGAATAAGCCACGCGGCTGAAGTACGCTTCAGGCTTGATGTTGTCCTGCTTGAGCATGAAGTAACGCGGCATCAGGCTGCCGGAGGTGGACGAAATGGAACCGAAGGCAAACGACTTGCCCTTGAGGTCGGCCAGGCTCTTCACGTCGGGGTTGGCAGTAATGAACTTGGAGGTGAATTGCGCGTCCTGCTCGCGCTGCACCAGCGGCGTGGCAGTCGGGTCCTTCAGGTGTACCTGGACAAAAGTGAAACCACCCAGCCAGGCGAGGTCGAGGCGGTCGGCGGCCAGCGACTCGACCACCGCCGGGTAATCAGCCACCGGTACGAACTTCACTTCCATGCCCAGTTGCTTGGCCAGGTACTCACCCAGTGGCTTGAACTTGCGCTGCAGCTCGGTCGGCGCTTCGTCGGGGATGGCGCTGACCCGCAGGGTTTCAGCGGCCTGTACGACAACGGCACAGCAAGACAGCACGAGGCCGGCGGCGAGCGCCAGGGGGCGTTTGAGCATGGGTGTTCTCCGGTTCAATAGCGGGGAAGTGCCGACAAATCCGCCGACATCGGGAATTATAAGAGGCAAGGGCCCAAAGGCCAGCTTTGCTACAATCGCGCAACAATTTGACCAGCTGAGGTACACATGAGCGAGCCGATTCGCCTGACCCAGTACAGCCATGGTGCCGGCTGTGGCTGCAAGATTTCCCCCAAGGTGCTGGACGTGATCCTCGCCGAAAGCGGCACCCAGGCCCTGGACCCTAAACTGTGGGTCGGCAACGCGTCACGCGACGATGCAGCAGTGTACGCGCTGGACGATGAGCGCGGTGTGGTCTCGACCACCGACTTCTTCATGCCGATCGTCGATGACCCGTACGACTTCGGCCGCATCGCCGCCACCAACGCCATCAGCGACATCTACGCCATGGGCGGCGACCCGCTGATGGCCATCGCCATTCTTGGCTGGCCAGTCAACGTGCTGCCACCGGAAGTGGCCCGTGAAGTGATCCGTGGCGGCCGCGCCGTGTGCGCCGAAGCCGGTATCCCGCTGGCGGGTGGCCACTCCATCGACGCCCCCGAGCCAATCTTCGGCCTAGCCGTCACCGGTGTGGTCAGCAAGCGCCACCTCAAGCGCAACGACACCGCCACTGCAGGCTGCCAGCTGTACCTGACCAAGCCCCTGGGCATCGGCATCCTCACCACCGCCGAGAAAAAGACCAAGCTGCGCGAGCAGGACCAGGGCCTGGCGCGCGACTGGATGTGCACCCTCAACACCCCCGGCAGCCGCTTCGGCAAGCTCGACGGGGTCCAGGCCATGACCGATGTCACCGGCTTCGGCCTGCTCGGCCACCTGGTCGAGCTGGCCGAAGGCAGCGGCCTCACCGCGCACCTGGACTACGCCGCGGTACCGCGTCTGCCCAGTGTCGACCACTACCTGGCCGAGGGCTGCATCCCCGGTGGGACCCTGCGCAACTACGAAAGCTACGGGCACAAGATCGGCGCCCTCAACGACGACCAGAAACACCTGCTGTGCGACCCGCAGACCAGCGGCGGCCTGCTGGTGGCGGTTGCGCCGGAAGGTGAAACCGAGTTCCTCGCCGTAGCTGCCGAACTTGGCCTGCAACTGTCGCCTATCGGCAAGCTGGTCGAGCGACAGAGCCACGCGGTCGAGGTGATCTGATGCGCCCCGACTGCACCGACTTCCGTCAGCTGTTCCTCGACGACGTGCCGATGATGGACATGCGCGCGCCTGTCGAATTCGCCAAAGGCGCCTTCCCTGGCGTGGTCAACCTGCCGCTGATGAACGACCAGGAGCGGCAGAAGGTCGGCACCTGCTTCAAACAGCAGGGCCAGGCGGCCGCCATCGCCCTAGGTCACCAACTGGTCAGCGGCGCCACCAAGCAGGCGCGGATGGACGCTTGGGTGGCGTTTGCCCAGGCCCACCCGCAAGGTTACCTGTACTGCTTCCGGGGCGGCCTGCGTTCGCAGATCGTGCAGGGTTGGCTGCGCGATGAGGCAGGCATTCAGTACCCGCGTGTCAATGGTGGCTACAAGGCCATGCGCACCTTCCTGCTGGAGACTACCCAGCAGGCGGTGGCGCAATGCGATTTTGTGCTGCTGGGCGGCCTGACCGGTACCGGCAAGACCGATGTGCTGCACCAGCTGGACAACGTGCTCGACCTGGAAGGCCACGCCAACCATCGCGGTTCCAGCTTCGGCAAACGTGCCACCGCACAACCGGCGCAGATCGATTTCGAAAACCAGCTGGCCATCGATGTGCTGAAAAAGCGCGCCCGCGGCTGCGAGCAGTTCGTGCTGGAAGATGAAGGCCGCATTGTCGGCAGCTGCACGGTGCCACTGGAGTTGTATCAGGGTATGCAGCAGTACCCGCTGGTGTGGCTGGAAGACAGCTTCGCCAACCGCGTGGAGCGCATCTTGCGCGACTACGTGGTCAACCTGAGTGCCGAGTTTATCGGCGTGCATGGCGAAGAGGATGGCCGCCGGTTGTTTGCCGAGCGCATGCTGCAAAGCATGGCCAACATCTGCAAGCGCTTGGGTGGGGAGCGCTATCAGCGGCTTTCGCAGATCCTGCGCCTCGCCCTTGAGGAGCAACAGCGCAGCGGCGCGGTGGACCTGCACCGGGGCTGGATCGAAGGCTTGCTGAACGAGTACTACGACCCGATGTATGCCTACCAGCGTGCGGCCAAGGCAGAGCGTATCGAGTTTGCCGGGGATGCCGTTGAAGTGCGCGAATACCTCAAGGCCCGGGCGCTGCGCGAGCCCCGTAAATAAAGCCATGACGCGTGCGATTTTTGTAGTAGCGGCCTTGCGTCGCGAAAGGGCCGCAAAGCGGCCCCCGACTTCAGCATCATGGCGAAAATTGCCGGGGCTGCTGTGCAGCCCTTTCGCGGCACAAGGCCGCTCCTACACGCGGCCAGTCTTCCCTGACATGGCCTCACTGCCCTGGGCTGAGCACCCGTTCCAGCTCCGCCGCCCGGTCGCGGGTCATGTCCATCAGGCATGACCCACCCTCCAGCTGCGCCATGGTCCCGCCACTGGCCTGCACATGGAACTGGCAATTGCCATCGCGGTAGGCAAGCCATTTACGCTGCACATCCCGCAAGCTTTTCTGCTGCCCGGCATCCAGCTTGCCCATCAACTGCTTGTACACCCGGTTCAGACGCTGGTCCTGCACGTGCGTCTCGGCCTGGATGCACTCGCTCATTGCGACGGTGCTGGAGGCCTTGTCCATGCACTGTGCGTAGGCCGGCGTGTAATCGTCCGCCACGGCCAGCGGCAAAACGCAGGCCAGCGCCAGGCCTGTCAGGCAATGCTTGATCATGCAACCCCTCCTTGCGGGTATCAAAACGACTGCGGCTGTTCTGGCGGCATCAGCACATTGCCTGGGTGGAAGCGCAACGATGGCATCTGCGTGGCCGAATAAAGCGCCACGCCCAGCGCCGCAATCAACGCCACATCCAGCCAGTTCCAGCCCGGCATGTCGTCGGCGCTACTTGCTTTCCAGCAATGCCAGGCCTGCCCCAGGCAGAACACCACAATGGCCGCCAGCCACAGATAGAAACCAGTACCAAAACCGGTCAGGTCGTGAAACTCATAGCTTTGGTTGTCGGGCAGGCGGGTGATGCCGAAACTGCTGGCCGCCAGGTACGCAGCCGCCAACCCGGCCAGCAATGCCAGGCGGCGGAACCGCCGATGGGCAAGAATGGCCAGGGCCAGCAGCGGGTTGGCAAACCATTGGTACAAGCCGAACGGCATGCCCCACGGCCCGTACAGCAACATCTGCAGGGCCGGCATGTGGCGTGCGCCGCTCATCAGCGCGCCATCGAAAAACAGGGCGAGCAGATACAGCAGCAGGCTGATGCTCAAGTAGAAAACGGGCAAGGGGCACACCTGGAGGAAACGGGACAGCCTACGACCATAACCCAGGCCCTGCCCCGCTTCCAGACCCTCAATAGGTGCCGCGCAGGGTTACCATGAAGTTGCGTGGTTCACCGTAGAAGTTGCCATAGGTCGAAGTACCCACAGTTTCGTAGTACTTCTTGTCGAACAGGTTGTTGCCATTGAGCGTGACGTTCCAGTGGTCATCGACGCGGTACTCGACCAGGGCGTTCCAGATCGCATAGCCGCTCTGATCGAAGTCGAAGGGCACATTGCGCTCCGCCACTGCGCCATTGCTGTCATAGCGGTTCACCGTCCCGGAGGTGTAGGTGGCACTTTGCACCTGCACGCCGCCACCGACTTTGAAGTCGCTGAAGATGCCCGGCAGGCGGTAGGTGGTGTACAGCTTGAACAGGTGCTTGGGCATAACCGTGCTCAGCGGGGCGTCGGCGCTGCGGTTGCGATTGAGGTTGAAGGTGTAGCCACCCACCAGCATCCAGTCTGGCAACAGCTCGCCGGACAGCTCCATGTCGATGCCCTTGCTCACCACCTTGCCATTGGACACGTAGCAGCAACTGCCAGAGAAGCCGGCATTTGTCGCCGCGAAGTTCGGGTCCTGCACCGCCTCGTTTTCGCGGGTGGTGTAGTACAGCGCCAGGCTGGCGTTGAGCGCGCCGTTGAACAGTTCGCCCTTGAGGCCGGTTTCGTAGGTTTTGCCGGTCATGGGTTCAAGCGGCGAGCCTGTTCCTGCCGGGCCGCTGATCCTGCTGGACTGTGGTTTGTAGATTTCCGAGTAGCTGGCATAGGCCGACCACTGATCGTCCAGGTCGTAGACCAGGCCACCAAACGGCGTGACCTTGGTGCCGATGCGCTGCTCGGGGCTGGAAATGCTGGCCGGCGTCACAAGGTTGTTGGTGTAGGTCTGCCAGAAGTGGAAGCGCTGGGCACGCGCACCGACTATCAGGTGCAGCGGCTCGGCAAGCTGCAGGCGCAGGCTGCCATACAAACCATACTGGCGCTGCGAGTTGGGGCTGTAGTCGCGCTTGTAGTCACGTCCATTCCCAGGGTCGTCAAAGGCCGAACTGTCGGGGTCAAACACATTGGCCGGCGAGCCCGATGCGGCAAAAGGCGCGGTGCCCAGCCAGCGGCTGTCGATCTTCTGATAGTCGGCGCCGAACACCACTTCATGGTCCAGACCAAAGGCCTGGAAGTGGCCGGAGACATTACTGTCGTACAAGTGCTGCTCGTTCTCCTGGCGGGTCGACGTGCCGTACCAGGTTGCCCCGGTATTGGTCACCGGGTCCACCGCATTGAGTGTTGTGGCGCTCTTGAACAGCCCGAGGTCCCAGGTGTTGGTGTAGCTGAGGTTGAGCTTCCAGTCGTCGTTGAAGCGGTGGTCGACCTTGGCGAAGTACTCGCGTGCGGTGGCATCGAGGTAAGCCCAGTTCCGGGTCAGGCCGGTATGCCGTGGCAAGTTCAGGTCGGCACCATTGCTGTAGCGGGGCACCGCGCTGTTGGTGCCGTTTTCGTGGGACTTGTTGTAGCGGGCACCGAAGGTGAGCATGGTGTCGTCGGTAACGTCCGCTTCAAGCACACCGTACACCAGCGGGCGCTCGGTGGAGCGGTTGTCCGTGAAATACTGGCGATCGGTGTTGGACATCACCAGGCGTCCACGCAGGCGGCCATCCCAGCCTAGCGGGCCGGAGAGGTCGAACTCCTGGCGGTAGTTGTCCCAGCTGCCGGCCGACAGGGTCAGCTTGAGCTGGTTGTAGGCAGTCGGCCGCTTGCGCACCATGTTGATGATGCCGCCCGGGTCGCCCGAGCCGCCATACAGCGCAGCGGTACCGCGCAGCACCTCGATGTGGTCGAACTCGGCCAGCTCGAAGATGTTGGACGAATAGAACGAGCCCATCGCGGTACCCAATGCCTGTGGCGCAGCGCCGTCGATCTGCAGGTTCTGGATGCTGAAGCCGCGTGAAAGGAAGTCCTGGGTGCGGAAGGTGGTGCTCTGGGTGACGATGCCCGGCGTCACTTTCATCGCCTGGTTGATGTCGGTCAGTTGCTGGTCTTCGATCAGCTGTCGGGTCACCGTCGACACCGATTGCGGGGTCTGGCGCAGGCTGGTCGGGGTTTTGGAGCCGACGCTGATCAGGCCCGGGGCATACGAGCCGGTGTTCTCGGTACTCTCACCCATGCCTTGCCCGGCCACGGTGGTAACGCCCAGTTCCATCGCGTCACCGCTCACGGCCGCCTGCGGCTCGGCCACCAGCCGGTAGCCGTTGTCGCTGCGCTCCACCCGGTAATCACTGCCAGCCAGCAACACGGCAAAACCGCTGTCCACCGAATACAGGCCGTGCAGGCCACTACTTTGCAGCCCGGTCAGCGCTTCGGGGGTGAAGGCCAGCGATACGGCGGCTTGCTGGGCATACCTGCCAAGGGCCTCGGCCAGGTTGCCGGCGGGCACGTCGAAGCTACGGCGGGCGGCCTCCTCGGCCACGGCCGGCAGGGCTGCAACAGATAGGGCCAGCCCAGCGCAGGACAGGCGCAAGGCCAGGGCTAGTGGGCTGAGGACGGGGTGGCCAGGGAATCGGCGCATGGTGGATCGGCTCCTTGTTCTTGATCGGTTGGCCTCTTGTTTGACGGGCCACTGCGCAGAAGCGGAACCACCTTTATCAATTTTCTCGCGGGGCTGGCTCGACCGTGGTCCACCAGCGGCCAAAACCGCCGATACGAATCGGCAGCGCCTCGGCCAGCAGGCGCAGGGCGCGCTCGCTGTCATCCAGCGGCAGCACCGCCGAAACCTTGATGGCCTGCATGGCCTGGCGGTCGAAGCGCAGCACGCCGCGTCGCTGTTGCGACAACGCGTCCAGCACCTGATCGAGCGGCACGCCTTCGGCCACCAGTTGGTGGTGCTGCCAGGCCCGGTCTACCCGCGCCGGGTCGATGGCCGGCAGCGGTCCAAGCCCGTCGCGTGCCACCCAGGCGCGTTCACCCCGCCCGGCGACCAGCTGATCACCGGACACCGCACTGCGCGCCTCGACCCTGGATTCGAGCATGGTCAGCTCGCTGCGTGCGTTACCTTGGCTGACCACGAAGCGGGTACCCAGCGCCTTGAAGCTGCCCTCATCGGTTTGCACTACGAACGGCCGCGTCGGGTCATGGCTGACATCCACCAGCACCTGGCCATGCAGCAGGCGGATGCGCCGCTCGCCAGCGCTGAATTGCACATCCACGGCAGAATTGCCCGCCAACGTCAGCTGCGAGCCATCTGCCAGGGTTTCGCTGTGCCACTCGGCCGGCGCGGTGTGCAGGTCGGCCAGCCAGTCCGTTGGCGATACCCCGGCAAGCGGCAAGGCGCCCAGCAACGAGGCCGCCAGCACTAGGCCGAGCAAGGTCCGCCGCGCCCCCGAGCGTGGCGTCGAAGGCTGTAACCCGGCGCGCAACCCGGCGCCCACCGGCCCGCGTTGCTGACGCAGCGCCTGGACTTGGCTGATCACCCCCTGCATGCGGCGCAAGGTGGCGCCGTGGCGCGGGTCGGCCTGCAGCCAGGCCTCAAGTTCGCACGCATCAGCGGCATCCAGTTCGCCTTCGCCCAGGCACAGGGCCCACTCGGCAGCCTCCTGTTCGATGCGGGACGGGTTCACGGTGCGGCAATGTCCAGCGTGCGGTGGCAGTGGATAAGCGCTTGGGCCAGGTACTTGCGCACCATGCGCGGGGAAATCTGCAGGCGCTCGGCAATCTGTGTCTGGGTCAGGTCGTCCAGGTAGTAACCCACGAACGCTTCACGTGCATTTGCATGCAGGCCTTCGAGCAGGAAGGCGATCTGCTCCAATGCCTCAAGGGTGATGAGGATGCTCTCGGGGGACTGGTGCCCTTCCAGCGCCTCGGCAGCCTGGGCCAGTTCACCGAGGTAGGCCGCTTCGATCTGCTGCCGGCGTACCCGGTCGATCAGCAGCCGGCGCGCCGTGGTGCTGAGGTAGGCGCGTGGCTCGCGCATGCCCAGCAGGGCATCACGCGAAGCCAGGATACGCACGAAAGTGTCCTGGGCCAGGTCGGCTGCGCTGTGCGAACAGCGCAGCTTGCGGCGTAGCCAGCTGAACAGCCAGCCGTGGTGCTCGCTGTACAGCTGTTCAAGCGGGTACGGGCTGGTTGAGTCGGCTACGGGCATGGGGTACCGGGACACAAGTGAGAATTGTTCCCGAATAGTAGCTATTCGCCGTAAGACTATGCAACAGGTGGTTCAAGCAACAACCCGTAGATACCCGAGTCGGACAGCTCGCCGGCTACGCACCAACGCGCCCGCAGCGTGCCTTCAAGCACGAAGCCCTGGCGTTCGAGGGTACGCGCCGAGCCTTGGTTACGCGGGTCGATCTCCCCTTCCAGGCGCCGCATGTGCAGGGTGTGGGCGAGGTAGTCGATGAAGCAGGTCAATGCTTCGTCCATGTAGCCCCTGCCCTGCACGGCACTGGCCAGGCAGTAGCCGATTTCGCCGCGGCGGGACACATCGTCGATGTTGAACAGCTGCACCATGCCGATGAGCTCACCATTGTCACGGCGATACATGCCGAGCTTGAGCTGGTCGCCATTGGCATAGGCTTCGCGGTCGGCGGCCAGGGCGCTTTCGGCTTCGGCCAGATCTTGCCAGGGTGCATGGTGCCAATAACGCATGACCTCGGGATCGGCCATGATCGCCAGCCATTGCGCGGCATCGGCATGGCGCATGGGGCGCAAGTGCAAGCGCGGGCTGTCGAGGCAGAGGTCACTGGGGAAACTGCGGGGTGGGGTCACGCCGGATCTCCTGTCCATTGCTGGGGAGATGACAGTTTAACGTCAAGTGCCACCGTGAAGCATCCGCCAGTTTCCCAGCCACTGTCTGCAGACACCAATCACAGCCGCTTTTCGTGGATTTAAAGCGACCTGATATAAATGCCAGTTGCGCTTTTTTAGCACTGGATCAATCGTTACCAGTCACTGCTCACTCTGGTGAGCTCTATGAGTAAACCTATGATGGGAGCACGCAATGAACTACACACCCTACGGCTTTGTACCGTACTTTGAGGAAGATGCAACAGCACTCGCTTTCAACGGAGATCACCTGGACAAGCCAACCCAGCAATATTTGCTCGGAAACGGCCATCGCGCCTTCAGTCCAGCGATAATGAGATTTTGCTCACCTGATTTACAAAGCCCATTTTTGCAGGGGGGCGTGAATTGTTACTGTTACTGTTCTGGGGACCCAATAAATTTCAAAGACCCCAACGGCCAGGTTCGAATGCCGTTGAAGCGTCTCAACTCCAACCGACCACCCAGCCATTCAGGTAATCCGAGGCCTGCTCAGTCTGAGGCCCTGCTGCGTGGAGCTGAAAGCAGCTATCACTCTGCGCAACGTGCTAGAAGCCGGGCAAACGACGCACTTACATCATCGCGTCAATTCGATCAGGACGCCGCGAATTCACGCTTATCGGCCTCACTCTCAATAACCCCTGCGTCACAGACTCAGCATAGGCAAGCAGCGGAGCAGTACTTGCAGCAAGCTGTGCACCACCTAGAGGTAGGGTGGCAGCAGCTAAACTTGGAGCGCAGAGAATTACGTAACATGCGTCGTCTAAATTCTGAAAATCGTGAGCTATTGAGAAACCACGCAGAGAATTTCCCTCCGTTAACAACCGACGCCCTCCAGCTTCAAACTGTTCCTACAGAAAATACATTACAATTAGAAAACCAAAACATTCGACGATTTCGTGAGCCGAGATAGGCATCTGAAATGCCAGACACGCTTATAAATACTGACTCAACCATTTCATCTTTTGTCTATTAACCCAGAGAGGGCCGCAACTCGCGGCCCCAACACCCGTCAAACACTGCAGTTGAGCCCGACTTCCATGTCATTGATCAGCGCCTTGGCCATGGCACTGAGAATCCGCGCTGCGCTGCCGGCGATCTTGTCGCCCTCCATCTCGGCCTCCTCGTTCAGGTGTTTAATGCAGCCGATCAGCACCGACAATTCATCGAATGCCAAATCAAGCGGTACACCTGGCTCTACCCGGTACAGCTCAAGGAATTTTTCCACGCCTGCGGTGGTGCGGGATTTGAGGTGGTTGGTCATGCCTTTGCCTCCAGCGCTTTCATATGGGCTAGCAGGGCATGCAGCTGGCTGGTCTGGGCCGACATGGCTTCGAGCAATGAAGCACGCAAAACCGGAGCTTCGGCGTCGAGATACTGGATGATGATGCTGGAAAGGGTGTCCATGACCTGTGTGGCCTGGGACTTGGCGGCTTGGTAGGTCAGGTCTGTAACGGGTGGATCAGGGACAAGTTTTTTCATGATTGACTCCAATAGGTTCAAAGGAGCAACCACCTGAAATCCTTCTCACAGATTTGGGCGGCAGCCGTGCGCGAGGTGAGAAGCCCGTGTTGGAGTCACCACGGTCAGACCGAAGCCTGCACGCGCACAGCTGCCATGAACTGACAGGAAGACTACCAACGACGAGTTCTCACACTCGCTCGCCTTTTGGGCGAGCAATGAAGTTACCGCTGGAGCATTTCCCCGTATGTCAGACGGCATCCGACTGAGGTCGTAGGATAATTCCCAATCCCTGGCAACCTGAAGCATTTGGTTTCAGGTTCAGAATTTTCTTACATCTGATGGCTAGCGCGATCCCTGTGGGAGCGGCCTTGTGTCGCGAAAGGGCCGCACAGCGGCCCCTAGGTGTCAGCGGCGCTGCGGGGATTGCCGGGGCTGCTTTGCAGCCCTTTCGCGGCACAAGGCCGCTCCCACATTGACCGCGTCAGGCTGATCAATACTTCAGGCCACCTCAGCCCCATCATCCGGCCAATGCGGCTCGTTGGCCCCTGGCGGCGTCAGTGGTGGCAGCCCATACGCCGCCCGTGCATCGTCGCAGCTGGGGTTATGCACCCCACCCTCCCACGATGCATCGAACTCGCGGCAAGGGCTGGAGCGGTTGGCGTAAATGGTACAAGCGACTTCCTTGCCGATTTCGCCTTCAAGGCTGATGCAGCGGCATGGTTTGGCGTCAGTGCCGATCATGGCAACGCGGGTGGGGTTGATCTGTACCACCAGGTCGTCCGGCACAACGCCCCCGGCTGACTGGCATTCGCCCCAGAAGAAAGACACACGGAAGAACCCGCAGCAGGCGCCGCAGTCAAGGCAAGGGTTATATTCAGACATGATGCCACGGAGGGAAGGTTGTTGTTATCGGGGTTGGCCCGCGGCGCCATTCTCAATCGAACCCGGGGCGGCTGGATAGAGGGTGAATGCAAAAAAATTTGCCACTGATCCGGCCGCCCGCTTCATTCAGCCCAATGCCTTGTAGGTGGAGGCATCCCAACGCTGCAGGGCAAGCCCTTCGGTCGGGTCATAGTCATCACCACACACCTTGCTGAAGTGCGTACGGTCTTCGCCGCAATGCACCAACCGATCGTGCTTCTGACCCTCGGTCAGCAGCGTGTAGGATTTGCCGCGCATGGCTTGGTACTGCGCTTCGGCTGCGGCCATGGCCTGGTGACACTTCATCAACTGGCTATCGTCCAACGTCAGCAGCTTGCCCAGTTGAACCCCCCAGCGGGTCAGGCAGACTTCGGCGAAATGGCGCACGATCAGCCCGGGCTCCTTGAGCACCGTGCCGTCGCTTGCACCATCGACCGATGCATTACCGACCAGCGTGGCATGACGCCCGGGCATCGGATAAATACAGATTTGCGTGCCATTGGCGACTGACGGGATCACGCAGGCAAACCCTTTGGAACGCTCATCCCGCGAGTAGAAGCCGACATACTCACGCACGTTTTCCGCCAGCGCGATGCGCTCGGCTTGCACATTGCCCACACCGGGCACCGGGTCGATCGCAAAAATATTGACCGGTACGTTTTGCAATACCGGGTCTTTAGCCATGGCGTTGGCCAGCATGTGGCAGCTGATGCCACCGCGGCTCCAGCCCACCAGGTTCACCTGGGTCGGAATGCGCGGCTTGCGGAACATGTTGATGATGCCCTCTTGCAGCGCCTGCGGGGTAGGCTGGCGGTCACCGTAGTCGTAGGTGCGCCAGAACCACGAGGCCGTGGAGGACACTTCTGGCACCGGCACGCCAGCGCCCTTCAGCCGCTCGTACTCTTCCTCGCTCAGCTTGGTGCGCTGCCAGCTGCTTTCGCCTTTGATCACCTGCAGCACATGGTTGACGTTTTCTTCCCAGCCGCGGCCGAACAACTGGCCGGTCCAGTTGAAGTAGCCGCCGGGTTCGACGAACAGCTTGTCATCCTGAAGGTTGCCGCTGCCAGGGCCATCAACGGCGATCCAGTGGGCGAATTCGCGGCCCTGGTCGTTGGCGGCCAGGGTCGAGACCAGCTCGCCGTTCCAGAAGTTGGGGTTTGCGTCGTCGAAGCGATGCGAGCCGGTGCCGCAGAAGTAGGCGGTGAACACACTCATGGGTGGGTCTCTGTGGTGAGAAATGAGTGCTGAAGATAGGTAGGCTGATCGGTGAAACGCAGGCGGAAAGCTCGCCCTGCTGCAAAATCGAGGGGCTGCTTTGCAGCCCATCGCGGCACAAGGCCGCTCCTACAGGGACCGCGTACCGCTTGAAAATGGCGCTGTACCTGTAGGAGCGGCCTTGTGCCGCGATGGGCCGCAAAGCGGCCCCAAGCGCTTACTTGCGGGCCAACCCGTCAGCCCGGAACATCTGCCGGATGCCGCGAATGGCCTGGCGAATGCGGTCCTGATTCTCGATCAGGGCAAAGCGCACATGGTCATCGCCATACTCACCAAAACCAATCCCCGGCGACACGCACACCTTGGCCTCGGCCAGCAGTTTCTTGGCAAACTCCAAAGAACCCATGTGCGCATACTGCTCAGGGATCTTCGCCCACACGTACATCGATGCCTTGGGGTTCTCGACCATCCAGCCCAGTTCGTGCAGCCCTTTCACCAGCAGGTTGCGGCGCTGGCGATACTGCTCGGCAATGTCCCGTACGCACTGCTGGTCGCCTTCCAGCGCGGCAATGGCAGCGACCTGCAGCGGGGTGAAGGTGCCGTAGTCGTGGTAGCTCTTGATTCGCGCCAGGGCGCTGACCAGCTCGGGGTTGCCGACCATGAAGCCGATCCGCCAGCCTGCCATGTTGTAGCTCTTGGACAGGGTGAAGAACTCCACCGCAATGTCCTTGGCCCCTGGCACCTGCATGATCGACGGGGCTTTCCAGCCGTCGTAGACGATGTCGGCGTAGGCCAGGTCATGCACCACCAGCACGTCGTACTGCTTGGCCAAGGCCACCACACGCTCGAAGAAGTCCAGTTCCACGCACTGGGCGGTGGGGTTGGACGGGAAGCCGAGGATCATCATCTTCGGCTTGGGGATCGACTCGCGGATGGCCCGCTCGAGTTCGTTGAAGAAGTCCACACCCGGTACCAGGGGCACCGAACGCACCTGGGCACCGGCAATGACCGCACCGTAGATGTGGATGGGGTAGCTGGGGTTGGGCACCAGCACCGTGTCGCCCTGGTCGAGCGTGGCCAGCATCAGGTGCGCCAGGCCTTCTTTCGAGCCGATGGTGACGATGGCTTCGCTTTCCGGGTCGATGTCGACCTCGTAGCGTTCCTTGTACCAGTTGGAAATGGCCCGGCGCAGGCGTGGGATGCCGCGAGAGGTGGAATAGCCATGGGTATCTTCACGCTGGGCAACCTGCACCAGCTTCTCGACGATGTGCGGCGGCGTGGCGCCGTCGGGGTTGCCCATGCTCAGGTCGATGATGTCCTCGCCACGGCGGCGGGCAGCCATCTTGAGCTCGGCAGTGATGTTGAAGACGTAAGGGGGGAGACGATCGATGCGCGCAAAGCGGCGCGGCGAACCTGGGTTGGCCATGGCTTCCTCTGAGTACGTAAGCGCCCGGAACCGTCCGAGCGACGTTGGCCGATATGGCGGCCTGAAACAGAAGATAATGCCGAAACATGATTTCTGTAAAGGGCAAAAGCCTGTTTTGTTATATCTTTTCAGATCTATTATTTGAAAATTTGGATTTTATGTTTTCCAGTACCGGCCCTTTCGCGGGTAAACCCGCTCCCACAGGGACCGCGCCACATGCAAAACCGGCGCTGTACCTGTGGGAGCGGGTTTACCCGCGAAGAGGCCGGCACAGGCAGACAGGCATAAAAAAACCCCGGCACATGGCCGGGGTTTTTGTGAAGCAGGCAGCAGTATCAGCGTGCGTAAGTCATCAGCACGTCCGCAGCGGTCTGGCTGTCCACACCCATCATCACGCTCAGGGCGGTAACGGTGAGGATGGAGAAGCCGAATACCTTGCGGGCCCACTTGCTGTCGTCCTCGGCCTTGTAGCCACCCCAGGCCATATACAGCCAGTACAGGCCCATGGCAGCTGCCACGGCCAGGTAGCCGAGGCCGGCGTAACCGCCGAGGGTGAGCATCAAGGTTGCGAGCACGAAGGCAAGCACGTACAGCACGATCTGCTTCTTCGCCGCGAGGATACCGCGCGCCACCGGCAGGACCGGGATGTTGGCAGCGCTGTAATCCTTGAAGCGGAAGATGGCGATGGCAAAGCTGTGCGGCATCTGCCACAGGCTGAACATCACCAGCAGGGTTACCGCAGCCAGGTCGAAGCTGTTGCTTACGGCGCAGTAGCCGATCACCGGAGGCATGGCACCCGACAGGCTGCCGACCAAGGTGCCGTGCACCGATTTACGCTTCAGCCACAGGCTGTAGAAACCGACGTAGACGATGAAGCCTACAGCTGCGCAGAACGCCGACAGCGGGTTGGCCTGGACATACAGCAGGCTGAAACCCGCCACCCCGAGCAGGGTGGCGTAGATCAGCGCGAGGGGCAGCGACATGCCGCCCTGCACCATGACGCGGTTCTTGGTGCGCTCCATCTTGTGGTCGATGTCACGGTCGATGCAGTTGTTGAACACGCATCCGGACGCAACCACCAGCGAAGTACCGATCACCACCGCCAGGAACAAGGCGAAGTCCACATGGCCCTTCGAGGCAAGGAAGA
Organism: Pseudomonas sp. SAS7; assembly: GCF_052112345.1. Classification (NCBI taxonomy): domain Bacteria; kingdom Pseudomonadati; phylum Pseudomonadota; class Gammaproteobacteria; order Pseudomonadales; family Pseudomonadaceae; genus Pseudomonas; species Pseudomonas sp. SAS7. Next base: position 11,708 of record NZ_JBEGGO010000020.1, on the reverse strand, counting down.
AACCGCCTGCCACGGAAAGCACGTTACCGAAAATGATCCCCGGTTTGGTGATTTGGATAAAGTGCTTAACGGACATGCAGTCTTACCTCACTTGGCCATCATTTCGATGTGGATGTTGAACATGATCCACAGCGACAGGCCGACCAGCAGTGCAATTACCAGCACGGTGAACAGGAACGTCGACACGTTGTTGCGTTGCTCTTTCGAGCGGTCCATGTGCAGGAAGTACACCAGGTGTACCACTACCTGGATCACGGCCATGGCAACAATGATCAGAACGGTCAGGTTCTTCGGCAGGCTGGCAGTCATCGCCAGCGCGAACGGGATCGCGGTCAGGATGATCGACAGGACAAAGCCGATCATGTACGACTTGACGCTGCCGTGATTACCTTCGTGATGAGTGTCGTGTGCGCTAGCCATTACAGAACCCCCAGCAGGTAGACGACGGTGAATACACAGATCCAGACCACGTCCAGGAAGTGCCAGAACAGGCTCAGGCAGCTCATGCGGGTCTTGGCGGTCGGCGTGATGCCATGCTTGTTGATCTGGTACATCATGATTGCCATCCAGATCAGGCCGGCAGTCACGTGCAGACCGTGGGTACCTACCAGGGCGAAGAACGCCGACAGGAAGCCACTGCGCTGCGGGCCGAAGCCCTCGCTGATCAGGTGATGGAATTCATAGATTTCCATCGCGATGAAGCCTGCACCGAACAGGAAGGTCACAGCCAACCAGCCCAGTACGCCAGCTTTCTTGCCATCGAACATCTTCAGCATGGCGAAGCCGAAGGTGATCGAGGACAGCAGCAGGAACAGCGTTTCAACAGCTACGAAATCGAGCTGGAAGATGTCATGACCCGACGGGCCGCCGGCAAAACTGCCGGACAGCACCGCGTAGGTGGCGAAGAGCGACGCAAACAGGATGCAGTCGGTCATCAGGTACAGCCAGAAACCCAGTACGGTCATCTGGCCCGAGTCGTGGTGGTGGTCGTCATGCCCATGGTCGTGACCATGAGCAGCGCCGCCGTGCATTACTTGACTGGACATTGATTACACCCGCTCAAACGATTCGACACGTGCGCCGGCAGGCAGAGCACCTGCTTTGGCCAGCGCTTTCATACGCTCGCCTTCGATGCGCGCCACTTCTTCGGCCGGAACCATGTAGCCCTGGTCGTCACGTGCAGCGTGGCGAACGAAGACTGCGATGGTTGCCAACAGGCTCGCGCCCACCAGCCACCAGATGTGCCAGATGAAGGCGAAGCCGAACACGGTCAGGAACATACCCATGAACAGACCGGTGGAGGTGTTGCTCGGCATGTGGATCGCTTCGTACTTGGCCGGGACCTTGTACGCAACACCGGCTTCCTTGGCTTCGTGCCAGGCGTCCAGACCAACTTTCTCAGGCATGTGAGCGAAGTTGTAGAACGGTGGTGGCGAGGAAGTGGACCACTCGATGGTACGGCCGCCCCATGGGTCGCCGGTCACGTCCAGGTTCTGGTTGCGGTCGCGGACCGAAACGAAGATCTGGATCAGCTGGCAAGCGATACCGAACAGGATCAGCACGGCGCCGACAACGGCTACGTACAGGTAGGGTTCCCACAGTGGGTTGTCGGAGTGGTTCAGACGACGGGTCATGCCCATGAAGCCCAGGGCGTACAGCGGCATGAACGCAACGTAGAAGCCCGACAGCCAGAACCAGAAGGCAGCTTTGCCCCACTTCTCGTTCAGGGTGAAGCCGAAGGCTTTCGGGAACCAGAAGGCGAAACCGGCGATGTAGCCGAATACCGCGCCACCGATGATCACGTTGTGGAAGTGCGCAATTACGAACAGGCTGTTGTGCAGAACGAAGTCAGCACCTGGAACGGCCAGCAGTACGCCGGTCATGCCACCGATGGAGAAGGTGACCATGAAGCCCAGGGTCCAGAGCATCGGTGCGGTGAAGCGCACGCGGCCTTGGTACATGGTGAACAGCCAGTTGAACAGCTTCACACCGGTCGGGATGGAGATCAGCATCGTCGCCAGGCCGAAGAAGGTGTTGACGCTGGCGCCGGCACCCATGGTGAAGAAGTGGTGCAGCCATACCGCAAAGCCGAGGATGGCGATCGCGCCCGATGCGTAAATCATCGAGTGGTGGCCGAACAGGCGTTTGCCAGAGAACGTCGAGGTAACTTCCGAGAACACGCCGAAGGCCGGCAGGATCAGGATGTACACCTCAGGGTGACCCCACGCCCAGAACAGGTTGACGTACATCATCGGGTTCCCACCAAGCTCGTTGGTGAAAATGTGGAAGTCCAGATAACGGTCAACAGTCAGCAGAGCGAGTGCAGCAGTCAGAATCGGGAACGAAGCAACGATCAGTACGTTGGCCCAGGTGCAGGTCCAGGTGAAGATCGGCATGTCCATCAGCTTCATGCCAGGTGCGCGCATCTTCATCACGGTGACGAGGAAGTTCACGCCGGTAAGCGTCGTACCCAATCCGGATAGCTGTAGCGCCCAGATGTAGTAGTCGACACCTACCCCAGGGCTGTACTGGATGCCTGCGAGCGGCGGATAGGCAACCCAGCCGGTCTTGGCGAATTCACCAACGCCCAGCGAGATGTTGACCAGCAGCACGCCTGCCAGCAGCAGGTAGAAGCTCAGGGAGTTCAGGAACGGGAAGGCAACGTCACGTGCACCGATCTGCAGAGGAACCGCCAGGTTCATCAGGCCGGTGAAGAACGGCATCGCCATGAAGATGATCATGATCACACCGTGAGCGGTGAAGATCTGGTCATAGTGTTCAGGCGGCAGGTAGCCTTCGGAGCCACCGGTAGCGGCAGCCAGCTGGGTACGCATCATGATGGCGTCGGCAAAGCCGCGCAGCAGCATGACCATCGCGACGATGATGTACATCACGCCGATCTTTTTGTGGTCGACAGTAGTCAGCCACTCGCTCCACAAGTAGGTCCACTTGCGGAAATAGGTGATAAGACCGACGACAGCGATACCGCCGAGCGCGATCATGGCAAGCGTCACCATGACTATCGGCTCGTGATAGGGTATCGCCTCCAGGCTTAGTTTACCGAACATCTCTTACTCCTCTGCACCGGCAGCTGGTTGCATACTCGATTCCACACCCTTGGTTGTGGCCAGATCTTTGCTGCCTGCTTCTTCGTGGACCGGCTTGCCGCGGTTCATGCCTTCGTACTTGTCGACGATGGACTGGAACAGCTCTGCTGGCGCCTCGCTGTACAGCGCGACTGGGTTGTATTCGCTAGGCTTGGCCAGAGCTTCGTACTCGGCTTTGCCCAGTTTCAACGGCGACTGCTTGACCTCGGCGACCCATGCATCGAAGTCGGCCTGGGAAGTGGCAGTAGCCTTGAATTTCATGCCGGTGAAACCAGCACCGCTGTAGTTGGCGCTGATACCGTCAAACACACCGTTTTCGTTGGCGATCAGGTGCAGTTTGGTGGTCATGCCGGCCATGGCGTAGATCTGGCCACCCAGGCCCGGGATGAAGAACGAGTTCATCACGGCGTCGGAGGTGACACGGAAGTTCACCGGGGTATTAGCCGGGAAGTTGATCTTGTTGACGGTGGCAATGCCTTGTTCCGGGTAGATGAACAGCCACTTCCAGTCCAGTGCGACCACGTCGATCTGAATCGGCTTCACGTCCGAGTCCAGCGGACGGTACGGGTCCAGTTTGTGGGTGGAGTGGTAGGTGACGTAACCCAGGGCGATGATGATCAGGATCGGGATGATCCACACCGCGGCCTCGATCTTGGTCGAGTGCGACCAGTCAGGGGTGTAGGTGGCAGCCTTGTTGGAAGCACGGTACTTCCAGGCGAACGCCAGAGTCATGATGATCACAGGAATGACCACCAGCAGCATGAGGCCGGTAGCGATCAGGATCAGGTTCTTTTGCTCAATGCCGACCTGGCCCTTCGGGTCGAGCAGGGTCCAGTTGCACCCACTGAGTAAAAGCATGCCTAAAAAGGGCAATATGCCAAACAGTCTGGGGTAACGCTTTTTACTCATCTCACGACCTCTAGATCAGCTTGCTTCAATGCAATTTGTGTTTTGGTAGCCAACACTTCGTCCTGCCAAGTGAGGCATTTTGCGCCCGTACTCGCTCCTGCCTGGGGTCCGACTGCAGGACCTTGGCTTCAAGCGTGTTAGCGGTGCTTATGGTTTCGTAGGCAACAGGCCTGTACTTCAGACCAAGTCCATTTGGTGCGGGAAAACGCGGAGGGGGGTCCGCCCGGTATCGCCGTTGGGCGAAACTTGACGAAGTCAGCAAAAAGGAGCGCTGGGGCTTCCTTCAATCCTGCGACTCGCAAGCAGTGCCGAACGGAAATTGGGGGCGATTGTAGTGAGGTCGCCAACCCTTGACTATGACTTATTGAGCAACAGTCTTTTACAGAATGCGTAACAATGCTGCTCAATAATTCAACTTCGCGACAGTTTGTCGCACCCCGCTTGATAGGCCTCAAAGCCGCATTCTGCAAGGCTTTGTGGTTGATCTGGATCAAGCGGTGAGCGACATTTCCCTCTTCTCATGCGGTGTAAAAGACCACATGCAATTCAGGACTTTTGTCTAAGCCTGGCGCCGGTTGCGGTAGATCCCGAGCGGGACCAGGATGGCGGTCAGCACGAACGCCACAAGCGCCCATTGCGCCAGCGACAAACCGAGGAGTGGCGGGTACGGCGTGCTGCAGAAGCCGTCGACCTGGAACGCCAGCGGCCACAGCTTGGCCAGTGGCAGGTCATCCACGATTGGCTGCAGGGTGTCGATACCGCAACTGACCATGGGGTTGGCGAGTATATACACATGGTTGCCGGCCGCAATGATTCCACCAATTGCGCTAAGCACAACCAGTGCCTCGAAGAAGGTCAGGCTGCGGCGCCCGGGCATCGCCGCGGCGATGAAGGCAAATACGGCAATGAACAGCAGCGCGTAACGCTGCAGGATGCACAGCGGGCACGGTGCCTCGCCCAGCACCACTTGCATGTAGAGGGCGCCGCCGATCAGCGAGAGGCAGATCAGGCCCAACAGCACCAGAAAGCGCCGTTCCCGATTCAGGCGCGATGTTTGTTCGTTCATTGCCGGTTCCTTCGATGGATAGTGGCAGCGTGGTCCGCCTGCCTGAGCGCAAGTCTACACGCTGGGCAGGGCCTTTGAGCGTGCCGAGGAAGCGGCGTGATAGCACTGCGCAGGGCTATCCGGTGTGGCTGAGACCGGCCGCAACAACGTCGGTTCAACGATGGGCGGCAAAAAAACGGCTGCCCGGGTGCCGCGCAGGGGCAAGCCCCTCGACACCCGGGAGTGAAGGATACCGTGATTAAAGGAGGATTAAAGATGAAAGCGCAGCGCCCGGTTTCATCTTTCCTTTATATATAAGCAGGAAGGTGTGGTGCGACCCAACAGCCGGGATAACTGGCCCGGCAATGGCTTGCACTATCCCTGTAGGAGCGGCCTTGTGCCGCGAAAGGGCCGCAAAGCGGCCTCAGGGTCTCAGCTTCGCAGCTGATATTGCAGGGGCCGCTTTGCGGCCCTTTCGCGGCACAAGGCCGCTCCTACAGGCCAGCGCAGTACCTTCTGTGGATTACTCCAGGGCAGCCGCCGGCCCGAAGAACTCGTAGCGGCTCTGCTGCTCCGGCACACCCAGGCCCTTCAACTGGCGCTTCACCGCCGCCATGAAGGCTTTGGGCCCAAGGAAGTAGGCATCCACATCACGCTCCGGCGGCAGCCACTCGGCCAGCAGGTCCTCGCTCAGCAGGCCGACAGCATCGGCCTCGGCGCCACCCGCAACCTCGGCATAGCAATAAAAGCGCTTGAGCTGCGGATGACGCGCCGCCAGGCCATCGACCCAGTCACGGAAGGCATGCACCGCACCGTTACGGGCGCAGTGAATGAAATGCACCTCCCGCCGGGTTTGCAATGCCGCCTGCAACATCGCCAGGGTCGGCGTGATGCCCACGCCCCCGCTGATCAGCACCAGCGGCTTGTCGCTGGCAGCCAGGGTAAAGTCACCCGCAGGCGGGAACAGTTGCAGGGTATCGCCCACCACCAGCTCATCGTGCAGGTAATTGGACACCTTGCCGCCCGCCTCGCGCTTGACGCTGATGCGGTACTCCTTGCCATCGCACAGCGCCGACAGGGAATAGTTGCGGCGCTGCTCGGCACCGTCGATGTCCAGCTTCAGGCCGATGTACTGGCCTGGCTCGGCCTTGAGCACCGGCTTGCCGTCTACCGGGGCAAAGTAGAACGAGACGATCTCGCTGCTTTCCTGCTCGCGACGTACCAGGCGGAATTCGCGGGTACCGCGCCAGCCGCCCTCGGCCTCTTCCTTCTGTTTATAAAGGTTTTCTTCAGCACCAATCAGGATGTCGGCCAGCTGGCCATAGGCCGCGGCCCAGGCATCGATCACCGCAGGTGTGGCGATCTCCTTGCCCAGCACTTCCTCGATGGCGCGCAGCAGGCAGCTGCCGACGATCGGGTAGTGCTCCGGCAGAATCTGCAGGGCAACATGCTTGTTGATGATCTGCCCCACCAGGCCGCCCAACTGCTCCAGCTGGTCGATGTGGCGGGCATACATCAGCACGCCGTTGGCCAGGGCCCGCGGCTGGTCACCACTGGCCTGGTGGGCCTGGTTGAACAGTGGACGGACCTCGGGATACTCGTTGAGCATCATCTTGTAAAAGTGGGTGGTCAGCGCTTCGCCACCGCTTTCCAGCAGGGGTACAGTGGCCTTGATAATTGCACGTTGTTCGGCATTGAGCATTGCGACAACTCCTGAGACTGGGGCTTCAAATGACTGCCCTAGCCATTTCAGCAATCGTGCCAACTTTTATCGCCAGCAAAATCAGGGTCTTGACGCATGGCATGTCAAAAAGACCTACGACGGCGTATAGTCATATCGACCAATAGGAGTCCATATGACTACAACGCCATTGCTCACCGCTCTGCTGCCCCTGGTCAGTGATCTGTCCCGCGATTTGCCCGACCAGGAACGCTACCGCCGCCTGCTGCAGGCCATGCGCGGCCTGTTGCCGTGCGATGCCGCGGCGCTGCTGCGCCTGGACGGTGAGTGGCTGGTGCCGCTGGCTGTGGACGGCTTGAGCCCCGACACCTTGGGCCGGCGCTTCCGGGTCAGCGAGCATCCACGGTTCCAGACCCTGCTCAGCCGCCCGGAACCCACCCGCTTTGCCAGCGACTCCGACCTGCCCGACCCCTACGATGGCCTGGTCAATGCCCCGGATGCCGACCTTGAAGTGCACGATTGCATGGGTTGCCCGTTGATGGTCGATGAACGCCCTTGGGGCCTGGTCACCCTCGACGCCCTCACCCCCGGGCAGTTCCAGAGCCTGGAACTGGATGCCCTGCAGGCCTTTGCCAGCCTGGCCGCCGCCACCGTTACCGTGGCCGAGCGCATCGAGCACCTGGCCCTGCGCGCCGAGGACGAACACCACCGCGCCGAGATCTACCGCCAGGCCAGCGGCCAGGATAAAGAACTGATTGGCCAGAGCCCGGCGCACAAGCGCCTGGTAGAGGAAATCCGCCTGGTCGGTGGCAGCGACCTGACCGTGCTGATCACCGGCGAAACCGGGGTCGGCAAGGAACTGGTGGCCCAGGCCCTGCACCAGGCCAGCACCCGCGCCGACAAGCCGCTGGTCAGCTTGAACTGCGCCGCCCTGCCCGACACGCTGGTAGAAAGCGAACTGTTCGGCCATGTACGCGGTGCCTTTACCGGTGCGCACGGCGAGCGCCGGGGCAAGTTCGAACTGGCCAACGGCGGCACGCTGTTCCTCGACGAAGTGGGTGAACTGCCACTCACCGTACAGGCCAAGCTGCTGCGTGTGCTGCAAAGCGGCCAGTTGCAGCGCCTGGGCTCGGACCGCGAGCACCGTGTAGACGTGCGCCTGATTGCCGCCACCAACCGTGACCTGGCGGCAGAAGTGCGCAACGGCAACTTTCGCGCCGACTTCTACCACCGCCTCAGCGTGTACCCGCTGCACGTGCCGCCCTTGCGCGAACGTGGCAGAGATGTACTGCTGTTGGCTGGCTACTTCCTCGAACAGAACCGTTCGCGCCTGGGCCTGAACAGCCTGCGACTGAGCCACGAAGCCCAGGCCGCGCTGCTGGCCTACGACTGGCCAGGCAACGTGCGCGAACTGGAACACCTGATCGGCCGCTCGGCGCTCAAGGCGCTCGGCCAGCACGCTGACCGGCCACGTATCCTCACACTCGAAGCCATCGACCTGGACCTGCGCGTGCCCTCGGCAACACCGGGGCCCCTGCCCTCCCCCGCAACCCCGCTCCAGGTGGCAGCATTACCTGAAGGCGGCCTGCGCGAAGCGGTCGACCTCTACCAGCGCCAGGTGATCGAAGCCTGCCTGCAACGCCACCAGGACAACTGGGCGGCAGCCGCGCGCGAGCTGGGCCTGGACCGCGCAAACTTGAGCCGATTGGCCCGCCGACTGGGGCTTCGCTGAGGTTCACCTACAAAAGGATTAACCCAGAAAGCCTCTGGTTGCTTCCTGCCTGACTGCTATATCTCCCTAACCACCCAAATCTCGACTGCCTGGTCGAGGCTGCGCGTAACACCCCGGCAAGGGCTCTGTTATGGCGGCTGTGGCCCGAACAGTCGGGCCGGGGGATCCGGATACCAGCAGGGAGCATCCATGGACAACATCGTCATCGCCGACAAGCAATCCGAAGTCGCCACTCAGAGCGCCTGGGGCAATATCAATCTCAAAGCACCAGGCGTCGTGCAGATGCCGGTATCTCCCGACCAGGTAGCCACCGTTACCCAACGCGGCCAGGACCTGATCATCACCCTGAAGTCGGGTGAAAAAGTCACCGTTGGCAACTTCTTCGCGGTGGACCAGGCCGGGGTCGGCAGCGACATTGTCTTCGTCGGCGAGGACGGCACCCTGTGGCACGCCCAGTACGATGCGGCAGCATTCACTGGCTTCACCTTCGAAGACGTCACCTCGCTGGATGAGCTGGTCGCGGGTATCGGCACCGCCGGTAGCGCCATGCCGACCTGGGCGATTGCCGGGCTCAGCCTGCTCGGTGTCGGTGGCGCAGCAGCTGCGGCCGACAGCGGCGGTGGCGGAAGCAGCGGTGGCGGCTCGGACCCCGATACCACTGCCCCGGCCACGCCCATCGACCTGCTGGTGTCGCCGGATGGCCTGCGCCTGACCGGCCGCGGTGAAGCAGGCACCACGGTGAATATCCGTGATGCCGCCGGCAACCTGATCGGCAGCGGCACCGTGGCTGCCGACGGCAGCTTCAACGTGACGTTGAACCCACCACAGATCAACAGCGAAAACCTTGAAGTCACCCTGACCGATGGCGCCGGTAACGTATCGGCGCCGGGCGCGGTGACGGCCCCGGATGCAACCGCACCACTGGCACCGACCGACCTCGCCATCAACGAACAGGGCACCACCCTTACCGGGCGTGCCGAACCTGGCTCGACGGTTTCCGTACGCGGCGCTGGCGGCGTGTTGCTGGGCACTGCCGTAGCCGGTGCGGATGGCCAGTTCACCATCACCCTGCAACCGCCACAAACCGACGGCCAGGCCCTGGAAGTCAGCGCCGCGGACGCAGCCGGCAATACTTCGCCAGCTGCCAGCATCACGGCACCGGACGTCGATAACCCTGACACTACTGCCCCAGACCAGCCAACCGACCTGGCCCTGACCAACGGTGTAACCCTCACCGGTCGCGGCGAACCCGGCGCCACCGTGCAGGTGCGCGATGCTGCCGGCAACCTCATCGGCAGCGGGCTGGTCAACGCTGACGGTACCTTCAGCCTCTCCCTCTCGCCTGCCCAGGCCAACGGCGAAGCCCTGGACATTCGCCAGGTGGATGCCGCCGGCAATAGTTCGATCCCGCTGGCGTTCACAGCACCGGACATAACGCCGCCCGATGCGGTCACCAATATCCTGGTTGGCCCGGGTGGCACGGCCCTGAGCGGTCGCGGCGAACCCGGTGCCACTGTCGAAGTGCGCGATGCCAACGGTAATGTCATCGGCACGGGTGTGGTGAGTGCCAACGGCACCTTCCTGATCAACCTTGATCCGGCTGTACAGTCAGGTGAACACCTGAGCCTGGTGCAGACCGACCCAAGCGGCAACACCTCCGTGGCCGTCGAGTACGATGTGCCACTGACCACCGCACCAGACAGCCCGAGCAACCTGGCCATCGACGCCGACGGCACCACCCTCACGGGTTCCGCCCCAGCGGGTACTCGCGTGGAGGTGCACGACGCCAACGGCACCCTGATCGGCAGCGCCATCGCCAATGCCGACGGCACCTTCAGCATCGAGCTGAACCCGGCCCAGGCCAACGGCGAACTGCTGGATGTGGTCGCCATCGATGACAGTGGCGTTTCTTCGCTGCCTGCGCAGGTCACCGCGCCGGACATCACCGCACCCGCCGCCCCGACCGAACTGGCCGTCAGCGCTGACGGCAGCGTCCTGACTGGCCGTGCCGAACCGGGGAGCACCGTGCGTATTCTGGCCGCCGACGGCACCGAACTAGGCACGGCCGTGGTGGACCCGACCGGCGTGTTCAGCATCAACCTCAACCCACCGCAGGTGGACGGCGAAGTCCTGCAAGCCACTGCGAGCGATGCCGCCGGCAATACGTCCGTAGCTAGCTCGGTCACTGCACCGGATATCGACGGTGGCGACACCACGCCGCCTGAAGCCCCGACTAACCTGATCATCGGCCTGGCTGGCAGCCAACTGAGCGGCCGTGGCGAAGCCGGCACCACCGTGCAGGTGCGTGACGCCGCAGGCAACATCATCGCGACGGGTACCGTTGGCGCGGATGGCACCTTCATCATCGCCCTGGCCCCTGCCGTTACTGACGGTAGTACCCTGCAAGTGACCCTGACCGATGCCGCCGGCAACGTCTCGCCACCCGGCTCGGTCACATCGGCTGACCTGCTGCCGCCTGCTCAACCGACTGAACTGGCCCTGGCCGACGGCGTGACCTTCACCGGTCGCGGCGAGCCGGGCGCCACCGTGCAAGTCCGTAACGCCGCCGGAACCCTCATCGGCACTGGCACTGTTGGCGCCGATGGCCTGTTCAGCTTGACCTTGAACCCTGCGCAGGCCAACGGCGAAGCACTGGACGTACGCCTGGTGGATGCCGCCGGCAACACCTCGGCGCCGCTGCAGTTCGATGCCCCGGATATCACGCCACCTGGCGCAGTAAGCAATATCGTGGTCGGCGCTGATGGCCTGGCCCTGAGTGGCCGTGGTGAGCCGGGTGCCACCGTCGAAGTGCGCGATGCCGACGGTAACGTCATCGGCTCTGGCGTAGTCGGTGCCAACGGCACCTTCCTCATCGACCTGAATCCAGCCGCGCAGCCGGGCGAGCAGCTGAGTCTGGTGCAGACCGACCCAAGCGGCAACGCCTCCGTCGCCCTCGAATACGATGTACCGCTGACCACGGCACCGGTCAGCCCGAGCAACCTGGCCATCGATGCCGACGGCACCACCCTCACCGGTTCCGCCCCAGCGGGTACTCGCGTGGAGGTGCATGACGCCAACGGCACTCTGATCGGCAGCGCCATCGCCAATGCCGACGGCACCTTCAGCATCGAGCTGAGCCCGGCCCAAGCCAATGGCGAACTGCTGGATGTGGTCGCTATTGATGACAGCGGTGCTTCCTCGTTGCCCGCACAGATCACCGCACCAGACATCACC
>NZ_JBEGGO010000019.1:0-138084 GCF_052112345.1 Pseudomonas sp. SAS7 | reverse complement strand
CGTGCCCGCGAAAGGCTGCGCAGCGGCCTCTAGTCCGGCAGCAAACGGTCGCGGCTGTTGGACAGGTGCAGGCAAATCGCCGCCCGCGCTGCGTCCGCGTCTTGCCGGCGGATGGCATTGAGGATTGCCTCATGCTCCAGGTTGGCCAGGTAGGCCTGCCGCGCCAGCTTCGCCCCGCCGCGTTCGGCCAGGGCCATACGGTTGCGCGGGATCAGGCTGTTGCCCAATTGCAGCAGCATCTCGGTGAAGTACAGGTTGCCGGTAGCCTCGGCAATCAGCAGGTGGAAGCGTCGGTCGGCCTCGATGCAGCTGTCGCCGGCGGCAGCCAGGTCCTGATAGTCATCCAGCGCCTGGCGCATGCGCACCAGGTGCCCCTCGTCACGGCGCAGCGCAGCCAGGGCGGCGGCCTGGCCTTCTAGGCCAATGCGCAGCTCCAGCAGGTCGCGCACATTGGCCGCGCTTTCCGCTGCGATGCGCAACCCGGCCTGGGCCTGGCGCGCCATCACGAAGGTACCGATACCGTGGCGTGGCTCCACCAGCCCGGAGGCCTGCAACTTGGACAAAGCTTCACGCACCACCGTGCGGCTGACCCCATGCTCGCGTACCAGCGTGTTCTCTGAAGGCAACTTGTCGCCCGGCTTGAAGGTGCCCAGCAAAATCTGCTGGGTCAGGCTGGAGACCAGGTCATGGGCGCGGCTGTGGCCGCGTTTGCGGGCGTGTTCGGGTTCCATGGTGTGATCCGTGTGGTGCTGTGCTTGTACGACAAGTTAATCCATCAAATTATTTTTTGCCGATTTTTTCTGCCTCCAAGCTGGCATTTAACTTCTCTGTTTTTGAACGATCGCAGCATATTCGCATTGTGACAGCTTGTATTTTGCCATTTTGCCGACATTGTTGATCTTGTCGTACAACCTTGTCCCGAATATGCTCATCCCCACTGCCCTGTCAGACAACCAAGACCCGCACAAAAACAATTAGTGGGAGATTCGCACGTGAACGACACCCTCGCTCCGTCTACCCGGCTTGACGGCGACGCCCTGGCCAGTGCTGTAGCCAAGGTCAAGCGCCATGTCCTGCCGCTGTTCGTCATCATGTTCATCGTCAACTACCTCGACCGCGTCAATATCGGTTTCATCCGCCCGCACCTGGAAAGCGATCTGGGCATCAGCGCCGCGGCCTACGGCTTTGGCGCCGGCTTGTTCTTCATTGGCTACGCGTTGTTCGAAGTGCCTTCGAACATGCTGCTGCAAAAAGTGGGGGCGCGGCTTTGGCTGACCCGCATCATGTTCACCTGGGGGCTGGTGGCCACGGCCATGGCTTTTGTGCAGAACGAAACCCAGTTCTACGTGCTGCGCTTTCTGCTGGGTGTTGCCGAGGCGGGGTTCTTCCCTGGGGTGATCTACTACTTCACCCGCTGGCTGCCAGGCGCCGAGCGCGGCAAGGCAATTGCCATCTTCCTCAGCGGTTCGGCGCTGGCTTCGCTGATTTCCGGGCCGCTGGCCGGGGCGTTGATGCAGATCCAGGGCCTGGGCATGCATGGCTGGCAGTGGATGCTGTTCATCGAAGGCATGGCCTCGGTCGCCTTGTGCTTCTTCGTGTTTTTCTGGCTGGACTCCAAGCCGCAGGATGCCAAGTGGTTGAGCCAGGCCGAGCAGGACGCGCTGGTAGCCACCATCGACCGCGAGCAGCGTGAGCGCGAAGCCGTTGGCACGGTCAAGGCTTCGGCCTGGAGCCTGCTCAAGGATCGCCAGATCGTGCTGTTCTGTGTGATCTACTTCTGCATTCAGTTGACCATCTACGCTGCCACCTTCTGGCTGCCGAGCATCATCAAACGCATGGGTGACCTCAGCGACCTGCAGGTCGGCTTCTTCAACTCGATCCCGTGGCTGATCTCGATCCTGGCCATGTACGCCTTCGCCGCTGGCTCTGCGCGCTGGAAGTTCCAGCAGGCCTGGGTAGCTGGTGCCCTGGTGGTCGCGGCCATCGGCATGTTCATGTCCACCACCGGTGGGCCGGTGTTCGCCTTTGTCGCCGTGTGCTTCGCGGCCATCGGTTTCAAGTCGGCATCGTCACTGTTCTGGCCGATCCCGCAGGGTTACCTGGATGCCCGCATCGCGGCAGCAGTGATCGCCCTGATCAACTCGGTCGGCAACCTCGGCGGCTTTGTTGCCCCCACCACCTTCGGCCTGCTGGAGCAGCAGACCGGTTCGATCCAGGGTGGGCTGTATGGCCTGGCCGTGACCTCGGTGCTGGCGGCCATTGCCATCTTCTTCGTTCGCACTCGCCCAAAGGGCACCCCTTCCGATGACCTCAAGGCCCCCTCGGCCCTGGGCCAGACCCACTGAATACTGCGAGACAACAATCATGAATATGCAGACCAACCCCGCCGTTCATACCAGCACCCCGGTGGTCACCGACCTGCGCGTTATCCCCGTGGCCGGCCATGACAGCATGCTGCTGAACCTCAGTGGCGCCCATGGCCCGTACTTCACCCGCAACGTGGTGGTGCTGCGCGACAGTGCTGGCAATACCGGGCTGGGCGAGGTGCCTGGCGGTGAACAGATTCGCCAGACCCTGGAAGACGCCCGCAGCCTGGTAGTCGGCCAGCCGATCGGCCACTACCAGCGCGTGCTCAATGCCATGCGCCACACCTTTGCCAGCCGCGACGCGGCGGGTCGTGGCCTGCAAACTTTCGACCTGCGGATTACCGTGCATGCGGTAACGGCCATCGAGTCGGCGCTGCTCGACTTGCTTGGCCAGCACCTCAACGTGCCCATGGCGGCCCTGCTGGGCGAGGGGCAGCAGCGCGATGCGGTGAAGATGCTGGGTTACCTGTTCTACATCGGCGACCGTCAGCAGACCGACCTGGCCTACCGCAACGAAGCCGACGCTGATGACGACTGGTTCCGCGTGCGCCACGAGAAGGCCTTGACCCCGGAAGCGGTGGTGCGCCTGGCCGAAGCGGCCAGGCAGCGCTATGGCTTCAGTGACTTCAAGCTCAAGGGCGGCGTGCTGCGTGGCGAGGAGGAGATGGAAGCCGTGACGGCGCTGGCCGAGCGCTTCCCCGAAGCCCGTATCACCCTCGACCCTAACGGCGCCTGGTCACTGAAAGAGGCCATTGCCTTGTGTCGCGACAAGCATCAAGTGCTGGCCTATGCCGAAGACCCCTGCGGCGCCGAGAACGGTTACTCGGGCCGTGAGGTGATGGCCGAGTTCCGCCGTGCCACCGGCCTGCCCACCGCCACCAACATGATTGCCACCGACTGGCGGCAGATGGGCCATGCGATCCAGTCGCAGGCAGTGGATATTCCGCTGGCCGACCCGCACTTCTGGACCTTGCAGGGCTCGGTGCGGGTGGCGCAGATGTGCAATGACTGGGGGCTGACCTGGGGCTCGCATTCGAACAACCACTTCGACATTTCGCTGGCGATGTTCACCCAGGTGGCGGCTGCGGCGCCGGGCGAGATCACCGCAATCGATACCCACTGGATCTGGCAAGACGGCCAGCGCCTGACCCGTGAGCCGCTGCGCATTGTCGACGGGCACGTGCGGGTCCCGGCCAGGCCGGGGCTGGGGGTTGAGCTGGATGAGGACCAGTTGGCCAAGGCCCATGAGTGCTACCGCAACATGGGGTTGGGGGCGCGGGATGACAGCGTGGCGATGCAGTATCTGATCTCGGGCTGGCAGTTCGATAACAAGCGGCCTTGCCTGGTGCGTTGAAGCGATTGCAGGTCCAGTGTGTGCAGAGAGAGCCCTGGGTGACCGGGGCTTTTTTGTGGGTGGCTGAAAATACCTGGGCCTGTGCTGGCCTCTTCGCAGCACAAGGCTGCTCCTACAAGTACCCCACTGCCGTTGAGACTTGTGCGGTCCCTGTAGGAGCAGCCTTGTGCTGCGAAGAGGCCGGCACTGGCAGCACACATCCAAATGAAAAACAAAAGCGTCAGATGGCCCGATGGCGCGATCAGGCATGCCATTCGCGACATCTGGCGGCAATGGAACTGCCCTGTCGTGATCGAACAGTTCCGGGGCGTTCTCGTGTAATTTCCCACAGCCCTGCAAGGCTTAAATGAAGCCCGAACCGCACGGACACGTTGCTCTGTGATGCGCGCCAAAGATCAACAACAGCGCGCGAGCAGCCTGTCGACTTACTGATTTGAAAGGAGATATTTTCGCCTAAGCCTGCCCGTCCTTCCTTGTGTCAGCAAAAAGAGAACAACATCAATGAGCACCGTGGGATCTGATGGCAACCTTGCACAAGGTTTCAAGCCTCGTCATGTAACGATGCTGTCCATCGCCGGCATCATCGGCGCCGGACTTTTCGTAGGCTCTGGTCACGCCATCGCGGCGGCCGGGCCAGCAACCATAGTTTCTTATTTCGTGGCCGGAACCCTGGTGGTGCTGGTCATGCGCATGCTCGGCGAAATGGCCGTGGCACACCCTGACACCGGATCGTTTTCCACCTACGCCGACCAGGCTATCGGCCGCTGGGCCGGCTACACCATCGGCTGGCTGTACTGGTGGTTCTGGGTGCTGGTAATTCCTATCGAGGCACTGGCTGCCGGGCATGTGCTGAACGCCTGGTTCCCCCACGTAGACAGCTGGATCTTTGCCCTGGCCTCGGTGCTGCTGCTGGCCTGCACCAACCTGTTCAGCGTGGCCAAGTACGGTGAGTTCGAGTTCTGGTTCGCCATCCTGAAAGTTACGGCGATTCTGGGCTTCATCGGCCTGGGCTTTGCCGCACTGATGGGCTGGCTGCCCAACCGCGAGGTCAGCGGCCTGAGCGGGCTGATGGCCGAGTACGGCGGCTTTGCGCCCAAGGGTTGGTCGGCGGTGGTCGGTGCGTTCATCACCGTGATGTTCAGCTTCATCGGCACCGAGGCGGTGACCATCGCCGCATCCGAATCCAGCGACCCGTCGCGCAACATCGCCAAAGCCACCCGCTCGGTGATCTGGCGTATCAGCACCTTCTACATCCTGTCGATTTTCGTGATCATTTCGGTGGTGCCGTGGAACGACCCGCAGTTGGCGGTGGTTGGCTCGTACCAGCGTGCGCTGGAAATCATGAACATCCCCAATGCGTCGTTCATGGTCGACCTGGTGGTGCTAGTGGCGGTGACCAGCTGCATGAACTCGTCGATCTACATCGCTTCGCGGATGATGTACTCGCTGGCCAAGCGCGGTGACGCACCGGCCTTCCTCAACAAGACCTCCAAAGTTGGCGTGCCACGCGCTGCAGTGTTTGGCAGTACCCTGATCGGCGCAGCCATCGCCATCCTCAACTACTTTGCGCCCAAGGGGGTGTTCGAATTCCTGCTGGCCAGCTCTGGGGCAATCGCCCTGCTGGTGTACATGGTCATCGCCATTTCGCAGCTGCGCATGCGCCGCCGCCTGGAGCGGGAGAACACCGAGCTGAAGTTCCGCATGTGGCTGTTCCCGTACCTGACCTGGGCGGTGATCGTCTTCATTGCCGGGGCGCTGGCAGTGATGATGTACACGCCCGAGCACCGGGTGGAGGTCAGCTCTACATTGGGCCTGGCGATCGTGATTTCCTTCCTGGGGATCGTGACCTCGCGCGGTCATGCGCAGCCTGTGGGGGCGCGGTCGGTGGGGTGATTCAGTTCACTTGGCGGTAGGGCGAAGGGCACGCGTGGATGGGTGCCCTTTGTTCTTGGGGTTTGAACATGCGTTTTGTTCGGCAGGTACTCGCCGCGAGATTTTTATCGCCTATGTGATCGAGCGCCGCGACAACACCCAAGGCAGGCGCCTGTCCGCCTTTACTTACCTCCCGACAAGCATCATTTCGATATACCGGTTCACCGCCGGCGCTTTCTCGAAGCGCCGGTGAACCAGGCTCAGCCACGAGCTAGCCTGGCAATCGACGACCCGCCGGTAATTCACCTGCGGCAGGTTGATACGCTGCACTACCGATTCCGGGACTACGGCAATGCCTTGCCCAAGTGATACCAGGGTAATCACTGCCACCAGGCTGCCGGGTTGTGGGCCAAGCCTGGGCACGAAACCACCTTGCGCGGCCACTTCCAGCGTGCCGGAAATCTGCTCGGGCAGGATGAAGGTTTCGTTGGCCAGCCGCGAGGCAGGGATCTGCGGTACTTCGTTGATCCGCGAGCTGGCGGGCAGGGCGAGAACGAAACCTTCCTGGTGCAGTGCAATGGCTTCCAGTTCGTCAGGCAGCTCCATCGGTGAGCGCACGTAGGCAAGGTCGAGCAAGCCGTCCCGGACCATGCCGGGTAGGTCGGCCATGGGCAGTTCACGGATATTCAGGCGCACGCCAGGGCAGGTTTCGCTGTAGCGGCTGACTTGCTGCTGGAGCATGCCCGAGTAGGCGGCCGAGGCCACGTAGCCCAGTTCGATACGCCCGCTTTCGCCACGGGCGGCCTTTTGGGCGCCCAGTTGCGCAGCGTCGAACTGGCGCACGGCGTGCTCCGCCTCGATCAACAGCGCCTGGCCGGCGGCGGTCAGGTTGACCTCGCGCTGGCTGCGCTCGAACAGGCGTACCCCCAGTTCGCGCTCCATGTCCTGGATCTGCCGGCTGAGGGTGGGCGGGGCGATGCCCAGTTGCTCGGCGGCACGGGTGAAGTGGCCGTGGCGGGCGACGCAAAGGAAATAGCGGAAATGGCGGATTTCCATGGGTGTTACCTACAGGGTAATGACGCAGGCCGCCGGGGCTAACAAAGCTATGGGTTGGCGGCGTTATGGTTGAGGCCAACACTACAAGGCTGGTGGCTTGGGAGCAAAGTTTGCCGGGGGCATTGCACGGCCCTGTGGGAGCGGGTTTACCCGCGAACACCGGCAAAGCCGGTGCCATGTGCCACGTCGAATGCTTCGCGGGTGAACCCGCTCCCACAGCGACTGCGCTGTCTTCGATGGCTGGGCAGGGCTGGGGCAGAAGTTGCTCTCCAAGCCAACCCGCTCAGCTTCCGGAGCCCCATCATGCCCTCTGCACGTTTCACCCTGCTCACTGCCTCCCTGGTCTGCGCCCTGATCATTCTCGACACCAACATTGTCGCGGTCAGCCTGCCCAGCATCGCCCGGGACCTGTCCGGCTCGTTCGCCGATATCGAGTGGGTAGTCAGCGCCTACCTGCTGGCCTTCGCCGCCTGCCTGTTGCCCGCCGGC
Organism: Pseudomonas sp. SAS7; assembly: GCF_052112345.1. Taxonomy (NCBI): domain Bacteria; kingdom Pseudomonadati; phylum Pseudomonadota; class Gammaproteobacteria; order Pseudomonadales; family Pseudomonadaceae; genus Pseudomonas; species Pseudomonas sp. SAS7. The sequence goes on along the minus strand of NZ_JBEGGO010000019.1, from coordinate 130,947 downwards.
AGCCTGGCCGACCGTTTTGGCCGGCGGCGCATGCTGCTGCTCGGCCTGGTGCTGTTCGGTTTGGCCTCGCTGGCGTGTGGTGCCGCGCCCAACCTGCTGTTCCTTGACCTGGCCAGGGCCGCCAAGGGTGTGGGGGCTGCGTTGTTGCTGACCTCGGCCCTGGCCGCAATCGGCAACCGCTTTCATGAGCCGCAGGAGCGCATGCGCGCGTGGGCTTTCTGGGGTGCCTGCATGGGCGCCACGATCACCTTTGCGCCGTTACTGGGCGGGGTGATCGCCAGCACACTGGGCTGGCGCTGGATCTTCTACATCAACCTGCCGCTGGTAGCGCTGCTTGCAGTGATGGTGATGCGCAGTGTCGAGGAATCCCGCGACAGTGCTGCCGCCCGGCTCGACCCATGGGGCAGCCTGACTTTTGCGGGCAGCCTGGGTTACCTGATCTGGGCGATGATCGATGCCGGCCAGGTGGGCTGGGGCAGCGCGCAAACGTTAGGTCGGCTGGTGATCAGCGCCTTCTTGTTCGGCGTGTTCGTCTTGGTCGAACGCAGCCAGCAGCGGCCAATGATCGACCTGCGGCTGATGCGCAGTGCGCGCTTCGTCGGCGCCTTGCTGGGCATGTTCGCCTACGCCGCTTGCGCCCAGGTGATGATGACCCTGCTGCCGTTGTACCTGCAGAACGGCCTGCAGCTGTCGGCCCTTGCCGCCGGTGCGGGCATGTTGCCATTCGCCGTGGCCATGCTGCTGATGCCGCGGGTGGGCATGCGCCTGGCCGCGCACTGCAGCGCTGCGCAGGTGTTTGCGCTTGGGCTGGTGCTGGTAGGGGTAGGCAACCTGCTGTGTGCCTGGGCGGCAAGCCATGGCGGCTATGGCGCGTTTGCACTGGCCAGCCTGGTACAGGGTGCGGGCGCCGGGCTGCTCAACGGCGATACGCAGAAGAACATCATGGCCTGTGTGCCCCGCGAGCGTACTGGCATGGCGTCGGGGCTGAGCACCACCACGCGGTTCGGCGCGATCGTGCTGGCAATTGGTGTACTGGGCGCAGTGCTGGCCGCCCGTACCGGGGAGCTGCTGAAGGAGGCGATGGCAGTGGTGGCGCCAGCGCAGCTGGGAGAGGTTACAACGATGGCCGCGCGAGTGGCTGCCGGTGACCTGACCGCGGCGTTGGCCTTGCTGGATCCCGCCTTGCGTGCCGAGGTTGCTCCCCTGGCCCGGCAGGCGTTCATCGGTGGCTTTGAGAGCGTGCTGCACGTCGCAGGCATTGCCGCCCTGGTGTTTGCCATTGTCGTCGGTGTCTTGCTGAGCCGCCCGCCAGTTCAGCAGGAAACGTGGGCTGAGCACGGTGCATGAGCCCTCATGCGGCGTCACAAGGTAGCGTTTTGCAATTATTTCTTCCTGGGCGCTCAACTATTTCGAACGGTAAATGTCATTGATTGCGGGCCCTTTGAGTGATGCCAAAGTGCAATGAAAGCCATCTGATAGCCTGATGGCAAAAAGCCGCTATCGCACAAAACTGTGTAGATGGTGGAAAATCACGTTTTTGCCATACCAAGGCATCACCCTGGGGCGAAGAAGTCGTCCTCGAACATCGGGCGATTCCGCCGGCGTTTACCGCAGCCGGCTGCTCGGCGGATGGCTTTTAAATGGCTTTATCCCTTGTTTTACAAGGGTTTTAGTAAAAATAGCGGTCACACTATGAGCACTCACGGAGGAGGACTGGACCAGGATTCAGGTTTGTCATGGAGGATGTGCTGCAAACCCCGCCATCAACTCTGTCGATCTTCCTGATCAAGTGCTGTAGCCCACGTTTTACGTGGCGTTCATGGCTTTTCGCACATTTTGCCGACTGCTGACTTCAGCCATTTTAAATGTCCGAATGGTCAGGTTTTGTCCATCGAAAATATAGGTTAGCGGCCAATTTTTAGAGTTGGCCCGGTAGTGCTATTGCGCATACCGCCAAGGTGCAGCAGCGCCACCTAGTTCGTTGATTTCCCCAGTATTATCAGGGCTATAGCCCTGATTTTGGCGTGGCTTTATTGGCCAATGCCCGGGCCTGATTTTGGTTGCCAGGCGTCAAAAGCTTTTACACGGGTGTGCAAAAATGCGTCGCGGATTGCAGGTAATAGTGCAATCTGTCAAAATTTCGCTGTTGCACATTTCTAAGTCTTGGATGAAAATGCTGCTTCATGGAGCGAGATATGGACGAACTGGGACAAACCACAACGTCATGGGGCAGCGGTGCGGGCGAGGACGTGGATGTTCGCGCGCTACGACGCTACAACCGGTTGCTGGGTGTTTTGCTGGATATCGGGGAGTGGGCCTGCATCGGCTTGCTGCCTTGTGTAGCGGTGGCCGCCATCTGGCTGGTGACGCAAACGAATTTTGAAAACGTCGTGTTCTATGACGGAACCGACTCGATTTGCATTTACGACGGAACGACAGGGGAAATCCGCAATGTCGAGTAAGGAAACCCAACACGGAACCCCTGGTGGTGATGCGCCGCAGGCCCGGCGGGGCACCGATGAAGAAAAGCTGCTGGAGCTGGCACTGGACGAAACGCCCGGTGAGGCCGCAGCCACCGTCAGGGAAGTCAAGCGTCTGCAGCTGGAATGCCTGGATCTCAAGCGCCGTAACAAGCGCGTCTGGGGGCAGCTGCTGGCCCTGACTTGCGTGTTTGGCGTAACCATCGCGGCGGTGGTGTTCTGGTACCCGAAGTACCGCTGGATTCCGACCACTGACAACCATGCCATCTGTGAAGTCTCCACCGAAAACAACCCGCGCGTCACCCCTGCGACGCTGGCCGAGTACGCCAAGGATGCGGTGGTCAACTCGTACTCCTACGACTATGTGAACTACCGCTCCAACCTCAACGCCGCGGGTGCGCGCTGGTACACCGATGAGGGGCGCAAGGCCTTCCTGAAGACGCTCGACGATTCCGGCAACCTGGAGCGCGTGCTGAAGGGGCGGATGATCCTGCGGGCCATGGCCACCCAGGTGGCCCAGGTCGAAGAAAGCGGTGTGCTGGCGAGCGGGCAGAACTACTGGGTGGTACAGGTGCCGATTGCCATCGAGTTCTATGTCGGCGGTGACCAGCAGGCACGCTCGCGCCAGGATTTCCTCGCAGCCGTAACCATCGTCCAGATCCCCGCTTCGGCCACCAATACCAAAGGCATCGCCGTCGATTCTGTTCAGCTGTCGCCGTACACCTCAAGGAAGTGACCATGAAGAAGCATCTGATCGCATCGTTGCTTGCGAGCGCTATCGCCATCCCGGCATTTGCCAACGAGGCGCCAGAAGCGCCTGCCGCCGAGGGTGGCATGGGGCAGATTGGCGCGACGCAAGCTGGCGAAGCTCCGCCCCAGCCACCGATGAATGGCCTGGGCCGGCAAGTATCCAGTGTTGCTCAAGTGGTCTACCCGCGCCCGGAAGATGTCATCAGCGACACGGTACAGGACGTTCAGGATTCGCAACTGACCTCGTCGCAGGTAGAGCTGATCAAGCAGCTTTGGCTGGAGCGTGAAAAGCAGAAGGCCACGGCCTACATAAGCCCGGCCAAACCTGTGACCCGCACGCTTGCGCTGAACCTGGACCCGGGTGTGTCGCCACCCATCGTTCGCCTGAGCAAGGGGCAGCAGTCGTCGATCGTGTTCTCCGACTATGCCGGGCAACCATGGATGATCCAGAACGTGTCGATCAACCGCGAACTGTTCAGCGACGGACGCGAGCGAGGCGGTCAGAACGGTCAGAACGGCACTGCTGCACCGACCAACATCCTCACCCTGGACCCCGCCACAGCGGCGGCCTACGGCAACGTCACCGTTACCCTGCGCGGGCTGGCCACGCCGATCATCCTGATCCTGGCCGCCGGCCAGGACGAAGTGGACATGCGTGTCGATGCCAAGGTGCCGGGGCGCAACCCGGATGCGACAGCGAGTGTGGCAATGCTGCGGATGCCGTCGATCGACGAGGCGCTCACGTACTTCCTGGATGGTGTGCCGCCGAAAGAGGCCAACCGCCTGAAGGTGACCGGGCTGGAGGGCGTCGAGGCCTGGAGCTATGGCCCGAACATGTACGTGAAAGCCAAGGCTGATGCGCAATACCCGGCCTACACCAACGCTGCGCGAAGCACCACCGGTGTGGCGGTGTATCGCTACGCGGGCCTGCAGAACAGCGTCACGTTCACGACTGGCGGGCAAGCCGTAACCGTCTTCATCGAGCAAGGGAATCTGCAATGAGTGATAACAACATGCCGCCGAACGACTCGGGCTTCGATGAGGAAGACGAGCACCTGGTAGCCGATCGCGACGGGCCGGCTGGCTCCCACGTGAAAAAGGCGCGCAAGTCCGATGAAATGCAGCGCAACCTGCGGGCGGTGTTCGGTTCCGGTGTCGGCAAGATTTCGCTGATTGCTGCAGGGTTGGTCGTGCTGGCGCTGGGCGCCCTGGCCTACAACGGCATGTCTTCGAAGAGCGCGCCTGCGGGCAAGGCGTCCACGGTGGACGTGCCGAATGCGCCGCAACCTGAAGTGTCGATCGACCCTATTTCCACGGCCGAAGCAGAGCGCCGTGCGCAGCGTAGCTCGCTGGAGGCCGAACAGGCTGCCGAGCGCGGGATGTCATATCAGCCTGGCTTCGATCCGAACATCGTGCAGTCCACCGGAAGGGATCTGGCCCGTGGCCAGAGCGCCCAGTTCAATGTGCCTGGGCAGCCGTACAATGACGGCAACCAGCGTCCGCCCGAGATTTACATCGGCGCTGGGCAGCCGCCTCGTGAATCCGCTCAGGTTTCGCAGCAGACTGGTGCGGCCAACGCACAGTACCAGGAGCAGGAACGCCGGCGCCTTGAGGAGGAGCTGAAAAAGGCCGAGGAGCAGCGCGACCAATACGTCAGCGAGCTGAAAAGCGAAACGCTGAAGTCGATCAAGCAGCTGATGGGCGAGTCTGAAAGTGCCAAGGGGTTCGCCGAGAAAAGCAGCTTCAGCACCGTCAGCTACTACCCGACCGAGCGCGCGGGCAGCGGTGCGACAGGCCCCGCGCTGCGGACCGCCAAGGAAGACAAGGACCCCAATGCCATCGAGGCCGTGGGTGACACCGACCGGGCGTTGCTGATCAAGACCGGTACCATCATGTACGCCACGCTCGATGCCGAGGTCAACACCGATGATGGCGGCGACGTGCTGGCGACCATTCGGGGAGGCAAGTGGAACGGCGCCAAGCTGATCGGCAAGATCGAGCAGGCGCCCGACAATATTCGCGTGAAATTCACCATCCTTGCGCCACCGGTCAACGACCCTCGTCCGACCATGCGCATCAGCGCCGTGGCACTGCGCGAGGATGATGCCAAGCAAGGCATTGCCGAGACCAAGGACCATCACACCATGGAGCGCTATTTCGCCCTGGGTGCTGCCTCGCTGTTGTCTGGTTACGGGCGGGCTTACCAGCAGACAGCGGGTACCACGGTCATCAGCCCGAGCGGTGTCGTGGCGCAGACCACTACCGAGCCTTCGACCAAGCAGGTGATCGGTTCGTCGGTGGGTGAAATGGGCACCGCGATCGCCGGGGAAGTGCGCCGCGGCTTCAACCGCCCGGCTACCTACGCAACGCCTGCAAACAAGGGCTTTGGCCTGTTCTTCCTGCAAGACGTTCACGATCAATCTCGATAAGGAGTTCGACATGAAGAACTGGTCATTCGGAAAACTCATCGGCGTTTTTGCCGGCAGCTTCCTGGCGCTCATCGTGCTCGCCGTGGTCGTGATCAAGGCAACCTCGTCGCCATCGGCCAAGGCCAGGCGCACCATGCAGGCCCAGGCACAATCGGTGCAACAGCCGCGCATGGATGTGCTGAGCATCGAGTTGGCCAAGTCCCGGGAGCAGGCCCAAGCGGCGCTGCTGGCCCAGGAAAACAGCGAAAAACAGCTGAAGATCGTACGCGAGGAATCGCAGCGCAATACCCAGCTGCTGCTGAACCAGATCAAAGCCCTGGACAACAACCTGTCCGGCCTGCAGCAGCGCATGAAGTTCTATGAAGACAGCCGTCAGCGTGTGGAGGTGATCAAGCCACCGCGCAGGGAGCCGGCGCCTGCTGTTGCACAGGGCTACGCCAAGCGCGCGCACCCGATCCCGCAATCCACTGGCTACAAGGTGCAGGCGGTGGTCGGGCACCGGGCCTGGGTGAAAAATGGCGATAGCGAAGACAGCGTAAAGGCCGGCGACCCGTTGCCGCCGGTACAGCGCGAATTGAAAGTGCTTGCCGTCGATCGCGACAGCGGCATCGTAGTTACCTCACCCGCTCTTTAAAACAGGGACGTTGTCATGGCGGCCGGATTTGCCGATCTAGTAGATGTAATGGTCAATATCGGGAAGGTCATCCCGACCGCGATCATGATGTGCCAAGGTATTGCTGCGCTTATCGGCCTTTACCTGACCGGCGCTGCGTTGATCGAGATATGGGGTGTCACCCATGACAACGCGTTGAAATATGTGGCCGGGCGACAGCGGTTTTCTGTCGGCTCTGCCTGTGTGCAATTGGTGATCGGCTCTATCTTGCTGGCGATCGGTACGCTGGAGTGGATGGGCATCATGTCGCGAACCCTGACCGGGGATTATGCCAACTCGCGCATGCTGTCCTATTCCTCGACCGGGACGACTTTGCAAGAACAGGCACAACTCGCAACGTTGGCCCTGCTGGGCATCATGCAGGTTGTCGGTCTGATTGCCATGGTGAAAGGTTGGTTGACGGTAAACGGTTACTACAACAATCAAACTCAAGCCGGCCTCGGTACCGCCAGCGGATGGATCATCGGCGGGGTCCTGGCGTGGAACTTCAAATGGTTCAGCGATGTACTCAACAACACAATCGGATTCAATCTGGTTGGCCTTTTCACGCCGTGGTCGTAACGGCTTTTCGAAACATGAAATACAAGGAGCGTCACTAATGAAAGCACTCAAAACCCTGAAAGCTGCATACGATTCGGCCAAGGTTCGTGCAACTACCGCTGCCATTGCTGCGCTGACTGCCCCGTCGGCATTCGCCATCACCAAGACTGACCTGACCCAGGATACGTCCGGCGGCAAAACGGCCAGCGATGTCATGACCAACATCGACGACACCGCTCAGGGTGGCGCCACGCTGCTGATCTCGCTGGTGTCTATTGGTGGTTTCGTGGTCGTCGCCATCTCGCTGTACACCCTGTGGAAAGCCTCCAAGGATGAGCGTGAGAAGCCGATGTCGGCGATTGTCGGGCTGTTCATCGGCGGCCTGATGGCCGGTGTCGGTACCGTGATGTGGATCATGCGCAACACCATGATCGACTAAGGCTGTGCGCCGCTGAACCTATGGCGGGGCGCAATGCCCCGCACCACAAGAACAGTTTCGGGAATATTCGGACGTGAGCGAACCAAACGCTTCTGAACGCGGGGCACACACTGTGCCCACGCTGTCGAGTGGCTATCTCAGTCGAACGGCCAACCAGCCGGTATTTGGCGTGCGTCGGCCACTGTGGCGCTCTGACGATGACCAACGCAAACTGTTCAGCGATGAAAACAGCAAACTTCGCACTTCGGTGTGGCAGCGCGACAATTACACCTGCCGCTTCTGCGGGTTCAAGTCTGCCAAGTTTCAGGAACTTCATGCACTGGACGGCAACGCCGACAACTGCACCAAGGAAAACCTGATCACCGCGTGCAACCTGTGTCGTCAGGTTCATCATCTTGGCGCCTGCGCCATGAATGACACCGGCTTTTTCGTCGCCGTGCAGGAACTGACGCAAACCGAGATCAATAACATTGCCCGCTGTATCTACGTCAATGAGTTGCTCGATGACGTGGCGGTCAATGAAAAACTCGCCAGCTTGCTGGCGGCTTTCAGGTTTCGTGGCAATGACACGCTGAAAGAAATATTCGGTGGCGAAGTCATTACCGTGCTTGGCGTGGCGGAAACCCTCGCGAGCAAGCAACTTGTCAGCGATGAAGAATTTGGTAAGCGCGCTGAATGGCTGGCGCCGTTACGGCTGTTTCCAACCAAAAGCGCGTTCAAAGATGGACAACTTGAATATTACGCGGCCAACAACCGCGCGCTGTTCCTGCCCGATAACTGGACGGCATTGACCGGCCAGTTAATGAAGAATTTTGCTTGATGCAGCCGCTCGTACTGCTGCTCAGTCTCGCCGTTGAGAGCGTTGGCAAGGGAGAACAAGGAAATGTTTAACAAACTCGAGGCGGTGATCCTGACGGTTCTGAGCCAGCTCAAGGCAGACGTGCAGGACTATTGCGACCTTGAAACGGTCGACGGTGGGCAGTCCATCGTCGCCAACGACGGTTCACTGGCGTCCATCGTACGTTTCAACGGCACCAAGAGCGTACTGGGGCGCGAACAGTTCGAGCGCCTGGTGAGCCTGCTGGAGGCCTCGCTTTCGGTGTACTTCAAGGTGCGTGGTCATCATCTGCAGATCGTTTTCAGCCGCGACCTGGATGCGACCGCGCCGCTGGAGCAGAATGCCTCACAGCAGGCAGCAACTGCCGAGCGGCTGAACCTCAATGTGCGGCACCTGATCAACGAAGGCGTGAGCAAGTACGCCCAGTATGTGTATGACGAAGAATGCTACCTGGTGTTCTGGTCGCGGCCCGCGCTGCTTGACCAGACCGAACGGTCGATGGCGCGCGAGGCGCTGAACGAGTTCAGAAAAGAATCGGAATGGCCGGCCACCGCCGACGCGCAGAACCTGTTGCGGCCCATTTCCTACCTCAAGGACCGCCACCTTTCCTTTGTCACCAAGATTTCCGAAGACCTGACGTCCCCCGAGTTCGGTTGCTCGGCGGATGTGCTCGACGTCAGTGAAGCGATCCGCGCCATCCGCGCGAAGGTGAACCCTGATATCACGCCGCGTACCTGGAAGCCCTACATTCCGGGCAGCGCCATTCCGATGCGCTGGAAGACCAGCAAGCGCAGTGGCGACATGTCAGAGTTCATGTACCCCACGCTGCCCAGCCAGATCATGGTCACGTCGGCTGAAATCGGCAGTGGCGAGCGCACCAGCCTGCTGCCGGACCCTACCAGCGTGCGGGTTGGCGCGCGCGTGTATGCGCCATTGCTGATGTCGATTCCACCGGCAGAGCCGCAATACTTCAACACCCTGTTCAACAGCCTCAACCGCGCGGAAACCCAGGAAAACGGTGTGTCACGCGCCTTGCCGTATTCGGTGTCGATCATGCTGTCGTCCGACGGCATGAGCGTACTGGCCTGGAAAAGCCTGTTTGCCCAGTTGCTGTCGGTAACCTCCGAACAGAACCGCAACATCAACCTGGCCACCAAGGAGCTGCGCGAGCGCGTGCGTGATGGGGAGTGCATGGTCAAGCTGCAAGTTGCCGCCATGACCTGGGCCAGCCCGGACGAGAAAGGCGTGAAGGAGCTTGCGCTGCGCAAGTCCAAGCTCTGGCGCACGCTGGAGGCCTGGGGCCAGCCGGTGTTCATCGAACGCACCGGCAACCCGATGCAGGCGTTCCAGTCCAACTGCCTGGCCTTGACCACCAAGCATCTTGGCGACCCTGCCGCAGCCCCGCTTGGCGATGCCGTGGCCATGCTGCCGCTGACCCGGCCAGCCTCGCCGTTCCAGGAAGGTTCGACCATCTACCGCAGCCTGGACGGCAAGATCCTCAAGTACCAGCGTTTCTCGTCCCAGCAGACCACCTGGATCACGCTGATCGCAGGCAAGCCGGGTTCGGGCAAGTCGGTGCTGATGAACAACAACCACTTCGAGTCCTGCCTGATGCCTGGCCTGACGGGCCTGCCTTACATCGGCATTACCGACATCGGGATTTCCTCGTCCGGTTTCTGTGACCTGGTGCGCGACAACCTGCCACCCCGGCTTCATCACCTGGTGGTGTACAAACGTTTGCAGAACGCCAGGAAAGACTGCATCAACCCGCTGGATACGCCGTTGGGCCAGCGTTACCCGCTGCCGAAGGACCGTGAGTTCAACAAGAACTTCCTGACCATTCTGGTGACACCGCCCGAGCGCGAAAAGCCCTATGAAGGGATGAGCAACTTCGTCGGCCGGATGGTTGACCTTGCCTACCGCCGCAAGGACGACAAGATCGAGCGGGCCAGCCCGGAAACCTACAAGCCGGGGCACAACGATGTCGTGGACTCTGCCGTGGCGCAGCTTGGCTTCCGGATTCTTCCGGCGACCACCTACTGGGAGCTGGTCGACGCGATGTTCGATGCCGGCATGGTGTACGAGGCAGAGGTGACCCAGCGCTTCGCGGTGCCAACCCTCAATGACCTGGTGGCGGTGGCGTCGACCGAGGAGGTGCGGGCCGAATACGAGGGTTCCGGCGAGGTCGGGCGTAGCCTGGTCGATGCCTTCATCCTGGGTATCCGCGAGGCGGTGGGTGACTTCCCGGTGTTCTCCGATCACACCCGCTTCGACGTCGGCAGCGCCCGCATCGTGGCCCTTGACCTGCAGGACGTGGCGCTGCAAGGCTCTGCATCGGCGAAAAAGCAGACGGCCTTGATGTACATGATCGCCCGCCAGTGCTTCATGAAGAAGGTGGCCTTCTCGAAGGAGGACTTCCCGTTCTTCACCGAGAAGTACCTGCCGTTCTACGAGCGCCTGGTGGCGGACCTGGTGGATGAATACAAGGTCATGTGCATGGACGAATTCCACAAGACCGGTGGCCACGTGGGCTTGCAGGAACAGATGCAGACCGATGGCCGTGAGGCCCGTAAGTGGAACATGGAGATCATCCTGGCTTCGCAGTTGATGGAAGACTTCGGCCAGCTGACCAAGATCGCCACGGCCACCTTCATCCTCGACTCGGGCACCAAGGAAACCCGCGACTGGCTGCGCAAGAACATCGGCCTGTCCGACACCGAAGAGCACGCGCTGGTCAACTTCGTGCATGGGGCCAACAAGCATGGCTGTACCTTCCTGGCGCGCTTCGAAACCAAAAACGCCACCTACAGCCAGCTGTTCACCATGTCTGCCGGGCCGATGCGCCTGTGGGCACTGACCACCACCGCCGAGGACCGGAAGCTGCGCACCATGCTCTACGAGCACATGCCGCGCCCGGACGCGCTCGCATTGCTGGCGCGCCGCTTCCCGTCGGGTGGCTGCAAGGACATGGTGGAGCGGCTCAAGCGCGAGACGTTCAAGGATGTCGAGTTCGTCGATGACGACATGGAGCAGTCCGTGATTGCGCGCATCGCCAAGGATCTGGTCGCTGACTACATCAGCGCCAGTGCATACGAAGACGTAGTGTGAGGGAGTGACAGATGGCTCAGTACAAGGGCGCATCCCGTCAGCATGAGGTCAGCACCAGCCGGCGGCGCAAAGACACGCGCCTGGCCGGGCAGCGCTTCAGTGATTTTTTCCAGTCTGCTGACGGCGCAGTATTCGGCACGTTCGCCTTGCCGGTGCTGGCGCTGATTTCGATCAAGGTGCCCTTTTCCGGTGAGCTGCTGTTGTTGCTGGCCTGGGCGTTCAAGCGCAAGTTCGTCGACGTTGAAAACCGCGCCTTCGATTTCCCTTACCGGGTACCCAAGCTGGCGGACGTCAATGACGGCTCGTACAAGGGCATGAAGAAAGGCGAGGGCGTGACGCTGTTCGGCAATGACCTGGAGAGCAAAGAGCAGATCTACGCCGGCGACAGTGACCTGCGCACCCACCAACTGGTGCTGGGCACCACGGGCTCCGGTAAGCCGCAGCCCAAGCATGCCAAGGTGCTGACGCCGGGCGGCTGGGTGGAAATGGGCTGCATCCGGGTCGGCGACAGCGTGTGCACGCCCGATGGCAAGCAGGCTGCGGTGCTGCGGGTGATCGAGCAGGGTATCCAGCCGATCTGGACCGTGGCCACGCGGGACGGGCGGCGGGCGCAAGCCACCGGTGACCACCTGTGGCGGGTGCTTACCCGCGGGCAGGATGGCAGCGAAGAGGCCCACACCGTGACCACCGATGCCATTCGCGAACTGATGGCGCGCGGCATCGTGGTGATGCTGCCCAAGGTGCGCAAGAAGCGCGGCTCGGCCAAGTTCAATGGCTGGGCCCAGGTGTGGAAAGTGACGGCTGCCGGCCAGGCGCCTTGCCAGTGCATCGAGATCGATCACCCACACCACCTGTACATCACCGACGACAGCCTGGTCACCCATAACACCGAGCTGTTGCTCGGCATCGTGTTCAACGCCCTGGTGCAGAACACCGGTTTCATCTACGTCGACGGCAAAGGTGACCCGAAGCTGCAGAAGGAAATTTTCCGCCTGTCGCGCTACCTGGGCCGCGAAGATGACCTGTTGATCATCAACTTCATCACCTCTGGCCGCGACTTCGTCGAGAAGCAGGTCGACAAGGTGACCAACAACATGAACATGATGGGGAATACCTCGTCGGGCATGTTGATCGAGCTGATCGTGTCGCTGATGGATGACTCCGGTGGCGGCGGCGACATGTGGAAGGGGCGTGCGATCATGTTCGTGGCAGCCCTGACGCGGCCGCTGACCTATCTGCGGGACAAGGGTCACATCAACCTGTCGCCCGAGAAGTACCTGGAGTACTTCGAGCTGAACGTGATCGAAGAGCTGGTGTGGGAGCACGGCGGCAAGTACGGCGAGATGTTCGACGTGATCGTGGCCCCGCTGCGCTCGTACCTGCTGACGCTGCCGGGTTACCAGAAGGCCAAGTTCAAGAAACAGGAAACCAAGACCCTGGAGCAGCACGGCTACATCGTCATGCAGCTGGGGCGCATCTTCAACGACCTGACCTTCAACTACGGCCATATCTTCAAGACACGCGTCGGTGACGTGGACTTCTACGATGTGGTGATCAACCGCCGCTTGCTGGTGGTGCTGCTGCCGGCGCTGGAGCGTGCACCGGACAGCATGCGCATGCTTGGCAAGATGATCGTAGGCAGCATCAAGCAGATGATGGCCGGCTGCCTGGGCAACCGGGTAGAAGGGGTGGTACGCGAAATCATCGACAGCCGGCCAACGGGCTCCAAGTTCCCGTTCTATACCATCCTCGACGAATACGGCTATTACGCCGTGGTCGGCTTCGCCGTGGCGCCGGCCCAGGCGCGTAGCCTGGGCTTCAGTGTCACCTTCGCGGCCCAGGACTTTTCCTCGCTGAAGAAATCCAGCGCCGAAGAAGCGGATGCCACCTGGGAAAACACCAACATCCGCGCCGTCGGCCGCCTGACCTCGGGCACCGAATCGGAAACCTGGCGGCGCGTGCAGGGCGCGGCGGCCGAATCTTCGCAGGCCATGCTGGGCAACTTCGAGCGTACTGCGGGCAACGAAAAGCTGCGGCAGTCGGACAACATTGCCATCGAGCAGCGCAGCCGGTTGAACTACGACGACGTCGCCATGCAGGAAAACGGCGAGTTCACCTTCCTGGTCGGCAAGAAGTCGCAGAATGGCAAAACCGGCGGGGTGGCACTTATCCGCGGCATGGGCTTCTACACGGCCGGCCCGGCACCGAAAGAAATGCGCATCAACGATTTCATTCCGGTCGAGCCGCCCGAGCCTTCGGACTTGCCGCAGAACCGCCAGTCCCGCCAGGCATTCATCGACAGCCTGAAGGATGGTTCTTTTGCCAGGCGGGTGCGCGCGGTAGTGAAGGGTGACCCTACCTTTGCCCGCATGCACAGTGTGTTCGAACATAATTATGTCGACCCGGACCGGCCTGTGCTGGGTCGGTTGGACACCTCGTTCGGGGTGCTCGGGGCGTATTTGTCCGGCGACCTGAAGAGGCCGGCTCCAGTAGCACCGCTGACAGAAAAACCGGCACCGCAGGCCCCTGCCGAGGTGCCAGTTGCGGCAGTTGCTACAGCAGCTCCCGTAACCGCGCCGCACGTTGACCCTATGAGCCCGGAGTCCATCCAGGCAAGCATCCTGGCCGTTGCGGACCTTTTGGCCGTGACGCCAGTGCCGCCCGCCACTGCACCGATAGACGAGCAGGCACTGGACGATGAATGGGCGCGTGAGCTGGCCATGGTCATGCCGCAGCAGATGCTCGACATGCAGGTGATGGCCAGCGGCGAAGGCTTTGCATCGCTGTCGGACAAGTGGGCCGCGCAAGAGCGGATCGAGCAAACCTGCGCAGAGATTGCCCGGCAAACGGACTACAGCGTAACCCCTGAACCCGATGCTCAGGGTGTGGCCCGCATGCGTGAGCGGCTGGGTAACCTGCAGGCCCAGTGCCGCTTGATGATGAAGGAGCAGTCGGGCGAGTAGGCAACCGGGCAAGGCCGTCGGTCGGCGCGCAATTCTATTTTATGTCATAAATTGACGACGATAGATATCTGACAGATAATCAGAAACCAGAATTTTTGCATGCTAGGGTGAGGCGATGGGGTTGTTCAGTTCAGGGAAGAAAGCTGCGAAATTCGCGTTCGTCACCATGCCCATGGCGGCACTGGGCGTGAATCAGCTGCGCATGGGCAACCAGCACATCAAAGCACTCTGGCGTTCCAACTTCAGCCCCGCTTGCCCCGAGTGCGAGCGGGGTGTGCTGCTCAAGGCAGAAGGGGACCATCAGGAGTTCGAGCAGGGGCCGAAAGGCAAGATGCGTGTGCTGCACCGCTGGGGTTGCAACAACTGCGACTTCGCCTTGCTTGAAGAAGATGACGTCAAGAAGGTCAAGGAGCATGCCGCGCGCTACCGCAACGAGCGGGTCAAGGCGCAGCTGACCACCATCGAACGTGATGAGATCGACCGGATTGCACGTAACCACCGCTTGCACTCCAGGGCGTTCTTCATTGCCAGCGCGGTCGCGATTGCCGGGTTTGTCTACATGCTGGCGTCGGGCGCGGGCATCCTGGTCGCCCTCAACTGGTTGTCGATCGGCTTCGCTCTCTGGGTATTCGGCATGAAGAAGTCCTATCGCAGCTGGCAGGTCTCGACGGGGCAGCTGTTTGTCGAAGGCGCGTTCTGGTTCTGGTTCCAGCATCAGAAGTGGATTATCTGAACATGGCGCGCAACGGGCTCCAATGGGTTCTCGCCGTGCTGGTGCTGTGGTCTGCGCAGGTGCTGGCCGATGACTTCTATGCCGTGCGGCCTGCGGATATCGACTGCGTCGTGCAGGCCGCACAGCGCCAGGGTGTGCCGGCCAATGTGCTGCTGGCCATTTCCAGCAAGGAGAGCGGCAAGAACGGGCAAAGCGTGTCGAACAGCAACGGCACCTTCGACCTTGGCCATTTCCAGATCAATACCACCCACTGGGGGCCAAAAGGCGTATTCGCCTCGTACCCGGCCATTACCAAATCCGATGTCGCCTGGCGCGGTTGCTACAACGCCGAGCTGGCGGCCTGGCTGCTACGCCAGAAGCTTGCCGAGAACAATGGTCAGGACTTCTGGACACGTGCGGCCAACTACCACTCCCGCACCCGCAAATTCAACGACATCTACAAGAAAGACCTGATCCCGCTCGCGGTGAAATGGGGCAAATACCTTGAACGGCAGCGCCATGACCGGCTGGTGGTCAGCTACCAGTAACAGGCCGCCGCGGGTTGCCCTGCGCAGGGTCGATCAGAATGACAATTTCAGGAGTTTTTACATGAAAGGAATGCTCATGGGTGCACGCTGCTGCAAGGCTGGGGGCGTGCTGCTTGCGTTGGTTGCGCTGGGGGGCTGTGCCAGCTCTGCCAAACCGACCACCGACGATACCGAGGCGTTTGCCAGCCGGATCATCGCCGACAAGGTGTCGGTGGCGGTCAACTCTCAGCACAATTACGTATCGCGCTTGAACGCTGACCGTGTGCAAGCCGCCTCTCGCCAGGCTGCGGTCGACACCGACCAGGTGGATATCGACTTCATCGGCAAGCCCCAGGAGCTGCTGCAGACCTTCGCCAGCCGCTACGGCTATGCCTACGTCGAGAGCGGTAAGCGTGTGGACCTCAAACCCATCAACGTGTGGGTACGCAAGGCCACCCCGATCAACGTCCTCAAGGATGTGGGCGCGCAGATCGACACCGGTGCCGATGTGGTGCTCGACAAGAGCACCAATACGCTGCGCCTGATCTACAAGCCGGTACCGTTGGCGCTGGGGAGGGGCTGAACATGGCGATGGACATGCCTCCGATGACCCTCGAGGACGCCGAGCGCCTCTATGACAAGCCTGCCTACGTTCAGCAGCAGGGCGACACCGGCGATGCCAAGTCGGCTGTCGAGGCCATGCGCGACGAGAAGAACCAGGCATCGGCAGCCCGTGGCGAAGCCATTCTCGATGCCGCGCTGCAGGTCGGTGTAAAAGCTGGCCTGGCCTGGCAGCTCACCAACATCAACAAGGCGCTGAAGGTGCGCGAGCGCGAGTTCGATACGGTCTATGACTTCAGCAGCCTGATGATCCAGGACCGCGTGGTGCCGCCGGTGATCACCGAAGCGCGCCACCTGTATAACCAGGACGGCGACTACACGCTGCGCCTTTCAGGGGCCGCCTACAAGATCGAATCGCAGGCGCGCTTTTCGTCCGTGCCGCCCAGCTGGCGCGAATACCTGAGCTTCCCGCTGCCCAGCTTCGACCGTACCTCGCTGGTTTCGGCACTGGTGCCGCGTTCCGACGAGGAAGAGCGGGTGTGGAAACTTGCCGTGCGTGAGGGCTGGCAACAAGGTGTCGAGCAGGCCAACCTGATGCTGACCTACGGCTTCGACCGGATGAACCGCGATATCGATGGCATGCGCCGTTTCAGTGAGTTCGCCCGCCACGGCCAGGTCACCATGCCGATCATCTCGGGTGCTGCGATCCCTGTTACTCGGGAAGGGCGGTCGATGGCGGTGGATGAAACCCTGCTGCGCATCACCGCCTTGCCCGAGTTCAACGACAACATGAACGTGTGGCGCAGTTCGATCGCCACCTCGACCATTGCCAACCCGCCACACCGTGCGCCGGTAACCCATGCTGGCAGCCCGGCGCCATCGCCGGCTGCAGCGCGACAGCCCGCGGGCGCTGAAGGCGGGCGGGAATGAAGCAGGACTTCCACGACGACGTGATGATGCTGGAGCCGGGTGCGATGATCGAGCGCCTGGAGCGCCTGACCAGTTACGAAGACCCGTTTCGCTTCGACCGCGCCGACCAGTTCAAGGCGATGATGCTGGAAACCCTGACCCATGGCGTCAGCGATATCTTCATCCAGCCCGCGTTGCCGGTAGTGGTGAAGAAGTACGGGCGGTTGTATGCGGTCACCCGCCGTACGCTCGATGTCGGGGAAGTCAACGAACTGTTGAAGATGGCGGCCAACCGGGATACCGCCACTACCGATATCGTGTCCGGGACGGCGGTCAACGAGCGGTACGAGTTGTTCGACCCGCAGCGCAAGGATGCGCGAGGCGCCCGTCTGCGTTATGCCTACCGGGTAAACGCCTCGCCTATTGCCTGTCATGGCGATACGTCGTGCCAGATTGTCATCCGCGCCATTCCCGACGACCCGCCCCGTATCCAGGACGTCGGCCTGAGCGAGGACATCGTCAGAATGGCCACGCCGCGTGATGGCATCGTCTATGTGGCCGGGGCCACGGGCCATGGCAAGACCACCACGTTTGCCGCCATCAACCGTTTCATCCTGGAAAACGACACGCCGATCAAGGGCAACCTGATCAGCCATGAGGAGCCGATCGAGTTCACCTACGACAAGGTCCAGAGCAAGCATTCGATCTTTGTGCAGTCGCAGATTCCCACGCACTTCAAAGACTTCTACCGGGCCAACCGTGAGGCCATGCGACGTGCGCCCGGCCTGTGCGTGATCGGTGAATTGCGCGACCAGGAGACCATTCGCGCAGCGGTGGAGCTGTCGCTGACGGGGCACCCGGTGTTCGGCACGGTGCACGCCAAGGATGTGGCGGCGATCATGCGTCGGATGATTTCCCGTTTTCCAGAGCAGGAGCGTGCCACCGCCATCTACGACCTGGTCGATACCAGCCGGTTCATGATGGCGCAGAAGCTGGTACCTACGGTGGATGGCAAGCGCACCGCTGCCCGATCGTGGCTGAGGTTTACCGAGCAGGTGCGTGACACCTTGATGGACCTGACCGATATGGGCCGGGTAACTCAGCGGGTTGCCGAGTTCGTGCGTGAAGAAGGGCATACCTTTGCTGCCGAGGCAGATCGCCTGCTGGCCGCGGGCCTGATCAGCGAGGCGACTGCCCGCGACCTGCGCCACGGCTAAGGTGCTGGCTGCCCATTAATGCTGACTGCAACGAGTTTACGGAGAAGTTATGGCAACAGGACGGTATCACTGGAGCAGATGCGCTCCACCCGCACGTTTTTTCGTGATCAACGCAAGCGCCGCCTTGCCTTGGTTGATGTTGTTGCTGGTGCCGGCGCTGTGGAAGTATCTGCTGCCACTGGCGCTGTGCATGACGTTTGCGCTGGTCTACATCGAGGTGGTGAAGAAAATGACCGTGCGGGCGGTTTGCCGCCGAGCCGCAGTGTTCATGGTGGGGCGAGTGCGTACCACGCACAATTTGCTCAAGGAACTGGCCAGGTAGTTGGCAAGACAGACATGACCGGCAGAGTCTTTGTGGCGGCCAGAGGAGGCGTTGAATGAAGCAACAGGGAGGTGGGCAGAAGAGCTTTACCTGGGATGACCCCGCCATTTTGCTCGGGATCATGGCGGTGCTTTACCTCGGGGGGTGGGGTGCCTGGTACTTCGCTCACGACAAGATTGCCAAGGTGTATACCTACGTTCGCTACGTCGAGCTGTGGTTGCCCAGTGTGCTGGGTGACTTTGCCGCGCTGCCGGGTATTGCCTCGATCAACCAGTGGGTCGGGCGCATGTGTGCGCCGCAAGGCATCATCGGTGCCTGTCAGCGAGATTTTTCGAGCGTGGCGTGGGGTGAAATCACTTCGTCGTCGCTGTTCATGAATGGTTTTTTCCTGCTGCTGATTGTGATCCTGTCGGTGCGCATGTTCCTGCGTATCAACAAGACCCACCCCAAGCTCAGGTTCACCAAAACGCACAATATCAAGAGCTTTGTGCAAGAGAACAAGGCGCAGTACCCGCACCTGCGCATGTTCGCCGAGCTCGACCTGATCGCCCAGCCGCTGGACCACCCGGTGTTCGGCATGTCGCAGACCTCCCGCCAGTTTGCCTACCGGCACTTGCTGATCAGTGGTTGGCAAGAGCAATCGGATCGCAGCTGGGCGCCAACCCTGGATCGCGAGAAAACCACCGAGGTGATGCGTCGCCAGCTCGGCCAGCACTGGACCCGGGTTGCCAACCTGACGCCGGCAGAAACCCTGCTGGTAGCGATAGCGTTGCCGCGGGTGGTCGCCACCGATACGGCGCTGGATGACAATGCTTTCAAGGCGGCAATGGCCGACAGCGACTACATGGTTGCCTGGTGCTGGGACCAGTTCAAGGCACCTGTCGGCAAGGCCGAGCAGCGGGGCGACCCTTATGCCTGGCTGAAGCCCGAAGTGCCGCTGGAAGAGCCTCGGGCGATCATCCAGAAGTACATCAAGCACCCCAATGCCAGTGCGATCCTGCACGCGCACGCATTCGTGCGCACCATTATCTTTGCCATGTTCTTCCAGGCGCGCCGCCTGGGTGTGCTGCCACCCGCAGAAATGCGCTGGCTGCGCTTCTTCGATCGTGACATGTGGTATGCCCTGCAGACGATCGGGCGCCAGGCCGGGTTCCCGGAAGCGCCGGGGATCCTGTCGCATTTCCTGTATGAGTGCAAAGCGGGTGTATCACTGGCGGAGCCCCAGCTGGACAAGGCGGTCAACGGGCTTGAGCTGGCGATCTCGGCATACAAGTATTCCGAGGCGGACAAGAAGCGCTATGAGGCCATGCAGCAGGACAGGTATGCCGAAGCACAAGGGGCAGCGCTCGATGAAGGCGCTGCCTGAAGCGCCAGCCTTAAAGGGTTGCATAGAAGCAAAGGGCCATCTATTAAGATGGCCTTTTTTTGTTTTTTTGGTGCCTTTTTTTACTTTTTTGTTAGAATGCGGTCGTATTGGATTCTTAATAAGGACATCGAGCCATGAAAGGTGTGATTGCAAGACCTGTCGCCATGCTGGCGGCGCTTGCGGCGGGGGTTTCAGTCGCCCATGCCGCCCCGGCACAATCGGCGGACCTCTCTGCCTTCATCACCGCTCAAGGCACCGCACAAGTAAACCCGGCCCAGCAGGAACTTGATGACCTGACCGCGCAGCGGGTATCGCGCTATGGGCGTATTGTCAGCGCCCGGCCGGTCGGCCTCGGCGGGCTGACCGCGTGGACCGTGGAAAAGAACGGCCACCAGGTTGTGCTTTTCAGTACGCCGGACTCTGCGGTGCTGTTCACCGGCGTGGCCTGGAATGCTGAAACGGGCAGCAATATCTCCGATGCCTTCCTGCCTGGCGTCGCCCAGGCCGTGGTCACGCCGCCTGCTGCTGCCCCGGTTGCGGCCGCGCCAGCTGCGCCGCAGATGTCACCCGTTGACGCGCCGAATGTGCGCGAAGCCGCCGCCATGGATGGCACCTTCAAGGGCGCGATCCCGGAGTCGATGAAAACCGTCGACGCCCTGGCAGGCATCAAGGAAGGCAAGGGCGGTATCGGCGATACCGTTTACATCATCATCGACCCACGTTGCCCCTACTGCCGCGAAGCGTACAACCTGACAAGGGCATACGCAGCCAAGGGCCATTCCATCAAGTGGATCCCGTCCGCAGCGCTGGGTAACCCGGCAGATGGCGTGCCGCTGGCCGCCACCATCCTGCAGACCAAGGACCAGAATATGCTGGCGCGGGTGCTGGGCAAACATGAACAGGTCCGCTCCGAGCCATCGCCGGAAACCGTCGAGCAGCTAAGCACCAACCTGGCGTTTCTGTTCGCCGCATTCGAACACAACGGCAAGGAACAGGCCGGTGTGCCGGCTGCATTCTTCATCGATCACCGTACAGGGAAGCCAAGGATGATGACCGGCCTTTCGCAGGCGGTCGTGCTTGAAGACATCTTTGGAAAACTTTAAGGAGCAAAGTACATGAAAGCCAAAGCGCCGAACTTCGAGTTCGACCCCAGTATCCGCATCTTCGGTTCGGGCGAGCACCTGCTGGTGGTGTTCGACAGCCAAAGCCCCCATGACGCACAGCGGGCTACCCGTACCGTGCGTATCGCCAGGGCGTTCCAGCAGCTGTCGCTGGTAGTGGCCGGCTTCGACGCGGCTGAAGACGATGGCCATCAGCGGGTGCTCAAAGGCAGCGTCAGCCTGGCGATCGAAGGCGATGACGGGCTGCCGGCCAGTCACGAACTGGCGGCCCTGCAACTGGTGTTTCATGCCGAGGCAGACCGCAAGGGTGCGCTTACCCATATCGAGCCTGCGCTGGTTGCCTACAAAGTGCGCCAGGCCCTTTCGGAATGCCTGAACGAGGCCCTGAACGACTACTTCAAGCGCGAAGAAGCGGAAAGGGCGGCTGTGCCAGCAGAGGCCGTACGCCCGGTTCCGGTGACTGCCCCGCAGTACCAGAGCGCAGCGCCACAGCCTTCGCGCAAGGCCCTGCGCGAGCAGGACGCAAACAATGCCGAGCGCCAGGCCAGGTCACGCCGGCGCAAGACCGCAATGGCCTGGCTGGTGCCGCCTTTGGTAGTAATTGCGGTGATGGCGACCATGTCTCATCTTGCTTCCTCTCAGTCGCCGATTGAGAATGCTGTCGCGCAGCAGATGGCGAACGACCCGGAGTCGATCAAGGCGCAAGTGGAACTGACCAAGCAGACCCTGCAGTCCATGGGGCTTGATCCAGGTCAGGGCGGTGATATTGGGTGCCTGGCGCCGCAATGATTGCCATTGCTTCCTGCTTCACGGATGGGGTATGCCTTTCGCTGGTTTGCGGGCGCGTAGAATGCCGGGGAACCCTCCCGCGTCGCCCGAATGCTGCCTTGCGGTGCCGAAGGAGGATCTTTTCCAGGATTGGAGAATGAGAGCAGGCCGGCCCACGAAGCCTGGTGCTGCTGTTCTGCTTGAGCGGAGTGTTTATGCCTGCGCAGGCACTTTAAGACTATTTTGGATTGGAAATCTTAGGTACGTATATGCGACCAGCGAATGAAGTTAAAGACGGGGCCAAGTTATTGTCCCTTGCCCAGGGCCTGAGGTCGCTGCTGGTCCCCTCGCCAGATGTACTGGCCGACACCGTCAAAGAGTTGCACCCGTTGGTCAATCTGTCCGACAAGGTGCTGCCTCTGAAGTCGTATTTCAACATGGTCCAGGACATCCAGCGGGCCAAGCATACCCAGGCCGCCATGCGCGCTGCCGACGAGCCGCTTAGCCGGGAGGCTATTCAGCAGGGCGTGTCGCGCAAGCTCTGTACCGAAGACATCTTCATGGTTGCCTGTTCATTCCTGGAAGTGGAAATCGCCAAGCAAGGCTCGGTGTACTACCTGAGCGGCGAATCACCCGATTTCAAGGAGACCAAGAAGAACCGAAACCCGCTCGACTTGTCCGATGAGGTCGTGCTGAAGAACCTCTCCAGTGGCCTGGCGCGTCCGGACACCGATCGCGGGGCTGTAGAGCGGGGGCAGATCGACAGCGGGTTCAACCACCTGGTGCGGCTGAACCAGTTGCATAACCTGATGGTGGAATCGGTGCGGTTGATGAAGGCGGACGAGCGCCTGACCAAGGTCGATATCCGCAAGAAATTCAACATTTCGCACACGGACTACGAGCGCATGATGTCGATGGCGCGGCGGTCCGGGCTGATCTCGTTCCGCAACCGCAAGAAGGACCCGTCCAACTCCTACACCTTGCGCAATGACAACCATGAGCGGGTGTCGGAGCACGCCAAGAATTTTGGCCACACGCCGCAGAAGATGCTGAACAAGATTCTGGATGACTTCTTCGGAATGCTGGAAAAACGCAAAAAGCACGAGGACTGATTTACATGGGAATCCAGGGCCATAGGGACGTTGGGCCGGCAATAAGTGCAGAGGAACGGGCCCGTGTAGCGCGGGCGGCCAGGCAGGTGGTGGCGTATGCCAATTTTCTGCGCTGGACGGCGAACTTCAAGCGGGACGAAGTGCTGCGCCATCCTGAACACCACCGCGTGATACTGCTCTCGCCCATGCAAAGTGGGCGTTTCAGCTTTGCCCTGGAGGGCGACACTTTGTATGTCGGTGTCCAGCCATTCGAGGCAGCCTGGGCTTCGTGCATGCCTTTCGAAGCCGCCTACGTCTCTGACCGGCTGTACCTGTCGGTGGAGGGTGTGAACTTCATGGATTCGCGCATGCCGCCGCTGGCGCTGGGCATTTTCGTCGACGAGGGTGAAAAACGTGCGCGCATGGCCGCTGCTCGTTTCGTCCAGTTCGTGCAGGTGTCGGTCCGTGACGGCTACGTGGTCGAGGTGGGCGAGCCGTGTGGCGAACCTGTCGAGATGCACACGGGGGACGTGGTGCGTCAGCTGCGCGAGACCCGCCAGGCGAAGGTGCAGCAGCAAGACATGGGGCGGTTCTTCTGATGCGCTCAAGCAGACTTTTCAAGTAAGGATACGTGCATGACCAAGTGTAAACTCATCCTGCCCGTGCTGGCCGCCGTGGCAATGGCGGGCTGTGTCACGACCGAGCAGATGTCGGACGGGACGACCAAGATTCGTTTCTCGGACGAAGCGGTCAGCTCGCTGACTTCGATGATGCCCAATGGCCTCGTCACCGCTGTTGGTGGCGGGGCAAGCAGCGGCGAGCTGGACCTGATCCCGACCAAAAGCCTGGCCGGCAGCGGGCTCTACCTGTATTTCAATGGCCGGTACGACTTCGCCTGCGCGAGCGCCTTGCTCTACAGTGCGAAATCCGGACAGGACCTGGACAAGAACACCAATGCGTCATGTCGCGACAGGTATTTCCAGCGTCAAGCGGAACTGAAGCTGGCGGGTAGCCCTTATGACAGGGCCGCGCCTAGCTATGATGCGCGCAACCCGCCTGATGCTTACTGGGGCAAACTGAAGGGCCAGACCCTTGGCCAGCTGGCGAGTACGCAGCAGTTTGCTGCGCGCTTCACGGCAATTCCGCGCATCGACAGCAATGGCAGCATCACCATAACGCCAGGCTTCATGGGCGAGGGAAGTGGGCGGCATGTGGCCCTGGTTACCACCCCTCACCGAATTCCGGTTGTCATGGATGATGCCGGTTTCGCGACGCAGATGCGCTCGCAGGCAAGCAGACTCAATACCCGATCCGGTGAGTGGACCACGTGCGATGCAGTGCTTGCCTACACCTCCACAAAGGACAGGGGTCGGCGCCCGGCCACTATTTCGGCGAACGAGTATTTGCAGTATGAGGTGCAGTTCACGGTTGCTTCGATGTCGTGCCGTGATGGTTTGCGCACCTACAAGAGCGTTTCACAGCAGGCCGCCGTGCGCTGATCCGTATTTGTGAATTTGTGAGGCGGGGGATTTGCGGCGCTTATGGCGCCGCATTCCAGGTATCGTCTGCTGCCGCCACCGCCTCGTCGATGCCGGAAGTATGTCTATCTGCGGCGGTCAGCCAATTCTGATTGAGGTTTGCTTGCTGCGCTGCGTGGTCGTGAGCAAACTCGCGCTGCACGATAGCTTCTGCGATCCCGCTGACGAGCGCTGGCGAAGCCGTACCATATTCGCCTACCAGCGCTCGTGAGACCTCTGGTGGAAACTGATTCACGGCGCTGCGTAGCTGTTGGCCGTAATCGGCCAGCGCGGGCTGTTTGGCAATGACGATTTCCGCCGCTTGTGACGGAAAAACGGAGGCGGTGAAGCTCTGGAAATCCTGCGCGTTCGGCATGGTTTTGTCCTTAAAGGCTGTAACCGTCCAGGTCCTCGCTGCGCGACAGCGAGGGGTTGGCGTAACGGGCAAATGTCTTGTCAAGGTCGGCAGCCAGATAGGCTTGTTCGCTATGGCGTAATAACTGCTTCATGAAGTCGCCGTCCGAGGCCACTGCAATCACCTGGTCGCGCAAGTTGGCCAGCAGCCCCTCTCGATCAGCTCGAGAGCCGGGAGTGTGGTCGATTGCTTCGAGGGCGCTGGTCAGTGATTGGCGCAGGCCGGTTTCCGCTTCGCGCTTGTCAGCTGCGCCTGCGTTTTCGAAAACCACGCCGCTGATCACCGCGCGGTGGATGGCTATGAATGCATTGGCCTCGGCTTCACGGCTTTGCATGACCCGGTCGGAACGCAGGGTGTGCGGCGGTGTATTGCGCAGCCACGCCGACTCCTGCTCACCCAGGGCGTCAATCGTCTGGCGAATTTTTTGGCCGTCAGGACCTTCCCGTAGCGCGGCTTGCGCTACGTTTTCCAAGCTGATTGCCGGGTTGCCAGAGGCCACTATGGCTCTGTCTCGCATGGACCCGGCACCGATCACGAATCGGCTGGCATCGCGTATTGATAGCTGCATCTCTGTCCGTCGTTTTTTCACAGGGCTTGAACGCGCCCGAACCAGTCTGCATCCAGCGGCATCTGCGTCCTGCGCGGTTCGCCGTAAATGCGTCGCGTAGGCATGCGGATCTCGTTAGCTTCTCCGCTGACGTGCTGCGGGTAAACCCTTGCGAACCCTAAGGGTTCATCTGCTTGAATGACCTTAGCATTTTTGCTTTCACAATTCTTGTGGGTGCGCTTTAAAAATCGTTTTTTTTGGTTACTTGAAGTATCCCGGTAAATCACGTTGACAGCAGGGCAGTCCTCACAGGGGGAAAAGCCTGTGCTGATCGGGCCTGCCTGGCTACAGCGCCCGTATCATGGGTCTCACGTCGATTCTTCAGCTGCCGTTTGGGGCAGAGGTTAGCTGGCGTGCGCTGTGCCTGCCGCGACGCCATCAAGCGACTGAAAATACCCTGGTCCACGCTAATTTGACGCCTGAAAACTGGCTGAATTCCAATGACAGCACTATCTGAAGAAAGATCAACCCGGCAGGGATTCTTCTCGTTCAGATGTGCAGGTTATCACGGTTTTTTCGTCTTTAAGCGCTGATTTAGTGGCATTATGCCAATATTTACACGACTTTACATTTCCTCTCATAGCCCTCGCGGCATCTATCCCAACAAGTACTTATCGACCTGTTTCGGTTTTTTGTTAGTTTTCTTTCATAACAATATTTTGATAAATGAGTGATTTCTGGTTTAAGATTGCCTGGCTTTGGATATCTGGTGGGTCGCGGCTTGTAGCGTGACGCCATGGCTCAGGCTCGAAAGCAACGCTGTGCAGGCAACGCTTGCCGGGCTGCTCGACAGCTCAACTCAAGGACGACGGAGCATTCCAAGGGGAATTCGTCGCGAACGATTCAGATCAACCGTCCGCAACTCGATTCAGGTAGGTATCACAAATGGCCCAGATGCCGTTTTCTCCATGCAGCGACCCAAGCGCGTGTACCGATCAGTCGGTCGCGATGCTTGGCAGGATATTCGGCCCGGTCATCGACTCGCTGGTCATGGGCACCGACCCCAACTCTGTGGAGTCGGGCGCGAACATCCTTGCCACCATGTTCGGCTTCTTCAACAGCGGCATCCTGATCATCGGCTCGCTGATCGTCTCGTACGTGGCGGTGATGGGGGTAACCAACACGGCCAATGATGGCGAGGCAATGGGCAAGAGCTGGTCGTCCTTGTGGACGCCGGTGCGGATCGTGGCAGGTGGCGCCGTGTTGCTGCCGACCACCAGCGGTTTCTCTTTCATTCAGCTGATCGTTCTGATGTTTTCCCTGTGGGGCATCGGCTTTGCCAATGGCACCTATAAGGCTGGCATGGCCATCGGGGTCCTCTCGGCAGACGGTATCGTTCAGGGCGTCAACCAGGCAGGAAACTTCTATGGGCTGCGTGATTTCGCACGCCAGTACATTGGCGTTTCCTACTGTGCCAGGGCTGCAAATGCCATCTATGCGGGACCCACTTCGGCTGAAGTGCCGAAAGTTCAGGCCAAGAGCGAAAGTATCAGCGAAGGCGTCAGCAAGCAGGCTGCCGACAAACGAGTCGAGATAGATGGCCGGTTCGAGTCCACCTTCCTCCTCAAGGACCGGAATGCGGTGACCAACCTGGCCGGTGGTCAGCCTTTCTGCGGTACGGTGAAGCTGTCCTCGTACATGGCCCAGACGAAATCCGATGCTATTCCCCAGGCCCTGGAGAAGGTACGTCAGCAGGTGCAAGGGCAGAAGATCGAAGCCGCCGGCTACCTGATGGCAGATCTGGACGCGTGGGTCGACTCGTGGCCTGTGAGCATCAATGCTTCAGGCTGGGAAAATGTCGATTCCGACCGGTTCAACCAGATCGTGAAAACCTGGGAGAACCATATCGCCACTGCGCTCGTCAATGAAGTCAACAACGAGCAGGGTGAGGTGGACAGTGGGCTGAAAGACTTCCTGAAAACCCTCACCGACGATGGCTGGGCAGCCGCTGGCGGTTGGTTCCAGCGTGTTGGCATGGTACGCGGCCAGATTGCAGGCGTGCTTGCGGAACCGGTCGGCTCCGTAGGTGCACCGTCTTTGGTCGGTTTGCCTGTGGATGCGCGTTATATGTTGCTGAGCAACAGCGTGACCACCGTTACCGAGGCAATCAACAAGAAGGCTGAAGAGAAGGATACTTACACCAAGGCCAAGACCACCAAGCCGGAAGACTTTGCCAGCCTCATACCCAAGGACCCCAAAACCGATATCAACGTGGGTTCGCTGCGGGCAGACATGGACAGCAAGATGTCGTCGTTCGTCAACGGAATGATGCTGAATGTGGTGCAGATTGCCACCGGTGCCGGCAGCAACGGGCAGACGCCGCTCTGCGGAACGGCAGGACAGATGGGGGGCTCGCTCAACCGCATGAAGTGCGTGGGCGACTATCTGAGCGTTGCGCGCGCCGGGATCCTGCTTGCCGATGTCGCGATCAAGACCACGACCACGGCTGTGCGCTTGCTTGCGGGTACGGTTTCCGCAGCAAAAGTGTTGGGTAACGGCCTGGAGGCGGACAAGATCGTCACACCGCTTTGGGACTGGGTGATCGAGGTGCCAATCAAGCAGCTTGCGTTGATGGCCAGTTACATCGAGCCTCTGGCCTTTTACTTCAGTGTCTTCCTTCCTAGCCTGCCGTACACGCTGTTCATGATCGTATTCGTCGGTTGGGTGCTCGCCGTATTGCAATCGATCATCGCTGCGCCGCTATGGGCTGTGATGCACATGACGCCGGACAGAACCTTCGTGGGGTCGCAGACGCAAGGTTACTTACTGCTGCTGTCACTGTTCGCCCGCCCTGCGCTTGCGATTCTGGGGTTGTTCGCGGCGGTGCTGGTGTCCGACCCCGTGATCGACTACATAGCCACGGGCTTTTTTGCCATGCGCGGTGCAGTCGTGTCCTCGACGGGGGGAGTGGGTGTCATTGCGGAATTCTTGACCTTTGCCTGGTGGTTCATGGTGTTCGGGCTGACGCTGCTGCCCGTGCTGTACATGATCTTCGGCCTGCCGCAGACCTTGCCTGACCAGGTGCTGCGCTGGATCGGCGCGGGTATTGGTGACCTGGGTGAGACCAATGCGACTGGCCAGATGCGCGGCGGCATTGCTGCCGCAGGGGGGAGCATCAGTGGTACTGGCACGGGCATGCGCCTGGGTCGTGATCAAGGCAAGCTGCCCCCGCCGGATGGCTCCTCACCCGGTGGTGGGTCAGGCGGCGGTGGGTCAGGTGGCGGTGGGTCAGGTGGCGGAGGGTCCCGTGGTGGTTCCGGCGATAAAGCGGCGCTGGTCAACGCCAACGGTCAGGGGGTTGGCGGACCGGCCGCTGGCGACTCGAGCGCAAAAGCCGAGGCTGAGTCGGGAGACAAACGAACCTTGGGTGAAAAACGCACTGACGCTGCAGGGGTGGCGCTGGGGCGGGCCATCGCGGGTGGCACCGCTGCCACCGGCAGGACCATGCGCAGGGCCGGCAGTGTTGCCTTGTCCGCTGGGCGTGCTGGCGTAGATTCCTTCCGCGAGTCTGGGGCGGCCTCGCTGGGAGGGCGGGTACGTGATGGCGTTGCCAACGGTGTGATGACTGCAGGCGCGGGTCTGGCGTCTACAGCAGGTGCCGCCGGGGCAGACTACAAGCAAGCCTTTGGCACTGCAGGTGCTGAGGGCAAGGCTGCGTATCACGAAGGTGCGGATTCGCGAATTCAGGCGTACCAGGATTCTCTGGGCGGTGGCTCAACCCCCGCCGGGAGCGATACAAGTCAAGAGCAGGATGCCTCGCCTGGCGCGCAGCCGGAAAATGCCGGCTCACAGGGTCAACAGTTCAATGAAGCTGCGCTTCCGGCCGGGGCTGATTCGACAAGCGGCAAAGACGTCGACGGCGAGAGCCGATGAGCGGCAGCCATGTGGCGATGGAAGTATACAGGCACTCGGAGAGTGCAGTTTCGGTATGGCAAATTGCTAGCCTGGGCGGAATTTTACCCGCCCCGGGTTGTCTTGGACGGTGACGCGCAATCGTGTGCGTATCTTGATACCTGACTCGGATCGCTTGGCGGAGGCTTGGCATGGATGACAATCAACTGGAAGACCAGCTGCGGCGGCTTCTGACCGGTCTGGCTGACCAAGCCATCGTGCGTGGTGAGCAGTTTATCTACGATGGTGGTGAACTCTACGCTGACGACGTGGCGGAAATCGGGCTGGTGGCGGTGTTGTGCATCGCCCAGGCGCTGTCCGAGCGCGCCGGGTTGGGCGGGTTTGGTTATGAATTCCAGATGGCTGCGCCTGCCAATCCGGTTTTCCCGATTCATGCCAGCCCTCCGCAGGTGCTGCCGGACTTCTTCAAGGTGGCGCCTTTTGTTTCTGCGGTTTTTCACAGTGAAGTGATGGATGCCAGGCAGGATCTGACCCTGCTCTACCACGCTGCTGTCCTGCGATTGCAGTAAGTATCCGTAGCGTGAAGCGAGGCTGGCCGAGTGGGGTACAGGGATTCGGTCCTTTTTCGGTATTTTGACCAGGTAGTGTCAATACCAACAGGCAGCGAGCGATTTTCCACATTTAGCGCAAGGAAGTTTTTATGCACGACGAAGACAGTTCAAATGCAGGGAATGGCCCAGCCGTCGAGCTGCCGCCTGGTGTGTTTCCGCCGATGGCGGGCTACACCATCGGAGATCTTCTGGCGGTAGCCAATGCCCCTTTCGAGGCATTGCTGGAAAGTCACGATATCGACCCTGGGCTGATTCGTGAAACGGTGATTGCACTGGCCCAGCACTTGTACGCGGCATTCGAAAGAGAGGACGCCCAGTACCAGATTGCCTCGTGGTATCAAAAGCCCTATGACCAGCCTGGGAAGCGCCAGCTCAGTATGGAGATCATCGCCGAGCAATTCGGCGTCATCACGCTGAAGGCGACCGCTGAATCATTGAAGGGATCACCGTTGCTCGGCCTGGGCAAAGCGTTTTATCTGAGCTTGGTCGAAGCCGCCGGGCAGGCCATAAAGGCGCATATTCTGAAGTTGAATCAGGGCTGATCGCGGCAGTTTGTTCATAGGGATATGAAGTGAATAATACAGTTTATTTTAGTGTCTACATGGATGGCACCGACAACAGCAAGGACAGGGACACGCCCCTCGGTAGCCATACCAATGTGGCCAGGCTTTATGAGTGCGACACCGCACATGGCACCAACCTTTCCCTCAACTCCGGCGCGGCGCCGCGCAAGTATGGCCCTGGCGGCCTTACCGGCCAGTCGGAGAAAATTTACCTTGATGGGGTGGGGAGCCAGAAGGGTAATGCGCCAATCGCCTTGATCGAGCGAGGCACAGGGCGCGGCAGCCAGAACCGGATCGAGCAGGCTTATGATGCCTTCGTCACGTTCTGCAACAAGAACCCTGATCTGAACATCGAATTGAATGTGATCGGCTTTAGTCGAGGGGCGGCCCAGGCCCGTGCTTTTACCAACGAGGTGATCGACCGTGGCGTGCCCCGACTCGACAGCCAGTGGAAAGCCACGGACGATTACCTGATCCCGCCGGGTGAGGCTGAAATCAACAAGCTTGCCATTTTTGACACGGTTGCCTCGTACGGTATTCCCATTACTGAAAGCCACGTCAGGAAAAACCTGGAGATCAGTAACAACGTCAAATCCACCACGCACTTGGTGGCCATGCATGAATACCGTGCGACATTTCCCTTGACCAGTGCGCTGCGCAATGACGACAACTCGCGCATCGAAGAGGTCAAGTTTGCAGGGGCGCATTCGCAGGTTGGGGGTGGCTATCGTAATGACTTGCTGGCCGCTGGCCCGCTTGCATTCATGTATGACCGCTTGAAGTCAGCAGGCGTGGAGCTGGGGAATTTTCCGGCCAAAGAGCTTGAACGTATCGAGCAATATAATGCGTTGATCAAAGACCCCGAGCGGTTGCAAGAGGCTTTGATTGACTCCCGGTTGCTCAAGGGTAATGAAGCGTTCAAGCGGGAGGCGGATGGGTCCTACACCCGCATCAATAACCGGCCGTTTCCTGCTGAGAGCGGCACATTGAATTTTATCGGGTGGGAAAGCACGTCCGGTTTTCTTGCATGGCAACAAAAACCATTCGACCATCCAGTGAGCGGTCGTAAAGTCATTTTCGAAAATGATCGCTCGCTCGCTGCACCTCTCATCCAGCAAATAGGCAGGCATGTGGGGCAGACGCTGGCTGGGTGGGACGGCAAGCTCAGCAACCCTTCAGCCGTGCCGGATAAACCTTCGGAAAACATGGCTGGCGCCATGGGGCTGATCGATGACGACTTCGATGCCAATGCCGCCGAGTCGCGCAAGCAAGTGGCAGAGCTCTCGTCATTGCTCGCGGGCTCAAAGCCTGAGGTCGAACATATCCAGCGCCTGGCCCTGAAGGAAGTGCCTATACCCGGCGCGAGCGTGTCGGCGAAGTATGCAGTACTTCGGGTCGACCCCGAAGGTTCTTCTGCCTTTGCTGACCTGGGCTTTGGCTACGAGGCCGCCCGCATTGTTGCCGATGCCGGTGATTTGACCCGCAATCGAGGCTCGCTGAGTATCAATGACCCCATTGCGCTCCACGATACCAATGGCAATGTGGTGGGCAGCCTGGAGGCTGTGCATGAGGCGCCGGCATTCGCGGGTGAGCGCGGCGTCCTGATCGCGATAGACATGCAGCACGTGGCGCCGGGTGCACAGGCGGGGGTCATCCGCGAGGGCCTCACTCAGGTTGCGCAATGGATCGTAGAACGGCCGGAAAGCAGCTTGAAGGACGAATACGAAATTGCCGGGGCGGATGGCAGGCCACTGGTTCGTGCCATGGTTGACTGCCCTGTTGTGCCCGAGCAGCAGCGAACCGTTACCTGGGAGGCCCCGGAGCCCTGAGTGAGGCAATGCTGTTACACATACGGGCGATGGCAAACACTGCAGTAACGCTTTTTGCAACCTGCTTGCTTAGAATGCACCTGTTGCCGGCGATGGTCGGCCAGTCAATCGGTAAGGGTTAGAACATGAAAATCCACAAATACCAGCCAGGCACCTTCATCGAGGTCGATGACATGGCGGGTGGTCGCCGTGTGGGCATGGTCTGCAAGGACGGCGTGACGTTTTGGGATTTGCTCGATTCCGAACGCTGCACGCCGCTGACGATTCATCCTTCAATGCATCCGCAGGCATTGGGTACATTGGTCCAGTTCAGTCAGGACAAGGGATTGGTCAGTGCGACCCAGGCGCTAGTTGCTTACCTGCAGACCTCGGGAGATACGCGACTGACTGAAGACCCGCTGTTTGTCATGCGCGCCCTGTGGTTCATCGCTAAAAAGGCTATCACTGGGCATGTTCCTGATGCGGCGACGCTGTCGTGGGCTTGCGAGCAGGCTCGCGCTCAGGAGCAAGCCGCAGCGCGCATTCATCACTTGGCTGGACAATATTGCTCTGGCTGAGTTGAATGCGGAGTGACCAGGCGTCCCCGCAGTCAGTCGGGGCTTGGTGCCTCGGGCGTAGGCAAGTTGGCCAATTGGCGCTCATGCAGCGCCGCGTAGCCATCGACTGTGGCGCGTAGTGTTTGCAGTGAATGCCTCGAAACGGCGCCCGGGCTATGTTGGGCGAGCGCTTCGTAAACACTTTGGGCGTCGAGCTGGTGAATGCCGAAGGCTTCATCCAGGGTGGCCTGCTCCACGGTTTGCCAGTCCACTTGTGTCGGCAGCTCATCGCGCAGGGCGGCTGCCGCGTGTTTGCCGAAGAGGTGTGCCACGCCGGCTTTTGCTTCCAGGCCTGGCAGGGCTTCAATGCGCGCGCGCAATATTTCCTGGCGCGCCCGGCGCTCCACAGCCGCATCTGGCGACGCCAGTTCCACCAGCATTTCACCTACATCGGTAAACCCTTCGCTGGCGAAAATTTCCGCAACCTTGCGTGAGCGCGCTTCCTCTCTGGGCAGGAAGATCGCCATACCGTCGTCGTACGGTTGCGGCAGGTCGCCCCAGTAGTGAGTGGCCTTGAAGTCGCGCAAGGCATCCAGTGCTTCAGTGAAGAACGCGTCCTTGTTCACGGCATAGATGGCGTACTCATCGTTCAGCTGAGCGGCGGCCCCGGCATCGAGGCCGTTGCGGACAAGGCGACCCTGCAGCGCAACCGGCTGCTGCAACTGCCCGGCGATATGCCGGGCGGCGACGAAGTGGTGCGAACCGCCGCTGTTGGCCAGATACAGGCCATCATCCCAGTCGTAGCGCACCATGAAGTCGCTGGCGCCATGCACGATGCCGATCTCCGGCCAGCGCAGGTTTTGCGCAAGCCCCTCCTGGCTCATGTCGCGGGTGAAAGCCTGGCAGGCTTGCTCGGCCATCTGTTGCAGGGAGAAAAACCGGTACAGCTCGGATTTGGAGGCGGACAGGCCAGTCACATCACCGATGTCACAGGCGAATTCATGCCGGGTTTCGGTTTTGCCCAGCCGCGCCAGTGCGGCGATCTGCCGATGCTCGCTGTGGTAATGGCCGCCGCTGGCGCGCCAGCCTCTAACCTCACCGTTCTGTTCGCTGCCCTGGCCGAAACCGATACGTTGCGACCACTCATGCCAGCGCACCACGCTCGACGAGGCGATGACGGCGGCGGTGTCATCCACCCGCATGCGTAAACTGGGAGTGTCGGCGATTACCCGGCGTAAACGGGCAGGGATGCCCAGGTCGTCCTTGACCGTTTCCAGAAACTTTGCAGCCAGTGTCCTGAAGCTCATGGCGTGACTCCCTTCAGCGCATACAGGTTCGGGTGCGTTACTGGGTGGCGCGCTGCACTGCGTCCGCTGCCTTGCGGGCCGTGCTCTTGATGGTCTTCACCACTGTGCGCATGTCGTACGAGCAGCTGATGTAGGTGTCGTTGCCATCCTCATACAGCCACAGGTCGTGGTTACCGACTTCTTTCTTGAACTGGCCGAATTCGTTCTTGGGGATGTCGGCCAGCTTGGCCACCGCCTGGATACTCTCGCCGGTGAATGCTCCGGAGTACGTATCGAAGTCACCTTCGCCATTGGAGCCTGGGTGCATTGCAAGCTTGGTCACGGCGCGGCCGTAAACGTCCAGCGGGTTCGGCACGGTGTACTCGCCGTCGGACAGGTCCGAGGCCTGCACGATGGCCTTGCCGTTTGCGGCCTTGACCAGCGCCTCGAATTGTTCAGGGGAAACGTTGCGCTTGCAGGTCAGGGCCTGAGTAATGCGTGCATTGGCTTCGGCCTGATCGATGTTTGCGGCGTATGCCGACGTGCAGGCGAGCGAAACCAGCAGCGGCAGGGCGAGGTGCAGAGCTTTCATGCGGCAGATCCTTCTGGATGACAAAGTGCTATCAATTCTAGTTGTCAGAAAAATGTTTTTTACATGCCTCGAGTGTGCGCTACGCCCTGCGCTTGGTCAAGTGAGAGCCTGCCTATGACGAAGATTCAAACCTTGACGGCAAAAGGCCTCAAATTCATACTCACCATCAATTTCGACATTTTTCTAACAGGTCATTTTGATAGATGACAGGATGTTGAACGTTGGCTGGCACACAGCGGCAGTTCTCCTGAACCTGGCCGTCCGGCTGACCCTTAAAAGGAGTTTCCAGGCATGTCCTACGCATTACCTCCACCTGCCGTGAAGCCAGGCCTCACGGCCGTGGGCGATCGTCGCGCAGCCCTGTGGCTGCTGTCGGTGCCTCTGCAGGTGGCGCTGGTTGCTTTTGCCATTGCGGTGGTGGCGACCCTGATGGGTGAAATGGCCCAAGGTTCGCCGCGCTTCTACGCCGCGGCATTGTCCTTTTCAGCCCTGTTGCTGAGCGTCATGTTGCTGCCTGCCTACCTGCTCAGCCTGGGTTGGTACGCCTGGTGGACGCGCGGGGGCGACCATCGTCAGCTGCGCCTTGGCCTGTGGCTCGCACCGTTGGTGGCGCTGCTGTTCGCCTGGTTCCCGGCCACCCTGGTTCCCGGGCTTCAGCCGCTGGGCCAGGATGCCACGGACCCGCTGCGTATCTACCTGCTGGCAGGCATCCTGGTATTGCTGCTGGGGTATGCCTGGTCGGCCATCGTTTTCGTGATCCTGCGATATTGGAGAGATGTATGAGCACCCTCGTTTCCACCCCTCGCAGGTGGCTGCCGCTGGTAATGACCGCCCTCTCGGTGGTACTTGCACCGAAGGCTCTGGCAGGGTTCGAGCTGGTGGAAAGCCCCGCCGCGCCGGTGCCTTACGTAGCACCCGCGGGGCAAGGGCAGAACACCGCACAAATGCAGCAGACCATCAATGCCCTGAACAGCGAAATCCAGAGCTTGCGGGTGCGGCTGGCTGCGGCCGAAGCCGACGCCAATGGCAGCCGTCAGGAGCTTTTGGCAATCAGGGCGCGGCAGGAGCAGATCCAGACTTCGATCAACCACATGACGCTCAATTTTGCGTTCGGCCACTCACGCTTCAGCCCCAGCGCCGAGGATGGCGACGTTCTGGTGCGCTCGGCGCAGGACGCGCTGCAGGTGAAGATCGTCGGCTTTACCGACAGTGTGGGCACGGTGGAGGCAAATCGCCGGGTGGCCTTGCTCAGGGCGCAGGCGGCGAAGATGTACCTGGTTCGGCGCGGCGTAGCAGCGGCGAAAATCAGCGCCGAAGGGCAGGAGGGCGACTACATCGCCGCGAATGACACCCCCGCTGGCCGTGCAGCGAACCGCCGGGTTGAATTCGAGTTTTTCGGTCAGTACCAGGCGAACACGGCCCTCGCTCGCTAAACGGCAGGGCCGTGCCGTGGGGTCAGGCCTGCAGGCGCATGTTGTCGAGGAACAAGCGCGCCTCGGCGGCAGCGGCGATGGTGGCGTCTGCAGGCGCCTCCCAAGCTACGCCGTTGTAACGCAGGCTGTAGCTCTCGCGGCAGGGGTGATAGCCGATATGCGCCCAGTCGATGTCTTCACTGCCTACCCACTCGCCGAGAATCTCTGACCTGGCTACGCCGGCCGCCCGGCGCTTTTCGATCTGGCCGACCACATTGGCGAACAGGCAGAGGTTTTCCAGGTCGATGCTGACCGAGGCGGGGCCGATGTTCAGCACGCCACCGTCATTGCCCGGCGCGGGATGAAATGCACAGTGAAACTGATGGGTCATTGGTACATCCTTGAAGTTTGGGCTGCAAACATACAAAACACGAACGACTGAGGTTTTTGGACCTGTCAGCAGGTTGAAGTTCAGTCTAGTCGAGCCGTTGCGCGGGAGTGGGACCATGTATTCGTTGTATGAACTCGAGGCTTTCGTTGCGCAGGCCATCAGTGGCGATGTCCTCGCCCAGGCGGGGGGCGGCTTCGTCAGCGTGATGGCCAAGAGTGCCCCGGCCATCCAGAAGGACATTCCGGCAGCTTTCGAGATGTACACGCTGCTGGAGCATTTCCTCAAGTCGCTACCCATTCGCCAGGCAGCGATCGGCTTTGACGCGCAAACGCTCGACCTTGAGCCGGGCATTGTCGTTGATCATGACGGGCACAAAGTCGTTGCCCTGTTGCCGATCCAGGCCGGCCAGCTTGGCGAGGTGGCCTTCTGGCTGGCGGACGCGCTGCCCAGCCGGGAGGTCAAAACCCTGCCTGGTATTCTTGCGTTGGTGTTCAGCGTGGAAACCCACGAAGATATAAAACACTTGCTGCCCGAATGGATGGCTGCTTTTTATGTCCAAGGCGAAGCAAGGCACTGTGTGCCGATCCTGGCGCTGAAGTCGGTGCTGGAGGACAAGCGTTTCGGTGGCGATTGGGTAGCGGTTGCCCTGCATCGGCTTGCCGATTTCGCCTTGCCTCAGGCCGAAGCCCAGCAAGCAGCTGGGAGCGATGTGAAGACCACGCGTTGAACTCGGTGGACAGTATCGGGTTTGGCATTGACCAGAATCTAGCGGCGCATGTTCAAGGGACGCGCCGATCCAGGGAGCATGGGCAGATGGCGCAGTCGGCAGCAACGCTGAAGGATGACGCGCCGGACCCGACGTTGTGAGGGATGCTCTGGAAAACATCCAGCCGCCAGGGGCGGCAGCAGCTTAAGCGAGGAAGCAAATGGACCATAACTGGGGTGCGGGGAGACCTGGTGGCGGCCTGGATGGTGGATATACCGGCTCGCTCGATCATGCAATTTCCAACCTGCATGTCGGGCGCAGTCAGGGGCGCCAGCAAGGTCGTAAAGAGGGCTTCGATGAGGGGCGCTCTCAAGGCTATGCGCAAGGCTGGGACGCAGGGGTGGCCTGTGCCAACGAGAAACTGGAGCCGCTCAGGGGGCACGTGAGGCAGTACTTCGAGGAGGCGGTGCAGCTTCGGACAGTGGTGCAGCGCCAGAAAACCATCATCGACCTGATGTACCAGCAATTGTCCCAGGTCTCCGGTGCTGCCAAGCGCGCTGAGGCTAAACCGACGGCTAGCGAGTCCGAAGCATTTGCAGCCTTGCAGAGCAGCAATGAGTTGCTACAGGCAAGGCTCGAGGTGATGGACATGCATTACGCAGCTGCGCTCGAGCAGTCCAGGCTGAAGCACCTGCAATACAAGCGCAGCCTGGTGTTCATGCAGGCGGTGCAAGGGCTACTGGAAGAACTGACGGGTGGCGATAGCCCCGAAGCCCGTGATATCCGCGAACGTTTTGTGACGCGCTACCAGGACCAGGTCGCACGGGGTTTGGATGCAGGTGATATCCAGCTCGCCCCTGAGCTGGATGAGGTATTCGGCAGGCAGCTGCCGGAAACGCAGCGGTTCATCATGGACATGTTGCAGTCGGCTGCACGCGGACCGGATGTCGACGACTCTGCCCCGTCATCATGAATGACGGGCGCGACACAAGGCCGTTACTGGGATTGCGCCCGATTTGATGGATCAGCACTCAGGGGCTGGGTGCTGGCTGTTCCGCTTGTGGGGCTGTCGGCGGCGGTTGGAGCGACTCGTGGCCCGGGTTGTCCAGGCCGCCAGCAGCCGGGTTCTCGACGGGCATGCACACCAAGGCCGTGCGCACCTGGGCGGGGTATTGCTGCGTCTCGTAGCCATAGGCTGGCGGCTGTCGCATTTCCGGTGCCTGGCATGTGCCTTCGACCACGCCTTGGCGAGGGGTGGAGAAATCGCAGCGCTCACCCTCGTAGCGGTTCGAGCACGAACGATAAGCCGCAACCGGCGTGACCTGCTTGGGCACCGGCACGTAGATGGTGGTATTGCGCGGTAGCTCCTGCCATTGCTCCTCGGCCACGGGGGCTTCCTGGGCCTGGGCAGCACCCGCCAGCGCCGACATACCGACGGCCAGCGTGAGGGAAATGATCGCTTTCACAGGTACCTCCAGGCGTCACATGCCAGGCTCGTAGTCCGAGCCGCTGCGGTTCTTCGGCACTGGGTCGCTGTGGTCCAGGCCGGCATTCACTTCCACGCCGCGCTCTTTCATCTCGCTGATCATGTACTCATAGCCGGTCGTGAAGTGGGCCAGGTCGTAGCCTGGGTCCGCCTCCTTGATCTTCGAGGTCAACTCGACGATCTCGAGCTTCACCGGGTCCGGCGTCTCGTCGGTATCCCAGCCGTACGAGTTGGCTTCCAGTTTGTTCAGGTGGAAGGCCTGGCTGAAGGCCTTGCCTTCCACCGTGATGTCCTTGGACAGCTTTTCATACAGGTTCTTGCCACCCAGGCCTTCTTCCAGCTTACCGTCGATCACCCGCAGGAAATCCAGGTGCGCCTCCGGCGTGGCGGTGATTTCTTTCCAGCTGCTGTACTCGGTCATTCCGTTCTCCTTGCGTGGTGAATACGTTTGCCTTGAAGGCTCCATTTAGCTATCAGCTGGCCGGACAGTCTGGCGACCCGAGCAGGTGTCAAGGCGCCATGTCATTGTCCTGGGAGTTGCCTCCGGCCTTGTTGCGAACCATGTTGACGACCCCTTGCACCATCTCCTTCAAGCGTTCGAAGATGCGCTGCATCGACTCTTGCAGGCGCTCCAGATGCGACTGTGTTTCCCCTTCGAATGCCGGAGTGTTACCTGCATTGCCGTGGATGTTTTCGCTGGAGGTCTCAAGGCGGGCCTTGAGCTTGTCATAATGCGGGTTGCCTTCGGTTTCGGGGTTCAGCAGCTCTTCCTGGGCCCGCCCGTACTGGCGGGTCCAGCCGGTGAGTGCCTTGTCCATGGCTTTTTTGTGGGTTTGGGCATCCGGTGACTGCCCGACTGCCTCGACGAACGTCTCGTGCAGGTCAGTGAATTCACCGTCCGGCTTCATCTTTTCGATCACTTCGGGCACGGTCAGCCCGGTTTGCTCGGCACGTGCTTCGATCTGCTCACGAACCTGGGGCATGTTTCCAGCGTTCCAGAACGCCGTATGTGCCTTCTCGTAATTGCCGGCGGCTTTTTCAACCTGGTCCACCCGGTACTCGGACAGACGGGGCAGGACCTGCACCCGGCCCATCATCTCGTCAGGCCCTGCTGGCGCGGAAGAAGCTTCGACTTCCGCGGGCTTCGAGCCGTCACGCCAGGCATTGGCCAGGGCGCTTGCACCTCTGCCAATGCCTTGCAGGGCTGCCCCGGTCAACGACGCCACGCCGCCTACGAGTTCTGCACTGCCTTGCAACAGCGCTTCTGCGCCGTTACTTTCGCGCTGTGCGTGTTGGGAGGCTTTGGTGCCGGCAGCATCTGCTGGTTCATTCAGCGATTCATTGATGCGCCGCACTTCTTCCGGGTCGAGTGAAGCGTCCTTCGCCTTCATCTCACCCACGACCTTCATCAGCGCATCGAGTGCGCTTGGATCAATGTCAGGGGAATCTTTTTGTGCGCTGCTGCTTGCCGCTTCCGCGCTACTGGGCGTTTGCGGATTACCAGCCTGCGCATTGAGTGCTTTCAAGGCAGCGGCATCTATCTGTTGCACGCTCCAGGCGCCTTCCTGGTGATCCAGGCGCACGCTGTCGCCGAGCTGCACGGACGAGTTGTTCATGAGCTCGGCAAAACCGGCATCCTGGAAGGTCAGGTTACCTTCAGCGGTCTTCAGGGTGATGCTGTAAACGTTTTCGCTGTCACCGTTTTCGTTCAAGGGCGCTGCGCCATGATGGACCAAGATACCTGCATAACTCCGCCCTGGCTGGGCTGTTTGCCCGGCAGCAGAATCAGCGACGGCTTGATCAGGCTTATCGAGTTCTTTGGGTTCCATCTGTGTCTACCTTTCGTGGGCGCCGCGTTATTCAATGGATCTGGAAACAGCTCCTTTCTGGGCTCGCTGCTGGGCCCCATCGGTCTGAATCCGTTGACCTGCCAATTTCTGCGACGCGTAAACGGCAAGCAATGCTTCAACTTTTTCCTTCTTGCGATAAATCGCTTCCGACAAATAATTGCCGACACCTACCGCCCGGTTGTAGTCGACCCACAGGGCGCGGCTGGAAACATGGGTGATACTGTTGTTCCACTCGGCATCGCTGAAGCGCCGGGAGGCTTCGGTCGCCAGCATTTCTGATACCGACATGCTGTCGTAGCCACCGATCGGAGCGGTCGGCAAGGCACCATAGCCATCAGCGTCGGACAAGTACATCGCGGGCGTCTTGCCATCCGCTTCGGCCAGCGCTGCATCGGCGTTGGCGGCTGCCACCTGGACAGGCTCAGCCGTGGAGTCTGGCGCAACCCCGCCCGAAGGTACATTACCGAAAAGGATCTGGTGCTGCGCCTTGGTGTCCTTGCCGAGGATGGGATAATGCTCGGGATGACCATCCTGGATGGCGTAAGTTTGGCAGAAATAGGGGGCCGGGTCAGTCTTCCAGCCAATGTCGACCTGCGGGTGGGCCAAGGGGGAAGGCAACTGCGCCGGGTTGAATGGCCCTCGGTGAGCATTTTCCCTGAACGCCTTGGCCCTTGCCTCGTCTTTTTTCGTGGTGCCATAGGTGAAGTGCAAGTGCTTCACCATGGACGTACTGGGGGTGTTGCCTGACAGGCCCAGCTGCTGCCCCGGCTTGACCGTGACGCCCTGCTTGATGCCGTTGGCGAATCCGCTGAGGTGGTAGTAGGCGACGATATCGCCATTGGCCCGCTGAATCAGTATCGCATTACCCGCAGACCGTCGAGAGCCAGCGAAGGTTATCTTGCCCTCGGTGGTGGCATAGACCGGTTGCGATGTACCGCTGGTGGAAAAGTCCAGGCCATCGTGCATGTGTGCCTTCTGGTTGGCCGAGCCGTGGTTGGCCGCGCCGCCACCCCGGAACTTGCCGAAACGGCCGGAAACAATTTCCTTGTCGGTGGGGGACACCATACAGGTGTCCGCAATGGCGCCGTGGGCACACGCCAGCAGGCTCAGGCCGGCGAGGCCGCGCAAGATCGTTCTGTTCATACCTTGCGCTCCGTCACTGCACGCTCTGTTGCACGTTCTGCTTGGCCGCATCTGCTGCTGCCTGGCTGGTCTGGGTTTGCGCACCCGCGGCAGTTACCGACATGGACACCAGCGAAGCCAGTTGAGCCTCCATGCTTTCGTACTGGCGATATTGCTTTTCCTGGATGGCCAGGTCCAGCGCCTTGATCTTCAAGATCTCGATCAGCGCACCTCGCTCGTTCTGTGCGGCCATGACCCGGGCCCAGCTGTCATATTGAGGCGTATTGCCCGAATAGCGTTTGACCTCGTTGCGAAAGTGCACGGCCAGTGGCAGGTCGGTGCCTGTTTCGGTGCCTTCCACGCCGGAATAGTCGAGCTGGATTGCCTTGAGGCTGGCGAGTGCCGGCGACACAAGCGCATCCTTGCGGGCCTTGGAAAGCGCATAGTCTTCGGTGGCTGCGGATTTGCCTGCCGATGCTGGCACGGGGCCGTCCGGCAGGCCGGCGACGTTATTGACGAACCCGACTTTCGCCTGGTACAGCGGCTCGTTTTCCATGACGGGTTCGAACAGGGTGGCCACGGTCAGGTCGGCGCCCGGCAGCGAGCCGACCGATTCGCACATCCCTGAATCTGCCTGGTCCTGGGTGCAGAACTGCTTGCGTGCCTTGACCAGTGCAGCCTGGGCGCTGATGGGCTCGGCGTAGGTGCCTGGTGCCGCCACGATCTCGGACTTGACCCGCTGGCGCACTTCGCTGCCCATGTCGGCATCGCGGGCACTGATCAGGGTACGCGTCGCGTAGACCGAGCAAGGCGAAAAGCCTTGGCCGAATTCGCCACCGTAGTCGAAGCGTGACTGCTTGACCCGCTGGGTCTGGGCCAGCACCTTGAGCCCCGTCGCCGTTTGCTGGGCAGCATTGTGCCCAGCTTCTGCGATCTGGTTTGCCGCCAGGGCTTTCTGCTTGGTCAGGATCGCGATGGCCGAGGTCAGGCGCTGGCTCTCGGTTTCAAGCAGGGCCGACAGCGAAGCATCTACCCCGGACACCAGGCCGTTGAGTGTCTGGGTGGCCGCAGTGAATGCCGGCGCTACGGTGTTTTCCTGATACTGGGGTGGGCAATAGGCCCAAGCCAGCGTAGAGGTCAGCACAAGCGAAGCACCCAGCGAGACCTTCCATTTGCGCGCTTCACGCGCTGCGTCGAAATCCTTTTTCATGGGCACCTCACTGTACCGACTGCGCTGCTGTTTCAGACAACACTTTCTGGTAGCGCGCTTCCAACGGGGCGCCCAGGCCGTCAGAGGAGGCGATTACCAGCGTTGCCAGGTTGGCGAGCAGCCGTTGGTTCTGCTCGTACTGCTGCTGATGAATCCAGACTTCGAGGCCGCCCATCTTGGCAGCCTCCACCAGCAACCCGCGCTGGGTCTGGCGGGCCAGGTTCCCCGACCATTCCTGCGCTTCCTTGCCACCGAAGTACTGGTTCACGCGCAGCTTGAGCACTTCATTGGGGGACTTGCCGCCGAACGCCTTGCTGCGGGTGTTGGCAGCGTTGATCATCGACAGGCTGTAGGCCGGTACAGACAACATCGAGTCCTTGCGGTTTTTCTGCACCATGTAGGTTTCGCCGGCGGGCGTAGCGCCAGCGGCCTTGACCAAGGCTTCGTCCGGGGGACCCATCACGTGCTGGATGTAGGCGGTACGCGCTTCGGTGGCCAGCGAGTCAGCATCCGCGGCTTCGAACAGCAGGGCGGCGTTGGTGTCACCACCGGGTAGTGTACTGAGCGTGCACAGCCCGGCATCTGCCTCTGCGGCGGTACAGAACTTGGCGCGGTGCTCTTGCAGGCGTTGCTGCATCGCCTTGCCTGTGGAAGCCACCAGGCGACCCGGAGAGGCATCCAGCTCACCGACAGCTGCCTTGGCCTTGGCCGCCATGCTGGTGAATGCGATGTCCATCGACTTGTTCTTGATCACGGTGCCGCAAGGGTCGAAACCTTGGCCGGTCGCTGCGTTGAAGTCGAGGTAGGCCTTGGTCGCGGCCGCGTTCTGTTGCTGCGCGCGACTGGCATTGATCAGTTGCTCGGCGGTTTGCCTGCTGTTGTCCGCGACCACACTCGCTGACAGTGCTTCCTGCTTGGTGGCTACGGCCACGGCCGAGATGATCTGCTCGAACTTTATGGTCATCTGGTTACCGAAGGTCGTGCCGAACGTGGTGATGTTGGTGCCCACGGATGCTGACAGCGCGCTGATCTGCGCAGCGGTCCACATCTCGGCAGGGCCGAAACCGTAAAGCGCACCGTAGGAAACACCCGACAGCATTGTCGAACCCACGACAATGCTGGCTAGCTTGAGCCGAAAATTCATATCACTGCCCTGTGAGCATTGGCACGCGACGGTCCGTCACCTGCCCTACGAGAGAGTTGGCAGCCATCGCGGTCATGGCCGAGGCGGCGAGTTGCTGCGACTGGGCAGCATTGCAGGCGA
The DNA here is from genome assembly GCF_052112345.1 of Pseudomonas sp. SAS7. Classification (NCBI taxonomy): domain Bacteria; kingdom Pseudomonadati; phylum Pseudomonadota; class Gammaproteobacteria; order Pseudomonadales; family Pseudomonadaceae; genus Pseudomonas; species Pseudomonas sp. SAS7. The sequence goes on along the minus strand of NZ_JBEGGO010000019.1, from coordinate 86,884 downwards.
CCGTGGTGCAGTCGATGTGCGCTTCCGCGCGTTGATCCGTGATCATGGCGGTGTAAGCATACGCTGCGGTCTCGCCTTCCGGGGCGAGGGTCATTTCGCTGAACGGCCCGGCGTAATCCACATCCCAGCCCTGCATGCCGTTGGCGTTGAGCGCGCACATGCCCTGCCTGGCTTCGGACACGCTGCAGTAGTTGTCGCGGTGCATGGCCAGGGTTTCCCGGTCGGCCACTGCCCTGGAGCCCACCCGCTGCGAGGAATAGGTCGCCATCAGGCGCGCTGCGTCCTTGTCCCGCTGTGACACCGCTTCGACCATCAGCTTGCCTTGCTGCTGGGCAATGCACTTGCTGGTGACCGGTTGCCCCACCGCGGAATCGAACGAGGTCACGGCCGCCATCGCCCGATCGGACATCTCGATGGCGCCTACTGCGTTGGCAAGCTGCTTTTTCGAATCGTTGTCCATTTGCGAGATCACGTTGGCGGACAACGCGGTCTGCTTGACGGTCACCGACCAGGCACTCATCTCGCTTTGCATGGTACTGATGAATGTCAGCACCGAAGCCCAGGTCAGTGCCTGGGCCGGAAGCGCCGTAGCGCCCAGGCCAAGGCCAACGGCCAGAACTGCCGCGACTTTCTTCATCGTCAGCCCCCTTTAGTTGAACAGGCCTGCCGCCGAGCCGGACGACCCACTGCCTGATCCCGACGAGGAACGGCTGATGCTGCTCGAAGTGCTGGAAGACGAGGTGCTCGCTGCGGGCGCCACGGTGCTGGTGGTGGCCGCACTGCTGGTGGTTGTGGTGGTGCCAGTGCCCGTGCCGGCGCCGCCGCCGAAGTCCGTCTGTACGTAGTTGAACGGGTTGACGTCGACCGTGTAGGTGGCCTCGTAGCCAGCGGGGGTACTGTGATAACCGCTACCCAGCTCCGGGTCGAGCGTACTCATGCCCTTGCTGACCAAGCCATTGGTCAGCCCGTTCAGGTCCGCCAGTGAAGTGCCGCTGCTGACCTTGCCGATCGCCTGGTTGATGGGGCTGGTCACCATCGAAGAAACTTGCTGTACCGCCGTACAGACTTTCTTCTGCGCATATTTCAGTACCGCTTCCTGGGCCGCCGCGAAAATGGCGCCCAGGCTCGGGATGGAGCCGGAGAGGTCGAACAGGCTGCCCAGGCCGCTAAAGCAATCCGCCGTGGCGCTGAACAGTGACTCGACATTGGGTGTTGCCGCCGCCAGTTCGGTATGGATTCTCAGCGCGTCGTTGATGGAGGCGCCGATCGTCCCTTCCTTGGTGCCGTCAGCGCAGTCCTGGGCATCGGCCTTGATGGCCTCGGCCACCACGGAGCTCTGCTCCGAGAGCAACGTGCTCGACGTGGAGCCCAGGCTGCTGGTGGCGGCGAATGCAGGCATGGCCAACAATAGCCAGGCACCCAGGACACTACCCAACACCGCGCGCTTGCCCACAGATTTTCCCACCGCCACAGCGACAGGGTTCAGTCGTCCGTCATACATCTGCGTAACTCTCCATGATCTGTGATATCTCGCGCAGCCGCTCCCCGGAGAAAATCTCGCTGAGCAGGTGAGCCTTGCTGAACGCCTCCAGCCGGCGGCGAAATGCCGTGAGCTCTGCGGGCTGCGACAAATCGCCAGCCAGCAGGGGGGCCAGCGCGCCGGTGAATGCGATGTTGCGCTGTGCCACATACCGCACCAGGTACATGCAGCGCGAAGAGGTGAGGTGGGCCAGCAGCTCGGTGAAGGGTTGTGGAACCTGGTGCAGGACGAGTGCGTAGGCCTCGACGAAGGCCTGGATCTCTTGCATCAGCAACTGGATTTCGAACTGGTGCGCAGGGGCATCCTCATCAAAATCCACCGCCCAGCGGTCAAGCCGATCCATGCTCATCAGGAAGCTCACCAGCTGGGCGTTGCGCGACGACTTGGCAAAATGCCCAAGAACGCCGTGTGCCGTGAGGTCCAGCTGATCGATCGGCGGTGTGCCCGCTTCGGAGGTTGTGTATTCGTCCATTCCCTGCACTCGCTTAAAGCATACTGAAATACGCTAAAATGCATCCTGTTTCTAATTCTGTATCAAAAATGCTGGCGTATCAACTTTTTGACATGCCTGATGTGTAGAGCCCTGGAGATTGTTCATGGAAGAAGCCACCCTGCATCCTTCCCGTCCTGTGCCTGAGTTGCAGCGCGATGTGCAGCTCAAACTCGGGCGCTGCCTGCTGAAACTGCAGGGGTACGAGATGCTGTTGAAGAGCATGGTTGCCTCAGGCGAGTTAAGCGGCGCTGCTGATCAGCTTGAGGCCGCTCGTGAAAAGAAGACGGCTGAACACCACAGGCAGACCCTTGGTCCGCTGGTGAAAGCTTTTACCCAGAACTACTTGAAGCCATCGGGTTTACCCGACGACCCGGAGGACGATGGCGTGCGAGTCGGAAGGTCCTGGATAAGCTTGCGCTTTGGCATGGAGCTGCCGGAGGAGGAGTACGCGCAGACCAAGGCCTCGCTCAACGAGTTGGTAGGCTTGCGCAACCATTTGGTGCATCACTTCACCGAGGATTTCGACCTTGGGCGTGCAGACGGATGGGCATTGGCCGAGGCATATCTTGATGAGCGCTACGACTTTATCTGCCTCCACTTCCTGAAGTTGTGCGAATGGGCCAAAACCATGGATGAGGTCAGGCAGCGCTTATACGCAATTATGCAAATACCGGAGCTCAGGGAATTGATGGTATCGGCGCCAATCCATGAGGATTCTATTTTCACCTACCGCGTTGAATGAGCGATTCACTTCTGGCCCTTGCGCCAGCGCTCGCGGGGGTGTCGTTGGGGGGAGAGAAACTGCGTAAAAATAAATGAGGTGATTTCTCATTCTCGTCCGGCCTGTAGAGAAGGCCGGATTACAGGCCACCCCGCCGACCCCCTAACACGGAGCGAGAGAATGAGTTCTACCCCGGTTCCAGAGCGCCATCCACTGAGCCGTGCCTTGCACGCTGCAATGTTCGGTTTGATGGTCAGCAGCTACGCACTGCCGTCGCTGGCGCAGCCTTTGAGCGCTGATCACGATACTCCGCTCAAGCAGTGGAACATTCCTGCCGGCCCGCTGGCGCCTGCACTGGACCGCTTTGCACGTGAAGCGGGTATCAGCCTGTCGTTCGATGCGCAGAGCGTGGCCAACCGCAATACCCAAGGGGTGCAGGGCGCGCTGGATACTCCGTCGGCATTAGCGCGGCTGTTGCAGGGGACCGACCTGCAGCCGGAGCAGCAAAGCCAGGCTGCCTACCTCGTAGTACCGCAACCCCAGCCTGCCGGCCCGCTGGAACTGGGGGCGACCGAGGACTACCGCCTGGCGCCCGTCATCATCAATGCCAAGGTCAAGGCCAGTGCCGACGATGACACCAACTCGGTGGTTGCCAAGGAGCTGTGGGTGGGCGGCAAGGTGGCGACCAGCATCCTCAACACGCCAGCTTCCGTGTCTGTGGTTACCAACAAGGAAATGCAGCAGCGCAGCGTGAGCACCACGGAAGAGGCGCTGCAATACACCCCAGGTGTGGTCAGCGACTTCTACGGTTCGGACGACCGCAACGACTACTTCCAGATCCGCGGCTTCCAGGCCACCACCTACCGTGACGGCCTGACCTTGAGCTCGATGCGCGGTGTGCGCGAAGACCCGTTCGCCTACGAGCGCATCGAAATTCTGCGCGGCGCCAACTCCACCCTGTTCGGGCCGGCAGACCCAGGCGGCTCGGTCAACTTCGTGACCAAACAGCCGCGCTTCGAAAAATTTGGCCAGGGCTACGTGACCTACGGCTCCTATGACCATGCCGAAACCGGTATCGATGTAGGCGACGCCCTGAACGACGAACAAACGCTGGCGGGCCGATTCACTGCCAAGATGCAGAACAGCGACCGCGAGTACGACCACTCGCAGGACGATAACCGGTTCGTGATGGGCGGCCTGACCTGGGCGCCTACCGACTTCACTTCGGCCACGGTGATCCTCGACTACCTGAAGACCAACAGCTCGCCAAACAGCGGTGGCTACCCACTGGACAAGGAATACGACCGCAGCGATTTCTACGGCGAGCCCGGTTACAACTTCCACGATGTCGAGCGCACCAGCCTCAGCGGCAACATCACCCACGACTTCGATAACGGCTTCACGCTGCGCGGCAACCTGCGCTACAGCGAGTTGAGCGATGACTTTGGCTATGTCTACCTGAGCGACAGCGCTTCGCGGGTTGGCACCACCATACCGCGCTACGTGTTCGGCACCGACAGCGATGCCGATCAGCTCAACGGCAACCTGATGCTGCAATACGATGCCCAGTTCGAGCACATCGACAGCAGCACCCTGGTGGGTGTGGAATACCTCGACTCCACCACCAAACAGAGCTCCGTATACAGCCTGGCGCCCTCCATCGATATCGCCAACCCAGTGTTCACCGGCGTGCCGGGCGGCATCACGCCCTATACCCGCAAGAAGAACGACGCCACCACCAAGGCCGTGTTCCTGCAGCAGAACCTGTCCTTCCATGACCGCTTGATCGCTACAGCGGGTGTGCGTAATGACTCCATGGACCTGTCCAGCACGGAGTACGTCGGCGGGGTGAGCAGGCAAAGCGACAACTTCTCTGAAACTTCCTACCGTGGTGCGCTGACCTACATCGTCAACGATGAAGTCTCCACCTACGTGAGCATGGTCGAGTCGGTTTCGCCTCCGCAGGTTGGCGTAACGCCGCAGACCGGCAGGCAGTACGAAGTGGGCGTGAAGTATTCGCCCATGGGCATGGATGCGCTTTTCTCTGCCGCGGTTTATGACCTGACCCAGGAAAACGTCACCATCGCCGTCGTGCTGCCGAGCGGCATCATCGAGCAGCAGACGGTGGGCGAGTCACGTGCCCGTGGCCTGGACCTGGAAGCCAAGGCGCAAGTCACGCAAAACCTCAGCCTGATCGGTGCCTATTCCTACATGGAAACCGAGGTGCTGCGCGGTGCGCTGTATGACGGCAGTTCGCTCAAAGGCAAGGAATTCACTGTGGCGCCGAAACATACGGCTTCGCTGTGGAGCTACTACGACATTGCCAACACTGATGTGAGCGTTGGTCTGGGTGCCAGGTATGTCGGTGGTTATTACATGGATGCTGCCAACACCAAGAAAAGCGACGGCACCACGCTGTTTGACGCGGCGCTGAACTACAAGATTGCCAAGGGGACTGACCTTGCCCTGAATGTCAGCAACCTGTTTGACGAGCAGCATGTGGTGGGGTCGGGGACGGCGAACTATTACAACCCGGGGCGTGAGGTTACGGCGAAGGTGAGTTACAGCTGGTAAGGCGGGTAGGGGGGGCACGGACTCCGTCCGTGTTCTCGAGCAAATCAGCCCCTGCAGGTGTGCAAAACACTGACGTCTGCAAAGATGCCTGTAGGGGTAACTGCCCTGGGTGTAAGCACCAAGGAAAACGGCAGCAGCGAGCTCAGCGGCAACTGCTTGAGCGTCGAGAGGGAGGGATCGGAATGTCGCTCAGATTGTATTTGGCGAAGTTCAAATCATGATCCTCGCCCGCATATCCTCGCCGTCGACATCCATGCCAACCTCGACGAACCCAAAGCTGGAATAGAAGCCTTTGGCTACGATGTTGTTGGGGTTGTAGCAAATTTCAATTTCTTTCAAATCCTTGATCTGTTTTATTTCAAGCAGCGCGAGACCCAGCGCTACTCTACCGATGGACTTCTGCTGATGTTCTTTGTCTACCATAAAGCGCCAGATGGAGACTTTTTCTTTTGATTCCTGCACCCACATAAAGAAGCCTACGGGCTCTTCATCCGCTATGATGGCGCGTGTGAAGTAACCCGGGTTGTACGCAGCCTCAACGAGCGACCAGGTATTACTAGCCACGTAGTCCTCCTGCTCCTCAGTGACCTCCAGTTCACAAATTGCCTCATAGTTTTGTTGGGTTATTTGGGCGAGTAAGATTTCCATAGAGTCTCCTGAGTTTTCTCCTGGCGGTACCTTTGGTTTGTGTTCTTACTCTTTCGAATGTCCTAACCATTCTTGGTAAGTGATACGGCTAATGTGTTCTGTTCGGTAATCTTGGAGGAATGGGTTATATTTGTTTTCTTCCGTGTGGTGAAAGCGAAAGCCACACTTCGATTGAGCAGCTTGGGACTGGATGTTGTCGGCGAAGTAACCACACCATAGTGCTTTGAGGCTCAGGTTTTCAAAAGCATGTCGCATCACTTCACGCACTGCTTCCGGAATCAGGCCTTTGCCCCAGTACGGCACACCGATCCAATAGGCTATTTCCCCTTCCTGCTCACTGATTTCAAAATTGCTGTTGCTGCCTATGAGAATGCCCACACAACCCACAGCACGGTGATTTTCCTTCAATTCGACCGCGTACACCTCTGGGTGATTGAAGACTGTACGGATGATGTCGGCACTGTTCTCCACACTGGTGTGCGGGGGCCAGCCAGCGACGGGGCCGACTCGGGCGTCTTTGGCATATTCGTATAGATCAGCGGCGTCTGTGCCTTGCCACGGGCGCAGCAAGAGTCGTTCTGTTTTAAGGGTCATATCCTGTACTCGTAGTGGAATGGTGTGTTCGGGATAGAGTATTGGGAGACAGGGCATCGGTACACGTCAGTAACTCGGCTTCTTCGGTACTTTTCGAAACAATCGCGCCAAGCGGTGATACGATGCTGGCTACTGTTTGTTGTAGCGCTGAGGCTCTATGCATCACATTCCGAAGCTTTCCGTTCCTGACGATTCGATGCAGATGGGAGAAACCACGCTAGCGGAAGGGCGTGGTTTGCCGCTCTCCTTCGGTCATGCTTACTTGACGCTGCTGGTATGCCTCTCTGGTAGTGCCCACTTCACTCTCAACTTCAAAGAGCATGCGGTCAGGCGCGGTGGTGTGATGCTGCTAGCTGAGGACACTATTGCCTTGCTCAAACGTCGCTCGCGCCGCTTCAAGGTTTTCTTCTGCCTGATGCCGAAAAATTTTGCAGCGGAGGTAGCCTACCCGCTGCCAAATAGCTTGTTCGTATTTCTGCATAACCATCCTCATTGCGTTCCATCCAAGGACGACATGCCGCTGATAGAGGGGTGGGTGGCACTGATGCGTAACGTTGCGCAGACTTGTCCCACATACCATCGCATCATGTTGCGCAATCAACTGCAGAACCTCTTTTTGAAAATGGCCGAGCAATTGCCAGCCACTCCCATAGAAAACAGTGGCTTCAACCGGCAGGAAATGCATTGTTGGCGCTTCTGGGAGTTGATTGGCAAACACTGCCGCCGCTACCGGGATGTAAAGTTCTATGCCGACGCACTGAATATCACACCGTTCTACTTGTCGCAGTTGACCAATGCGTTTTTCAATGAAACTCCCAAGGGCCTGATCGATCGGCAGGTCACCTTGGAAATCAAGGCTCTTCTTTCGTACAGTGACTTATCTATTGGCCGTGTGGCCGAGGAACTGAACTTCGCCGACGCATCGTACTTGTGCCGCTACTTCAAGCGCCAAACGGGTGTTTCGCTCTCCCTTTATCGTAAGCACAAGAAAGCGGAGGGGGACTGACCTGCGGTCAAAATAAGTAATCAAAAGACGGTGTGTCGGCCTGGAACGCCGAAGTGGCGATCAACGATTGAGCGGTTGAAAGAGCGCTTTCCGCACTGCCATGATATGGCCGCCACCTAGGTCAGATGGCGGCGGCTGGTAGGCCTAGCGGTTTGGGCTTCAACGCATCATGCCGAGTTCGGCATCATCCAGTAGCGCTTTGCCCAAAGCGCAAAGGTAGTGCGCAGCCCAGATCAGCTTGGGCTTGTCTTCCATCAGGCCATCAATGGTCAGGTCCCGTGCGTAGCCCATCAGTTCCGAGGCCTGTTCGCGGGCGTTTTGGCACGGGATGCCGGGCTCGATGCGGAACAGTGGGTGGGTCTGGTTTTCGCCTTGAAAGAAGACGGTTTTGCCGACTGTGCAGTGCGTGTCTTCGGTGGTCATTGATCACTCTCCCTGGTCTGGTGGTTGCCTGGGCTGGCCCTATCGCCGGCAAGCCGGGCTCCCACAGGTTTTTCGCTCGGTATGCGAATCAGTGCATCGGTTGCGGGTTCGCTGGCTGCTGTATTTGCGTCAGCGCTGATTCGAGTAATCGGCGCAGGGTTTCGAGCTCGTGCATCGAGGCCATGATCAATACCGATGCGGGCGACCTGGGCTGCATCAGCATCGCCTGCTGGGCTACGGCTTCTGCACAGAGTGCGTAGTCCGAGGCCATCATGATCGTGTCTTCCAGGGAGTGGAGATGATGGGGTGGGTCGGGGACTATCTTCAACATGATTGCTTCCATTTCAGGGCCGTCACCTTCTGCTGTCAAACAGAGGGTGGCAGCTGTACGCGGGTTGACAGACCGGCGGAAACAACAAGTTCCGGCGCACGCAAGCGTGCCCGCACGTACAGCCGCCATAAGGACGAGCCGTTTTGTTGTTTACCGTCGCGACCTGTCAAAGTCATGCCGTTGATGAGCAACGACCCACCGAGACTAAAACCCTGAAAAAATGGCCGCAACGGAAAACAGGCGCTGGGAGTATCTTTGGGAAACGCCCTACAAGAAAGGGGGTAAATCCGATATTTCGGCCCGCAGATCCCAAAATTGAGACACAAAAAAAGACGCCCGAGGGCGTCTTCTTCTTTGGATTTGGTGGAGCCGGGGGGATTTGAACCCCCGTCCGCCAGTACTCCGCTGTCGGTACTACATGCGTAGCCGTGTCTACTGATTTAATCCGCAGCCGCCCGACGGGCAGGGTGCTTTGGATGAGTTGTGTAAGTTTTAGTCACTTCGCCCACAACGTGCTACGCGACGATCCTGTTCTGTATGACAATCAGTTCGGGTTTACAGGCATCCCCTAGTGATTGCTGGAGCCGAAGCTACCAGAAGCAACGGGTCAAGAGGACTGCTTACGCAGCCAGCTTGTACTCCGCGCCGTAGTTTTCGTCATTGGCAACTATAAAAGTTGCAACAGTGGATTTACGAGTTCTGTTACCAACTCGGCATGCACCTAGAGTTTCGCTACCGGCGTCGAATCCTAATCGGCCCCACACTAGCGTTACGCTAACGCACCTTACGGCACGTGGGATGGAGTATACGCCATTGCGCGGGCGACGTCGACAGCCGGTCCTGTCGCCCGCTTCATGGCTCACGCGCCGCCGCTGCCAGAGCCGCTGCCTTTCTCGGTTTTCTCCAGGCGCTCCAGCACTTTGCTGGTGATGGCGATGCATTCCTTGGTGTCGCCTGAGGCCTGGGCGGCTTTGGCTTTGTCGACGTGCTCGGTCAGGGCCTTGTCCAGGCCTTCGGAGGTGGCGCCGGCGGTGGCCATGCTGTCGTCGATCTTTTGCAGGTTGGTGGTGCAGAGGTCATCGGCGGCAAACACCGGCGAAGCCAGCAGGGTGGCGGCCGCGAACAGGGCCGAAAGCGCGGTACCTTTCATGGGTGTCTCCTCTGGGGCCTCTGGAAGGTGGGCCTGTAGGGTGGACTGTGGGGGATTGGCCGGGGTTCAATCGGGATGGTGGCGGGGTGATGTTGGGGTGGGGGATGGCACCGGCTTTGCCGGTGTTCGCGGCTGAAGCCGCTCCCACAGGGATCGTGCTTGGCTCGGGGGTGCGCTGTACCTGTGGGAGCGGCCTTGTGTCGCGAAAGGGCTGCAGAGCAGCCCCGGGGATCTATGCATCGCTGCTGAGAACTTGGGGCCGCTTTGCGGCCCGATCGCGACACAAGGCCGCTCCTACAAGGGTGAAGGTGTCTGCCTTTATATTCTGCGTGGGCGGGTGACGCGGTCTACCAGGTAGACCAGGCCGTGGTAGTCGATGCCGCTGTGGCTCGACAGGCCTATCTCGCAGGTGCGGCTGGTGGAGATGCCTTCGCTGCAATACTGCACCGCGTCCTTCAGGCTGCGCAGCGAGTGGGCGTTGAGCTCGGGGGTGGTGAAGCCTTTGTCACCGGCAAACCCGCAGCAATGGATGCCTTCGGGGATTACCACCTGTTTGCTGCAACGCCGCGCCAGGTCAATCAAGGCCTGGCTTTCGCCCAGGTGCTGGGTGCTGCAGGTCACGTGCACGGCCACCGGCTCGTCCTGGGGGGTGAACTCTAGGCGGTCAAGCAGGTGGGTGCGGATGAAGCGCACCGGGTCGTACAGGTCTAGCCGGGTTTCGCCCAGGTCTTGGACCAGGCGCAGGGTGCAGGGGCTGGTGTCGCAGTAGATCGGGTCAAGGCCGCCGCGGCTGGCGTGCAGCAGGGCAGCGATCAGTTCCTGGCGCTTGTGCTCGGCCTGTTCGGGGTAGCCCTTGGAGGCGAAGGGCTGGCCGCAGCACAGGCTGTCGGCGTTGTCGGGGAACACCACCTGGTAGCCGGCCTTTTCCAGCAGGCTGCGGGTTTTGTCCAGCAGCGAACTTTGCTCGCGGTCGGCGTAGGCCGGGCCCATGACACGTGAAACGCAGGCTGCCAGGTACACCACGCGGGGGCGGGCGTCGTTGCTGGCCGGGCCGAAGCTGATCGGGCGCAGGGGTTGTGGCATGGCCGGGGTCCACTGGGGCAGGCGGCCTTTGCTGGCTTTGCTCAGCGAGGCGCTCAGGCGGCCCAGGCGCGGGGCGCCGAGCAGCTTGCGTGCAGTGTTGGCGGCCGTGAGGGTAAGGCGGGCGCCACCCAGTGCGGTGTGGAAGTGCTCGGCCAGCCAGTCGGCGGTCTTGTTGTGCTCGGCGGCCTGGCTGCGCAGCTTTTTTACCAGCTCGCCGGTGTTGATGCCGACCGGGCAGCGCTGGGCGCACAAGCCGGTGGCGGCGCAGGTGTCGATGCCTTGGTACTGGTAGGTCTGCATCAGTTCGCGGGTGTCGATGCCGGCGCGTTGCTTGGCTTGGATGTCACGCCACATGACGATGCGCTGGCGTGGGCTGAGGGTAAGCCCCTTGGACGGGCACACCGGTTCGCAGAAGCCGCATTCGATGCACTTGTCGACGATTTCGTCGGCGGCAGGCAGCGGCTTGAGGTTTTTCAGGTGGATGTCCGGGTCTTCGCTCAGCACCACGTCGGGGTTGAGGATGCCGTTGGGGTCGAGCAGGCGCTTGAGCTTCCACATCAGCTGGTAGGCGTCATGGCCCCATTCCAGCTCCACGAACGGGGCCATGTTGCGGCCGGTGCCGTGTTCGGCTTTTAGCGAACCGCCGAACTCCACGGCCACCAGTTGCGCCACGTCGTCCATGAAGGCCTGGTAACGGGCGACTTCCGCGGCGCTGTTGAAGCCTTGGGTGAAGACGAAGTGCAGGTTGCCTTCCAGCGCATGGCCAAAAATGATCGCTTCGTCGTAGCGGTGCTTGTCGAACAGCTGGATCAGGCGGTTGACGCCTTCGGCCAGTTGCTCGACGGGGAAGGTCACGTCTTCGATGATCACCGTGGTGCCGGTCTGGCGCACGGCGCCGACGGCGGGGAAGGTGTCCTTGCGGATTTTCCACAACTGGTTGTACACGGCCGGGTCTTCGCTGAAGTCCACTTGCTGTTCCAGCGGGAAGTCGGCGATCGAGGCCATTACCTGGTGCAATTGCTCATGCAGCAGGCTCTGGCTGGCGGCGCGGGACTCGATCAGCAGGGCGCAGGCGTTGTCTGACAGGCCTTTTACCCACAGCGGCATGCCGGGCATGTTCTGCACCGAGCGCAGGCTGCGACGGTCAAGCAGTTCCACGGCCGAGACTGGCTGCTGCTTGAGCACGGGTACCGCGCGGCAGCAGCTTTCGACGCTGGGGAACACCAGCAGGGCGCTGGCCTTGTGCGGGTGGTCGGGCACGGTGTTGTAGGTGACGGCGCTGATGAAGCCCAGCGTGCCTTCGGAACCGACCAGCAGGTGCTGCAGGATGTCCAGCGGCTGGTCGTAGTCCACCAGTGCGTTCAGCGACAGGCCGGTGGTGTTCTTCAGCCGGTATTTGTGCCGGATGCGCTCGGCCAGCGCGGTGTTGGCGCGGGTCTCGCGGGCCAGGCTGGCCAGCGATGCCAGCAGCTCGGCGTGGCTTTTTTCAAAGGCGGCGACGCTGGCCGGGTCTTCGCTGTCCAGGCGGGTGCCGTCGGCCAGTACCAGGCGCAGGCCGGCCAGGGTGTGGTAGGTGTTCTGCGCGGTGCCGCAGCACATGCCGCTGGCGTTGTTGGCAACGATGCCACCAATCTTGCAGGCGTTGATCGAGGCCGGGTCGGGGCCGATCTTCCGCCCGAAGGGGGCCAGCCAGGCGTTGGCCTGGGCGCCGATCACGCCGGGTTGCAGGCGGATCTGCTCGCCTTGGCCACGGATTTCGCGGCCGTTCCAGTTATCGCCGAGCACGATCAGCACCGAGTCGGTGATGGCCTGGCCAGACAGGCTGGTGCCGGCGGCGCGGAAGGTGACCGGCACCCGCTCGCGCTGGGCCAGTTTGATCAGGCCGACCACTTCGTCCTCGGACTCGACGCGCACCACCAGCTTTGGGATCAGCCGGTAGAAGCTGGCGTCGGTGCCAAAGGCCAGGGTGGACGTGGGGTCGTCGAAGCGGCGTTCGGCGGGTATCAGGCGCTCGGCATCACGCAGGAACGCGGCGGGCAAGCTCATGCAGTCTCCTCGCGGGGCTGTGGCGTCTGTGCACCACATGCCCCGGGTCAATCAGGCGGTGTTTCTTGCAGGCGGTCAGGCGCCCAGTTCGCGTACCAGCGAGTCGCGGGTGATCTCGCTGATCGACTTGGCGCCGGTCAGCACCATGGCCACGCGCATTTCTTTCTCGAACAGCTCAAGCAGGTTTTTCACCCCGGCCTGGCCGTGCACGGCAAGGGCGTAGAGGAAAGCGCGGCCGATCAGTACGGTGTCGGCGCCCAGGGCGATCATGCGCACCACGTCGAGGCCACTGCGGATGCCGGAGTCGGCCAGAATCTTCAGGTCGCCTTTGACGGCGTCGGCAATGGCCGGCAGGGCGCGGGCGCTGGACAGCACGCCATCGAGCTGGCGGCCGCCGTGGTTGGACACCACGATGCCGTCGGCGCCGAACTTGACCGCATCGCGGGCGTCATCGGCATCCAGAATGCCCTTGATGATCATCGGGCCGTCCCAGTACTCGCGGATCCACTCCAGGTCTTTCCAGGAGATGGACGGGTCGAAGTTGTTGCCCAGCCAGCCGATGTAGTCGGCCAGGCCGGTGGGGTTGCCGCGGTACTTGGAGATGTTGCCCAGGTCGTGCGGGCGGCCCATCACCCCCACATCCCACGCCCACTCGGGGTGGGTCATGGCTTGCAGCACGCGGCGCAGCGGGCCGTTGCGGCCGCTCATGCCCGAGTGGGCATCGCGGTAGCGGGCGCCGGGTACGGGCATGTCGACGGTGAACACCAGGGTCTTGACCCCGGCGGCCTTGGCCCGCTCCAGGGCGTTGCGCATGAAGCCGCGGTCCTTCAGCACGTACAGCTGGAACCACATTGGCCGGTTGATGGCCGGGGCCACTTCTTCGATCGGGCACACCGACACGGTAGACATGGTAAACGGGATGCCGTGGGCCGCGGCTGCACGCGCCGCCTGTACTTCGCCACGGCGGGCGTACATGCCGGTGAGGCCGACCGGGGCCAGGGCTACCGGCATGCTCAGGGTTTCGTCGAACAGCTTGGTTTCCAGGCTGAGCTCGGACATGTTGTTCAGCACGCGCTGGCGCAGGGCAATGCCGGCCAGGTCCGACACGTTGTGGCGCAGGGTGTGCTCGGCGTAGGCGCCGCCGTCGGCGTAGTGGAACAGGAAGGGAGGCAGCTTGCGTTGGGCCGCGGCGCGATAGTCGGTAGAGGCAGAAATGATCATGGATTCTCGCAGCGTTGCTTGTGGGGAGTGCCGGGCGCGCGATGGCGCCCGGCCCCTTTCACTTTAGTGATGAACCAGCATGCCGGTCAGCCAGTAAGCCTGCACCAAGGTGATCAGGCCCACGATGGTGGCAAAGAACAGGCTGTGCTTGACGGTGAAGCGGAACAGGTCGGATTCCTTGCCCACCAGGCCGGTGGCGGCGCAGGCCACGGCAATGGACTGCGGCGAGATCATCTTGCCGGTCACGCCGCCGCTGGTGTTGGCCGCTACCAGCAGGGTGTCGCTGACGCCGATCTGGTGCGCAGTGGTGGCTTGCAGCGAGCTGAACAGGGCGTTGGACGAGGTGTCCGAGCCGGTCAGGAACACGCCCAGCCAGCCAAGGAACGGCGAGAAGAACGGGAACGCGGCGCCGGTGCCGGCCAGTACCAGGGCCATGGTCGAGGACATGCCCGAGTAGTTGGTGACGAAGGCGAAGGCCAGCACCATGCCGATCGACAGGATGGGCCAGCGCAGCTCCCAGAACGTTTCTTTGAAAGTGGTCAGACCAGTTTTGAAGTTGATCTTCAACACCGCCATGGAGATCAGCGCCGAGAGGAAGATCGCAGTGCCGGTGGCAGAGATCGGGTCGAGCTTGAACACCGCTGGCATGGCGGTTGGCGCGGCAACGATCGGTGCGGTCTTGATCACCAGCTGGTCGAGGTGCGGGATGGCGAAGTTGAACACGAAGTTGTACATCGCACCGCCCGGGGCGAACGCTGCCTTGAACGGCTTCAGGGTCCAGATGGTGACCAGTACGGTCAGGATCAGGAACGGCGACCAGGCCTTGAAGATTTCGCCAAAGCTGTAAGGGCTAGGCTGGCTGCCACTTGGCTGCACAACGGCTGCGCCGACGCTGCCTTTGGCTTCGCTGAACGAACGCTTTGGCTGCCAGACTTTCAGGAACAGGGTAAGGCAGATCAGGCTGGCCAGCGCCGAGGTGATGTCGGGCAGCTCAGGGCCGATGAAGTTCGACGTGAAGTACTGGGTGACGGCGAAGCTCAGGCCGGCGACCAGGGCGGCAGGCCAGGTTTCTTTCACGCCCCGCAGGCCGTCCATCATGAACACCAGCCAGAACGGTACGAACAGCGACAGCAGCGGCAGCTGGCGGCCCGTCATGGCGCCAATGTGGAAGGCGTCGATGCCGGTGACCTGGCCGGCCACGATGATCGGGATGCCCAGGGCGCCGAAGGCCACGGGTGCGGTGTTGGCGATCAGGCACAGGCCGGCGGCGTACAGCGGGTTGAAGCCCAGGCCCACCAGCAGCGCGGCAGTGATTGCCACGGGGGCGCCGAAGCCTGCCGCGCCTTCGAGGAAGGCACCGAAGCAGAAGCCGATCAGCAGCACTTGCAGGCGCTGGTCGTCGGTAATCGACAGCACCGAGCTGCGGATCACTTCGAACTGGCCGCTCTTGACCGTGAGTTTGTACAGGAACACCGCGGCAACGATGATCCAGGCAATCGGCCAGAGGCCGTAGAGGAACCCATAACCCGCGGCGGCGAGGGCCATGTCGACAGGCATCTGGAAGGCAAAGATCGCCACCAGGATCGACAGCGCGAGGGTGATGCTGCCCGCTACGTGGCCTTTCAGGCGGAACACGGCGAGGGCAAGGAAGAAGAACACGATAGGGATGACTGCCGCCAGTGCGGACAGGCCAAGACTACCAAGCGGGCTATAGAGTTGTTGCCAGGTTTGCATATGGGGTGGCCCCTAATTGTTGTTGGTCAGCACTGGCATTGGATAATTGGTAAGACCAATTTACAATGGCTGGTCGCTAGGTTAAAAGCGCTGTCGTGGGTGTGTCAATTTGTCCTGTGCAAAACTTTGGTCGCGTGCCGATGAGCGGGCGCCTGATGCGCTGGCAAAATCGCGGCTTGATGGGTGTTTGCGCGGCCTGGATCGGCGAGAATAGGCGCCCCTGAAATTTGCCGGGGGTTTGTGGAGAGCATGTGATGGTTTTTGATCAGGTCCGCCAACGGCGCCTGTCCGACGACATTGTCGATCGGTTGGAAGGGATGATTCTGGAAGGCACGCTGACCTCTGGGCAGCGGCTGCCGGCCGAGCGCGCCCTTGCCGAGCAGTTCGGCGTGTCCCGCCCGTCACTGCGTGAGGCGATCCAGAAACTGGTGGCCAAGGGGCTGCTGGTCAGCCGCCAGGGCGGCGGCAATTTTGTGGCCGAGTCACTGGGTTCTACGTTTAGTGACCCGCTGCTGCAGTTGCTCGAGCACAGTGCCGAGGCGCAGCGCGACCTGCTTGAATTTCGCCATACCCTGGAAGCGTCATGTGCCTATTACGCCGCGCAGCGGGCCACCGGGCCGGATCGGGAGCGGTTGAAGGCAGCCTTCGATGCGTTGCAGGACTGCTATACCCGGGTCGATGAAGTCACTCGGGCGGAGGAGGGTGTGGCCGATGCGCGTTTCCACCTGGCGATTGCCGAGGCCAGCCATAACGCAGTCTTGCTGCACACCATCCGGGGCTTGTTCGACCTGCTCAAGCGCAACGTGGTGACCAACATTGGTGGCATGTACCAGCAACGCACCGAAACCCGGGACATGCTGATCAGTCAGCACCGGGAGCTGTACCTGGCGATTGTCGAGGGCAGGGCGGAGGATGCGCGGGAGGTGTCCAGCCGGCACATTCTGTATGTGCAGGAGGTGCTGCAAGAGGCGCACGAAGAGGCGCAGCGGGTGGCGCGGGCAGAGCGGCGCAGCGGGCGCTGACTCGATCCCGTCAGGCATGCGCAATCAGTGTAGGAGCGGCCTTGTGCCGCGAAAGGGGTGCGAAGCAGCCCCAGGGTATCGGCAATGAGCCGAGATTGCTGGGGCCGCTTTGCGGCCCTTTCGCGGCACAAGGCCGCTCCTACACCGCGCTGCCAGGCAGGAAGGGATTAGTCTTCCTTGCCCTTGTTCCGCACAACCCGCTGCAGCTCGCGGTTGGAATCGCGTTCGCGCACGGTGTCGCGCTTGTCGAATTCCTTCTTGCCCTTGCCCAGTGCAATTTCGCACTTGATCAGGTGCTTGCTCCAGTACAGCGACAACGCCACGCAGGTGTAGCCCTTTTGCGCTACAGCCGCTTCCAGCCGCTCGAGCTCGCGCTTGTTCAGCAACAGCTTGCGGGTGCGGATGGGGTCGGCGATGACGTGGGTGCTGGCGGTGGTCAGCGGGGTGATGTGGCTGCCGAACAGCCAGGCCTCACCGTCCTTGAGCAGCACGTAACTGTCAACGAGGTGCGCCTTGCCAGC
The DNA here is from genome assembly GCF_052112345.1 of Pseudomonas sp. SAS7. Classification (NCBI taxonomy): domain Bacteria; kingdom Pseudomonadati; phylum Pseudomonadota; class Gammaproteobacteria; order Pseudomonadales; family Pseudomonadaceae; genus Pseudomonas; species Pseudomonas sp. SAS7. Next base: position 69,777 of record NZ_JBEGGO010000019.1, on the reverse strand, counting down.
TCGCAGGCTTTTTACTTCCCAGCCGGACAGGACCAGCCCGGCCTCGAACTTGTGTTCGATGAAGTAATCGTGTCGCGCTTTTTTATTTTGCGCGATGGTCCCGGTCGGATGTTTTTTTTGCTTAGCCATAGGGGCGGCATTATAGGCAAGTCCGCGCGTCGTCCGCTATGGGATTTCGGTGTGCTTGAGCCACCGGAATGAATACCGGACAATACCAACCCTGTCATACGCACAGAACCTGTTTTCGGCACGCTGCGAAGCGTCGCCACCCAGCCTTGGAAGTGACGCCTGGATGACTACCCATATTCAACGCTCCGCCCTGCTGCCATACCCCGCCCAGGCGCTCTACGATCTGGTCAACGATGTGGCCAGCTACCCAGAGTTTCTGCCGTGGTGCTCGGCCTCGACGGTGATCGACGCCAGCGATACGCACATGCATGCCAAGCTGGAGGTGGCCAAAGGTGGCATGAGCCAGTACTTCGTCACGCGTAACGTGCTGGTGCCGGGGCAGTCTATCGAGATGAACCTTGAGGAAGGGCCGTTCACGCAGCTGCATGGCGTGTGGGTGTTCAAGCCGCTGGGTGAAAAGGCCTGCAAGATCAGCCTGGACCTGTCGTTCGATTATGCCGGGCCGATTGTGCGCGCCACGCTGGGCCCGCTGTTCAATCAGGCGGCCAACACGCTGGTCGATGCGTTTTGCCAGCGTGCCAAGCAATTGAATGCCTGACGGATAAGGCGCAAACAAAAAGCCCGGACCAGGTCCGGGCTTTTTTGCGACTGCTGTTCCCGCTTAGCGGGTTTCCAGCGGTGCCGGGGTCGGGACCGGGGTGGTCTCGATGGTGTCGATTTCGCGCTGGATGGATTCTTCCACCGAACCTGGCTTGGCCGGTTTTTCTTCAGGCTGGGCCGCTGGCTGCTCTGTCTGGCCTGGCTCGGTAGCCGGGCTGACGGTGGTGTCGCTGCTGCCACCGAGGATTTCCTGGTCGCGGCTGACGCCTGGCATGAAGTCGCCCGACAAGCTGACCAGTTGGTCGCTTTCGTTGAAGAAAATGCTCATGCGCTCTTGCTGGCGTTTACCGCCACCAGGCTGCAGGCTGTACAGGTAATCCCAACGATTGGTGTTGAAGGTGTCCTGAATCAGCGGGTTGCCCATGATAAACCTTACTTGCCGTCGGGTCATTCCCGGGCGTAATTGGTCTATCATGTCCTGCGTGACGACATTGCCCTGCTGGATGTCGATTTTGTAAACCCCGGGAAACGAGCAACCGGCGAGTGCGAGCAGTCCCACTAGGGTGAGGCTGGTTAGCAAGAGCTTGGTGTTTTGCATCGGTGGGCGACTTCCACTATCTTGGCTGGACAACGTAAACCCCGATCATACCCGTATTAAGAGAAGCTGCGAAGCAGCATCGGCGAGAAAGCTGACCATGGTTGAAAATAGCGAATTGCGCAAAGCCGGTCTCAAGGTGACCCTGCCTCGAGTCAAGATCCTTCAGATGCTCGATTCCACCGAGCAGCGTCACATGAGTGCCGAGGATGTTTACAAGGCACTGATGGAAGCAGGCGAGGACGTAGGCCTGGCCACCGTCTATCGCGTACTGACCCAGTTCGAAGCAGCGGGTCTGGTGGTTCGCCACAACTTCGACGGCGGTCACGCAGTGTTCGAGCTGGCCGATGGCGGTCACCACGACCATATGGTGAACGTGGAGACCAGTGAAGTCATCGAATTCATGGATGCCGAAATCGAGAAGCGCCAGCGCGAAATCGTAGCCGAGCATGGCTTCGAGCTGGTGGACCACAATCTGGTCCTGTATGTGCGTAAGAAGAAGTAACGATTTTTTATCGTTATGAATGACAAAGGCGACCTTCGGGTCGCCTTTGTGCTTTGTACGGGGCTGAAAGGTTTGTGGTCGGGGCCGGCCTTTTCGCGGGCATGCCCGCTCCCACAGGTACACCACAAATTTCAGGTCCTGTGATCACCCTGTGGGAGCGGGCGCGCCCGCGAATTGTCCTGGGAAAGAAGTGGTCAGGCTTTGCCGCTCACCACCATCTTGCGCGCATGCGCCAGGGATTCCTTGGTCAGGTCAATGCCGCCGAGCATCCGCGCCACTTCTTCTACCCGCTCACGCTTGCCCAGGCTGGCCACGGCGGTGTGGGTGGTGTCGCTGTTGCGCACCTTGTGCACAAACAGGTGGTGATGCCCTTGCGCCGCAACCTGTGGCAAGTGAGTCACGGTCAGCACCTGGCCACGCTCGCCCAGGCGGCGCAACAACTGGCCGACAATTTCGGCAGTAGGGCCGCCGATACCCACGTCGACTTCGTCGAACACCAGGGTAGGAATGCGCGATGTCTGCGCGGTAATCACCTGGATCGCCAGGCTGATACGTGACAGTTCACCACCCGAAGCCACCTTTGCCAGGCCCTTGAGCGGTTGGCCGGGGTTGGCGCTGACCAGCAGTTCGATCTGCTCCAGGCCATGCGGTGACAGGTCTGCCCCCTCGGTGGGCGTCAGCTCGATGCGGAAGCGCCCGCCGGGCATGCCCAGGCGCTGGATTTCCTGCTCGACGGCGCCCGCCAGTTGCTGGGCGGCTTGCTGGCGCAGGGCGCTGAGTTCGCGGGCGCGCTCTTTATAGTGGTGTGCGAAAGCGGCCAGCTCTTCGCCCAGCCGTTCGATCGACTCGTCGCTCGCGTTCAGGCCTTCGATTTCTTCCATCAACTGTTGTTGCAGGTGAGGCAGTTCGGTGGGGTGCACGCGGTGTTTGCGCGCCAGTGTATAGATGGTGTCGAGGTGTTCTTCCAAAGCCTGCAGGCGCATGGGGTCGGCGTCGAAGTTGTCGAGGAAGCGGTTGAGCTCGCCCACGGCTTCTTCTACCTGGATCTGCGCACTGGCAATAAGGTTGGCGGCTTCGCCCAAGGCCTTGGGCGAATGGGTGGCAGCGCCCAGCCGGTTAAGGCTGGAGGTGAGGGCGCTGAGCACGTTGCCCGAATCGCTTTCACTGCACTGGTCGATCACCTGGCGGCAGATGCCGAACAGCGCTTCGGCGCTGGTCAGGTTCTTGTGTTCCTGCTCCAACTGCTCTAGTTCGTTTTCACCCAGGCCGAGGTTGTCCAGCTCTTCCAGCTGGTAGCTGAGCAACTGATGGCGGGCACGCTGCTCGTCACCTGAATTGGACAGTCGTTCCAGTTCCAGGCGGGTCTGGTTCCAGCGCTTGGCGGCCAGATGCACCTGGCGGGCCAGGTCGACGGCGCCGGCGTACTCGTCGAGCAGGCGGCGGTGGGTGTCGGTTTTCAGCAGCGACTGATGTTCGTGCTGGCTGTGGATATCGATCAGCAACTCGCCCAGCGCCTTGAGGTCGCCCAGCGGGCACGGCGTGCCGTTGATGTAGCCGCGGCTACGGCCTTCGGCGGTGATGACCCGGCGCAGGATGCACAGGCCGTCGTTGTCCAGGTCGCGTTCGGCAAGCCAGGCGTGGGCCTCCGGGATGTCCACCAGGTCGAAGGTGGCGAGGATGTCCGCCTTGTCGGTGCCAGGGCGCACCACGCCACTGTCGGCCCGGTCGCCCAGGGCCAGGCCCAGGGCGTCGAGCATGATCGATTTGCCGGCGCCGGTCTCGCCCGTGATGACGGACATGCCGCGGGCAATTTCGAGGTCGAGGTGCTCGACGATGGCGTAGTTGTGAATGGACAGGTGCACCAGCATGAGGGGCGGCTCCCGAAAGTCAGGTCTGGTTATTTATACAGTACTTTTTTCAGGCCTGCCAATGCCCCTTGGCAGATTCTGTTGCAACCCGGAAAACCACCTTGCCCCTTGAAGCTGGTTTTTCCGGCCCCATATAGCCGACATCACAGGCGAGCCTGGCTCGCAGTCCACAAAATTGCGCAGGAGAGACCCCATGGCTGATGAACAGCTGAACGAGAAAGACCTTAACGTGGAAGAAACCGGTGCAGGCACTGCAGCTGACACCCGTGTTCTGGAGCTCGAGGAACAGCTGGCCGCAGCCAAGGACCAGGCGCTGCGCGCCGTTGCCGACGTGCAGAACGTGCGCCGTCGTGCCGAGCAGGATGTCGAGAAAGCCCACAAGTTCGCCCTGGAGAAGTTCTCCAGCGACCTGCTGCCCGTCATCGACAGCCTGGAACTGGCCCTGGCCCACTCCAGCGCCGAGGATGAGCACGTCAAGCAGATCCGCGAAGGCGTCGAGCTGACCCTGAAAATGTTCCAGGACACCCTCAAGCGCTACAACCTCGAAGCAGTCGACCCGCACGGCCAGCCGTTCAACCCTGAACACCACCAGGCCATGGCCATGCAGGAAAACGGCGAAGTCGAGCCAAACAGCGTGCTGAATGTGTTCCAGAAGGGTTACCTGCTGAACGGCCGCCTGCTGCGCCCCGCCATGGTGGTGGTCAGCAAGGCGCCGAGCGCGGCGCAACCCTCGATCAATGAAAAGGCTTGAAATCCTTCCGGGCAACCCCATCTAGGTGTCAAGCCTTCAAGTATTACCGCAGTTGGCCAAAGTAGTCGCTGCTACCAAATTCAAGTTTCGGGAGAGTTAACATGGGTAAAATCATCGGTATCGACCTGGGGACCACCAACTCGTGCGTCTCCATTCTGGAAAACGGTAACGTCAAAGTCATCGAAAACGCCGAAGGTGCGCGTACTACCCCTTCGATCGTGGCCTATGCCAACGATGGCGAAATCCTGGTAGGTCAGTCGGCCAAGCGCCAGGCTGTTACCAACCCGCACAACACCCTGTTCGCAGTGAAGCGCCTGATTGGCCGCCGCTTCGAAGAAGACGTCGTGCAGAAAGACATCAAGCTGGTGCCGTACAAGATCGTCAAGGCGAACAATGGTGACGCCTGGGTCGAGGCTGCTGGCAAGGAAATGGCTCCGCCGCAAATCAGCGCCGAAGTCCTGAAGAAAATGAAGAAGACCGCCGAAGACTACCTCGGCGAGCCAGTCACCGAAGCGGTCATCACCGTTCCGGCCTACTTCAACGACAGCCAGCGTCAGGCCACCAAAGACGCCGGCCGCATCGCTGGCCTGGACGTAAAACGCATCATCAACGAGCCGACCGCTGCTGCGCTGGCTTATGGCATGGACAAGGCCAAGGGCGACCACACTGTCATCGTTTATGACCTGGGTGGTGGTACCTTCGACGTTTCGGTCATCGAAATCGCCGAAGTCGACGGTGAGCACCAGTTCGAAGTACTGGCTACCAACGGCGACACCTTCCTGGGTGGCGAAGACTTCGACATGCGCCTGATCGACTACCTCGTCGACGAGTTCAAGAAAGAGTCGGGCATGGACCTGAAGAATGATCCTCTGGCCCTGCAGCGCCTGAAAGAAGCCGCAGAAAAAGCCAAGATCGAGCTGTCGTCCGCTCAGTCGACCGACGTCAACCTGCCGTACATCACTGCAGATGCCACCGGTCCTAAGCACCTGAACGTGAAGATCTCCCGCGCCAAGCTGGAGTCGCTGGTCGAAGACCTGGTCAAGCGCACCATCGAGCCTTGCCGCATTGCCCTGAAAGACGCCGGCATCGACGCCAGCAAGATCGACGACGTGATCCTGGTCGGCGGTCAGACCCGTATGCCGCTGGTGCAGAAAGAAGTTGCCGACTTCTTCGGTAAAGAAGCACGCAAGGACGTCAACCCGGACGAAGCAGTTGCCATGGGCGCTGCCATCCAGGGCGCTGTACTGGCCGGTGACGTGAAAGACGTACTGCTGCTGGACGTCAGCCCGCTGACCCTGGGTATCGAAACCATGGGTGGCGTGATGACCGCGCTGATCGAGAAGAACACCACCATCCCGACCAAGAAGTCGCAGGTGTTCTCGACTGCCGATGACAACCAGGGCGCTGTGACCATCCACGTACTGCAGGGTGAGCGCAAGCAGGCTGCGCAGAACAAGTCGCTGGGCAAGTTCGACCTGGCTGACATTCCGCCAGCACCACGTGGCGTTCCACAAATCGAAGTAACCTTCGACATCGACGCCAACGGCATCCTGCACGTAGGCGCGAAAGACAAGGCTACTGGCAAGACTCAGTCGATCGTGATCAAGGCCAACTCCGGCCTGTCGGACGAAGAGATCGAGCGCATGGTGCGTGACGCCGAGGCCAACGCCGAGGAAGACCGCAAGTTCGAAGAACTGGCCGCTGCCCGTAACCAGGGTGATGCGCTGGTTCACTCGACCCGCAAGATGGTCGCTGACGCGGGTGACAAGGTCACCGCTGAAGAAAAAACTGCCATCGAGGCTGCCGTTGTTGCCCTGGAAACCGCTGTCAAAGGCGATGACAAGGCTGCAATCGATGCCAAGGTCGAAGAGCTGTCCAAGGTCTCTGCCCCGGTTGCCCAGAAGATGTACGCCGAGCAGTCGGCCGAACAGCCTCAGGGTGGCGCGCAGCAGGCCGAACCGGAAGCCAAGCACGATGACGTGGTTGACGCCGAGTTCGAAGAAGTAAAAGGCGACGACAAGAAGTAATCGTTGCATGTTGTCGGCCAGCCCACCGCCGTTTGGCGGTGAGCTGGTAGGATGTCGCCGCGCGGGGGCTTGCTCCCGCGTTGGCGTATCTGGAATTCGAGAATTTTTACAGCATCTGTCAGCCAACTTTGGTGGCACAGGCAGGTGCTGATGGCGCGGCGCAGATGCCAGACGCCCAACAAGGTGCAAATGACCTATGTCCAAGCGTGATTACTATGAGGTTCTGGGTGTCGAGCGCGGCGCCAGCGAAGCTGACCTCAAAAAGGCTTATCGCCGTCTGGCGATGAAGTACCACCCGGACCGCAACCCGGGTGACAAAGAGTCGGAAGACATGTTCAAGGAGGCCAACGAGGCCTACGAAGTGCTGTCTGATGCCAGCAAGCGCGCGGCGTTCGACCAGTACGGCCATGCGGGTGTCGACCCGAGCATGGGTGGTGGTGGTGCCGGCTTCGGTGGCGCCAACTTCTCCGACATCTTCGGCGATGTATTCAGCGACTTCTTTGGTGGCGGCCGCGGTGGCGGACGTGGCGGTGCCCAGCGCGGCAGCGACCTGCGCTACACCCTGGAGCTGAACCTGGAAGAAGCGGTGCGTGGCACCACGGTCAGCATCCGCGTTCCTACCCTGGTCAATTGCCAGCCTTGCGACGGTTCCGGTGCCAAGAAGGGTTCGACCCCGTCCACCTGCCCGACGTGCGGTGGTATCGGCCAGGTGCGCATGCAGCAAGGCTTCTTCTCGGTGCAGCAGACCTGCCCGCGCTGCCATGGCCAGGGCAAGATCATTACCGACCCTTGCGCCTCGTGCCACGGCGAAGGCCGTGTCGAGGAATACAAGACGCTGTCGGTCAAGGTGCCGGCAGGTGTCGATACCGGTGACCGCATTCGCCTGTCGGGCGAGGGCGAGGCCGGTGCCCATGGTGGCCCGACTGGCGACCTGTACGTGGTGATCAGTGTGCGTGAGCACGAGATCTTCCAGCGCGATGGCAAGCACCTGTACTGCGAAGTACCCATCAGCTTCACCGATGCTGCCCTGGGTGGCGAGCTGGAAGTGCCGACCCTCGATGGTCGCGTGAAGCTGAAGATTCCGGAAGGCACCCAGACTGGCAAGCAGTTCCGCCTGCGTGGCAAGGGTGTGGCGCCGGTGCGCGGTGGTGGTGCGGGCGACCTGTTGTGCCGTGTGGCGGTGGAAACCCCGGTCAACCTCAGCCGCCGTCAGCGTGAGCTGCTTGAAGAACTGCGTGACTCGCTGGAAGGCGACAGTTCCCACTCGCCCAAGGCCAGTGGCTGGTTCGATGGCGTGAAGCGCTTCTTCGGCGATCTCTGACAAGGAAAAGGCTATGCGACGTATTGCAGTGATGGGCGCGGCAGGGCGGATGGGCAAGACCCTGATCGAGGCCGTGCAGCAAACCCCGGGTGCTGGCCTGACAGCGGCGATTGATCGCCCTGACAGCTCGCTGGTAGGGGCGGACGCCGGTGAGTTGGCGGCCCTCGGCCGGATCGGTGTACTGCTGTCCGATGACCTGGCCAAGGTTGCCGACGAGTTCGACGTGCTGATCGATTTCACGCACCCTTCGGTCACCCTCAAGAACCTGGCGTTCTGCCGCAAGCACGGCAAGGCGATGATCATCGGTACTACGGGCTTCTCTGTTGAAGAGAAGCAGCTGCTGGCCGAGGCGGGCAAGGACATTCCAATCGTGTTTGCCGCCAACTTCAGTGTCGGCGTCAACCTCAGCCTCAAGCTGCTGGACATGGCGGCGCGAGTGCTGGGTGATGATGTTGATATCGAGATCATCGAGGCGCACCACCGGCACAAGGTCGATGCGCCGTCGGGTACTGCGCTGCGCATGGGTGAAGTGGTTGCCAATGCGCTGGGTCGGGACCTGCAGGAAGTGGCCGTGTATGGCCGCGAAGGGCAGACAGGTGCGCGTGATCGCAAGACCATCGGCTTCGCGACTGTGCGTGCCGGTGATGTGGTGGGTGACCACACCGTGTTGTTCGCTGCCGAAGGCGAGCGCCTGGAAATCACTCACAAGGCCTCCAGCCGCATGACCTTCGCCAAGGGCGCCGTGCGTGCGGCGCTGTGGCTGGATGGGCGCGAGCCTGGCCTGTACGACATGCAGGATGTGCTCGAGCTGCGTTAAGCCGCTCCCTTTGGGGCGGTGATCCCTGTAGGAGCGGCCTTGTGTCGCGATAGGGTCGCGCAGCGGCCCCAAAGATCTCGGCAGCGCCGCAGTAAGCTGGGGCTGCTAGGCAGCCCTTTCGCGACGCAAGGCCGCTCCTACACGGCGTGCTATGCCCTCGAAGGCCGGCCTGTCGCAATCTTGTGTTTTAGAGACACATCTACGGTAGACCGAAAACGCACTTTTCTGTAAGCTACAGCTTTAGTGTGTCCACTAAAAGCGCGCAGCGAATTGAATTCAGCACATGAAAGCGGGGTGACGTGTCCATACGTCACTCCGCTTTTTTGCAACCTGCGATCGCCCTTTCATGCTTGATTTACGGGAGGTCTTCTTGACAAAGCCAGCCATACTCGCCCTTGCCGACGGCAGTATTTTTCGCGGTGAAGCCATCGGTGCCGACGGTCAGACCGTTGGTGAGGTGGTATTCAACACCGCTATGACCGGCTACCAGGAAATCCTTACAGACCCTTCCTATGCGCAGCAAATCGTTACCCTGACCTATCCGCACATCGGCAACACCGGTACTACGCCGGAAGATGCCGAGTCGAACCGCGTCTGGTCCGCTGGCCTGGTCATCCGTGACCTGCCGCTGCTGGCCAGCAACTGGCGTAACACCCAGTCGCTGCCTGAGTACCTCAAGGCCAACAACGTCGTTGCCATCGCTGGCATCGACACCCGTCGCCTGACCCGTATCCTGCGTGAAAAGGGCGCCCAGAACGGTTGCATCCTCGCCGGTGACAACATCAGCGAAGAAGCTGCCATCGCCGCCGCCCGTGGCTTCCCAGGCCTGAAGGGCATGGACCTGGCCAAGGTTGTTTCCACCAAGGAACGCTACGAGTGGCGCTCCAGCGTGTGGGAGCTGAAAACCGACAGCCACCCGACCATCGAAGCTGCCGACCTGCCGTACCACGTGGTCGCCTTCGACTACGGCGTCAAGCTGAACATCCTGCGCATGCTGGTTGCCCGTGGCTGCCGCGTGACCGTGGTGCCGGCCCAGACCCCGGCCAGCGAAGTGCTGGCACTCAACCCGGACGGCGTGTTCCTGTCCAACGGCCCTGGTGACCCTGAGCCGTGCGACTACGCCATCCAGGCGATCAAGGAAATCCTCGAGACCGAGATTCCTGTATTCGGCATCTGCCTCGGCCACCAGCTGCTGGCCCTGGCCTCCGGCGCCAAGACCGTGAAAATGGGCCATGGTCACCACGGTGCCAACCACCCGGTTCAGGACCTGGACAGCGGCGTGGTCATGATCACCAGCCAGAACCACGGTTTTGCTGTTGACGAAGCCACCCTGCCGGGCAACGTTCGCGCCATCCACAAGTCGCTGTTCGACGGCACCCTGCAGGGTATCGAGCGCACCGACAAGAGCGCGTTCAGCTTCCAGGGCCACCCTGAAGCGAGCCCTGGCCCGACCGACGTCGCGCCACTGTTCGATCGTTTCACCGATGCCATGGCCAAGCGCCGCTGAGCATCCTGCTTCAAGGCCCCGGGCCGGCTCGCGCCGCGCCCGGTAGCGCCTGACCCAGATTGTTCAAAGCGGCTTGCCGACTGACCCCGGATTTGAGTGACCACCATGCCAAAACGTACAGACATCAAAAGCATCCTGATTCTCGGTGCCGGCCCGATCGTGATCGGCCAGGCCTGTGAATTCGACTACTCCGGCGCACAGGCCTGCAAGGCCCTGCGCGAGGAAGGTTTCCGCGTCATCCTGGTGAACTCCAACCCAGCCACCATCATGACCGACCCGGCCATGGCCGACGCCACCTACATCGAGCCGATCAAGTGGCAGTCGGTGGCCAAGATCATCGAGAAAGAGCGCCCGGACGCCGTCTTGCCGACCATGGGTGGCCAGACCGCACTGAACTGCGCCCTGGACCTGGAGCGCCACGGCGTTCTGGAGAAGTTCGGCGTAGAGATGATCGGTGCCAACGCCGACACCATCGACAAGGCTGAAGACCGCTCGCGCTTCGACAAGGCCATGAAAGACATCGGCCTGGAATGCCCGCGCTCGGGTATCGCCCACAGCATGGAAGAGGCCAATGCGGTCCTCGAGAAGCTCGGCTTCCCGTGCATCATCCGCCCATCGTTCACCATGGGTGGCACCGGCGGTGGTATCGCTTACAACCGTGAAGAATTCGAAGAAATCTGCACCCGTGGTCTGGACCTGTCGCCGACCAAAGAGCTGCTGATCGACGAATCGCTGATCGGCTGGAAAGAGTACGAGATGGAAGTGGTCCGCGACAAAAAGGACAACTGCATCATCGTCTGCTCGATCGAAAACTTCGACCCGATGGGCGTGCACACCGGTGACTCGATCACCGTTGCTCCAGCGCAGACCCTGACCGACAAGGAATACCAGATCATGCGCAACGCCTCGCTGGCGGTGCTGCGTGAAATCGGTGTTGAAACTGGCGGTTCCAACGTGCAGTTCGGTATCTGCCCAGACACCGGCCGCATGGTCGTCATCGAGATGAACCCGCGTGTATCGCGTTCGTCCGCCCTGGCTTCCAAGGCTACCGGCTTCCCGATCGCCAAGATCGCCGCCAAGCTGGCCATCGGTTACACCCTCGACGAACTGCAGAACGACATCACCGGCGGCCGCACTCCGGCTTCCTTCGAGCCGTCGATCGACTACGTCGTCACCAAGCTGCCGCGCTTCGCCTTCGAGAAATTCCCGAAAGCCGACGCCCGCCTGACCACCCAGATGAAATCCGTGGGTGAAGTGATGGCCATCGGCCGTACCTTCCAGGAATCCCTGCAGAAAGCCCTGCGCGGCCTGGAAGTGGGCGCCTGCGGTCTGGACCCGAAAGTCGACCTGGCCAGCCCTGAAGCTGCCGGCATCCTCAAGCGCGAGCTGACCGTGCCGGGCGCCGAGCGTATCTGGTACGTCGCTGACGCCATGCGTTCGGGCATGACCTGCGAAGAAATCTTTGCCCTGACCGGCATCGACATGTGGTTCCTGGTGCAGATGGAAGATCTGATCAAGGAAGAAGAGAAGGTCAAGACCCTGGCCCTGTCGTCGATCGACAAGAGCCTGATGCTGCGCCTCAAGCGCAAAGGTTTCTCGGACCAGCGCCTGGCTGTGCTGCTGGGTATCACCGACAAGAACCTGCGCCGTCACCGCCACAAGCTGGAAGTGTTCCCGGTGTACAAGCGCGTCGACACCTGCGCCGCCGAGTTCGCCACCGACACCGCCTACCTGTACTCCACCTACGAGGAAGAGTGCGAGGCGAACCCGTCGACCCGCGACAAGATCATGATCCTGGGGGGTGGCCCGAACCGTATCGGCCAAGGTATCGAGTTCGACTACTGCTGCGTACACGCGGCCCTGGCGCTGCGTGAAGACGGTTACGAGACCATCATGGTCAACTGCAACCCGGAAACCGTCTCCACCGACTACGACACCTCCGACCGCCTGTACTTCGAGCCACTGACGCTGGAAGACGTGCTGGAAGTGTGCCGCGTCGAGAAGCCGAAAGGCGTGATCGTGCACTACGGCGGCCAGACCCCGCTGAAACTGGCCCGTGCCCTGGAAGAAGCCGGCGTACCGATCATCGGTACCAGCCCGGACGCCATCGACCGCGCCGAAGACCGTGAGCGCTTCCAGCAGATGGTTCAGCGCCTGAACCTGCTGCAGCCGCCAAACGCCACCGTGCGCAGCGAAGAAGAAGCTATCCGCGCTGCGGGCAGCATCGGTTACCCGCTGGTAGTGCGCCCGTCGTACGTACTGGGCGGCCGCGCCATGGAAATCGTCTACGAACTGGACGAGCTCAAGCGCTACCTGCGTGAAGCGGTGCAGGTGTCCAACGACAGCCCGGTACTGCTCGACCACTTCCTCAACTGCGCCATCGAGATGGACGTGGATGCGGTGTGCGACGGCACTGACGTTGTGATCGGCGCCATCATGCAGCACATCGAGCAGGCCGGCGTTCACTCCGGTGACTCGGCGTGCTCGCTGCCACCTTACTCGCTGAGCAAGGAAGTGCAGGACGAAGTCCGAGTACAGGTCGCCAAAATGGCCCTGGAGCTGGGCGTTGTCGGCCTGATGAACGTGCAGCTGGCCCTGCAAGGCGACAAGATCTACGTGATCGAAGTCAACCCGCGCGCCTCGCGTACCGTGCCGTTCGTGTCCAAGTGCATCGGCACTTCCCTGGCCATGATCGCCGCCCGCGTAATGGCCGGCAAAACCCTGAAAGAGCTGGGCTTCACCCAGGAAATCATCCCGAACTTCTACAGCGTCAAGGAAGCCGTCTTCCCGTTCGCCAAGTTCCCGGGGGTTGACCCGATCCTCGGCCCTGAGATGAAATCGACCGGTGAAGTCATGGGTGTCGGTGACACCTTCGGTGAGGCGTTCGCCAAAGCCCAGATGGGTGCCAGCGAAGTGCTGCCGACCGGTGGTACCGCGTTCATCAGCGTGCGTGACGACGACAAGCCACAAGTGGCTGGCGTTGCCCGCGACCTGATCGCCCTGGGCTTCGAAGTGGTTGCAACTGCTGGCACCGCCAAGGTTATCGAGGCGGCTGGCCTGAAAGTGCGCCGTGTGAACAAGGTGACCGAAGGCCGCCCGCACGTGGTCGACATGATCAAGAACGACGAAGTGTCGCTGATCATCAACACCACCGAAGGCCGCCAGTCGATTGCCGATTCCTACTCGATTCGTCGCAATGCGCTGCAGCACAAGATTTACTGCACCACTACCATTGCGGCTGGTGAAGCCATCTGCGAGGCGCTGAAATTTGGTCCGGAAAAGACCGTTCGTCGCCTGCAAGATCTGCATGCAGGACTGAAAGCATGAGCATTACCAAGTACCCGATGACCGTCCAGGGCGCTCGCGCCCTGGAAGAGGAGCACCTGTTCCTGAGCAAGACCGAGCGCCCGCGCCTGAGCCAGGCGATCGGTGAAGCGCGCGAACTGGGCGACCTCAAGGAAAACGCCGAATACCATGCCGCCCGCGAAGAGCAGGGCATGGTCGAGGCGCGTATCCGCGATATCGAAGGCCGTCTGCAGAACTCGGTCGTGATCGACGTGACCACCATCCCTCACACCGGCAAGGTGATTTTCGGTACCACCGTGGTACTGGCCAACACCGAAACCGATGAAGAGGTGACCTACCAGATCGTCGGCGAGGATGAAGCCGACGTGAAACAGGGCAAGCTGTCGAGCGGCGCACCCATTGCCCGTGCCATCATCGGCAAGGAAGAAGGTGACACCGTCGTCGTCAAGACGCCTAGCGGCACGGTCGAGTACGAGATTGTCGAAGTCAAGCACATCTGACCGGCGCCTGCGGGCGCCATCCCTGGAGGGGATCCTCTGGCAACTGGCCCAGGTTTTCTGGGTCGGTGGCCTGTGGGTGTTCCATGTGGGGCTGGTGCCTGCGCTCAAGGTCAGTGGCCTGGCCCCGCTGCTGGTGCAGGATATCGCCGGGCAGATCGACCGCTGGTTGATCGGCGTGGCGTTGCTTGGCTTGTTGACTCAGCTGGCAGTGCTGGCAAGGGTGGACGGCCTGGCGGCCTGGTGGCGGCAGTTCCGTGGCCAGATGCTGTTGCTCGGCTTCGGTGCCTGCGTGGGGTATTACACCTTGCGCTACGGCATTTCGGTGGGCGAGCGCTGGCAGATGTTCTGCTTCCTGGTGCTGGGCTTTTCCGGCATCGTGCTGGTGGCCCAGCCGGTGCCGGTCAGGGCGCGTTCATCGCGCCACTGACCGGAGCCACCGTTACTTGTAACGGTGGATGTTGGACAGCTGCTTGTTCGGCTGTGGGTTCTTGCGGTAGATCAGCGCTTTCTTGCCGATGGTCTGCACCAGCTCGGCACGGCCGGCCTTGCACAGCTCGGCAATGGTGGCGGCACGTTCTTCGCGGTCTTCCGAACGAATCTCGACCTTGATCAGCTCATGGTCGACCAGCGCGCGTTCCAGTTCGGCGACTACGCCTTCATTCAAACCGTTGCCAGCAACGATCAAAACCGGCTTCAGGTCATGACCAATGGACTTGTACTGCTTCTTCTGCTCGTTATTGAGCGGCATAATCTGACCCTTTCCGTCTGATTCTGTAAAATTGACCGGCATTTTACCCGAGGGCCACCGGCTCCGCCCAGTCAATCACGACGCATATCATCGAGGTGCCCCGTGGTACAACGTTCCAAAAGCAGCGCAAACTGGCTGCGAGAGCATTTTAACGACCCTTTTGTGAAACAGGCGCAGAAGGATGGCTACCGCTCGCGTGCGAGCTACAAACTGCTGGAGATCCAGGAAAAGGACCGCCTGATCCGCCCGGGCATGAGTGTAATCGACCTCGGCGCGGCGCCAGGGGGCTGGTCGCAGGTGACCAGTCGTCTGATTGGTGGCCAGGGGCGCTTGATCGCTTCCGACATCCTGGAAATGGACTCGATCCCCGACGTGACCTTCATCCAGGGTGACTTCACTGACGATGCAGTGCTGCAGCAGATCCTCGCGGCGGTCGGTGATTCGCACGTAGACCTTGTGATTTCCGACATGGCCCCCAATATGAGTGGTACGCCCGAAGTGGACATGCCGCGCGCCATGTTCCTCTGCGAGCTGGCTCTGGATCTGGCAACCCGCGTGCTGAAGCCCGGCGGTGATTTCCTGATCAAGATTTTCCAAGGCGAAGGCTTTGATATGTACCTGAAGGATGTGCGCACCAAGTTCGACAAGGTGCAAATGCGCAAGCCGTCTTCTTCGCGGGACCGTTCCCGTGAGCAGTACCTGTTGGGCAAGGGTTTCAAAGGCGTTTGAACAGCGTGCTGCGGGTGGTCGATAGTTATTTCCAATCGGCCCTCCCGTCTGGATCGTCCGAACTTCGTGTAGTCTAGCTTTCACAAAGGGTTACAGACGGTGCCTGCGGCTGCGTAGGTAATGTAGTAAGTTAGGGCGATGAATATCATGCGAGGCACGGCTGCGTCGTGCGCCGGCCTCAGAGGGTAGCGAATTGAACGACATGGCAAAGAATCTGATCCTGTGGTTGATCATCGCAGCTGTCCTGGTGACAGTGATGAACAACTTCTCCAGCCCTAACGAGCCGCAGACCCTCAACTATTCCGACTTCATCCAGCAGGTCAAGGATGGCAAGGTCGAGCGTGTGACCGTCGACGGCTACATCATTACCGGCAAGCGCGCCGACGGCGACAATTTCAAGACCGTGCGCCCGGCCATTACCGACAATGGCCTGATCGGTGACCTGGTCGACAACCACGTGGTTGTCGAAGGCAAGCAGCCAGAGCAGCAGAGCATCTGGACGCAGTTGCTGGTCGCCAGCTTCCCGATCCTGGTCATCATCGCCGTGTTCATGTTCTTCATGCGCCAGATGCAAGGCGGTGCAGGTGGCAAGGGCGGGCCGATGAGCTTCGGCAAGAGCAAGGCACGCCTGCTGTCCGAAGACCAGGTCAAGACCACATTGGCCGACGTTGCAGGTTGCGACGAAGCCAAGGAAGAAGTGGGCGAGCTGGTCGAGTTCCTGCGCGATCCGGGCAAGTTCCAGCGCCTGGGTGGTCGTATCCCGCGCGGTGTGCTGATGGTAGGCCCGCCCGGTACCGGTAAGACGCTGCTGGCCAAGGCCATTGCGGGCGAGGCGAAAGTACCGTTCTTCACCATTTCCGGTTCGGACTTCGTGGAAATGTTCGTCGGTGTTGGTGCCAGCCGTGTGCGCGACATGTTCGAGCAGGCCAAGAAGCACGCCCCGTGCATCATCTTCATCGACGAAATCGACGCCGTTGGTCGCCACCGTGGCGCCGGCATGGGCGGCGGTCACGACGAGCGTGAGCAAACCCTCAACCAGTTGCTGGTAGAGATGGACGGCTTCGAAATGAACGATGGCATCATCGTCATCGCCGCCACCAACCGCCCTGACGTACTCGACCCGGCGCTGCTGCGCCCAGGCCGTTTCGACCGCCAGGTAGTGGTGGGCTTGCCAGACATCCGCGGTCGCGAACAGATCCTCAAGGTACACATGCGCAAGGTACCGATTGGCGAAAACGTCAACCCGGCGGTTATTGCCCGTGGTACCCCTGGCTTCTCCGGTGCCGACCTGGCCAACCTGGTCAACGAGGCATCGCTGTTTGCCGCGCGTTCCAACAAGCGCCTGGTCGAAATGAAAGAGTTCGAGCTGGCCAAGGACAAGATCATGATGGGCGCAGAGCGCAAGACCATGGTCATGTCCGAAAAAGAAAAGCGTAACACTGCCTACCACGAGGCGGGTCATGCCATCGTTGGTCGCCTGGTGCCTGAGCACGACCCGGTCTACAAGGTTTCGATCATTCCGCGCGGTCGGGCCCTGGGCGTGACCATGTTCCTGCCGGAAGAAGATCGCTACAGCCTGTCCAAGCGTGCGCTGATCAGCCAGATCTGCTCGTTGTACGGCGGCCGTATCGCCGAAGAGATGACCCTGGGCTTCGACGGCGTCACCACGGGTGCCTCCAACGACATCATGCGGGCCAGCCAGATCGCTCGCAACATGGTGACCAAGTGGGGCCTGTCGGAAAAGCTCGGCCCGCTGATGTATGCAGAAGAAGAGGGTGAGGTGTTCCTGGGTCGTAGCGCGGGCAGCCAGCATGCCAGCGTCTCCGGCGAGACTGCCAAGCTGATCGACTCCGAAGTACGCAGCATCATCGACCAGTGCTACGCCACTGCCAAGCAGCTGCTGATCGAGAATCGCGACAAGCTCGAAGCGATGACCGAAGCGCTGATGAAGTATGAGACCATTGATGCCGATCAGATCGATGACATCATGGCTGGCCGTACGCCACGCGAACCGCGTGACTGGGACGACGACAAGCATTCGGGCACCCCTGCTGCCCAGGATGATCGCCCTGAATCGCCAATTGGCGGTCCGGCAGCTCAACACTAAGGGCGTCTATGAGCTCAGTGCAGTACCCGACCCGGTTGCCTTGCGGCAACCGGGTTCTTGATTTGTCGCGTACCCATGTCATGGGTATTCTCAATATCACCCCCGATTCCTTCTCCGATGGCGGGCGCTTCAGCCAGCGCGACGAGGCCCTGCGCCATGCCGAAGCGATGGTTGCGGCCGGTGCCACGCTGATCGACATTGGCGGTGAGTCCACCCGCCCTGGCGCGCGGGCGGTATCGGTGACCGAGGAGCTGGAGCGTGTGGCGCCG
Source organism: Pseudomonas sp. SAS7 (assembly GCF_052112345.1). Lineage (NCBI taxonomy): Bacteria > Pseudomonadati > Pseudomonadota > Gammaproteobacteria > Pseudomonadales > Pseudomonadaceae > Pseudomonas > Pseudomonas sp. SAS7. The sequence continues at coordinate 51,998 of NZ_JBEGGO010000019.1, read as the reverse complement.
ATGGTCGAGGCCATCAACAGCCGCCTCGACGTCGTCATTTCGGTCGATACCTCCACGCCTGCCGTCATGCGTGAATCGGCGCGCCTCGGTGCGAGGTTGATCAATGATGTGCGTGCCCTGGAGCGTGATGGCGCCCTGGACGCCGCTGCCGATACCGGGCTACCGGTGTGCCTCATGCACATGCGCGGCGAGCCGGGTAACATGCAGGACGACCCGTATTACGATGATGTGACCGCTGATGTCACGCGTTATCTGGAACAGCGGATGGCCGCCTGCGCTGCAGCGGGCATCGACGCGAACAGAGTCATCCTTGACCCTGGCTTTGGTTTCGCCAAGACCCTGGCGCACAACCTGAGCCTGTTCAAACACATGGAAGCGCTCTATCGCCTTGGGCGCCCGCTACTGGTGGGCGTATCACGAAAGAGCATGATCGGCCTGACGCTGGAACGTCCGGTCGGCGAGCGCTTGTACGGCAGCCTTGCGCTGGCGGCGTTGGCCATGACCAAGGGGGCGAGCATCCTTCGTGTCCATGACGTGGCCGAAACCGTCGATGTGGTACGCATGATTGCTGCGGTACAAAACGCCGAATAAGTACATTGGAGTCCCTATGAGCAGAAAATACTTTGGTACCGACGGCATTCGTGGCCGCGTCGGCGAATACCCGATCACGCCTGACTTCATGCTGAAGCTTGGCTGGGCGGCCGGCATGGCCTTCCGCAAGCAGGGCAATTGCCGGGTGCTGGTGGGCAAGGACACACGTATCTCCGGCTACATGTTCGAGTCCGCACTCGAAGCCGGTCTGGCCGCAGCAGGTGCTGACGTCATGCTGCTGGGGCCAATGCCTACGCCGGCCATCGCCTACCTGACTCGCACCTTCCATGCCCAGGCGGGTATTGTCATCAGTGCTTCGCACAACCCGCACGAAGACAACGGCATCAAGTTTTTCTCGGGCCAGGGCACCAAGCTGCCGGACGAAGTCGAGCTGATGATCGAAGAGTTGCTCGACCAACCGATGACCGTTGTCGACTCGGGCAAGCTGGGCAAGGTCTCGCGCATCAACGATGCTGCCGGTCGCTACATCGAGTTCTGCAAGAGCAGCGTGCCTAGCAGCACCAGTTTCGATGGCCTGAAGCTTGTGGTCGACTGTGCCCACGGTGCCACCTACAAGGTCGCGCCAAGCGTGTTCCGCGAGCTGGGTGCCGACGTGACCGTGCTGCATGCCCAGCCGGACGGCCTGAACATCAACGAAGGTTGCGGCTCGACCCACATCGAATCGCTGCAGGCCGCCGTGCTGGTTGGTCATGCCGACCTCGGCATTGCCTTCGACGGTGATGGCGATCGCGTGCTGATGGTCGACCATACGGGCGCCATCGTCGACGGTGACGAGCTGCTGTTCATCATTGCCCGCGACCTGCATGACCGTGGCAAGCTGCAGGGCGGGGTAGTGGGTACGCTGATGAGCAACCTGGGCCTGGAGCTTGCGCTGAAGGACCTGGATATCCCGTTCGTGCGGGCCAAGGTCGGCGACCGTTACGTCATGGCCGAACTGCTGGAGCGTGAGTGGCTGGTCGGGGGTGAAAACTCTGGCCACGTCGTGTGCTGCAACCACACCACCACCGGTGACGCGATCATTGCCGCGCTGCAGGTGCTGATGGCGCTCAAGCGCCGTGGTGAAACCCTGGCGCAGGCCCGTCAGGCCCTGCGCAAGTGCCCGCAGGTGCTGATCAACGTACGCTTCGGCGCCAGCAAGGTCGACCCGCTGGAGCACCCGGCAGTCAAGGAAGCCAGCGCCAAGGTGACCGAGGCCCTGGCGGGCCGTGGTCGTGTTCTGTTGCGCAAGTCGGGTACCGAGCCGTTGGTGCGGGTCATGGTCGAGGGCGAAGACGAAAGCCAGGTGCGCACGCACGCCGAAGCGTTGGCCAAACTGGTCAGCGAAGTTTGTGTCTGAAGGCGCTTGCCAGCGCAGATCTGGTTGGGTAAGATCTGCGCCCACTTTGACCGACGAGGTAAAGCATGCGTCGCCCTATGGTAGCTGGTAACTGGAAGATGCACGGTACCCGCGCTAGCGTCGCTGAGCTGACCGAAGGCTTGAGCAATCTCGCCTTGCCGAGCGGAGTGGAAGTCGCGGTGTTTCCACCGGCTTTGTTCATCAATCAGGTGATTGATGGGCTGGCAGGTAAAGAAATAACTGTCGGCGCACAGAATTCTGCTGTACAACCCGAACAGGGTGCGCTGACCGGGGAAGTTGCTCCGGAACAGCTGGTTGAAGCAGGTTGCAAGTTGGTGTTGGTTGGTCACTCTGAGCGTCGCCAGATCATTGGTGAAACCGACGAAGTGCTCAATCGCAAGTTTGCAGCGGCCCAGGCCAAAGGTTTGAAGCCAGTGCTTTGCATCGGGGAAACCCTTGAGGAGCGCGAGGCAGGCAAAACGCTTGAAGTTGTCGGGCGTCAACTAAGCAGTATCATCGAAGCATTCGGTGTTAAGGCTTTTGCCAATGCAGTAATTGCCTATGAGCCTGTATGGGCCATCGGCACTGGCCTGACGGCCACGCCACAGCAGGCCCAGGATGTGCACGCCGCCATCCGCGGCCAGCTGGCGGCAGAAGATGCTGAAGTGGCTGCGAAGGTGCAGCTGCTCTACGGCGGCAGCGTGAAGGCGGCCAATGCGGCCGAACTGTTCGGCATGCCGGATATCGATGGGGGTCTCATTGGTGGGGCTTCCCTGAACGCAGACGAATTCGGTGCAATTTGTCGCGCCGCAGGAAACTGAACAAATGCTGGAAACAGTCATCGTTGTTTTTCATCTGTTGGCAGCGCTGTCGCTTGTAGTGCTGGTACTGTTGCAACAGGGTAAGGGTGCCGAAGCAGGTGCATCTTTCGGCGCGGGTGCTTCAAATACCGTGTTCGGGAGCCAGGGCTCTGCAACGTTCCTAAGTAAATTCACTGCTATACTCGCTGCCACTTTCTTTTTGACAGCACTTGGGTTAGGATACTTCGCGAAGCAACAAGCTCACCAGCTTAGCCAAGCAGGTCTTCCAGATCCAGCAGTGCTAGAAGTGAAAGAGCAGCAGAAGCCGGCAGTTAATGATGATGTACCGGTGCTCCAACAGCAGAAGAGCGAAACCACCAATAATACGGGTGATGTACCTCCTCCGGCTCAAGAGCAGAAGTAACGGGTTTCAAGTAGTAGTATTGCCGAGGTGGTGGAATTGGTAGACACGCAACCTTGAGGTGGTTGTGCCCATAGGGTGTAGGGGTTCGAGTCCCCTTCTCGGTACCAATTGAAGCTTGAGAGCCCGCTTTAGCGGGCTTTCTTGTAGGTGAACGTTTGGATTTGACCCCTAACAGGGTTCGGTCTTATACTTTCGCCCCAGCTTTGTCGCGGGGTGGAGCAGCTTGGTAGCTCGTCGGGCTCATAACCCGAAGGTCGTTGGTTCAAATCCAGCCCCCGCAACCAGCTTCAGCGGAGCCCCTTTTCAGGGGCTTTTTGCTAACCGAACAGTTTTCGGCGTCGTTGTCCAACGGCGCTTTCAGGGATGGGCGCTTTGCCCATTTTTTATTTGCACAGCATGCACGAGGGGGTTCAGGTGTCGAGCAAGCTAGAACAGTTGCAGGCCTTGTTGGCCCCGGTTGTCGAGGGTCTGGGCTATCAGTGCTGGGGGATCGAATACGTTTCCCAGGGTAAGCATTCGGTACTGCGCATCTACATCGACAAGGACGGCGGCATCCTGGTGGAGGACTGCGAAGCGGTCAGTCGTCAGGCCAGCGCCATTCTCGATGTGGAAGATCCAATCAGCAGTGAGTACACCCTCGAGGTGTCTTCTCCAGGCATGGATCGCCCACTGTTCACTCTGGAACAGTTTGCCTCGCATGCCGGCGAACAAGTGAAGATCAAGCTGCGCTCACCCTTCGAGGGTCGTCGTAACTTCCAGGGCCTTCTCCGCGGTGTGGAGGAGCAGGATGTGGTGGTCCAGGTGGACAATCAGGAGTTCCTGCTGCCGATCGACTCGATCGACAAGGCCAATATTATTCCCAGTTTTGACTGAGACGTGCCGGGCCCGGCGGACTATCCGGGCCCAATGGCTTGCGCAAGGCGAGGCGTACGATGAGCAAAGAAGTACTGCTGGTTGTTGAATCGGTATCCAACGAAAAAGGTGTACCGCCCGGCGTCATTTTCGAAGCGCTGGAGGTGGCCCTGGCCACTGCAACCAAAAAACGTTTTGAAGACGAAGTCGATCTGCGTGTGGAAATCAACCGCCACACCGGTAGCTACGAGACTTTCCGTCGCTGGACCGTGGTCGATGAAGCCGACCTTGATGATCCGGCGATCGAAACCTGGTTGGACAAGATCAAGGACACTCATCCCGAAGCCAAGGTTGGTGACGTGATCGAGGAGAAGATCGAGTCCATCGAGTTCGGTCGTATCGCCGCTCAGACCGCCAAGCAGGTCATCGTGCAGAAGGTCCGTGAGGCCGAGCGTGCCCAGGTGGTCGATGCCTACCGCGAACGCGTAGGCGAGATCATTTCCGGTACCGTCAAAAAGGTTACCCGCGACAACGTCATCGTTGACCTGGGCAACAACGCCGAGGCCTTGCTGGCCCGCGAGGATATCATTCCGCGTGAAACCTTCCGTGTGGGTGTGCGCCTGCGTGCACTGCTCAAGGAAATTCGCACTGAAAACCGTGGTCCTCAGCTGATCCTGTCGCGCACCGCGCCACAGATGCTGATCGAGCTTTTCCGCATTGAAGTGCCGGAAATTGCCGAGGGCCTCATTGAAGTCATGGCTGCTTCCCGTGATCCGGGTTCGCGAGCCAAGATCGCCGTCCGCTCCAAGGACAAGCGCATCGACCCGCAAGGTGCCTGTATCGGCATGCGTGGTTCGCGCGTCCAAGCTGTATCCGGGGAGTTGGGTGGTGAGCGTGTGGATATCGTCCTTTGGGACGATAACCCGGCGCAGTTCGTCATCAACGCCATGTCGCCGGCTGAAGTCGCGGCGATCATCGTTGATGAAGATGCCCATGCCATGGACATCGCCGTCGCCGAGGATAACCTGGCCCAGGCCATTGGCCGTGGCGGTCAGAACGTTCGTCTTGCCAGTCAGTTGACCGGCTGGACCCTGAACGTGATGACCGAGAAGGACATTCAGGCCAAGCAGCAGGCCGAAACAGGTGACATCCTGCGCAATTTCATCGATGAACTGGAAGTCGACGAGGAGCTGGCCCAAGTGCTGGTCGACGAAGGCTTCACCAGCCTCGAAGAAATTGCCTACGTACCGTTGGAAGAAATGCTCAACATCGATGGCTTTGACGAAGATATCGTCAATGAGCTCCGCGCTCGAGCCAAGGACCGTTTGTTGACCAAGGCCATCGCTACCGAAGAAAAACTGGCAGACGCCCACCCGGCCGAAGACCTGCTCTCTCTTGAGGGTATGGACAAGGACCTGGCGGCTGAACTGGCGGTGCGCGGCGTGGTTAACCGCGAAGACCTGGCCGAGCAGTCGATCGACGATCTGCTCGACATCGACGGCATCGACGAAGAGCGTGCCGGCAAGTTGATCATGGCCGCCCGAGCCCATTGGTTCGAGTAATTAGGCGCGGCCTGAGGAGAGAAGTGCATGACGCAAGTCACGGTGAAAGAACTGGCCCAAGAGGTCGAGGCACCGGTAGAGCGCCTGCTGCAGCAGATGCGTGAGGCAGGTCTGCCGCACACCGACGCCGGTCAGGTAGTGACCGACAATGAGAAGCAGACCCTGCTGACTCATTTGAAAAGCAGCCACAAGAGCAAGGCGGAAGAACCGCGCAAGATTACCTTGCAGCGCAAAACCACCAGCACCCTGCGTGTCGCCGGTAGCAAGAGCATCAGCGTAGAAGTACGCAAGAAGAAAGTATTCGTGCAGCGCAGCCCGGAGGAAATCCAGGCTGAGCAGAAGCGTGAAGTGGAAGAGCGCCGCGCGGCCGAAAACGCCGCTCGCGACAAGGTTGACGCCGATGTTCGCCAGCGCAACGAAGATCAGGCTCGCCGTCAGGCAGCCAACTCTGCTGTAGCCGCCCCTGCGCCTGCTGCCAAGCCAGAGCCGGCACCTGCCGCTGCCCCGGCCCCGGTAGTCGCCGACGCCCCGGCCTCCGAAGACGCTGCAGCCCGTGCTGCCGAGCGCAAGAAGGACGAGACCCGTCGCAACGAAAGCCGTACCCGTGATGACGATCGTCGTCGTGGCGAGGCGCCTCGTGTGTCGATCAAGGTCAAGGTCAAGGAAAAGGAAAAGGCGCCGACTCCGCGTGCTGCTCCGCGTACCACCGACGAAGAGAGCGATGGCGCTCGTCGTGGTCGTGGTGGCAAGGGCAAGCTGAAGAAGCGTAACCAGCATGGCTTCCAGAACCCGACCGGCCCCGTCATCCGTGACGTGACCATCGGCGAGACCATCACGGTCTCCGAACTGGCCAACCAGATGTCCGTCAAGGGCGCTGAAGTTGTCAAGTTCATGTTCAAGATGGGCACCCCGGTTACCATCAACCAGGTACTCGACCAGGAAACCGCTCAGCTGATCGCAGAAGAGCTGGGCCACAAGGTCACCCTGATCAGCGATAGCGCCCTGGAAGACTCCCTGGCCGAATCGCTGAAATTCGAAGGCCAGTCAGAGTCGCGTGCGCCGGTGGTAACTGTCATGGGTCACGTTGACCATGGTAAGACCTCGCTGCTCGACTACATCCGTCGTGCCAAGGTTGCCGCTGGCGAAGCCGGTGGTATCACCCAGCACATCGGTGCCTACCACGTGGAAACCGACCGCGGCATGGTCACCTTCCTCGACACCCCTGGCCACGCAGCTTTCACTCAGATGCGTGCACGTGGTGCCAAGGCGACCGACATCGTCATCCTGGTGGTGGCGGCGGACGACGGCGTGATGCCGCAAACCCGCGAGGCCGTTCAGCATGCCAAGGCAGCTGGCGTTCCGCTGGTTGTTGCGGTGAACAAGATCGACAAGCCAGGTGCTGACCTCGATCGCATCCGCAACGAACTGTCCGTCGAAGGCGTGACCTCCGAGGAATGGGGTGGTGACACGCCGTTCGTCAAGGTTTCGGCGAAGATGGGTACCGGTGTCGACGAACTGCTCGAAGCCGTCCTGCTGCAGGCCGAGGTTCTCGAACTGACCGCTACGCCTACTGCCCCAGGCCGTGGTGTCGTGGTTGAATCGCGCCTCGACAAGGGCCGTGGTCCGGTTGCTACCATCCTGGTCCAGGACGGTACGCTGCGTCAGGGCGACATGGTGCTGTGTGGCTCCAACTATGGCCGTGTTCGCGCCATGCTCGACGAGAACGGCAAGCCTGTGAAGGAAGCTGGCCCGTCGATCCCGGTCGAGATCCTCGGCCTGGATGGCACGCCGGAAGCCGGTGACGAGCTGTCGGTAGTGGCCGACGAGAAGAAAGCCCGCGAAGTTGCCCTGTTCCGTCAAGGCAAGTACCGCGAGGTCAAGCTGGCCCGTGCTCACGCCGGCAAGCTGGAAAACATCTTCGAGAACATGGGCCAGGCCGAGAAGAAAACCCTCAACATCGTTCTCAAGACCGATGTTCGCGGTTCGCTCGAGGCGCTCAATGGTTCGCTCGGCGCTCTGGGCAACGACGAAGTACAGGTCCGTGTGATCGGTGGCGGCGTAGGTGGTATCACCGAGAGCGACGCCAACCTGGCGCTGGCTTCGAATGCGGTACTGTTCGGCTTCAACGTGCGTGCCGATGCCGGCGCGCGCAAGATCGTCGAGCAGGAAGGTCTGGATATGCGTTACTACAACGTGATCTACGACATCATCGAAGACGTCAAGAAGGCCCTGACCGGCATGCTCGGCAGCGATGTTCGCGAGAACATCCTGGGTGTCGCCGAAGTACGTGACGTGTTCCGTTCGCCGAAGTTCGGCGCCATCGCTGGCTGTATGGTCATCGAGGGCACCGTATACCGTAACCGTCCGATCCGCGTACTGCGCGAAGACGTGGTTATCTTCGAAGGCGAGCTGGAATCGCTGCGTCGCTTCAAGGACGACGCCGCCGAAGTGCGTAACGGCATGGAGTGCGGTATTGGCGTCAAGAGCTACAACGACGTCAAGGTCGGTGACAAGATCGAAGTGTTCGAGAAAGTCCAGGTGGCTCGTACCCTCTAAGGGCGAGCTAGCCGCAAACGCCCGCTACAGGGCGGTTTGCGGCACCTCTTCAGGTAGCGCCCGGTCAGGCATTGGTCTGACCGGGCGTTTGCCGCTTTAAGTTACAGGTAGCAAGAATGGCCAAAGAATACAGCCGTACCCAACGTATCGGCGATCAGATGCAGCGCGAGCTGGCCGAGCTGATCCGTCGCGAAGTCAAGGACCCACGTGTCGGTCTGGTCACCATCACCGCCGTGGACGTCAGCCGTGACCTGGGCCATGCCAAGGTGTTCATCACCGTCATGGGCGAGGAAACGCCAGACGCCGTGAAGCAGTCGTTGAAGGCACTGAACAGTGCTGCCAGCTTCCTCCGTCTGCACCTTGGCCGCTCGATGCAACTGCGCAGCGTGCCGCAGCTGCACTTCCACTTCGATGAAAGCGTCAGCCGCGGTGTGCACCTGTCGGCGCTGATCGAGCGTGCAGTGGCCGAAGACCGCCTGCACAAGGATACCGACGAGCTGGACACCAAGGAGTAAGCGGTGGCCCAGGTCAAACGTATCCGCCGCAATGTCAGCGGCATCATCCTGCTCGACAAGCCTTTGGGCTTTACGTCCAACGCCGCCCTGCAAAAGGTGCGCTGGCTGCTCAACGCGGAAAAGGCCGGCCACACCGGTAGCCTCGACCCGTTGGCAACCGGCGTGCTGCCGCTGTGCTTCGGCGAGGCGACCAAGTTTTCGCAGTACCTGCTCGATTCCGACAAGGGCTACGAAACCGTCATGCAGATGGGCCAGACTACCAACACCGGCGATGCTGAAGGTGAGGTGCTGCAGACCCGCGAAGTGACCGTTGGTCGTGCCGACATCGAGGCAGTGCTGCCACGTTTTCGTGGCCCGATCAGCCAGATACCGCCGATGTACTCGGCGCTCAAGCGTGACGGCCAGCCGTTGTACAAGCTGGCACGTGCAGGAGAGGTAGTGGAGCGCGAGGCGCGTTCTGTTACTATTAACCGCTTGGAGTTGCTGGAGTGTGAAGGCACTCGTGCACGGTTGACCGTAGGATGCAGCAAAGGCACCTATATCCGCACCCTGGTGGAGGATATCGGCGAGGCCCTTGGTTGCGGTGCCTATGTCGCCGAGCTGCGCAGGACCCAGGCCGGGCCCTTCGCGCTGGCACAGACGGTTACGCTTGAAGCGCTTGAACAGGCCCATGCCGAAGGCGGTAACGAAGCGCTCGATCGCTTCCTGATGCCCTCGGACAGCGGTCTGCAGGACTGGCCCATGGTAAGCCTGTCCGAGCACAGTGCGTTTTACTGGCTGCATGGGCAGGCGGTACGCGCGCCGGACGCGCCACAATTTGGCATGGTGCGGGTACAGGATCACAATGCGCGCTTCATCGGTATCGGTGAAGTGAGCGAAGACGGGCGTATTGCGCCACGTCGGCTGATTCGGTCGGAATGACCGAAACCGCAGGGTGAGGCTTCGGCCGAACTCTACGGAATCAAGGGTGGCTGTCAGTAGGCACGGTCACACCTTTTTTATTAATACAGGGATTTGTCCCTGGCCTATTGGACCCCGCTTGCGGGATCCGTTATCAGGAGAAGCCAAATGGCCCTCAGCGTTGAAGAAAAAGCTCAAATCGTTACCGACTACCAGCAAGCTGCTGGCGACACTGGTAGCCCGGAAGTTCAGGTTGCTCTGCTGACCGCGAACATCAACAAGCTGCAAGGCCACTTCAAGGCCAACGGTAAAGACCACCACTCGCGTCGTGGCCTGATCCGTATGGTAAACCAGCGTCGTAAGCTGCTGGACTACCTGAAGGGCAAAGACACCACTCGTTACAGCGCCCTGATCGGTCGCCTGGGCCTGCGTCGCTAATAGCGGCCTGGTCAGTGGTGTGCATGGCGTGTCTCATGCAGTGGCAGCGCTGCCTGGCAGCGTTGTCTATGGGCACGCCATGCGTATCTCCGAGGTTGGCAGCCTGGTGAAGTGGAGCGGTTTTCCGCTCTTCAACCAGGCTCCCAGCCTCGTGTTGTATCTGGACGGTCAATGGGGCCGATTCCCCGTTCTGCCCACAAATTCGCAAGAAACCAGTTCCCCCAGAGCCACTGAAAAAGGTAGGAAACCGTGAACCCGGTAATCAAGACATTCCAGTTCGGTCAGTCGACCGTTACTCTCGAAACGGGCCGTATTGCCCGTCAGGCAACCGGCGCCGTGCTGGTTACCGTCGACAACGACGTCACCGTGCTGGTGACTGTGGTAGGCGCCAAACAGGCTGATCCAGGCAAGGGTTTCTTCCCGCTGTCGGTTCACTACCAGGAAAAGACCTACGCCGCCGGCAAGATCCCAGGTGGTTTCTTCAAGCGTGAAGGCCGTCCTTCCGAGAAAGAGACCCTGACCTCGCGCCTGATCGACCGTCCGATCCGTCCGCTGTTCCCAGAAGGCTTCATGAACGAAGTGCAGGTCGTCTGCACCGTGGTTTCCACCAGCAAGAAGACCGACCCGGACATCGCTGCGATGATCGGTACCTCGGCTGCCCTGGCCATCTCGGGTATTCCGTTCGAAGGCCCGATCGGCGCCGCCCGCGTTGCCTTCCACGAAAGCACCGGCTACCTGCTGAACCCGACCTACGAGCAACTGGCTGCCTCGAGCCTGGACATGGTCGTTGCCGGTACCTCCGACGCCGTACTGATGGTTGAATCGGAAGCACAAGAGCTGACCGAAGACCAGATGCTGGGTGCCGTACTGTTCGCCCACGACGAATTCCAGGCCGTTATCCAGGCTGTCAAAGAGCTGGCTGCCGAAGCTGCCAAGCCGACCTGGGACTGGAAACCTGCCGTTGCCAACACCGAGCTGTTCAACGCCATCCGCGCCGAATTCGGCGAGGGCGTTTCGCAGGGCTACACCATCACCGTCAAGGCTGATCGCTACGCGCGCCTGGGCGAGCTGCGTGATCAGGCCATCGCCAAGTTCTCCGGTGAAGAAGGCCAGCCATCGGCTGCCGAAGTCAAAGAAATCTTCGGCGAAATCGAATACCGCACCGTTCGCGAAAACATCGTAAACGGCAAGCCACGTATCGACGGCCGCGACACCAAGACCGTTCGTCCGCTGAACATCGAAGTAGGTGTTCTGCCGAAGACCCACGGTTCGGCGCTGTTCACCCGTGGCGAAACCCAGGCTCTGGTCGTTGCGACCCTGGGTACTGCCCGTGACGCCCAGCTGCTGGATACCCTCGAAGGCGAGAAGAAAGACCCCTTCATGCTGCACTACAACTTCCCGCCGTTCTCGGTGGGCGAGTGTGGCCGTATGGGCGGCGCTGGCCGTCGCGAAATCGGCCACGGCCGTCTGGCCCGCCGTTCGGTCCAGGCCATGCTGCCGGCTGCTGACGTGTTCCCGTACACCATCCGCGTGGTTTCGGAAATCACCGAGTCCAACGGTTCCAGCTCCATGGCTTCGGTCTGCGGTGCATCCCTGGCCCTGATGGACGCCGGTGTGCCAATGAAGGCGCCGGTTGCCGGTATCGCCATGGGCCTGGTCAAGGAAGGCGAGAAGTTTGCCGTTCTGACCGACATCCTGGGTGATGAAGACCACCTGGGCGACATGGACTTCAAGGTAGCCGGTACCGCCAAAGGTGTTACCGCGCTGCAGATGGACATCAAGATCAACGGCATCACCGAAGAGATCATGGAAATCGCCCTGGGCCAGGCCCTGGAAGCGCGCCTGAACATCCTCGGCCAGATGAACCAGATCATTGGTCAGTCGCGTACCGAGCTGTCGGCCAACGCCCCGACCATGATCGCTATGAAGATCGACACCGACAAGATCCGTGACGTCATCGGTAAAGGCGGCGCCACCATTCGTGCCATCTGCGAAGAGACCAAGGCTTCGATCGATATCGAAGACGATGGCTCGATCAAGATCTTCGGCGAAACCAAGGAAGCGGCAGAGGCTGCCAAGCAGCGCATCCTGGGTATCACCGCCGAGGCCGAAATTGGCAAGATCTACGTCGGCAAGGTTGAGCGTATCGTCGACTTCGGCGCCTTCGTCAACATCCTGCCTGGCAAGGACGGCCTGGTGCACATCTCCATGCTGAGCGATGCTCGCGTCGAGAAAGTCACCGACATCCTGAAAGAAGGCCAGGAAGTGGAAGTGCTGGTACTGGACGTGGACAACCGCGGCCGTATCAAGTTGTCCATCAAAGACGTTGCCGCGGCCAAGGCCTCGGGCGTCTAAGCGACTGCCACGCTACACAAGAGAGGGCCCTTCGGGGCCCTTTTTTCATGGGTGGCGGGAACCTTTTGCGGACTTGCATCTTGCATGCAGGTTTACCGCGCTGATTGCAAAATGCACGACACAGCATTTGATGGCTGTTTGCTAACCTGTTGATTTATAAGGGAACAAGCGAAGCGGAAAAGCTGGCACAGCCCATGCAACTACCTTCTTACCTGACGCCAGGACATACGGCGCAGACCTTTCGAAAAACAGGAGTGACCCACATGAAGAAGTTCGCCATTGCTGCCGCTACTGCTACCGCTCTGACCCTGACCATGGCTAACGCGGCATTCGCCCAACAGTCCACCCAGGCCCCGATGACGCTTGCGGCCGGTGAGGTGACCAAAGCCAAGGAAGCCACTTCCGATACCTGGATCACCACCAAGGTCAAATCCGACCTGCTGACCGAGAAAGGCATCCCGGGTTCCGATATCAAGGTTGAAACCAACAAAGGCGTCGTGTCGCTGTCGTCGACCACCGCCGTGACCGAATCGCAGAAAGAAATGGCGATTGCCATCACCAAGAAAATCAAAGGCGTCAAGGCTGTTTCGGCCGATGGCCTGAAAGCCGAATAAGGATTGTCCCGTCGGCCATATGGATTTGGCCACTTATACACAAAGCCCCGGCGCGAGCCGGGGCTTTTTCATACCTGCTGGTACAGCGGGTTGCGTGCGATCACATCGCTTTCGAAGCATTGCTGCTCGGCTATCAGCGGTTCTACCAGTGGGCGGCTGTCGCGAAAGTGTGCGGTCTGGGTATGGGCTTCATAGGCGGCATCGTCGCGGTAGATTTCGTACAGATAGATAAGCTCCGGGTCGACCCGGTCCTGCGACACATCGAATGCCAGGCAGCCTGGCTCGCTGGCGACGGAAGCGGCGGCATTGACCTTGATCGCCGCCAGAAAGGCCTCAGCACAACCGGGCTTGACACGGGTCTTGATAAACAGGCTATACACAAGTCGCTCCTTTTGTTTTAAATTCACTTACGAATTGTATACAAAAATGGAGCCCCGCCAATGTCTGAATTGCCTGTACGCCCCGGCCGCCTGAATGGCCTGCGCCATATTGCCCTGCTGGTACCCAACCTGGAGGAGTGCGAACGCTTCTACGTCGACGTGCTGGGCATGGAAGTGCTGAACCGCGCCAACGAAGACCTGGTGTACCTTACCTGCGGCAACGACAACCTTTCGCTGGGGCGTGGGGCGGGGGCGGCCAACGGGCTGCAGACCCTGGATCACTATGGGTTCATTGTGGACAGCGTGGAGGAGCTAGAGGCCTGGTACCAATACTTCAAGGCCCATGGCGTGACCTTGCTCGACCGGCCGTTCAACCATGGTGACGGGGCGCGCAGCTTCCACTTGCTGGACCCGGCGGGGAACAAGGTGCAGCCGCTGTATCACCCGGCGGTGTCGGGGCAGCGGTTGGTCTAGTAGGCAACCACATCCCCTTGTAGGAGCAGCCTTGTGCTGCGAAGAGGCCAGAGCTGGCAAGCATTTGTATCTGCCTGTTCCGGCCTCTTCGCAGCACAAGGCTGCTCCTACAAGGGTAAGTGTCAGTCTGAACGACTATTCGGCATCGAGGTGCATCGGCGTCACCACCCGCCCATCGCTCTCAGGCTGCCCCAGGCTGGTATCGATGAAATACACCCGGTCATCTTCAAGCTTGCCCTTGTCCACCAGGTAATCCTTGATACTGCTGGCCCGCTCCTGGCCCAGTGTCCGCAGCAGGGCGGTGCTTTCGGCCCACGACTTGATCACTGCCTCGCGTAGCTTGGTGGTGCGTTCTTCGCGGCCCAGTTGCTCCCATTCGGCAGGCGGCTGCTGTTTCAGGCGCGTGCGGTAGATGCCTTCCAGCATCGCCGGCTTGTCGCTGTCGTCGACTATCAGCATCGAGGCATTGGCCGGCACCTTGTCACCGCGGCGCTGCAGGATCTTGTACCAGGTGGACTGGTACTCACGCTCCAGGCGTTGCTGGGCGATCAGTGGGCCGTCGCTGGCCTGGGCGCTGGTGCCTTCGATTTCCAGGCGTAGCTCCGGGCGCTCTTTCAGCGCCGACGCCAGCTTGTCCAGTGACGACTGGGCATCGCCGGTGAGTTCGCTGGAGCCCGGGGCAAAGGCCACGTTACCCAGGTCTTGCGAGCCACCGCCGGTAATCAGTCCGCCAATGAACTTGAACGGCGCCTGTGCCGCGCGCAGCACCAGGTTGCGCAGGGTTTGCCACACAATCGGCATCACGCTGAACTGTGGGTTGTTGAGGTCACCCGTGACCGGCAGCTCGATCGAGATCTTGCCCTCGGTATCCTTCAGCAGTGCCACCGCCAGGCGGATCGGCAGGTCGACGGCGTCCGGGCTGTCTACTTTTTCGCCCAGCTGCAGTTGCTCCACCACTACCTTGTTCTCGGCCTTGAGCTGGCCGTTGGTAATCAGGTAGTGCAGGTCTAGGTTGAGCCGGCCCTTGCGGATGCGGAAGCCGGCAAACTTGCCGGAGTAGGGCGTCAACGTGGTCAGCTCGACGCGCTTGAAGCTGGTGGCGATGTCCAGGCTGGCCAATGGGTTGAACGGGTTGAGTGCACCCTTGATGGTGACCGGCGCGTAACGGTCGACCTTGCCCTTGACGTCAACCTTGGCCGGCACCGGCTTGCGGTTGTCGATGGTGCCGATCTGGCCGTTCAACTGCTGGGCGGCCGTGGCGAAGTTGGGGGTGAGCGACAGGTCGGCAAAGTTGGCCGAACCGTCTTTGATGTCGATCTGCCCGATGTGGATGCCCAGCGGCTTCTCGCTGCTGGCCGAGGCCGGTTTGGCCTGGCTGCTCGCCGGGGCGCCGGCCGGTTGCGGGATCAGCAGGTCATTGATGTTGGTGGTGCGGTCTTCGTTGATGATGAAGCGCGCATAGGGCTGCAGCAGGGTCACCTTGTCGATCGACAGGGCATCGCCGTGCACGTAGGACAAGCCGTCGACATTCACCTGCTGCCATTTGACGAAGTCGCGGCTCTTGATGGTATCCAGGGTATGCAACTGGTTGACCTGCGCCTTGCCGGTAATGGTGAAGGCCAGTGGCGCGGTGTTCTTCAGGTCGACCTTGAGGTCGCTGGCGAGCATGCCGCTGCGAAGCTCCAGCAGGATGAACGGGCTGATGTAGGCCTGGGCCACGCGCAGGTCGATGTCGCGGGTGCTCACATCCAGCTTTGCCCATATCGGCGCCAGGTTGACCTGGCCAGCCGCCTGCAGCTTGCCTTGCTTGCCTACGCCGGTATCGAGCTTGAGCGTGAAGGGCGACTGGTTGAGGCTGTCGAAACCTTGCAGGTCGGCATTGAGCGGGCCGATGTCCAAGGCGACCGGTTCTTTCTGGCTGCGGTCTGCCAGGTGCACCAGGTAGTTGCGCAATTGCACGTCCTTGAGCAGCACTTGCCACGGCTTGCCAGGCTCCTTGGCGGCTTTCTCTTCAGGCGTAGGCTCGGCGGCGGCAGGCTCGGCCTTTTCCTTCGGCGTGGCCTCGGCCGGTTGGCTGGCGAACAGTTTCTGCCAGTCGAGCTGGCCGTCTTTTTCCAGCGCCGCCCAGGTTTCCAGTTTTTCGCTGCGGATCTTGCCCACGCTGACCAGTTGCTTGACCAGGTCGACGGAGGTTTCGCTCACGTCCAGGCTGGCCAGGCGCGCCAACGGGCGGCCATCCGGTGCCTTGATGGCGAACGGCGCAATGCGTACGGACACGTTATCCAGCAGCAGCTCGGTCTGTTTGGCGAGGTTGAGCGTGTAATGCGCATCAAGGCTGAGCACGCCATCTTCCAGCACCAGTGGCACGGCATCGCGCACGTAGGGCCAGAACAGCTTCATCTTGGCGTCAGTAACCTTCAGTGTGCCTTCGGAGGCGACCGGCGACAGGCTCAGGGTACCTTTCCAGTCGATTCGGCCACCGTTGGGGCCGTTGGCCACCAGCGTCATGTCGGCATTGTCGTTGGGCAGGGTGCTGAGGTTTTTCAGCTCCAGGTTCATGTTGTCGTAGAGGAACTCGATGGGCTCGCTGGGGCGCTGGTCCTCGAAGTGCAGGTAGCCATCGATTAGCTTGATGCTGCCAACGCGTAGCGGGAACGGGTCGCTGGGCGGCGCGTCGGGTTTCGCTTCACTGGCAGGCAGCTTGAACAACCTGGTCAGGTTGAGGGTACCGTCCTTGGCGAACAGCACCTCATTGCGTGGCTTCTCGAGTTCCACGGCTTCCAGATGCAGGGCTTTGGTCCACAGGCTGTCGAGCGAGAGGTTGGCGTACAACCGCTCGAAACCGACCTGCTCCTTGCCCGGCTCGCCGATCTGCAGGCCCCACAGCGTCAGCTCGAGGCTGAAGGGGTTGAGTTCGATCCGTTCGAGGTGGGCCGGTACGGTCGCGTACTGGGCCAACTGCTGGTTGGCGATGCGCAGCGCGACACCGGGAAGAACGAGAAAGCCGAGCAGGCTGTAGAGGGCTACCAGGGCCACGATTGCGCCAGCGGCGCGAGTCAGTCCTTTGTACATGTGTCGCTTCGTCTGTCTAAGCAGGAGTGCTTGGAGTATGGCACGTTAAATCAGTTCCGCAGGGGCGGCCATTTGACGTCATTCGATACCCATGCGCCGTTTGGCCCGATGAGCCGAGCCGTCACGCATGGCCCAGCGCAGCACAGGTGCGGTGCGCTGCAAGCCCAGGCGGATCAGGCGCTGTTGCAAGGGCCCGTGCTGCAGGCCGAGCATGGCCTGGGCCCAGCCCGGCAGCAGGTCGATGCCGGCGTGCAGCATCAGCTTGCCTACCGGCTGTGCCAGGCGGCTGGGGGCCGGGGCGTCGAGCAGGATCTGTATCACCTCATGGCTGCGCGTGTCGCAGTGCAGCTGCGGGCGCATGCGTTGCAGGTAGGCTTCGACCTGCTGACACGAACGTGGCACGTCGCGGGCGCCAAGGCGCTCGGCGATCAGGGCGATTTCGTTGTAATAGGCATCCTGTTCGGCGCGCGGCAGGTGCGGGTTGCGATAACGCAGGTGGGCGGCGAGGAAACTGCTGACCTCCGCCACATGCACCCAGGTCAGCAGGTCGGGGTCGCTGGCGGCATAGGGGCGACCGTCCGGGGCGGTGCCGGTAACCTGCAGGTGAATGGTGCGCACCTTGTCGATCAGCCACTCGGCATCGCCGGTGGCGCCGAAGGTGGTACCGGAAATGAACTGGCTGGTGCGGCGCAGGCGGCCGAGCAGGTCTTCACGAAAGTTTGAGTGGTCCCACACGCCGGCCAGGGCCAGCGGGTGCAACAACTGCAGCATCAGTGCGCTGATGCCGCCCACCAGCATGCTCGGGAAGTCGCCATGTACCCGCCAGCTGATGCTGTGCGGGCCGAACAGGCCGGGGTCGCCCTTGGGCGATTCCAGGTCGAGCTGGCCGAGGGCCAGCCCGGTGAGGCTCATGACCTGGGTTTCGATGCGGCGGCGAAGGGCTTCCATGGCGACCTGTGGTTCAGGGCGGCCATGGACAGCGGCCGCCGGTTACTGGTTGAGGCGTTTATCAATCAGGCCCTGTACCACGCTGGGGTCGGCCAGGGTCGAGGTATCGCCCAGGTTGTCCAGCTCGTTGCTGGCGATTTTGCGCAGTATACGCCGCATGATCTTGCCTGAGCGGGTCTTGGGCAGCGCCGGGGCCCACTGAATCAGTTCGGGCTTGGCGAAACTGCCGATTTCCTTACTGACCAGGGCCAGCAGTTCGGCCTTGAGCGCATCGTCCGGGGCCACGCCATTCATGGGCGTGACGAAGGCATACACGCCCTGGCCCTTTAGGTCGTGCGGGTAGCCGACCACCGCTGCTTCGGCGACGCTGTCATGCAATACCAGCGCGCTTTCCACTTCGGCGGTGCCGATGCGGTGGCCCGACACGTTGATCACATCGTCGATGCGCCCGGTGATCCAGTAGTCGCCATCGGCATCGCGGCGGGCACCGTCGCCGGTGAAGTAATAGCCGGGCATGGGCTTGAAGTAAGTGTCGACCATGCGCTGGTGGTCGCCATAGACGCTGCGGATCTGCCCGGGCCAGCTGGCCTTGATCGCCAGCAGGCCGGCGCCGGGGCCTTCGATCAGCTTGCCCTTTTCATCCAGCAGCACCGGCTGCACGCCGAACATTGGTTGGGTGGCACAGCCGGGTTTGAGCGTCTGCGTACCGGGCAGTGGGGTGAGCATGATGCCGCCGGTTTCGGTCTGCCACCAGGTATCGACGATGGGGCAGCGTTTTTGCCCGACTTCCTCGAAATACCATTCCCAGGCTTCGGGGTTGATCGGCTCGCCGACGCTGCCCAGCAGGCGCAGGCTTTTGCGCGAGGTGCCTTGCAGCGGTGCGGAACCCTCGCGCATCAGGGCGCGCAGGGCGGTTGGGGCGGTGTAGAAGATGTTCACCTGATGCTTGTCCACCACTTGCCAGAAGCGCGAGGTGTCCGGGTAGTTGGGCACGCCTTCGAACATCAGCGAAATAGCGCCGTTGGCCAGCGGACCATAGACAATGTAGCTGTGGCCGGTGACCCAGCCGACGTCTGCGGTGCACCAGAACACCTCGCCGTCGCGGTAATCGAACACCACCTTGAAGGTCATGGTCGCCTGCAGCAGATAGCCGGCAGTGGTGTGTAGCACGCCTTTGGGTTTGCCGGTGCTGCCGGAGGTGTAGAGGATGAATAGCGGGTCTTCGGCCTCCATCGGTTCGGGAGGGCAGTCGTCGCCGGCCTTGTCCGTCACCTCTTGGTACCAGAGGTCGCGGCCTTCGGCCCAGGCCACATCGCCACCGGTGCGGCGCACCACGAACACGCTGCTGACCGCAGGGCAACTGGCCAGGGCCTTGTCGACGTTTTGCTTCAGCGGGATGCGCTTGCCACCGCGCACGCCTTCATCGGCGGTTATCACGGTGCGGCAGTCGGCGTCGAGGATGCGGTCGCGCAGGGCGTCTGGGGAGAAGCCACCGAACACCACCGAGTGGATGGCACCAATGCGGGTGCAGGCGAGCATGGCGAAGGCGGCTTCGGGAATCATCGGCATGTAGATGCATACCCGGTCGCCTTTTTTCACACCGCGCGCCTTCATCGCATTGGCCAGGCGGCAGACCTGGCGGTGCAGTTCGCGGTAGCTGATGGCCTTGGAGTCGTTTGGGTCGTCGCCCTCCCACAGCAGGGCGGTCTGGTCGCCGCGCTGGGCCAGGTGACGGTCGATGCAGTTGTAGCTGACGTTGAGTTGCGCACCGTCGAACCAGCGGGCCTTGCCGGTGTTCAGGTCGCACTGCTGCACGCTTGACCAGGGCTTGACCCAGTCAAGTCGCTTGGCCTGTTCGGCCCAGAAGGTGTCCGGGTCGTCGACCGACTGGCGGTAGAGGCGGCGGTAGTCGTCGGGGGTAAGGGTGGCAGACTGGCTGACGGCCAGGGCCTGGGGGTAATTGCGGATATCGAACATGGCGGGTGGTCCTGCTCTTGTAAGGGGCGATGGACTGCAACGGCTATTCGATAGGACAGTGTAGCTGGGAGCGGTGTTCAACCTGTGCTGGCCTCTTCGCGGGTGAACCCGCTCCCACAGGGACCGCACAATGCTTGGAACTTGTGCAGTACCTGTGGGAGCGGGGCTTACCCGCGAATAGGCCGGTGCAGGCGTTAGATCACCCGCGGTGACGGCCGCGGAAGTAGTTGATCAGGCCTTGGGTGGAGCCGTCTTCGGCGCTGTCTTCCAGGGTGCCGACCAGGCGTTGGTAAACGCCCTTGCCCAGCTCTTTACCCAACTCCACGCCCCACTGGTCAAAGGCGTTGATGCCCCAGATCACGCTTTGCACGAACACTTTGTGCTCGTACATCGCCACCAGTGCGCCCAGGCGGCGTGGGCTGATGCGCTCCACTACCAGGGTGTTGCTCGGGCGGTTGCCCGGGATCACCTTGTGCGGGGCCAGCTTCTCGATGTCCGCTTCGTTCAGGCCTTTGCCGCGCAGTTCGGCCTCGGCTTCTTCACGTGTCTTGCCCTGCATCAGCGCCTGGCTCTGCGACAGGCAGTTGGCGTACAACCACTGGTGATGGTCGGCCACCGGGTTGAAGCTCACTACCGGCACGATGAAGTCGGCCGGAATCAGCTGGGTGCCTTGGTGCAGCAACTGGTGGTAGGCATGCTGGCCGTTACAGCCAACCCCGCCCCAGATCACCGGGCCGGTATCGGTTTTCACCGGAGTGCCGTCCTGTAGCACGCTCTTGCCGTTGGACTCCATGTCCAGTTGCTGCAGGTGCTTGGTGATGTTGCGCAGGTAGTGATCGTACGGCAGGATCGCGTGGCTATTCGCGCCCCAGAAGTTGCCATACCACACGCCCAGCAGGGCCAGCAGCACCGGCATGTTCTTGTCGAACGGCGCGGTCTGGAAGTGCTGGTCCATGGTGTAGGCACCGGACAGCAGTTCCTTGAAGTTGGCTGTGCCGATGGCCAGGGCAATTGGCAGGCCGATGGCCGACCACAGCGAATAGCGCCCACCCACCCAGTCCCACATCGGGAAGATGTTCTCTTCGCGAATGCCGAAGGCCACTGCCGCGGCCTTGTTGCTGGAAACCGCGATGAAATGGCGGTACAGCTCGGCTTCCGAGCCGCCCTGGGCCAGGTACCAGGTGCGCGCGGCCATGGCGTTTTTCAGGGTCTCGAGGGTGTTGAACGACTTCGACGAGACGATGAACAGGGTGGTTTCGGCGCGCAGGTTGGCCGAAAGCTCGTGGAACTCGCTGCCGTCGATGTTGGCCAGGTAGTGGCAGCGTACGCCACGCTGGGCGTAGGGCAGCAGCGCCTCGGAAACCAGCTCTGGGCCAAGGAACGAGCCCCCGATGCCGATGTTGACCACGTCGGTGATCGGCTTTTCGCTGTAGCCGCGCCACAGGCCGTCGTGGATGCGGCCAACCAGTTCGGTGATCTGGTTGAGTACCTTGTGTACTTCCGGCATGACGTTCACGCCGTTGACGCTGAGCTTGTCGCCCACGGGCCGGCGCAGGGCAGTGTGCAGCACCGGGCGGCCTTCGGAGGCGTTGATGATTTCGCCGCTGAACATCGACTTGATGGCGTCTTGCAGGCCCACTTCGTTGGCCAGGTTCACGAGCAGGTCCCGGCTTTGTTCGGTGATCAGGTTTTTCGAGTAGTCGAGGAACAGGCCGCAGCAGCTCAGGGAGAACTGGTCGAAGCGTTGGGCATCGGCGGCGAAGGCTTCGCGCATGCTGAAGCCTTGCATGGCGTCGCGGTGTTGCTGAAGCGCCTGCCAGGCGGGCAGGGCCGTCACATCGTGGGGAGTACGGTAATACGCCATTGCGCGGGGTTCCCTTGGTGCGTGGTGATGCCTTGGACACGGCAGTCATTGCCGGGTTCAGGCTGGCATCATTATAGGCAAAGGCCACGCACTGGGAATGGGTATGGCAGGGTGATTTTGGGGACACACTTTGCGCCCCATTCGCGGCACAAGGCCGCTCCCACAGGGTTGAGGACAGCGCGGTCCCTGTAGGAGCGGCCTTGTGCCGCGAATGGGCTGCATAGCAGCCCCAGGCCGTTACGCGGTCTTCTCTTCCACATGCAGGTAAAGGTTGTCGATCAACCGTGTGTTACCCAGGTAAGCCGCCGCAATCACCACCAGGTCGCGGTCATCGATCACTGCCGGGCGCAGGCTCACGGCATGGCGCACTTCCAGGTAATCGGGGCGCAACCCCGCCGCACTCAGCTGCGCCTGCCCATCAGCGACCAACGCGGCAAAGTCCCGTTGGCCACGGCCGATGGCCTCTGCAATGTGCTGCAACGTGCGGTACAGCACTGGCGCGATCGCACGCTGCTCCGGCGTGAGGTAGCCATTGCGCGACGACAGCGCCAGGCCATCTTCGGCACGCACTGTGGGCTCGCCAATGATCTGCACCGGCATGTTCAGGTCGCGCACCATGGCGCGGATCACCGCCAGCTGCTGGAAGTCCTTTTCACCGAACACCGCAAGGTCAGGCTGGACCATGTTGAACAGCTTGCTGACCACGGTGGCCACGCCTTCGAAATGCCCGGGCCGGCTGGCGCCGCACAGTCCTTCGGAAAGGTGGGGCACGCTGACGCGGGTTTGCACGCTCATGCCGTCGGGGTACATCTCTTCGGCGCTGGGGGCAAACAGCAGGTTGCAGCCGGCCTGCAGCAGGCGCTCCTGGTCTGCGGCCAGGGTGCGCGGGTACTTGTCGAGGTCTTCGTTGGCGCCGAACTGCAGCGGGTTGACGAAGATGCTGGCCACCACGAAATCGGCGCGCTGCGCAGCCTTTGTTACCAGGGCCGCGTGGCCGCTGTGCAGGTTGCCCATGGTCGGCACGAAGCCGATGCGCTTGCCTTCACCGCGAGCGCGGGCGACGGCGGCGCGCAGTTCGCGGACGGTCTTGACTGTATTCATGCACTGAACCCGTGTTCGCTACCTGGGAAGCTGACTTGCTTGACCGCCTCGACGTAAGCGACGAGGGCGCTGTGGATATCGGGCTGGCCTTGCATGAAGTTCTTCACGAACTTCGGCACCCGGCCGGTCAGCGACAGGCCGAGCATGTCGTGCAGTACCAGCACCTGGCCATCGGTGGCGCTGCCGGCGCCAATGCCGATCACCGGAATGCCCACGGCATTGGTGATTTCTGCCGCCAGTTCGCTGGGCACGCATTCGAGCAGCAGCATGGCCGCGCCGGCCTGTTCCAGGGCAATGGCGTCGGCGCGCATCTGCCGGGCTTGGGCTTCCTGGCGGCCTTGCACCTTGTAGCCGCCCAGCACGTTGACGGTCTGCGGGGTCAGGCCCATGTGCGCACACACCGGCACGCCGCGCTCAGCCAGCAGACGGATGGTTTCGGCCAGCCACGCGGCGCCTTCAATCTTGACCATGTGCGCGCCGGCCTGCATCAGCGTGGCGCTGTTGGCAAAGGCTTGCTCCGGGGTGGCGTGTGCCATGAACGGCAGGTCGGCGAGGATCAGCGCCCCGTCATTGCCGCGTTTGACACTGGCGGTGTGGTACGCCATGTCCGCCGTGGTTACCGGCAGGGTGCTGTCGTGGCCCTGCAGGACCATCCCCAGCGAGTCGCCCACCAGCAACACTTCAATGCCGGCCTGGCTGGCGGCCTTGGCGAAGGTCGCGTCGTAGCAGGTCAGCATGGTGATTTTTTCACCCTTGGCCTTGAGGCCATTGAGGGTGGTAAGGGTTACTTCAGGCATGTCGGAAAATCCTCGTTCAGGCGCTGTAAAAAACGACTGCATTCAACGCGTGTAGTCATCTTCCGGAGCGGCACATCATCGCGCGTGATGTTCGGGCACAGGTCCGTCCGGGCCTAAATACGGGTATGCGGCACTTTGGTGCCACACGGGACGCCTATAGTCGTGAGCGAGGTGGGGGAAGTCAATCACCCTGTTACCGCATTGTTACGATCAGGGTGTTACTGGCGTTACCGCGCCAGTGGGCAAGGCTGAAACGCCCGGTTTACAGGCGTTCAAGGCCGACGAACGGGCAGTCGTCGAGCAATTGCGCGAGGGCGCGGCCATCGGCCAGGTGGAAATCGTCCGGCACCAGTTCAGCCAGTGGGTACAGCACGAAAGGCCGGGCATGCATGTGGTAGTGCGGCACTTTAAGGCGTGGCTCGTCGAGTACCTGGTCACCAAACAGCAGGATGTCCAGGTCCAGCGTGCGCGGGCCCCAGCGCTCATTGCGCACGCGGCCCTGGCCGTTCTCGATGGCTTGCAGCGCATCGAGCAGCGCCAGTGGCGGCAGTGCGGTGTCCAGGGCGGCGACAGCGTTGGTGTAACGCGGTTGGCCGGGCAGCAGCGAATCGCTGGTATACAGGGCCGAAGCCGCTACCAGGCGCGTGCCCTCGACCTGGTCAAGCGCCTGCAAGGCACTGCGCAGTTGTTCGGCAGGCGCGTCAAGGTTGCTGCCCAGGCCAACGTAGGCGCGGGTCTTCACTCGGCCGCCTCGTCACCACCGCGCTTGCGTTTGCTGGCGCTGCGTTTGCGTTTGCGCGGGCCGGCACCGGTGCCTTCGTCACGGCTGCCCAGTTCGCGAATCATCTCGCGGCGCTCGCTGTCGTTGGCATCCTGGTAGTCGGTCCACCACTGGCCGAGATCGTCGGTATCTTCCCCGGCGCTTTCACGCAGCAGCAGGAAGTCGTAACCGGCGCGGAAGCGAGGGTTGTCCAGCAGCATGTCGGCGCGTTTGCCGCTGCGCCGTGGCAGGCGCTCCTGCATGTCCCAGATCTCGCGGATCGGCAGGGTGAAGCGCTTGGGAATGGCGATGCGCGCGCATTGCTCGGCGATCAGGTCGTGGGCCGCGCCGTTCATGGCCGGGATCGGCGGCACGCCCTGGTTCTGCAGGTGCAGTACACGGGCCGGCAGGGCTGGCCACAGCAGCGCAGCGAACAGGAACGCCGGGGTTACCGGTTTGCCCTGCTTCACGCGCAGGTCGGTGTTTTGCAACGCCTGGCTGATCAGTGTGTGGGCATAGGTCGGGCGCTCGTCCAGGGCGTGGGCACTGGCCGGGAACAACGGCTCGAACAGCTGCAGGTCGACCAGCATCTCGAAGGCGATGGCGCCTTGGCCGGAGAGGAACAGCTTTAGGCTTTCCTCGAACAGGCGTGCCGGTGGAATCTCGCGCAGCAACGGGGCCAGTTCGCGGATCGGCTGGACCGTGTGCTTTTCGATACCGAAGTCCAGCTTGGCGGCGAAACGCACCGCGCGCAGCATGCGCACAGGGTCTTCCTGGTAACGGTGGGTCGGGTCGCCGATCAGCCGCAGCAGGCGGTTGCGCACATCGTGCACACCATTGGCGTAGTCGAGAACGCGCTCGCTGACCGGGTCGTAGTACAGGGCATTGATGGTGAAGTCGCGACGTTGCGCGTCTTCTTCCAGGGTGCCGTACACGTTGTCACGCAGGATGCGGCCACTGGAATTGTGCGACGAACGGTGGCTGTCGCCCTGATCGTCTTCCGAGTGGGGCGCGCGGAAGGTGGCGACTTCGATGATCTCACGGCCGAAATGCACATGGACCAGCTTGAAGCGGCGACCAATGATGCGCGCGTTGCGGAATTCGGCGCGGACCTGTTCGGGGGTGGCGCTGGTGGCGACGTCGAAATCTTTGGGCGTGATGCCCAGCATCAGGTCGCGGACACAGCCACCGACCAGGTAAGCCTGGTAGCCGGCGCTTTGCAAACGTTCCACGATGTTCACCGCGTGACGGCTGAACTGGTGGCGCTGCAGCGAGTGCTGACTCTTGTTGATCACCTCAGGCGTGGTGCGCCTGTGGTGCGGGCCCGGTACGGGCGGGCGGAAAGACTGGAACAGCTTCTTCAGCATGGGATGCACTGTGTGAAGGAATGTTCGGCCAAGAATAGGAGAATGGCCGCATGATGGGCGGGGATTCTAGCATTTACTCGGGGAATGGTGTAGGCGGGTAGCAGGATGCCTGCCAGAAGGGTAGAAACGACAAGGGGAGCCTAAGCTCCCCAAGAAGTCGTTGCGTGCTCTTATTGTTTTTTTTGCTGGGCTTTTTGTTTTTGTTGAGTGCCCTGTCCACAAATCTCGAAGCTTGTGAACGACCCCCAATCCAGGGGTTAAGAGCAAACGGATTGCTTTGGCCGCTGATGTCACGTTGATCTGTCGATCCAACCAGTTCAGGCGCTGCTTTTTAGTGCAGTTTTTGTTGTTCTCTGCCTGGTCGTGGGGCAAGCCCCAAACACGCATCCTCTCCAAAAGAATCAGTTAGCTGCGCCTCCGCCGTCTTGTTTTTATTGTGCGTGAGCCGTTTCGTCTTGTTCTTATTTTAGGTTGCAGTGCTTGTTATTGTTTTTGTACTAAGCATATAGCAGGTGCCGTGCCAACTTTTGGAAACCCAGTAAAATCAAGGGGTTGAGCGGTTTTGGCAAAATTCTGCGGGCTGAAATCGGGGCGGTTTCGTTACCGTACGCCTCGAGAACTGTTACGGCGGAAAGGTTGGGTAACAGATTTTTGTGGGCACTGGTGTGTTACCTGGGGTGTTTCGGGGCCAGATGGGTTCGCCACACCCCGTTCAGCGCCTGTGAGATCGAGCGCCGCCCGCGCGGCGCATCGCGAGCTGCGCTCGCTCCTACGTTTGTTTCGGGCCAGTTACGCTGTGACAGGCGTGCGCGACCGCCTTGTTGGTACGACGCAATATCGAGCCATGCGCCAAAGCGTTCGCGCGCGTTTGCCCCAGGAATAATTGGCCCGAAACAAACGTAGGAGCGAGCGCAGCTCGCGATGCGCCGCGCGGGCGGCGCTCGGTCTCACCGGCACCACACACGTCGCGGCGGGCGCAGCGGTTATTCGCTGGTAGCGTTGCTCTTGCGCCGTGGAATGCCCAGGCGCTGGCGGCGTTCCCACAGGCACTTGCGGCTGACGCCTAGCTTGCGTGCCAGTTCGGTCTCGGTCATGTGGTCCTGGTGCTCGAGCACGAAGTGCTGGAAGTAGTCTTCCAGCGACAGGTCCTCGGTCGGCTCGTGGCTGGCATTGGCAGCACTGGCCACCACCAGGGCGTTGTTGAGGATCTCGTCCTCCTCCAGGTCGCTCAGCTCGATGTCGATGCCCAGCAGCTCGGCAGAAATTTCTGCGCTCTCGCTGAGGATCACCGCGCGCTCCACGGCGTTTTCCAGCTCACGTACGTTACCCGGCCAGCTGTAATGACGAATGGCCTGCTCGGCTTCGGCCGAGAAATGCAGGTCGTCGCGGCCGATGCGGGCACTCTGGCGGGCGAGGAAGGCGCTGGCGATCTCGTTGACGTCGCTGCCGCGCTCGCGCAGGGCAGGCAGTTTCAGGGCGATCACGTGCAGGCGATAGTAAAGGTCCTCGCGGAACTGGCCAGCCTTGGCCAGGTTCTTCAGGTCGCGGTGGGTCGCCGCGATCAGGCGCACATCGACCTTTTGCGATTGCACCGAACCCACCCGGCGAATCTCGCCTTCCTGCAGCACGCGCAGCAGGCGGGCCTGGGCTTCCAGCGGCAGCTCGCCGATTTCGTCGAGGAACAGCGTGCCGCCGTCGGCGGCTTCTACCAGGCCTGCACGCCCGGCGCTGGCGCCAGTGAACGCGCCCTTCTCGTGGCCGAACAGTTCGGACTCGATCAGTGTCTCGGGGATGGCTGCGCAGTTCACCGAGATCATCGGTGCCTTGGCCCTGCGCGACAGGTTGTGCAGGGCGCGGGCCACCAGCTCTTTACCGGTACCCGACTCGCCCTGGATCAGCACGTTGGAGTCGGTAGGCGCCACCTTGCGGATCTTGCTGTACATGTCCTGCATTGGCGGGCACGAGCCGATGATGCCGATTTCGCCATTGGCCGCAGCCGCGCTGCCTTTGTCGGACGATGCGGCCTTGCCATTGGTGGCGCGTGGCTCGGCAGCCGGTGCGGCAGCCGGGGCGTTCTGCCGGTCGCGCAGGATACGTGCCACGGCCTGCAGCATCTCGTCGTGGTCGAACGGCTTGGCGATGTAGTCCACCGCGCCCATTTTCATCGAGTCCACTGCCGAGCGCAGGCTGGCGTAGCTGGTCATGATCAGCACCGGGGTGCCCTGGCCGAGCTTGATCAGCTCGGTGCCAGGTGCGCCTGGCAAGCGCAGGTCGCTGACGATCAGGTCGAAGGTGGCAATGCTGAAGCGTTCCTGGGCTTCCTGCACCGAGCCGGCTTCGCTGACCTGGTACTGGTTCCGCTCGAGCAGGCGACGCAAGGCCGAGCGGATGATGGTTTCGTCTTCGACGATCAGAATGTGCGGCATTGATTCAATTCTCTCGACGGTCTCGAATTTCAGGGGACGTCGCTACGACATGCCGGGGCAGGGTCACGCGGATCCGGGTGCCACGTTGCCGTTCGATATCGGCCGGGCTGTCGATGGTGATTTGCCCATAATGCTCTTCCACGATGGAATAGACCAGAGCGAGCCCTAGTCCGGTTCCCTCGCCCGGGTCCTTGGTGGTGAAGAAGGGTTCGAACAGGCGGTCCATGATGTTCTTCGGTATCCCGCTGCCCTCGTCCTCGACGATCAGGTCGACGGTGTGCTCGCTGACTTCGCTGCGCACGCGCACGGCGCTGCCGGGTGGCGAGGCGTCGCG
Source organism: Pseudomonas sp. SAS7 (assembly GCF_052112345.1). Taxonomy (NCBI): domain Bacteria; kingdom Pseudomonadati; phylum Pseudomonadota; class Gammaproteobacteria; order Pseudomonadales; family Pseudomonadaceae; genus Pseudomonas; species Pseudomonas sp. SAS7. Next base: position 23,534 of record NZ_JBEGGO010000019.1, on the reverse strand, counting down.
GGCGTTGGAGAGCAGGTTGATCAGCACCTGGGCCAGTCGCTGCGGGTCACCTTCGGCCCAGTGGTCCGGGTTGCAGAGGTTGAAGAACTGTACTTCGAAATTGCGCCGGTTCAAGGCCAGCAGACCGATGGCGTCCTGCGCGACTTCGGCCAGGCACACCGGTTCTTCGCTGTTCTGGTGGCTGCCGCCGGCATGGGCGAAGCTCATCAACGACTGGACGATGCGCGACACACGCTTGGTCTGGTCGAGGATCTGGCTGGACAGCTCGATGATTTCGCCATCGCCTTCGCGTTCCTCGCGCAGGTTCTGCGCCAGGCAGGCGATGCCGGTAATCGGGTTGCCGATTTCGTGGGCCACGCCGGCGGCCAGGCGGCCGATGCTGGCCAGGCGCTCGGAGTGCACCAGCTTGTCTTCCAGGGCCTGGGTTTCGGTAAGGTCTTCCACTAGCAGCACAAGGCCGCTGTTACCGGGGGCCAACGGCTCGTCGATGGCGGCCTTGTGCAGGTTCAGCCAGCGCGGCTGCCCGTCCAGTGCCAGGCGCTGCTTGTGCAGGTGCTCGTCGGGCAGGTTGATAAAGCCTTGCAGCAGGCCGCGCCAGGGTTCGTCGATGGTGAGCAGGCGCGAGCCGACCACGTGCTTGGCGGCAATGCCGGTCAGCTCTTCCATGGCCTTGTTCCACATCAGGATTTCCTGGTCCTTGGCCAGCGAGCAGACGCCCATGGGCAGCTCTTGCAGGGTCTGGCGGTGGTAACGGCGCAGGGCATCGAGCTCGGCGGCCAGGCCGGTCAGGCGCGAGTGATAGTCTTCCAGGCGGCTTTCGATGAAATGGATGTCTTCGGTCACGTAGTTTTCGTTACCGGACTTGTACGGCAGGAAGGTTTCGACCATGTCCTGGGCCACGCTCGGCCCCATCAGGCCGGACAGGTTGGCCTCGATGCGGTCGCGCAGGCGGCGCAAGGCGTAGGGGCGGCGCTCGTCGAACGGCAGGTAGAGGTCGCGCAGGGCCTGTTCCACTTCCTTTTGTGCGGCCTTGGCGCCCAGCGGCTTGGCCAGTTGGGTGGCGAACTCCTGTGGCGAGGCGGCGTGCAGCTCGCGGCGCTGCGGGCGGCGGACGTTGTCGACGGCGCAGGCTTCAGCCGCGCTGACTTCTTCGTTGCTGGCGTTGGTGAACAGCGAAATCAGGGTAAATAGCAAAACGTTGGCCGCCAGCGAGGCAATGGCCGCCATGTGCCAGCTGGTATCGTCCAGCACATAGATCATGTCCAGCAGCGGAATATAGAAGCCCTGCAGGTTGCCCAGCAGCGGCAGCAGCATGGTCACCATCCACACCAGGGTGCCGGCCAGCAGCCCGGCGATGAAGCCGCGGCGGTTGGCGGTGGGCCAGTACAGCACCGACAGCACGCCCGGCAGGAACTGCAGGGTGGCGACGAACGCGACGATGCCCAGGTTGGCCAGGCTCTGGTGGTTGTTCTGGGTCAGGTAGAACATGAAGCCGGCGGTGATGATGGCGACGATCAGCGCGCGGCGAGTCCACTTCAGCCAACGGTAGATATTGCCTTCGGCCGGGGGCTGGTACAGCGGCAGCACCAGGTGGTTGAGGGCCATGCCCGACAGTGCCAGGGTGGTGACGATGATCAGGCCGCTGGCGGCCGACAAACCGCCGACGTAGGCCAGCAGTGCCAATGCTTCGTTGTTGGCGGCAATCCCCAGGCCCAGGGTGAAGTACTCAGGGTTGGTAGTGGCGCCCAGGCGCAGGCCAGCCCACAGCACCAGCGGCACGGCCAGGCTCATCAGCAGCAGGAACAGCGGCAGGCCCCAGCTGGCACTGACCAGCGAGCGCGGGTTGAGGTTTTCGGTGAAGGCCATGTGGTACATGTGCGGCATGACGATGGCCGAGGCGAAGAACACCAGCAGCAGGGTGCGCCATGGGCCTTCCTGCAGGGGGGTGTGCAGCGCGGCCAGGGCGGTCTGGTTCTGCAGTAGCCACACTTCCAGCTCGTGCGGGCCGCCGAATACGCCGTACAGGGCGTAAAGCCCGATACCGCCCAGGGCCAGCAACTTGATCACCGACTCGAAGGCGATGGCAAACACCAGGCCTTCGTGTTTTTCGCGCGTGGCGATGTGCCGCGAGCCGAAGAAGATGGTGAACAGAATGATCAGCGTACAGAAGGCGAAGGCCACCCTGGCCTTGACCGGCTCACCGGTGAGGATGCTGATCGAGTCGGCCACCGCCTGGATCTGCAACGCCAGCAGCGGCAGCACGCCGATCAGCATGATGATGGTGGTGAGTGCCCCGGCCCAGGTGCTGCGAAAGCGGAACGCCAGCAGGTCGGCCAGCGATGACAACTGGTAGGTGCGGGTGATCTTGAGGATCGGGTAGAGCAGCACCGGTGCCAGCAGGAACGCGCCGGACACCCCCAGGTAACAGGCAAGGAAACCGTAGCCATATTGGTAGGCCAGGCCCACCGAGCCATAGAAGGCCCAGGCACTGGCGTACACGCCCAGCGACAGGGTGTAGGTGAGCGGGTGGCGAATGATCGAACGCGGGATCAACCCCCGCTCGCTGATCCAGGCCACGCCAAACAGCACCATGAGGTACCCGGCGCTGATCAGGATCATCTGGGTCAGGCTAAAGCTCATCGGCATCTCGTTGGCTCTGCAGGATGAAGGTGACGACGATCAGGATCAGCCAGAGCAGGTAGGGGCGGTACCAGGCTCCGGTCGGTTCGATCCACCAGTCCATGATGGCCGGGGAGAACAGGTAGATCCCCACGACCAGAAGCAGGACCAAACGATAGATGTACATGCTGGCCTCGATGGTTGGGCGCTGCGGGCTTGGACTTATTATTGGCGCAAATGGCTGGGTGGATGCTAGCGGGAATCCATTGCGTTAGCCAAGGGTTTGAAATTATTAGGCTTTTGTTTTTGAGGGTTGGTTTGCCTGTGCTGGCCCTTTCGCGGGTAAACCCGCTCCCACAGAACGGCACCGCCTTCGAAACCTGTGAAGAACCTGTGGGAGCGGGTTTACCCGCGAAAGGGCCGGGCCTGCCTCAGCGCAAATCAGCCTCAGGCACCGTGGTCCGCTGCGCGATCGCCTCCGGCCGCCACTGCTTGCGGGCTATCGCCAACACTTCAGCCGGCGTTGCCAGCAGCAAGTCGGGGTCTGCTTCCTGCCCCAGTGCCCGCAATGCCCGCAACAGCAGCGGTGTAGCATGCTCCGCCTGCAAGGGTGGCGAGCGGTACGATTTGCCCAGCTTGTGCCCATCTGGCTGCACGATAAGCGGAATATGCAGGTAGCGCGGCTGTGAGAACCCCAGCAACTCCTGGAGGTACAGTTGACGCGGGGTGTTGTCGAGCAGGTCGGCGCCACGCACGATGTCGGTAACACCCTGCCAGGCATCGTCCAGCACCACCGCCAGCTGGTACGCATACAGCCCGTCGCGGCGCTGGATGACGAAGTCGCCCACTTCACGGCCCAGGTGCTGCTGGTACTCGCCCTGTACCCGGTCGGTAAAGCGGTAGATCAGCTCTGGTACGCGCAGGCGGATCGCCGCGCCTTCCCGGGCATGGCCGGCGTTGCGGCACAGGCCTGGGTAGATGCCGTTGTAACCCTCCAGCTGCTTGCGCGAGCAGGTGCAGGCATAGGCCAGGCCCATGTTGAACAGGCGGTCGACTACTGCGGCATAGGCATCGTGCCGCTGGCTCTGGAACACCACTTCGCCATCCCATTCCAGCCCGTAACGCTCCAGGGTCTGCAGGATGGCATCACGGGCCCCGGGCATCTCCCGGGGTGGGTCGGTGTCTTCCATGCGCAGCAACCAGCGGCCGTTCACGGCGCGGGCGTCGAGCCAGGAGGCGAGGGCGGCGACCAGCGAGCCGAAGTGCAAAAAGCCGCTGGGGGTGGGGGCGAAGCGCCCGATGTAGCTGGAGTCGGTCATGTCAGGCTGGGCATATAAATGAAACGGGGCGCATCAAGCGCCCCGTTCAGGTGGAAGAAAGATCAGCCTTTGCCGACCGTTTTTTCCTTTTTCTCGGCGATTTCCTTGCAGTCGAAGCACAGGTCGGCGGTCGGACGGGCTTCCAGACGGCGCAGGCCGATTTCGATGCCGCACGATTCGCACCAACCGTAATCTTCGTCCTGGATCTTCTGCAGGGTCTTGTCGATTTTCTTGATCAGCTTGCGCTCGCGATCACGGTTGCGCAGCTCAAGAGCAAATTCTTCTTCCTGGCTGGCACGGTCGGCCGGGTCCGGGAAGTTCGCAGCTTCATCCTTCATGTGGTCTACGGTGCGATCCACACTCTGCATGAGCTCGCCTTTCCAGGCATTGAGAAGCTTGGTGAAGTGCTTCTTCATGGGCTCACCCATGTACTCTTCGCCCTTGGTCTCTTTATAGGGCTCGACACCGTACATGGTTTGACCGGTTTTTTGCTTTTCTACGGTGGACATGAATAGACCGCCTCTCACTCATCTGATCCAATGCGCAGGATGCTCCATCCCCGGCGACCGCCGGCCCTGCGACTGCGAGCCGCCGAACTTACCAGATAGATCGGGGGTGCGCTACCCCGCCCGATCCTGCTTATTGACATCGGCGCGAGCCGTACGTTCGTTGGCGTGCAGAGGTAGAATCTCCAGTTTAGACGCAATTGAGAGAAGGTCATGGCCCACCCCTACAGTGCGCGCAGCCGCGCCATCGAACCCTTCCACGTCATGGCGCTGCTGGCCCGGGCCAATGAGCTGCAGGCGGCCGGGCACGACGTGATCCACCTGGAAATCGGCGAGCCGGACTTCACTACGGCTGCGCCGATCGTGGCTGCCGGCCAGGCGGCACTGGCCGCCGGGCACACCCGCTACACCGCCGCACGCGGCCTGCCGGCGCTGCGTGAAGCGATTGCCGGCTTCTATGGCCAGCGTTATGGCTTGAATATCGACCCGCAGCGCATCCTGATTACCCCAGGTGGTTCTGGCGCGCTGCTGCTGGCCAGCAGCCTGCTGGTCGACCCGGGCAAGCATTGGCTGCTGGCCGACCCGGGTTACCCGTGCAATCGCCACTTCCTGCGGCTGGTCGAGGGTGGGGCGCAACTGGTACCGGTGGGCCCGGAGGTGAATTACCAGCTGACCGCCGACCTGGTCGAGCGCTACTGGGACAAGGACACCGTCGGTGCACTGGTCGCGTCGCCGGCTAACCCGACCGGTACCGTGCTGGGGCGCGAAGAGTTGGCCAGCCTTGCCAAGGCCACCCATGAGCGGCATGGCCACCTGGTGGTGGACGAGATCTACCATGGCCTCACTTATGGCATGGACGCGCCAAGCGTGCTGGAAGTCGACGATTCGGCGTTCGTCCTGAATAGTTTTTCCAAGTATTACGGCATGACCGGTTGGCGCCTTGGCTGGCTGGTAGCCCCACCTGGGGCAGTGGCCGACCTGGAGAAGCTGGCGCAGAACCTGTACATCAGTGCACCGAGCATGGCCCAGCATGCCGCGCTGGCCTGCTTCCAGCCCGAGAGCCTGGCCATTTTCGAAGAACGCCGGGCCGAGTTCGCCCGCCGTCGCGACTATCTGTTGCCCGCCCTGCGCGAATTGGGCTTCCGCATTGCCGTCGAGCCGCAGGGGGCGTTTTACCTGTATGCCGATATCAGCGCCTTTGGCGGGGATGCGTTTGCCTTCTGCCGGCATTTCCTGGAAACCGAGCACGTGGCCTTCACCCCGGGCCTGGACTTCGGCCGCCACCTGGCCGGGCACCATGTGCGCTTTGCCTACACCCAGAGCCTGCCGCGCCTGGAACAGGCGGTGCAGCGCATTGCCCGCGGCCTGCGGAGCTGGCAAGGCTGATGCGTTTCTCTCCTTCACTTGAACAGGGCCGCCTGCTGCGCCGTTACAAGCGCTTTCTGGCGGACATCGAACTGGCCAGCGGCGAACAGCTGACCATTCACTGCCCGAACACCGGCTCCATGCTCAACTGCATGCGTGAAGGCGGGCAGGTGTGGTTCAGCCGCTCCAACGACCCCAAGCGCAAGCTGCCAGGCACCTGGGAAATCAGCGAAACCCCGCAGGGGCGGCTGGCCTGTGTGAATACCGGGCGGGCCAATGCACTGGTCGAAGAGGCGCTGCGGGCCGGCGTCATCGCCGAACTGGCCGGTTTCACCGCGCTAAAGCGCGAGGTGGCATACGGTGAGGAAAGCAGCCGCATCGACTTTCGCCTGGAGTTCGACGGTGGCCCCGCATATGTCGAGGTCAAGAGCGTGACCTTGGGCTACCCCGACAGCACAGTGGCCGCCTTCCCCGATGCAGTGACCCAGCGTGGTGCCAAGCACCTGCGCGAACTGGCGAAACTGGCCCAGCAGGGTATACGGGCGGTGCAACTGTACTGCGTGAACCTGACGGGTATCGACGCCGTGCGCCCGGCCGAGGAAATCGACGCAGCCTATGCACAGGCCCTGCGTGCTGCGGTGGCGGACGGGGTAGAGGTGCTGGCCTACGGCACCCGCCTGGACGCCGAAGGCATTGTTGTTGATCGCCGCCTGCCGGTGCTGCTTACGCCGTGAGCCAGATGCCCTGGCTGTCTTCGTGACAGCCCTGGGCCTGTAATTGCTCACCCTCGCAGGGCCCGGCCACGCACTCGCCGCTTTCAATGAGGAACAGCGCACCATGGTGGGCGCAGTGGATGAGGCTGGCGCTGTCATCGAGAAATGCATCTTGTCCCCAGTTCAGCGGGATGCTGCGGTGTGGGCAGCGGTTGCGATAGAGGTACACCTGGCCATGGCGGCGCACGCCGAACAGTTCGAGGCCGTCTACGCTGAAGGCGCGGCTTTGGCCTTCGGCCAGTGCATGGGAGGTACAAAGGAAGTGCATGGCAAGGACGACTCATGAAACAGATGATGACTTGACGCTTCAATGCGAATAATTATCAAATTGCCCGCATTCGCTGCGCCTGGCTGCCTATGGTGCGCAGTTCTGCCGCCCGCCACAAGGCGCGCGGCTCGCCTTCAGAAGGAACCCGATGATGCGCCGTCCAGTCGCCTTGCTCGCCCTGTGCGCAAGCTTTGTGCTCTCCACCCAGGCCCTGGCGGCCGAGTTGCCGCAACGCTGGGTCAGCGCCGGTGGCGCCCTGAGCGAATGGATAACTGCGCTGGGCGGTGAAGCGCGGCTGGTCGGTGTGGACACCACCAGCCAGCACCCGGCATCGCTGAAATCACTGCCCAGCGTGGGCTACCAGCGGCAGCTGTCGGCTGAAGGCATTCTCAGCCTGCGCCCGGATGTACTGGTGGGCACCGAGGAAATGGGCCCGCCGCCGGTCTTGGCGCAAATCCGCAAGGCCGGTGTGCAGGTGGAGTTGTTCTCCAGCAAGGCCGAACTGGCGGCGGTGGATGAAAACCTCAAGCATCTGGGGCAGTTGCTTGGCGCAGAGCCGCAAGCTTCGGCGTTGGCGGCGGGTTACCACCAGCAAATCGAGGCGGTGCAGGCCAAGGTCAAGCAGGCTCAGGCCGGGAAAAAGGCACCTGGGGTGCTACTGCTGGTCGGCCATGCCGGGGCCAAGCCGCTGATCGCCGGGCAGGGCACTGCGGGTGACTGGCTGCTGGGCCAGGCAGGTGGGCACAACCTGGCAGAACATCAAGGCTACAAGAACTTCTCCAACGAAGCCTTGGCGGCGCTGGACCCGGATGTGATCGTGTTTTCCGACCGGGCGCTGGCCGATGAGCAGGCGTTGCAGGCCCTGTTGAAAGAAAACCCCGCGCTGGCTGCCTCGCGGGCTGTTCGTGAGAAACGCCTGGTGTCACTGGACCCGACGTTGCTGGTGGGCGGGCTTGGCCCACGCCTGCCATCGACCTTGCAGTCGCTGGCAGCCACCTTCTACCCGGCAGCCCAGGCCAGCTTCGCGCAATGAAACAGCGGGTCCAGCCACGCACGTTGTTCATTTGCCTGAGCCTGCTGTGCCTGTTGGCGGTGTGGCTGTCGCTGGCCCTGGGGCCGGTCAGCCTGCCGCTGTTCGACACCCTGCGCGCCGGCCTGCGCCTGCTGGGGCTGCCAATTGCGGCCGACGGCCTGCAGCAGGCCGAGATGATCCTGGGCCAGATCCGCCTGCCGCGTACCCTGCTGGGGCTGGCGGTGGGCGCTGTGCTGGCGCTGTCCGGTGTGGCCATGCAGGGGCTGTTTCGCAACCCGCTGGCCGATCCGGGGCTGGTGGGGGTTGCCGCTGGGGCGGCGATGGGCGCTGCGGTGGCCATTGTCGGTGGCGCCTGGTTTGGCGGCATGCCGGAGGCTTTCGCGCCGTATCTGCTGTCGTTCTGCGCTTTTGTCGGGGGGCTTGGGGTAACCGCGCTGGTTTACCGTCTGGGCCGGCGCGATGGCCAGACCAACGTCGCAACCATGCTGCTGGCTGGCGTGGCCATGACTGCGCTGGGCGGCGCGGCCGTTGGGCTGTTCTCTTACCTGGCCGACGACGCCACCCTGCGCACACTGACATTCTGGAACCTTGGCAGCCTGAACGGTGCCAGCTACGAACGGCTATGGCCATTGCTGCTGGTGGCGGCGGGGGTAGCGGTGTGGCTGCCACGCCGGGCCAAGGCGCTGAATGCCCTGTTACTGGGTGAGTCGGAGGCGCGCCACCTGGGTGTCGACGTGGAGCGGCTCAAGCGCGAGCTGGTGTTCTGCACGGCGCTGGGCGTGGGTGCGGCCGTGGCTGCTGCAGGGCTGATCGGTTTCATCGGCCTGGTGGTGCCGCACCTGGTGCGCTTGCTGGCCGGGCCTGATCACCGCGTGGTGCTACCGGCCTCGTTGCTGGCGGGGGGCGTGCTGATGCTGTTCGCCGACCTGGCGGCTCGGCTGCTGCTGGCACCTGCCGAGTTGCCGATTGGTATTGTCACGGCCTTTATCGGTGCGCCGTTCTTCCTGGTCCTGCTGATACGAGGGCGCAGCTGATGTTGCAAGTCGAAGGCCTGCACCTGCGGCGGGGAAGCAATGAGGTGTTGCACGACATTCACCTGCAACTGAGCCCGGGGCAGGTGGTGGGTGTGCTCGGCCCCAACGGTGCCGGCAAGAGCAGCCTGCTGGGTGTGTTGTGTGGCGAGCTGGTGCCCGACCGAGGGCGGGTGACGTTGCAGGGCCGGCCCCTCACCGATTGGCCTGGGCAGGAGCGGGCCAGGCGCCTGGCCGTATTGCCACAGGTGTCCAGCCTGGGCTTCTCGTTCCGGGTGGAGGAAGTGGTGGGCATGGGGCGCATGCCGCATGGCACCGGGCAGCAGCGCGATGCGCAAATTGTCGAAGCGGCGTTGCAGGCGGCGGATGCCTGGCACCTGGTGGGGCGCAGTTACCTGGCGCTATCGGGGGGCGAGCGGCAGCGGGTGCACCTGGCCCGTGTGCTGGCGCAGCTATGGCCGGGCGAGGAGGGGGCCACGCTGCTGCTCGACGAACCGACCTCGATGCTCGACCCGCTGCACCAGCACACTACCCTGGAGTCCGTGCGCCGCTTCGCCGACCGCGGCGCTGCGGTGCTGGTAATCCTGCATGACCTGAACCTGGCGGCGCGCTACTGTGACCGTATCCTGTTGCTGGAGCAGGGGCGCAGTCATGCGTTTGCATCGCCCGAAGAGGTGCTGACGCCAGCGGCGTTGAGGGCGGTTTACGGAATCGATGTGCTGGTGCAGACGCACCCGGAGCGTGGGCATCCGCTGATCATCACCCGCTAGGAGGCATTGCCGATGCGTCATCCGCTGCTGTCCGGTTTCTCGCTTTGCCTGATGTTGGCACTGGGTGGCTGCCAGGCCAGCCTGCCGCCGTTGCCCCCTTGGCAGAGCAGTGAGGGGCGTACGCATGCCGAGTTGGGGCAGATCATCGACCTTGCCAGCGGCCAGGCGATCAGCCCTGAGCAACTGGTGCAGCGCCTGGCGGGCACCCCTCGGGTGCTGGTGGGCGAAAAACACGACAACCCGGACCACCACGCGCTGCAACTTTGGCTGCTGCGCGCGCTGCAGGGTCAGCGCGTGCAAGGCAGCCTCTTGCTGGAGATGCTGCAGCCTGAGCAGCAACCGCTGGTCGACAAGGTTCAGGGGCAGCCCCTGCCGGCAGACTTGCCCAAGGCGCTGGCCTGGCAGGAAGGTTGGGACTGGCAGCTGTACGGGCCGATCGTGCGTGAGGCCTTGCAGCAGCGAGTGCCACTGCTGGCGGCCAACCTGTCGCCTGGGGAGATGCGCCAGGCCTATCGACAATCCGCCTCGCTGACCGGCGAAAGGTCCAATGCGCCAGCGGTGAAGGCTGCCTTGCTGGAGCAGGTACGCGCCGGGCATTGCGGGATGCTGCCGGAAAGCCAGTTGCCGGCAATGCTGGCCGTGCAGCAGCAGCGCGACCGGCGCATGGCCGAGCGTTTGCTGTCGGCGCCGCAGCCGGCACTGCTGTTTGCCGGGGCCTATCACGTGCGCAAGGACTTGGGCATACCCTTGCACTTGGCTGATCTGGGGGCGTCGGGGGAGAGCAAGGTATTGCTGCTGGCCGAGGTGGGCGAGCAGGTTGAGCCAGGCGAGGCTGATTACGTGTGGTACACGGCGGCGACGCCCGAGCAGGATTACTGCGCGCAGTTTCGCCAGTAGTGTGCACGGTGGGAAAGCCAAGCCAGGCGGCATAAAAACCGCAGGCAAAAAAAGACCCGGCAAAGAGCCGGGTCAATAACCGTGATTAGCCTGATGAGGAGATAATCTGAGAGTCCGAACCAGGGGCTCTTAGGTTATCCAACCAGTCTCGCGACCAGTTGTGATAATCATAACGATTCTCATTTCGTAGTCAATCCCCTTTCCACGATTATTTTGGATTTTTTTGCGTAGGGTTTTTTGCGTCCAGTTGTTGATTGAGCGCTTCTTTGCGTTCGAGCGGCAGATCGTTCCAGTGCATGTCCAGCAGGGCGCCTTCAATGGCGTACAACAGCACCTTGGAAGCGCGGAACCCTCGTGTCTTAACGGCCTGGTATGCACCCACCGCACCCAGGCGACGCAGGTCCGATGCACTGTGGATGCCGGCGGCATGCAGCCACTGCGCAGAGGTCTTGCCAAGGTTCTTCAGGTGCTGCAATTCATCGTTCATCGAGCCTCCTTGCGATGGCTGAACGTGGATTGGAGGATAAATCGCGAGCAGGTCAGAGAGGAGTGTAGCGGGGGTTAGGAAATGCGCGGCCTTTTGCCATCGGAGCGATGAGCTGTCGGGACCTGTGCCGGCCTCTTCGCGGGTGAATCCGCTCCCACAAGGTGCTCTACAAGCCTCAAGGTCGGCGTAGTACCTGTGGGAGCGGGTTTACCCGCGAAGGGGCCAGAACAGGAAAACGATGAACTTACAGGCCAGGCAAACGCTGGCGAATCTGCTCGATCACCTGGTCCATGCTGCCAGCATCCTGGGTATCGACCCGGGTGCTCTGCACCAGCTCCTGCGCATCCAGGGCTTCACGGCTGGCCTGCTGGGCCTTGACCACGTCCAGGGTGGCATCCGAAGGGTCGGTGTTTTCGGCCTGACGCTGCTCCAGCCAGCTGGCGATGACTGCCTCGGGTGCGTGGCAGTCCAGGATCAGGAACGGCACACCGGTCTGGCTGGCAACGTCTGCAGCCGCCTGGCGCTGTTCGCGCTTGAGGTAGGTGGCATCCAGCACCACCGGGAAGCCGGCGCGCAAAACGGTTGCTGCCACGTCGTGCAAGCGTTGGTAAGTGGCGGCACTGGCATCCTGGTCATAAATCCCGGTAGTCAGTTGGCCGGCGTTGTCCTGCAGCTGTTCGCCGAACAGGCGCTTGCGCTCGACGTCGGAGCGCACGCGAATGGCGCCCAAGGCCTCGACCAGGCGCATTGCCACGTGGCTCTTGCCCACTGCCGAGACGCCATGGGTGATGGCCAGTAGCCGCGAAGGGATGGCGCTGTAGCTTTCGGCCAGGTTGGCGTAGTTGCGGTAGGTGCGCAGGGTAGTAGCCCGCTGCACGCCGTCGGCGTTGGCCGGCATGCTGAACAGCGCGACCTTGGCCCGTACCAGGGCGCGATAGGCTTTGTAGAAGTTGAGCACTTCCAGGCCTTCATAATCGCCGGTCAGCTCCAGGTACTGGCTGATGAAGCGTCGTGCCAGGCACTTGAGGCCGCGATCTTCCAGGTCCATGGCAAGGAAGCCGGTGTCCGCCCAGACATCGGTCATGCGGAACGGTTCGTTGAACTCGATGCAGTCGAAGATCACCACCTGGCCGTCGATCAGTGTGGCGTTGCCCAAGTGGATGTCACCATGGCACTCGCGGGTGAAACCATTGGCCTTGCGCGAGGCGAACAGGCCTTGCAGCCGCTCGAAACTGCTGCGCGCCCAAGCCTGCAGGTTGTCCAGTTGCAGCAGGTCGGCCTTGTCGCTGAGGAATGGGCGGATCTGCTCGAAGTTCTGCTCGACCGGGGCCATGACGCTTTCAGGCGAGCCGTAGGGCTGCTCGGCGGATACCTTGGGCGTTTGCAGGTGGAACTCGGCGATTTGCCGGGCCATCTGGTCGATGTGCGCGGCATTCAGTTCGCCATTGGCCTGCAGGGTGCTGAGCATCTGCCCCTGGGGGAACTGGCGCATCTTCAGCGCGTATTCGATAGCCTCGCCTTCGCCACCGATCTGCGGCGCTTCGACGCTACCGGTAACCGGCAATACCTCCAGGTACAGGCCGTCGGTCAGGCGCTGGTTCAGGCGCAATTCTTCGTTACAGAAATGCTGGCGCTGGCCCAGTTCGGTGAAGTCGAGGAAGCCGAAGTTCATCGGCTTCTTGATCTTGTAGGCGTACTCGCCGGTGAGCAGCACCCAGGAGATATGCGTCTCGATGAGCTGGAACCCATCCACGGGGTGAGGGTACAGGGCTGGGTTCTGCAACGCAGTGATAAGTGCTTGGCTCACGGGAAATCCTTCCGGGGGCAGGGAATTCGAATGCGCCATTATGGTCAATGGTGCCGTCCCTGCCTACCGCTGGGCCGTCTGCCCAGCCTTTATAAAGTGCGTATAATCCGCCGCCATGACCCGAACCCGAAATCCCCGTACCCCTCAGAAACGCCCGACCGGCCGCTCTCGCGCCTGGCTGGGCTGGGCTTTGAAGCTCAGCCTGGTAGGCCTGGTGATCGTTGCCGGCTTCGCGGTTTACCTCGATGCCGTCGTGCAGGAGAAGTTCTCCGGCAAGCGCTGGACCATCCCGGCCAAGGTGTATGCCCGGCCGCTGGAGCTGTTCACTGGTCAGAAACTGAGCAAGAACGACTTCCTTACCGAACTCGACGCACTCGGCTACCGGCGCGAAAGCGCGGCCAACGGCCCGGGTGCGGCGGCCGTCAACGGCAATACCGTCGACCTCAATACCCGTGGTTTCCAGTTCTACGAGGGCATGGAGCCAGCACAGTTTGTACGCGTGCGTTTCTCCGGCGATTACGTGGCGGGCCTGTCGGCTGCCAACGGCAAGGCGCTCGACGTGGTGCGGCTTGAACCGCTGATGATCGGCGGCATTTACCCGAAAAACCTCGAAGACCGCATCCTGATCAAGATCGACCAGGTGCCCAAATACCTGCTCGAAACCCTGGTGGCGACTGAAGACCGCGACTTCTACAGCCACTATGGCGTGTCGCCCAAGTCCATCGCCCGGGCCATGTGGGTCAACACCTCGTCCGGCTCGATGCGTCAGGGCGGCAGTACCCTGACCCAGCAGCTGGTGAAGAACTTCTACCTCAGCAGCGAACGCAGCCTTAGCCGCAAGCTGACCGAAGCGATGATGGCCATGCTGCTTGAGTTGCACTACGACAAGCGCGAGATTCTCGAGGCCTACCTCAACGAAGTGTTCGTCGGTCAGGATGGCCAGCGTGCCGTTCATGGCTTCGGCCTGGCCAGCCAGTTCTTCTTCAGCCAGCCGCTGGCGGAACTGAAGCTGCATCAGATCGCCTTGCTGGTGGGCATGGTCAAAGGGCCGTCCTACTACAACCCGCGGCGCTACCCTGACCGCGCTCTGGCCCGCCGCAACCTGGTGCTCGACCTGGTGGCCGAACAGGGCGTCGCCAGCCAGGCGGAAGTCGATGCGGCGAAGAAGATGCCGTTGGGCGTGACCAAGCGCGGCAGCCTGGCCGACAGCTCGTTCCCGGCCTTCCTCGACCTGGTCAAGCGTCAGCTGCGCCAGGACTACCGCGACGAAGACTTGACCGAAGAAGGCCTGCGTATTTTCACCAGCTTCGACCCGATTCTGCAGATGAAGGCCGAAACCTCGATGAGCGAGACCTTCAAGCGCCTGGCGGGGCGCAAGGGTGCTGACGAGGTGGAGTCGGCAATGGTCGTGACCAACCCGGAAACCGGCGAGGTACAGGCGCTGATCGGTAGCCGCCAGGCAGGCTTCGCCGGTTTCAACCGGGCCATTGATGCTGTGCGGCCGATCGGCTCGCTGGTCAAGCCGTCGGTGTACCTGACGGCGCTGGAGCAGCCGAGCAAGTACACCCTGACCAGTTGGGTGCAGGATGAGCCATTTTCGGTCAAGGGTGCCGATGGCCAGGTCTGGCGCCCACAAAACTATGACCGTCGACCGCATGGCACCATCTACCTGTACCAGGGGCTTGCCAACTCGTACAACCTGTCAACCGCCAAGCTCGGCCTGGAAGTGGGCGTGCCCAATGTGATCAAGACCATTGGCCGGCTGGGGGTAAATGTCGACTGGCCAGCCTTCCCGGCCATGTTGCTGGGGGCCGGTGGCATGTCGCCGATGCAGGTTGCGACCATGTACCAGACCATCGCCAACGGCGGTTTCAACACCCCGATGCGCGGTATTCGCAGTGTGTTGACCGCCGAGGGCGAGCCGCTCAAGCGCTACCCGTTCCAGATCCAGCAAACCTTCGACCCGGGTGCCATCTACCTGGTGCAGAACGCCATGCAGCGGGTCATGCGCGAAGGTACCGGGCGCTCGGTGTACAACACCTTGCCGCGCTCGCTGACCCTGGCGGGCAAGACCGGTACCAGTAACGATTCGCGCGACAGCTGGTTCTCCGGCTTCAGCCAGGACCTGCTGGCCGTGGTGTGGATGGGCCGTGACGATAACGGCAAAACCCCCTTTACCGGCGCCACCGGTGCCCTGCAGGTGTGGACCAGCTTCATGAAGAAGGCCGACCCGCTGCCGCTGGACATGCCGCAGCCGGACAACGTGGTGCAGGCCTGGATCGACCCGTACACTGGCCATGGGTCTGATGGCAGCTGTCCGGGAGCGGTGCAGATGCCGTATATTCGCGGGAGTGAACCGCCCGCCGGCGCGACCTGTGGCGGCGAGCAGAATCCTGCAGAATCAGTCATGGACTGGGTCAAAGGCTGGATGAATTAAGCACAGGCTGCATTGATGAGGTGTGACGTGAACAAGTGGCTGTTTCCTGCCGTGACGGCGTTGGCTGTGCTCCAGGGGTGCTCCAGCGTCCCGCGCGGCAATATACCGGTGGTCGATTCGAGCACTCGCGTGTCCAACAGCGAGCGCGTGACGGCCAACCGCTCGGCGGGTGGCTATAACACGGGCACCGCGCAAGCGCAGACGTTGCCCGAAGACTCCGGCGTGACCGTGATGATCCCGCAGGGCGCTGGCGCTTCTGGCATCCAGACGTTCCCGGCTGCCAATGGCGCGGCGCCGATCAGCACCTCGCCAATCACGCCGGGCCCGATTACCCCAGGCCCGGTCAGTTCGGCGCCGATGACCACCAACCCCAACCCGATCGCCGACGAGCCGTTCGACATCGCGGCAATGAACAGCACCCCGGCAAGCACCAGCGCACCAACCGGCATTCCGCGCAGCAGCGCCGCTGCCGGTGGTCTGTCGGCCGACGAGCAACTGGACGGCCCGGTGCTGGCACTGCTGACCACCGCGCAGACCCAGCAGGGCAGTGGTGACTTCAACGGCGCTGCGTCGAGCCTGGAGCGTGCACAGCGCATTGCCCCGCGCGAGCCGCAGGTGCTGTACCGCCTGGCTCAGGTGCGCCTGTCGCAAGGTGATGCAGCGCAGGCCGAGCAGCTGGCGCGTCGCGCCCTGACTTACGCCAACGGCCGCCCGAGCCTGCAGGCCGAGCTGTGGAACACCATCGCCCAGGCCCGTGAAAAGCAAGGTGACAGCGCTGGCGCGGCATTGGCCCGGCAGAAGGCGCGGGTCAATTCGTGATGATCGAGCAACGTATTCTGGACATTGCCGACCACCTGCTGCTGATCGAGCGTGAACTGGTGGTGCAAGGGTGGTGGGATGACGAGCCACCCAGCGATGAGGCACTGGCCAGTACCGTGCCGTTCGCGGTCGACACCCTCAGTTTCGAGCAGTGGCTGCAATGGATCTTCCTGCCGCGCATGAAGATCATCATCGAGCTGGGCCATCCGCTGCCCAATGCCTCCAGCATCCTGGTCATGGCCGAGACCGTGTTTACCGACCGGCCGGAGCAAAGCCGTGAGCTGCGCCGACTGTTGGCAGCATTTGACCAATTGATCGCTCCTTCCGCCTGATTTCTTCAGTTTTTCCTTCAAGGGCCGCAGATTGTGGCCCTTTTTTGTGGAAATCTTATTTATTCTGCTGCTGAAGCGATTTTTAGTGGTGGCAGGAATTCATCTTGGGGAAATATTGGCAATAATTTTTCTTGACATGTTGGCGCCGAATCACAAGAATCCAACTTCCGCTGTAGAGGGACTGCCAGAAGCAGACCCGCTAAGCAGATCATGAGGCGCACACCCGCGCCGACCTGTTACACCCCGCAACGCGTTACCTCGCGCTGGGTGGGAAAACCCCGCAACACTCTGGGGTGCTCCCAATACTTGCTCAGTCAGTGCTGACGTTTTCGCTCATGCTCTGCTTGGCAGTAAACCTATTAAGACCCGTCCACTAGGGACGGTATTCTGGCGTTTTAGAGGTGAACAACGTGGAGCTTTTATCTGGCGCTGAGATGGTCGTCCGCTTTTTGCGTGACGAAGGCGTTAAGCACATCTACGGGTACCCTGGTGGTGCTCTCCTGCATGTTTACGACGCACTGTTCAAAGAACCGGAAGTGGAACACATCCTGGTTCGTCACGAGCAGGCGGCAACCCATATGGCGGACGGCTACGCCCGCGCCACCGGCAAGGCCGGTGTGGTGCTGGTAACCTCCGGCCCGGGCGCGACCAATGCCATTACCGGCATTGCCACCGCCTACATGGATTCGATTCCGATGGTCATCCTGTCCGGCCAGGTGCCTAGCACCATGGTGGGTACCGATGCCTTCCAGGAAACCGACATGATTGGTATCTCGCGGCCGATCGTGAAGCACAGCTTCATGATCAAGAACCCGACCGAGATCCCGGAAGTCCTGAAAAAAGCGTTCTACCTGGCGCAATCCGGTCGCCCAGGTCCGGTCGTGGTCGACATTCCAAAAGATATGACCAACCCGGCCGAAAAGTTCGAATACGTCTACCCGAAAAAGGTCAAGCTGCGCTCCTACAGCCCCGCGGTCCGTGGCCATTCCGGCCAGATCCGCAAGGCCGCCGAGATGCTTTTGGCTGCCAAACGCCCGATCGTCTACTCCGGTGGTGGCGTGATTCTCGGCGGTGGCTCCGAAGCCCTGACCGAAATCGCCAAGTCGCTGAACCTGCCGGTCACCAATACCCTGATGGGCCTGGGTGGCTTCCCGGGTACCGACCGCCAGTTCCTCGGCATGCTCGGCATGCACGGCAGCTACACCGCCAACATGGCCATGCACAACGCCGACGTGATCCTCGCTGTGGGTGCACGCTTCGACGACCGCGTGGTCAACGGCCCGGCCAAGTTCTGCCCGAACGCCAAGATCATCCACATCGACATCGACCCGGCGTCGATCTCCAAGATGATCAAGGCCGACGTGCCGATCGTCGGTCCGGTCGACAGCGTGCTCAGCGAAATGCTCGGCATCCTCAAGGAAATCGGCGAGCAGCCTGACAAGGCGGCGCTGGATGCCTGGTGGAAGCAGATCGACGAATGGCGTGGCGATGGCGAACTGTTCCCTTACGACAAGGGCGATGGCAATGTCATCAAACCGCAGAAAGTCATCGAGACCCTGTGCGAAGTGACCCATGGCGATGCCTTTGTCACCTCCGACGTGGGCCAGCACCAGATGTTCGCGGCGCAGTACTACCGCTTCAACAAGCCGAACCGCTGGATCAACTCCGGTGGCCTGGGCACCATGGGCTTCGGCTTCCCGGCGGCGATGGGCGTCAAGCTCAACTTCCCGGACCAGGACGTTGCCTGCGTGACTGGCGAAGGCAGCATCCAGATGAACATCCAGGAGCTGTCCACCTGCATGCAGTACGGCCTGCCGGTGAAAATCGTCAACCTGAACAACGGTGTGTTGGGCATGGTTCGTCAGTGGCAGGACATGGCCTACAACGGTCGTCACTCGCACTCGTACGTCGAGTCGCTGCCTGACTTCATCAAGCTGGCCGAGGCCTATGGTCATGTGGGTATCCGCATCACCAGCCTGAAGGACCTCAAGCCGAAGCTGGAAGAAGCGTTTGCGATGAAGGACCGTCTGGTGTTCATCGACATCGCGGTTGACCGCAGCGAGCACGTCTATCCGATGCAGATCAAGGATGGCTCGATGCGTGACATGTGGCTGAGCAAGACGGAGCGTACCTGATATGCGGCACATCATTTCCCTGCTGCTGGAAAACGAACCAGGTGCGTTGTCCCGTGTGGTCGGCCTGTTCTCCCAGCGCAACTACAACATTGAAAGCCTGACCGTGGCGCCGACCGAAGACCCGACCCTGTCGCGTCTGACGCTGACCACCGTTGGCCATGACGAAGTGATCGAACAGATCACCAAGAACCTGAACAAGCTGGTCGAAGTGGTCAAGCTTGTCGACCTGTCGGAAAGCGCTCACATCGAGCGTGAACTGATGCTGGTCAAGGTCAAGGCCACCGGTGCCCAGCGCGCCGAGATCAAGCGCACCACGGATATCTTCCGTGGCCAGATCGTCGACGTGACCGCCAGCGTGTACACCGTGCAGCTGAGCGGCACCAGCGACAAACTGGACAGCTTCATCCAGGCGATCGGCACTGCATCGATTCTCGAAACCGTGCGCAGCGGCGTTACCGGCATTGCCCGTGGCGACAAAGTGCTCAGCATCTAAATTCAAAAATTAGCGATGGCTCCGCAGGGGCCGAGATATAACCAGGGGTATTTCATGAAAGTTTTCTACGATAAAGACTGCGACCTTTCCATCATCCAGGGCAAGAAAGTCGCCATCATCGGTTACGGTTCCCAGGGCCACGCCCAAGCGTGCAACCTGAAAGACTCCGGTGTAGACGTTACCGTCGGTCTGCGTAAAGGTTCGGCTACCGTTGCCAAGGCTGAAGCCCACGGCCTGAAAGTTGCCGACGTTGCTACCGCTGTCGCTGCGGCTGACCTGGTCATGATCCTGACCCCGGACGAGTTCCAGGGCGCTCTGTACAAGAACGAGATCGAGCCGAACATCAAGAAGGGCGCTACCCTGGCCTTCTCCCACGGCTTCT
Source organism: Pseudomonas sp. SAS7 (assembly GCF_052112345.1). Lineage (NCBI taxonomy): Bacteria > Pseudomonadati > Pseudomonadota > Gammaproteobacteria > Pseudomonadales > Pseudomonadaceae > Pseudomonas > Pseudomonas sp. SAS7. The sequence continues at coordinate 4,061 of NZ_JBEGGO010000019.1, read as the reverse complement.
CGATCCACTACAACCAGGTTGTTCCGCGTGCCGACCTCGACGTGATCATGATCGCGCCGAAGGCCCCGGGCCACACCGTTCGCTCCGAGTTCGTCAAAGGCGGCGGCATTCCTGACCTGATCGCTATCTACCAGGATGCTTCGGGCAATGCCAAGAACGTTGCCCTGTCCTACGCTTCGGGCGTTGGTGGCGGCCGTACCGGCATCATCGAAACCACCTTCAAGGACGAAACCGAAACCGACCTGTTCGGTGAGCAGGCTGTTCTGTGCGGCGGTACCGTTGAACTGGTCAAGGCCGGTTTCGAAACCCTGGTCGAAGCTGGCTACGCGCCGGAAATGGCCTACTTCGAGTGCCTGCACGAACTGAAGCTGATCGTTGACCTCATGTACGAAGGCGGCATCGCCAACATGAACTACTCGATCTCCAACAACGCCGAATACGGTGAGTATGTTACCGGCCCGGAAGTCATCAACGAAGAATCCCGCAAGGCCATGCGCAACGCTCTGAAGCGCATCCAGGACGGCGAGTACGCGAAGATGTTCATCTCCGAAGGTGCCACCAACTACCCATCGATGACCGCCAAGCGCCGCAACAACGCCGCTCACGGTATCGAAATCATCGGCGAGCAACTGCGCTCGATGATGCCGTGGATCTCGGCTAACAAAATCGTCGACAAGACCAAGAACTAAGTCTTATCGAAAGATGAAAAACGCGGCTTCGGCCGCGTTTTTTCGTTCTGGCAGCCCGCTTCTGGTATAAAGCAGACCAGTGGCCTGCTGTCAGAACCTGTTTCGCGGGCCCGTGTCGAACATTTTCCATCCTGTTGCAAGGTACCCTTTATGAGCGAACGTCCCGAAGAGCCGAACAAGCCCTCCGACGCCGAAAGCCTGCTACCTATCGATGAGCACATTGAAGAAGGGCACGACGCCGAAGGCCGCAAGGTGCGCCACCGCGGCATCTACCTGCTGCCCAACTTGTTCACCACCGCCAACCTGTTTGCCGGCTTCTATTCCATCATCAGCTCGATGAGCGCACAGAGCGCCCTGAGTGCCGGTGACCCGCGCGAGGCGAGCAAGTACTTCGCCTTTGCCGCCATCGCCATCTTCGTGGCCATGGTGCTCGACGGCCTGGACGGTCGCGTTGCGCGCATGACCAATACCCAGAGCGCCTTCGGTGCCGAGTATGACTCGCTGTCAGACATGGTCGCCTTCGGTGTGGCCCCTGCGTTGCTGGCCTTTGGCTGGGCGCTGGGTGACATGGGCAAGGTCGGCTGGATGGTGGCCTTCATCTATGTGGCCGGTGCTGCGCTGCGCCTGGCGCGCTTCAACACCCAGGTCGGTACCGCCGACAAGCGCTACTTCATCGGCCTGGCCAGCCCGGCTGCCGCAGGTGTGGTAGCGGGTACCGTGTGGGCGTTCAGCGATTACGGTATTCAGGGCTCCAAGCTGTCGTTCCTGGTGGCGCTGCTGGTGGCAGCTGCCGGCATGCTGATGGTCAGCAATATCAAGTACAACAGCTTCAAGGAGCTGGACCTCAAGGGGCGCGTGCCATTCGTGGCCATCCTTGCCGTGGTGCTGGTGTTTGCCGTCGTGTTCAGCGACCCGCCGCGCATCCTGCTGCTGATCTTCCTCGCTTATGCAGCGTCGGGGCCGATCCAGTTCCTGTTGAAGGCGCGCCGGCGCAAAGCGTAAAAATTGCTTAACGCTGGAATAACCCTCCGGCTCCATAGTCTTACTGGTACATCCGTTATCCAGTGCTATGGAGCCGCCCATGCTCATCAAGCTTCCCAGGTCTTCCGAGTGCAAGGCGTCGGAGATCACGCCCGAAGGCATCTACCTTTCCCGTCGTACCCTGCTGGGTGGCTCATTGGCCGGCCTGGCGTTGGGCGCATTGCCGGGCAGGGCGGGCGCTGCTGAAGTTTCGCGTTATGCCGATGTGCAGGCCGGCGCTGCACCGGCCTGGTTCACTGACAAGCTCGCTGCCACGCGCTGGCAGGCGGTGGCGGTGAAGGACGAGGCAATCACGCCGTTCAAGGATGCCACTCATTACAACAACTTCTATGAGTTCGGGCCTGACAAAGGTGACCCGGCTGCCAATGGCGACAGCCTGAAGACCGAGCCGTGGTCGATTGTGGTGGATGGTGAGGTGGGCAAGCCCGGGCGCTATGCACTGGAAGACTTCGTCAAACCTTATCAGCTCGAGGAGCGGATCTATCGGCTGCGTTGCGTAGAGGCGTGGTCGATGGTCATTCCGTGGCTGGGGTTCCCGCTGGCGCAGGTACTCAAGCAGGTCGAGCCGACCTCCAAGGCGCGCTATGTGCGCTTCGAAACGTTGAAAGATCCACAGCATATGCCTGGGCAGCGCTCAGGGTTCGCCTTGATCGACTGGCCTTATAGAGAAGGGCTGCGCCTGGACGAGGCAATGCACCCGCTGGCGATCCTGGCGGTAGGCATGTATGGCCGCGAACTGCCCAATCAGAATGGCGCACCGTTGCGCTTGGTGGTGCCGTGGAAGTATGGCTTCAAGAGCATCAAGTCGATCGTGCGCATCAGCCTGGTGGCTGAACAGCCCGGCACTACGTGGGAAGGGCTGGCGCCGGATGAATATGGTTTTTATGCCAACGTGAACCCGACGGTCGATCACCCACGCTGGACCCAGGCGCGTGAACGCCGGTTGCCCAGCGGGTTGTTCAGCCCCAATGTGCGAGAGACGCAGATGTTCAATGGTTACGCTGATGAAGTGGCGTCGCTGTATACCGGGCTTGATCTGCGGAAGAACTATTGATGCGTTACCCCTGGTTTCGCCTGGCGATCTTCATCGTGGGATGCCTGTTCCCGGCGTGGTGGCTATATCAGGCGGCGATGAACCTGCTGGGGCCTGACCCCGGGAAGATCATGATGGACCGCCTTGGGCTTGGGGCGCTTACCTTCCTGCTGGTGACCTTGAGCATGACGCCACTGCAGAAACTGACGGGGTGGTCGGGGTGGATCGTGGTGCGCCGGCAGCTGGGGTTGTGGGTGTTTGCTTATATAGTGCTGCACATCCTCTGTTACCTGTTCTTTATCCTTGGGCTGGATTGGGGGCAGTTGGCGGTGGAGCTGCGCAAGCGGCCCTACATTATTGTTGGTGCGCTTGGGTTCCTTTGCTTGCTGGCCTTGGCGGCTACCTCGAATCGGTATAGCCAGCGGAGGCTGGGGGCGCGGTGGAAGAAGCTGCACAGGTTGGTGTATCTGGTTCTTGGGCTGGGGTTGCTGCACTTTTTGTGGATTGTGCGCTCGGATCTGCGGGAGTGGGCTGTGTATGCGTTTATTGGTGCTGTGCTGATGGTGCTGAGGGTTCCTGCTGTTGGGCGGGGGCTTTCGAGGGTTGGCAGGAAGCAGGGTAGGGCGGTTTGAGATTGAGGAGGGCTGCCAGGGGCCAGTCTTGAGATAGTAGTGGCTGTGAAAGGTGCTTGCCTTTGATCTTGTGGCGCCTGTGAGATCGAGCGCCGCCCGCGCGGCGCTTCGCAGCACAAGGCTGCTCCTACATCTGTTTCGGGCCAATTAATACTGTGAAATTTGCGCGCGAACGCCTTGGAGCACGGCTCGATATTGCGTCGTTCAAACAAGGAGGTCGCGCGCGTCTGCCACAGGCGATACTGGCCCGAAACAAATGTAGGAGCAGCCTTGTGCTGCGAAGCGCCGCGCGGGCGGCGCTCGATCTCATAGGCGCTGAATGTGTTGTGGCGGGCACCTGTTAGCCTTTCTAGGGTATTTCCCGCTTATATTTCAATTTCTTGAAATTAAGGGTTGACGCCCTTCCGAATCCCCTTATAATGCGCCCCACTTCCAGCGACATCGGAACGACAAACTCCTTGAGATTCAACGAGTTAAGTGGTTAAGGTGGTGCTGAACGGGCTACGATCAACTGATCGCAAGCGGTTGAAATGGTGGTTGACAGCGCTTCTAAACGCTGTATGATTCACCTCCCGCTACGAGAGATCGCAGCGAGTTAAGTGTTTGAAGCCAAACGAGTTTCTCGGAAAAAACTTCAAAATAAACGCTTGACAGACTCTGGGGAAA
>NZ_JBEGGO010000018.1:0-139156 GCF_052112345.1 Pseudomonas sp. SAS7 | reverse complement strand
TTTACCCGCGAAAGGGCCGGTTGACCCAACACATCAACCCGCAGATACCGCCGTGATCTCCGCCACACTGATCTCCCGCATCCTGAACTTCTGCACCTTACCCGTCACTGTCATAGGGTATTCGTCAACAAAGCGGATATGCCGCGGCACCTTGAAGTGTGCGATGCGTGCCTTGCACCAGCCCTGCAGTTCCTCGACCGTGGCGCTGTGCCCTGGGTGCAGCTTGATCCAGGCGACGATCTCCTCGCCATAGCGGCTGCACGGAATGCCGATCACCTGTGCATCGGCCACCGCCGGGTGAGTATAGAAGAACTCCTCGAGCTCACGTGGGTAAATGTTCTCGCCACCGCGAATGATCATGTCCTTGTTGCGCCCGACGATGCGCACATGGCCATGCTCGTCCATCACCGCCAGGTCGCCCGAATGCATCCACCCGGCCGGGTCGATGGCATCTGCCGTGGCTTGGGGGTTGTCCCAGTAACCCAGCATCACGCTGTAGCCGCGGGTGCACAGCTCGCCAATCTGACCGCGCGCGACGATGCAGCCGTCGGCGTCCACCAGTTTGTTTTCCAGCTGCGGCTGGGTGCGGCCAACGGTGGTCACGCGCAGCTCCAGGTCGTCGTCGGGGCCGGTCTGCAGCGACACCGGGCTGGTTTCGGTCATGCCGTAGGCGATCTGCACTTCAGCCATGTGCATCTGGTCGATGACCCGGCGCATCACCTCGATCGGGCAGGTGGCACCGGCCATGATGCCGCTGCGCAGGGTCGACAGGTCCATGCCTTGGCGGGCCGGGTGGTCGAGCATTGCAATGAACATGGTCGGCACGCCGTACAGGATGCTGGCACGCTCCTCGGCCACGGCGCGCAGGGTAAGCTCAGCGTCGAAAGCGTCGTTGGGGTAAATCATGGTGCTGCCGTGGGTGATGCAGCCGAGGTTGGCCATGACCATGCCGAAGCAGTGATACAGCGGCACCGGTATCACCATGCGGTCGTTTGCGGTCAGGCCCAGGCTTTCGCCGACCATGAAGCCATTATTGAGAATGTTGTAGTGGCTGAGCGTGGCCCCCTTGGGCGCCCCGGTGGTGCCGGAGGTGTACTGGATGTTCACCGGCTGGTCGAATTGCAGGCTTTGCTGGCGGGCAGTGCAGGCATCGGTCGAGGTCTGCCCTGCCCGCTCGGCCAATGCGTGCCAGGGCAGGAAGCCGGCAGGCGGGTTGGCGGCCAGGCTGATCACGCCGCGCAAGTCCGGCAGGCGCTCACTGACCAGTTCACCTGGCGTAGCGCAGGCCAATTCTGGCACCAGTTCCTGGACCATGGCGTGGTAGTCAGATGTCTTGAAGGCATCGGCGCACACCAGCCAGCGGCACCCTGACTGACGCAACACGTATTCCAGCTCACCCACGCGGTAGGCCGGGTTGATGTTGACCAGGATGGCGCCGACCTTGGCACTGGCCAGCTGCAAAATGCACCACTGGGCGCAGTTGGGCGCCCAGATGCCGACACGGTCGCCGGTGTTCACGCCCAGGGCCATAAGCGCGCGGGCATGCACCTCGACCTGTTCGGCCAACTGCAGCCAGCTGTAGCGCAGGCCCTGGTGGCGCGACACCAGCGCCTCGCCATTGGCACAGCGGGCCACCGTGGCATCGAAGGCCTGGCCGATGGTCTGGGTCAGCAAGGCTTGGTCCTGGCGACCGCGGGTATAGCTCGGTTGACTCATGGGTGTCCCTTCTTGTGGTTGTTCTGGGCACGACTGAAGCAAGCGGGAATACTCTGGCGCAGATTTACGTTTACGTAAAGGTGATGAGTGGATTGACAGTGACCCCATGCAGGTTTACGTTAACGTAAAGGTGATGAACGACACCGGTTTATCGGCACGGCACCGACCCTGTGGGAGCGGGTTCACCCGCGAATGCGACCAGTCAGGCAATGACGGTGGCCCTGCTGACGCATTCGCGGGTAAACCCGCTCCCACAGGGTCGGCGCAAAGCCCTTGAGCTACGGTACAACCCCATTTCAAGAACAAGAAGGTGCCCCAGCATGCATTACCCCTCCCTGAACTTCGCCCTGGGCGAAACCATCGACATGCTCCGCGACCAGGTGCGCACGTTCGTGGCCGCCGAGCTGGCACCCCGCGCCGCGCAAATCGACCACGACAACCTGTTCCCCGCCGACATGTGGCGCAAGTTCGGCGACATGGGCCTGCTGGGCATCACGGTGTCTGAAGAATACGGCGGCGCCGGCCTGGGCTATCTGGCCCACGTGGTGTCGATGGAAGAAATCAGCCGTGCCTCGGCCTCGGTGGCACTGTCCTATGGCGCGCACTCCAACCTGTGCGTCAACCAGATCAACCGCAACGGCACCCATGAACAGAAGCTCAAGTACCTGCCCAAGCTGATCAGCGGTGAACATATCGGCGCGCTGGCCATGAGCGAGCCCAACGCCGGCTCCGACGTGGTGTCGATGAAACTGCGCGCCGAAAAGCGCGGCGACCATTACGTGCTGAACGGTAGCAAGACCTGGATCACCAACGGGCCCGACGCCAACACCTACGTGATCTACGCCAAGACCGACCTGGACAAGGGTGCGCACGGCATTACCGCGTTCATCGTCGAGCGGGACTGGAAAGGCTTCAGCCGCAGCAACAAGTTCGACAAGCTGGGCATGCGCGGGTCCAACACCTGCGAGCTGTTCTTCGATGACGTCGAAGTGCCGGAAGAAAACATCCTCGGCCAGCTCAACGGCGGCGTGCGCGTGCTGATGAGCGGCCTGGACTACGAGCGCGTGGTGCTGTCCGGCGGCCCGACCGGCATCATGCAAAGCTGCATGGACCTGGTGGTGCCGTACATTCATGACCGCAAGCAGTTCGGCCAGAGCATCGGCGAGTTCCAGCTGATCCAGGGCAAGATTGCCGACATGTACACCCAACTGAACGCCAGCCGCGCCTACCTGTACGCCGTGGCCCAGGCCTGCGACCGTGGCGAGACCACCCGCAAGGACGCTGCCGGGGTCATCCTGTACACCGCCGAACGCGCCACGCAAATGGCCCTGGAGGCGATCCAGATTCTCGGTGGCAACGGCTACATCAACGAATTCCCGGCGGGCCGCCTGCTGCGCGATGCCAAGCTGTACGAAATCGGTGCCGGCACCAGCGAAATCCGCCGGATGCTGATTGGCCGCGAGCTGTTCAACGAAACCCGCTGAGCATAAAGGACGGGCGCACATGGCTACCTTGCACACCCAGATCAACCCGCGTTCGGCGGAGTTCGCCGGCAACAGCGCGGCCATGCTCGAACAGGTCCAGGCCCTGCGCGGCCTGCTCGCCCAGGTGGCCCAGGGCGGCGGGCCCAAAGCCCAGGAGCGGCACACCTCGCGTGGCAAGCTGCTGCCGCGCGAACGCATCGACCGCCTGCTGGACCCGGGCTCGCCATTCCTCGAAATCGGCCAGCTGGCTGCCCATGAGGTATACGGCGAAGACGTGCCCGCCGCTGGCGTGATCGCCGGCATCGGCCGCGTCGAAGGCGTGGAATGCATGATCGTGGCCAACGACGCCACGGTCAAAGGCGGTTCGTACTACCCGCTGACGGTGAAGAAGCACCTGCGTGCGCAAACCATCGCCCAGCAAAACCGCCTGCCGTGCATCTACCTGGTGGATTCGGGCGGCGCCAACCTGCCGCGCCAGGACGAAGTGTTCCCCGACCGCGAGCATTTCGGGCGAATCTTCTTCAACCAGGCCAACATGAGCGCCCAGGGCATCCCCCAGATCGCCGTGGTGATGGGCTCGTGCACAGCTGGCGGCGCCTACGTACCGGCCATGGCCGACGAAGCGATCATGGTGCGCCAGCAGGCAACCATCTTCCTCGCCGGCCCGCCGCTGGTAAAAGCCGCCACCGGTGAAGTGGTCAGCGCCGAAGACCTGGGTGGCGCCGATGTGCATTGCCGCACCAGCGGCGTGGCCGACCACTATGCGGATAACGACGAGCACGCCCTGGCCATCGCCCGGCGCAGTGTGGCCAACCTCAACTGGCACAAGCTGGGCAAGCTGCAGCGCCTGGCACCGGTTGCGCCGCTGTATGCCGCAGACGAGCTGTATGGGGTGGTACCGGCGGATGCCAAGCAACCGTTCGACGTGCGCGAGGTGATCGCGCGGCTGGTCGATGGCTCGGTATTCGATGAGTTCAAGGCACTGTTCGGCACCACCCTGGTGTGCGGCTTCGCCCACCTGCACGGCTACCCGGTGGCGATTTTGGCCAACAACGGCATCCTCTTTGCCGAAGCCGCGCAAAAAGGCGCGCACTTCATCGAGCTGGCCTGCCAGCGGGGTATCCCGCTGCTGTTCCTGCAGAACATCACCGGCTTCATGGTGGGCAAGAAGTACGAAGAAGGCGGCATTGCCAAGCACGGCGCCAAGCTGGTCACCGCCGTGGCCTGTGCCCAGGTGCCGAAGTTCACGGTGATCATCGGTGGCAGCTTTGGTGCCGGCAACTACGGCATGTGCGGCCGCGCCTACGACCCGCGCTTTTTGTGGATGTGGCCCAACGCACGCATTGGCGTAATGGGCGCCGAGCAGGCCGCTGGCGTGCTGGCGCAGGTCAAGCGCGAGCAAAGCGAGCGCAGCGGCCAGCCCTTCAGCGCCGACGACGAGGCCCGGCTCAAGCAACCGATCCTCGACCAGTACGAGCACCAGGGCCACCCCTACTATTCCAGCGCCCGCCTGTGGGACGACGGCGTGATCGACCCGGCACAAACCCGCGACGTGCTTGGCCTGGCGTTGTCTGCCGCGCTGAACGCACCGATCGAACAGAGCCGCTTCGGCATTTTCCGGATGTGACCCATGAGCGATTTCAGCACCCTTGAAGTGATCCATGACCCACGCGGCTTCGCCACCCTGTGGCTGAGCCGCGAGGACAAGAACAACGCCTTCAACGCGCAGATGATCCGCGAGCTGATCGTGGCCATCGACCGCCTGGCCGAAGACGCCAGCCTGCGCTTTGTGCTGCTGCGCGGCCGTGGCCGACACTTCAGCGCCGGTGCCGACCTGGCCTGGATGCAGCAGTCGGCGCAGCTGGACTTCAACACCAACCTGGATGACGCCCACGAACTGGGCGAGCTGATGTACGCCCTGCACCGCCTCAAGGCGCCTACCCTGGCCGTGGTGCAAGGTGCAGCCTTTGGCGGCGCGCTGGGCCTGATCAGCTGCTGTGACATGGCCATCGGCGCCGAAGACGCACAGCTCTGCCTGTCGGAAGTACGGATTGGCCTGGCCCCGGCGGTCATCAGCCCGTTTGTGGTCAAAGCCATTGGTGAACGCGCCGCGCGCCGCTATGCCCTCACCGCCGAGCGTTTCAGCGGCGTACGGGCCCGCGAGCTGGGCCTGCTGGCCGAGGTGTACCCGGCCAGTGAGCTGGACGCCCAGGTGGAAGCGTGGGTGAACAACCTGCTGCAGAACAGCCCGCAAGCGTTGCGCGCCACCAAGGACTTGCTGCGCGAAGTGGACGACGGCGAACTCAGCCCGGCGCTGCGCCGCTACTGCGAGAACACCATTGCCCGCATCCGCGTCAGCGCCGAAGGCCAGGAGGGCCTGCGCGCCTTCCTGGAAAAACGCCGCCCCGCCTGGCAAACCGAAGACAAGAAGGAACCGCGCCCATGAGCCGCCCCGCTTTGACCACCCTGCTGGTCGCCAACCGTGGCGAAATCGCCTGCCGGATAATGCGCACCGCCAAGGCCATGGGCCTGACCACTGTCGCCGTGCACAGCGCAACCGACCGCGACGCCCGGCACAGCCGCGAAGCAGATATCCGCGTTGACCTGGGCGGCACCAAGGCCGCCGAAAGCTACCTGCTTGTCGACAAGCTGCTGGCCGCTGCCAAGGCCAGCGGTGCCCAGGCTATTCACCCGGGCTATGGTTTTCTGTCGGAGAACGCTGGCTTCGCCCGTGCTATCGAACAGGCCGGGCTGATCTTCCTTGGCCCACCTGCCAGCGCCATCGACGCCATGGGCAGCAAGTCGGCGGCCAAGGCGCTGATGGACGCCGCTGGCGTGCCGCTGGTGCCGGGCTACCACGGCGAAGCCCAGGACCTGGACACCTTCCGCGCCGCCGCCGAACGCATCGGCTACCCGGTGCTGCTCAAAGCCAGCGCCGGCGGCGGCGGCAAGGGCATGAAAGTGGTCGAAAAAGAAAGCCAGCTGGCCGACGCCCTGGCCTCGGCCCAGCGTGAGGCGCAGTCGTCTTTCGGCGATGCGCGCATGCTGGTGGAAAAATACGTGCTCAAGCCACGCCATGTGGAAATCCAGGTGTTTGCCGACCAGCACGGCAACTGCCTGTACCTCAACGAGCGTGACTGCTCGATTCAGCGCCGCCACCAGAAAGTGGTCGAAGAGGCCCCTGCCCCCGGCCTGTCGCCCGAACTGCGCCGGGCCATGGGCGAAGCGGCGGTGCGTGCGGCCCAGGCTATCGGCTATGTGGGTGCCGGCACCGTGGAGTTTTTGCTCGATGCCCGTGGCGAGTTCTTCTTCATGGAGATGAACACCCGCCTGCAGGTGGAACACCCGGTCACCGAGGCCATCACCGGCTTGGACCTGGTGGCCTGGCAGATTCGCGTGGCCTGCGGTGAGCCCCTGCCGATCACCCAGGAGCAGGTGCCGCTGATTGGCCATGCCATCGAAGTGCGGTTGTATGCCGAAGACCCGGCCAACGAGTTTTTGCCTGCTACCGGTACGCTGGCGCTGTACCGTGAGTCGGCGCCTGGCGAAGGGCGGCGGGTGGACAGCGGGGTCAGCGAAGGCGACGTGGTGTCGCCGTTCTACGACCCGATGCTGGGCAAGCTGATTGCCTGGGGTGAAAACCGCGAACAGGCACGCCTGCGCTTGCTGGCCATGCTCGACGAGTTCGCCATTGGCGGAGTTAAGACCAACATTGCCTTCCTGCGCCGCATTCTCGCCCACCCTGCGTTTGCCGCGGCAGAGCTGGACACCGGCTTCATTCCGCGCCACCAGGATGTGTTGCTGCCGGCGCCCCATGCGCTGCCGGCGGGCTTCTGGGAAGCGGCAGCCGAAGCCTGGCTGCAGGGGCAGCCCGAGAATCAGCGCGATGACGACCGCAGTTCGCCATGGGGTGCGCGCAACGGCCTGCGCTTGGGCCTGCCGGCACGCAGCAGCCTGCATCTGGTAAGCGCCGGGCAGGACCAGGCGGTTGCCCTGGAGCGCAGCGCTGCGTCCACCTGGCAGCTAGCGGGTGAGCAACTGGTGCACGATCAGGCAGGTGTGCGCCGCCAGTACTTGGCCATGCGCCGCGGTGGCACCCTGTACCTGCACTGGGATGGCGAGATGCACGCCATTCAGGCCTTCGACCCGATTGCCGAAGCCGAGGCCAGCCATGGCCATCAAGGCGGCCTGGGCGCGCCCATGAACGGCAGCATCGTGCGGGTGCTCGTCGAGCCGGGGCAGGTGGTTGAAGCCGGTACGGCGCTGGTAGTGCTGGAGGCCATGAAGATGGAACACAGCATTCGTGCGCCGCAGGGTGGGACAGTGAAGGCGTTGTTCTGCCAGGAAGGGGATATGGTCAGCGAAGGGACTGTGCTGGTCGAACTGGCTGAGTGAGCAAAGCAGGGCAACTGCCTTGCTCAGATTGTGAAGGTTTGCGCGATCACTGTGGGAGCGGGCATGCCCGCGAACACCGGCAAAGCCGGTGCCATACACCGCGTTGGATTCTTCGCGGGCGCGCCCGCTCCCACAAGTGATGCGCCAACTTCAGCGCAACGCTGTACCTGTGGGAGCGGCTTTAGCCGCGAACACCGGCAAAGCCGGTGCCATACACCGCGTTGGATTTTTCGCGGGTGAACCCGCTCCCACAGGGCCAGCGCAATGCTTGAGGTCGGCACCGTACTTGTGGGAGCCTGGCTTGCCGGCGATGGGCTGCACAGCAGCCCCGGCAATCTAGAAGGCCCCATGCACCCGCACGACTACTCCCAGGATCTCGCAACCTTCTTCGCATAGTAGCGCCGGGTAGTTGCCATTCAATGCCTTCAAATAACGCTGCCCACCTTCCTCGGCCAACTCGCGGAAAATCGCCGGTTTGCCCGGCTGACGAGCGATGACCAACCGCCCAGCCTCAGCCTCCACACCCGGGTCGACCAGCATCCGCATGCCCTGTGGCACGCTCCGACCACTGACAGCGCTCATCGCGTCATTTTCAACCGTCAGCCAGAAAGCCTTGCCCTGGGCCAGGTAGTCCGTCTGCTCGAACACACCCGGCTCCTCACGCTCTTCAACACCTAGCTCGCTCCAGGCCAACACTGGGTAGCGGAAACACACGATGTATTGCATGAGGTCGAGATCGTCATCGGCGTCATCCATCTGATAAACGCCACGCTCCTCGCCAACCTGCCCCTGAATGCGCAGCTGCAGGCTGACGTTGTAGTGAGGCATGCCAATCTCGACGAACGTGCGGTTCATCGACTCGATCTTCGGCTGACGCCGCTTGTTCACCCAGTGCCCTACGCTGCCTTGAGACACGCCAACGCGCTCGGCAAGCTGCTCTTGAGTGAGCCCAAGCTCCTCCATCCGGTCACGGACGAGGGCAATCCATTTATCCATATTCATCGCTGGCACGATACGGACTGCCTTTAGCCGCTCAATAAACATTCAGTATTATTTATCAAAGGGCATGAAAATACCCTAGGTATTATTATCGGTCGGACCCCTTCCCCTACTGGCTCTAGCAGGTATCAGGATGAAACCACCGAAAAACGACGAAACAGATCTCGACAGCGAAGCCGCCCGCCGCGCCCTCGACTACTACCTCAATCCCAAACCGCAGCGCCCTACCTTGGACAACAAGATCTGGACCCTGCACGACAGCGTCACGGGCGACCAGGCCCAGGAACATGCCATTGCCCTGCTGCGCTGCGCCGCCGCAACGGCGCAGGAAACAGCTAGCCACCAGCACGGCAGCCAGCGCGAGCTGACCTACGCGTTGATGCACATGATGGACATGGCCCGCGCCCTGCTGGAGCACAAGCGCGCCGCAGATCCGGATTACTGAGTAAAAAAGGAGGGAGAGAACGTGATGGCCGCGAACGGCAGAAGCCCCAACTGCCGGGACAAGGAAGCGCATCGGTAAAACTTTTTTACCGAATTAGCGAAAATTCATTTGACTGGCAAATGATAACGATTATTATTGCACTCAGCTGATCGCGAGATCTGCTGGATAACCTGGAGCTTAGGTCGCTCTCAGATTATCTCCTCATCAGGCTAATCACGGTTTTTGACCCGGCTTTTTGCCGGGTCTTTTTTTTTGCTCTTCAGGCTAATGAAGATCGTGATGGCGCGCATGATAGCAAAGGTGTTTCAGGGCGTGAACGCTCATTACAAAACTTTGCGGAATCAGCACTTGAGAATCAATCTCGTTTCGCCTACGCTGGTCTCGCATCAAGGAAGATGCCCCCACCCCTCCCCCTTTCAAGCAAGGAGCTGTCCATGACCCGTCTGCTACTGCCGCTTGAACACCCAACGCCTGTTGCCGAACACGCTGCTGACCACGCCCTGCTGCATGCCCTGAAGCGGCTGCCCCGCCGCGTGCAGCAAGTATTCCTGCTCAACCGCCTCGACCAACTGGATTTCGCCACCATCGCCGCCCGCCTGGACCTGCCCCTGGCGAGCATCGAGCGGAACATGGACCAGGCGCTGCAGGCCGGTCGCTCGCGCCGTGATGTACTGTCGAGTGTGGCCGGACAATGGTATGTGCGCTTGCAAAGCCCACAGGTGACAGCTTGCGAACGGATCGACTTTCGTCGCTGGCTCGATGCGGACCAAGCGAACTTGCAGGCGTTTCACGAGACAGAATTGCGCTGGCGCAGCCTGCTGGCACCGGCTATGCAGCTTGGCCATGACGGCTGGTATCGGCAAGGCCGGGCGGCGCTGTCGCTGGGCGGCTGTTCGGTTGCGGTTGGGCTTGGCGTGGCGGCGTTGGTGCTGCTTGGCTTCTGGGCCTGAGCTACGCACTTCAGTTGTGAAGCGAAGCCCGTGCAGGCGATGGCCTGCCGCGCGAACCCGATCACATCTTTGAACCGAATCCGGCTAAATTCTGCCGAGGATTAGGCAAAACTTTGGGAGGCTTACCGATGAGGCTTTCTCATAGATACACTACTTGGCGCGTCACTCAGTATGATTAAACCCTGCACTGCAGGGCTGGTTGCATATTGGGGTCAAGCCTTTCATTCGAAGTTCTCGAGCATCCAGTCACGCAATCAACAGTAGGCGCTGTCATCTGTCTATTCGTTACCGAACAAAAAATGCGGGCTTTCTGTTTGCTCAAGCTGATTTTCAGCGGGCCTCACCAACAGCCAATGTTGCACCAGAGGATCGATCAGATAGTGCCAAACCAATGCGAGCCTCTAGTGTGCCAACGTCAACGTAATAATTGCATTTTAGCGGCTCACACTTAGGACATTGGCTAAATTACCAATGCGTGCTTTAAGGTTCAACCCACGCACTTCAAAACAGATAACTATTCGACGTGCTCTGCCACCTACGCACGCCCATAAGTGACCTTTTATGCCCTCTAGGATTTGGACTTCCGGGTGCAGTTTCAAGTGCTGCGACGTGCAAATCGGGTATATCATATTGCACACCAGTCTGCGGCTCTGATAACTATCGCGGATCGTCGGAACCTTGCTTAGAAAGATATCCGGGCGAACCCCCGCCAAAAGTCTTGCCCCCCCCGAAGCGAGTGAATTTGAACCAATGACTGATGGGCTCAATGTGCTAGACCACCTCTATACTTTGGATCGCTCACGCCCGCAGGCGTTCTACCCCGGCTGAGATCGCCTCAGAATGGATATCAAGAGTCGCTAGCGCAGCCATGACGTTCTCATGTATGTGGACTGAGCCGCGATGGCTCACCCACAGCGAGAGCTCCTCCAGAGCTGCTCTGATGGCGACTTGGTTCAGATGCAAAAGCTCAAGGGTGTCGGCTGTGGTTGAGGCTTGGTCATCCATGCGCATGCTCCAGATACGAGATTTCTAAGGGCAAATTTAGGGAAGCCCTAGCGTGTAAAGAATATACAGGACATCCGCTAGGGCGAGAATAGCCGTTTCTGCTGGCCTCGGGAGGTCTATTGAGATCGTCGGCGGGTTCAAATCCCTATCCCTAGTTGTGGCAGGATCAGTGATCCAGCTAGCGACCCCTGATCATCCTAGGTAGCGAAGTGGATGTTTCATATTAGTGCTGCATCTCGTAATCAAGGGGGGCAGAGCTTCGATGCTTCCAACAAACTCATCTACTTTGCCATTTAGCTTGCGAACCTTTTCTAGGAGCGGTGTAATCGGGACCATAACGATCTACCGCACGCCTCTGTATGCCAATTAAAACCGCTCGACCGGGTCTGTGGTCATGAGCATCTGCTGGAACCGCTCCAAGAATATCGACTCGGCCTGAGTCAACTTCTGCTCGCGGTTCCAGAGCAGGTACACGTTCACATCGATCACCCCGTCCCATGGCGGCAGACGCCAGAGCTCGTTGGCCTGCACATCCGCCGCAACAATGTGCTCCGGCAGGCAGCCGATGCCATAACCAGCCCCCACCAGCCGAAGAATTTCATCCAGGCTCGGAGACGACGCGACAATGCGCCCGGTAAAGCCCTGCTGATCGCGAAACACCGTAAGCGGCGACAGGTTACCGCCCATCTGGTCACTGGTGAAGCTTACGAAGTTCTCGCCTTGAAGGTCCGCGACGGTCAGGTTCTTGCGACCAAAAAAACGATGGCGCTTGCCACAGAAAAACGCGTAGCGCTGTTCGAGCAGCACCCGTTGCTCCAGCCTTGGCTGGGGTGTGCGACACAGGCTCAAACCGAATGATGCGGTCTTCTGCAACAGGCCACTGACCACATCCGAACTGCGCAGCACATCGATCTCCAGCTCCACCTGGGGGTAGTCACTGTGAAATTGCGCAAGAAAGTCATCGTAGGCGCGGGACTGGATACGGCTGATGCTCAGCAGGCGGATCTTGCCCGTCACTGTCTCGGCCGGGCTGTCCAGCGCAGGCCCCAGGCGCGAGACCGTGCCGTACAGCTCGGCCGCGATCTGCATCACCTCCTCCCCCGCCTGTGACAGGTTGATGCGTGGCCCACGACGTACCACCAAGGCACTGTCCAGTTGCTCCTCCAAACGCCGCAACGCCTGGCTGACGGCCGGCTGGCTCAGGTGCAGACGTGCCGCAGCCCGGCTGATGCTGCCCTCCTGGCCGATTACCAGAAAGGTCCGCAACAGGTTCCAGTCGAGGCGGTCGTTGAGGAAACGCTTGGCTTCCGGGTCTCTTGCCAGGGTCGCTGTCGTCGGCGTCATTATTTGTTGGTCTTATACTTGAGTATTTAAATTAGAAGCTTTTCCTAGCATAGGACTTGGCTCAACATCTAGCAACGCACCGCCAGAGTGCCTTTGCCCTGCCCGTGCAGGGCTCTCCTTCTCCTGCCTATAACAATGACGCCCAGGAGCCTCAGATGAAGAGCAATACCCCCACCCCGCGTCGTGCCGCGGCGGCTGCCTTTATTGGCACCACCATCGAATTCTACGATTTCTACATCTACGCCTTCGCCGCAGCCCTGGTGCTCGGGCAGCTGTTCTTCCCCAGCGAAAACCCGATGCTCAGCACCATGGCCGCGTTCGGCAGCTTTGCCGTGGGCTTTATCGCCCGGCCGTTCGCCGGCATGGTGTTCGGCCACCTGGGCGACCGCCTGGGGCGCAAGAAAATGCTGCTGGTGACCATTGTGCTGATGGGCGTAGCCACCACCTGCATCGGCCTGCTGCCGACCTACGCACAGGCCGGCATCTGGGCCCCCATCGGCCTGATCTTCCTGCGCCTGCTGCAGGGTATTTCAGTCGGTGGCGAATGGGGCGGCGCGGTGCTGATGGCCAGCGAGCATGCGCCCAAGGGCCGCAAGGTGTTCTTCGCCTCGTTCGCCCAGTGGGGCAGCCCGGCGGGCCTGCTGCTGGCGCTGATCGCCTTCCGTTTCATCACGGCAATGGAAACGGAAGACCTGATGAGCTGGGGCTGGCGCATTCCGTTCCTGATGAGCGGGCTGCTGATGATCGTCGGCCTGCTGATCCGCTTTGGTGTGCCGGAGTCGCCAGAGTTTGCCCAGGTCAAGGACAGTGACCAGACCAGCGCCAACCCGGTGCGCGAAGTGCTGCGCAACCACTGGCGCAACATCGTCTTCGCAGCCCTGGCCGTGACCATCGGCTCCGGCGGGTTCTTCTTCACCAACACGTTCATGATCACCTACGTCACCCAGTACCAGGGCATCGCCAAGACCACCATCCTCGACTGCCTGTTCGTGGTCACCATCCTGCAGTTTCTCTCGCAGCCCTGCTCGGCCATGCTCGCCGAGCGCCTGGGCGAAGGGCGCTTCCTGAAATGGGTGGCTGCACTGTGCATGGTGGTGCCGTACCCGATGTTCCTGCTGGTACAAACCGGCAATGTGATCTACATGACCGCCGGCATCGCCTTGGCCGTGGTCATGCTCTCGGCCCTGTATGCCGTGATTGCCGGCTACATGGCCGAAGCCTTCCCGGCCCGGGTGCGTTACTCGGGCATTTCGATCGCCTACCAGCTGGGCAGCGGCCTGACCGGTGGCCTCACGCCGATGCTGGGCACTTTCGTTGCCGGCCAGTTCGCCGGGCAATGGGTACCGCTGGCGCTGTTCTTCAGCGTGCTGGCCTTGATGTCGCTGGCCGGCGTGCTGGGGCTGTCCCACCTGCGTAACGCCAGCGCCAGGCCGGCCGCCCTCTCCACTTCGCAAGGAATCGCCTGATGAGCAAGCCTCACAACATGTCAGACACCGAGTGGCAATCGCGCTGCGAGCTGGCTGCGCTGTACCGCCTGATCGCCTACTACCGCATGACCGACCTGATCGATACGCACATCACCCTGCGTGTACCGGGCCCCGACCGGCACTTTCTGATCAACCGCTACGGCGTGGCGTTCGAAAAGATGCGCGCCAGCGACCTGGTGCTGATCGACCTGGACGGCAACGTGGTCGACAGCCATTTCAACGGCGGCAAGGTCAATGCGGCCGGCTTCGTCATCCACTCGGCGATCCACGAGGCGCGCCCGGACCTGCACTGCATCATCCACACCCACACGGCAGCAGGCATGGCGGTGGCAGCGCAACGTGACGGCCTGCTGCCGCTGACCCAGCACGCGCTGAAGTTTTACGGCAACCTGGCGTATCACACCTACGAAGGCATCGCGCTGTCACTGGAAGAACGCGAACGGCTGGTCGCCGACCTTGGTGCGCACAAGGCCATGATCCTGCGCAACCATGGGCTGCTGGCCGCAGGTAGCACCGTGGCGGCAGCCTTCCACGAGATCTACTTCCTGGAGCGCGCTTGCCAGGCGCAGATTCAGGCGATGTCTGCCGGCGTAGCGCTGAACATCCCCAGCGAGGAAGTGTGCCGGCACACCGCCGCCCAGTTCGGGCGCGATGGCATCGACGGCATCATCGACATGGCTTGGCAGGCCGCGCTCAGCCTGATCGACGAGCAGCGCAGCGAGTGGTGCAGCTGACATGGCCAGCCTTGTATTGCTTTGCCAGAACCCGGCGCTGACTGACTGGCTGGCCGCCCTGTTCGCCGAACACGCCCCACACCTCGACGTACTGCGTCCAGACGAAGCTCGCGCGCAGCACGCCGAAGTGGCCGTGTGCTGGTTCCCGCCCGAAGGTAGCCTTCGCCGCTTGCCGAACCTGCGCCTGGTGCACTCGATCGGCTCGGGCATCGATCACCTGGCGCAGGACAGCTCACGCGATGCGTCGCTGCCCGTGTGCCGGGTGGTCGACCCTGACCACACCCAGGGCATGAGCGAGTACGTGCATTGGGGCGTGCTGCACTTTCACCGGGGCTTCGACCGGGTGATCGCCGGCAATGCCAGCCAGCACTGGCAGCGCCCGGCGCAGCGCAAGGCGGGGGATTTCCGGGTTGGCGTGATGGGCCTGGGCGCGATTGGCGCACCGGTGGCGCAGCGGCTGGCGGCGGCGGGTTATGACGTGCGCGGCTGGGCCCGCACGCCGCGCCAGCTCAATGGCGTAACAACCTTTGAAGGCGCAGGTTCGCTGCATGACTTCCTCACCGGGCTGGATGTGCTGGTCAACCTGCTGCCCCTCACCGCCAGCACACATGGCGTACTGAACCATGCCGTATTCCGGCACATGGCCAAAGGCAGCGCCCTGATCAACTGTGGTCGTGGCCAGCACCTCAACCCGGAGGACCTGCGCCAGGCGCTGGCCAGCGGGCAGCTGCGCGGTGCCTTGCTCGATGTGTTCGAACAGGAGCCGTTGCCTGCCGATTCGCCGCTGTGGCACACGCCCGGGGTGTGGGTGACACCGCACATGGCCTCTGCCGCTTCCGATCTGTGCATCGCCCGGCAAGTGGCCGACAACGTGTCGCGCCTGAGCGCCGGGCTGGCACTGAACAATCTGGTCGATCCCGAACTGGGTTATTGACCGCACGCGTTACCAAGAGGTGATTCATGAAAACGTTTTTCCATCCTGCCCAACGCCTGCACCACCCCCGCTCCTACCTGTCGCGTGGGCAGATGCGCCAACCGCAGGAAGTGCCGGCACGCATCGACCCGCTACTGGCAGTAGTCGAAAAGCTCGGTTACCCGCTTTTCGAACCCGCCGACCACGGCCTGGCCCCGCTGGCGGCCGTGCATGGCCAGGCATACCTGGACTACCTGGGCAGCGCCTACCAGCAGTGGCATGAAGTGCCGGAAGACTGGGGCGATGAGGTGATGTCCAACATTTACATCCGTGAAGGCAACCCCTTGCGCGGCATCCTCGGCAAGACGGCCCGCTACCTGGCCGATGGCAGCTGCCCGATCGGTGAGCACACCTGGCAGGCCGCCTACTGGTCTGCGCAAAGCGCGGTGGCCGCGGCACATGCGGTAATCGAAGGCGATCAGGCCGCTTATGCCCTGTGCCGGCCACCAGGGCACCATGCCCGCGCTGAAGCGGCAGGTGGGTTCTGCTTCCTGAACAACGCCGCAATCGCCGCCCAGGTGCTGCGTGGCAAGTTCGGCAAAGTGGCCGTGCTCGACACCGACATGCACCACGGCCAAGGCATCCAGGAAATCTTCTATGAGCGGGACGATGTGTTGTACGTGTCGATTCATGGCGACCCGACCAACTTCTACCCGGTGGTCGCCGGCTTCGATGATGAGACCGGCGCTGGTGCGGGGGCTGGCTTCAACCTGAACCTGCCCATGGCCCATGGCGCCAGCGAATCGGATTTCTTTGCCTGCATGGACCAGGCGGCAACCGCGCTGCGCGCCTTCGCTCCGGACGTACTGGTGCTGTCGCTGGGCTTTGACATCTACGAAAACGACCCGCAGTCCAAAGTACACGTCAGCCATGAAGGGTTCCGCCTGCTCGGGCAGCGGATCAAGGCGCTGGGCCTGCCTTGCGTGGTGGTCCAGGAAGGTGGCTACGACATTGCAACCCTGGACGAAAATGCCTCGCGCTTCTTTGCCGGCATGACTGCCTGAGGCAAAACCCGATGTGCTCCGGGTTGCCTTAGGCAACCCGGCCTACCGAGCAATACAACAATAAAGAGCGCAACTTGCCGCACCCGCAAGTTAGCGATCAGCCCCCGGCTGCCCGCCGCAGACGCAGGGGCAATAACAATAAATCTTCACGCTGCCGTTCTTGAATCTGGCAATAAGGAAGTGTTCATGTCGCTTAAAACTTTCACCTTGGGGATGGCAGGCGCGAGTGCCTGTCTGTTTGGCTCGATTGCCTGCGCGGCTGAATCGGACCCTGGTTTTATTGAAGACAGTACCACCACGGTCGGCTTGCGAAACTTCTACTGGAACGCCGACAACCGCAACGGCAGCTACCTCAACCCGGCCGGTGAGCGGCAAAGTTATCGCCAGGAATGGGCGCAAGGTGTGCTGGCCAAGTTCAATTCCGGCTATACCCAAGGGCTGGTAGGGTTCGGCCTCGACTTGCATTACATGGGCGCAATAAAGCTCGACGGTGGCAAGGGCCGGGTGGGCGACGGTGTCGGCAATGGCGGCATCGTCGCGCGCGACAACCAGGGCGACCCCAAGCATGAGTACTCCAAGGCCGGTGGCGCGGTAAAGATGCGGGTTGGCAGCACTGAACTGGCCTATGGCGACCTCTTCCCTGATTCACCCGTACTCAAATACGGTGATATCCGCCTGCTGCCGCAAACGCTGCGAGGCTGGAACGTCACCGATCATACCTTCGCCGGGCTGGCCCTCAATGCAGGGCGCTTCACCTCCAGCAGCGACCGGGCAGCCAGCAATCACGGCGGCAAGCTGGGTACCGCTTACGGTGGTCGCCAGGCCGACAGTGACTTTGTCAGTTATTACGGCGGTATCTACACCGGCCTCGACAACGTGAAGGTCAAGCTGTTTGGGTCCGAACTGGACAATATCTGGAACCAGCAATTTGCATCCATCGAATACCGGGTGCCGTTGAAGGTGGGTGGCGTGTTCAATACCGGCGCCAATTACTACCGCACCCGCGACACCGGCACCTCGCTGCTTGGCGAAATTCGCAACGACGCCTGGAGTGCCCGGGTGGGCTACGCACGGGGCGGGCACAAGTTCGAAGTTGCCTATACCCGCATCGATGGTGACCAGCCTTTCGACTATGTATGGAACAGTTTCGACATCGAACTGGATGCGGCCTCACAAGGCAGCGACTTCAACAGCCCCAACGAAAGGGCCTGGAGCGCACGTTACGACCTGGACGCTGCCGTCTTTGGCGTCCCTGGGCTGAGCTTCACGGCGCGCTATATACGCGGTAGCGATATTGATGGCCGCGATGCCGGCGGAGCTTATTCACGGTTCCAGGCGGTGCGCGACGGGTCGCAATGGGAACGGGACTTGTGGGTGAAATACGTGGTGCAGTCAGGGCCTGCGAAAAACCTGTCCGTGCGGGTGCTGCATGCGTCGATGCGCACGGGCGGCGACTACGGCGCAATCGCCAATGACCTGGACCAGACCCGGATCATTCTGGACTACCCACTGGACCTGAACTTTCTGAAATAGCCCGGCAACCCTGCGCGGGGCTATCGGAGCAACGGTCTTGCACCATCACTCAGGCCAACGCATCAACCTGTAGGAACAGCCTTGTGCTGCGAAGAGGCCGGTAAGGCTGAAGATTATCTTCGGCTGCAATGACCTCTTCGCAGCACAAAGCTGCTGCTACAGGGCTTGTGTTTGCCTTGAGAAAGGAGAACATCAATAAAATGCAGGCATAAAAAAAGAGGCCCTATGGCCTCTTCTTTCTTGATCCCAGCGACGCACTGAGGATCGAATTTGGAGCGGGAAACGAGACTCGAACTCGCGACCCCGACCTTGGCAAGGTCGTGCTCTACCAACTGAGCTATTCCCGCGTCGTGATGGGTGCCATTCTAGCGATTTCTAAAACAGCGTCAACCCCTTGATTCAAAAAAAGTTTATTTCTGCTCGGAGCCTTCGCGCAAGTGCGGCCAGGCGGCCAGCAGGTAGTGCACCATCGACCACAGCGTCAGCCCCGCCGCCACCAGCAGCAGCCCGTAGCCCAGAATCACCCAGAACGTTACCGCTGGCGGGTTGGCCAGCAGGATCACTAGCGCCAGCATCTGCGCCGCGGTCTTCCACTTGCCAAGATTGGACACCGCCACATGCGCCCGCGCCCCTAGCTCGGCCATCCACTCGCGCAGGGCCGACACCACGATTTCGCGGCCGATGATGACCGCCGCCGGCAGGGTCAGCCAGAAGTTGGCGTGGGTCTGCACCAGCAGCACCAACGCCACCGCCACCATCAGCTTGTCGGCCACCGGGTCCAGGAACGCACCAAACGGCGTGCTCTGCTGCAGGCGACGCGCCAGGTAGCCGTCCAGCCAGTCGGTGGCGGCGGCAACGGCAAACACGCTGCTGGCTGCCATGTAGCTCCAGTGATAGGGCATGTAGAACAGCAGAATGAAGCACGGAATGAGCAGGACGCGTAGAACGGTGAGCAGGTTTGGAATATTCATCGGTACGACTGGCTGCAAGTTGAGCCCGGCATTCTACTCGCTATGCAGGCTGGCATAAATCGACTCGGCAAGCTTTTTACTGATGCCGGGGGCTTTGGCGATTTCATCGACACTGGCGCGGTTGAGCTCCTGCAGGCCGCCGAAATGTTTCAGCAGGTCGCGCCGGCGTTTGGGCCCTACCCCGGCCACATCCTCCAGGCTGGACACCCTGCGGGCCTTGCCGCGGCGAGCGCGGTGGCCGGTAATGGCGAAACGGTGGGCTTCGTCGCGGATTTGCTGGATCAGGTGCAGGGCCGGTGAATCACCTTTCAGCGTGAACTCGTGGTGCACGTCGTTCAGGTACAGGGTTTCGAAACCGGCCTTGCGGGTTACGCCCTTGGCTACACCGAGCAAGGTCAGGTCGGTGAAGCCCAGTTCCTGCATCACGTCGCGGGCCATGTTCAGCTGGCCCTTGCCGCCGTCCACCAGCAACACGTCGGGCAGCTTGCCCTCACCGTCCTTGATGCGCCCGTAACGGCGGGTCAGGGCCTGGTGCATGGCGGCGTAGTCATCGCCGGCCGTGACGCCTTCGATGTTGAAGCGGCGATAGTCGGACTTCAGCGCGCCTTCTGGGCCGAATACCACGCAGCTGGCCACGGTGGCTTCGCCACTGGAATGGCTGATGTCGTAGCACTCCAGGCGCTGCGGCACTTCGTCCAGGCCCAGCACTTCGGCCAAGGCCTCGAAGCGTGCAGCCATGTGCTGGCGGTTTGCCAGGCGGGCATTCAGCGCCTGCTCGGCATTGGTCACTGCCAGCTGCTGCCAGCGGGCGCGCGTGCCGCGTACCCGGTGGCTGATGGTCAGCTCGCGGCCCCGCAGCGTGTGCAGTGCTTCGGTGATGGCGTCGAAGTCTTCGTGAACAACGTTGACGATCAACTCGCTGGGCAGTTCGCGTTCGGCATTGCCCAGGTAGTACTGGGAGAGGAATGCGGCCATGACCTCGGCCACCTCCTCCTCGATGCCCACCTGTGGGAAGAAGTTCTTGCTGCCCAGCACCCTGCCGCCGCGCACGCTGATCAGGTGCACGCAGGCACCACCCGGGTTGACGAAGGCGGCGATGACATCGACGTCGCCGCTGCCGCCCTCGATGTACTGCTGGTCCTGCACGCGGCGCAAAAGGGCGATCTGGTCGCGCAGCTCGGCAGCTTTTTCGAAATTGAGGGCCATGGCGGCCTTCTCCATCTCGGCATTCAGCTCGTTGCCCAATTGCTGGCTACGGCCTTCAAGGAACATCACCGAATGGCGCACGTCGTCGGCGTATTCCTCGGCGGTGACCAGGTCGGTGCAGGGCCCTTTGCAGCGTTTGATCTGGTATTGCAGGCATGGCCGGGTGCGGTTGGCGTAGTAACTGTCTTCGCACTGGCGTACCGAAAAGGCCTTTTGCAGCAGGCTGAGGCTTTCGCGGATAGCCCCGGCGCTGGGGTATGGGCCAAAGTAGCGGCCCTTGGCCTTCTTCGCCCCACGGTGAATGCCCAACCGCGGAAACTCGCCGTCGGACAGGAACACGTAAGGGTAGGATTTATCGTCGCGCAGCAGGATGTTGTACGGCGGCCGCCATTCCTTGATCAGGTTCTGCTCCAGCAGCAACGCCTCGGTTTCGTTGGCGGTGATGGTGGTTTCAACCTGAGCGATACGGGCTACCAGCGCGGCGGTCTTGGGCGCCAGGCCGGTTTTGCGGAAATAGCTGGCCAGGCGTTTTTTGAGGTTCTTGGCCTTGCCCACGTAAAGCAGCCGGGCTTCGGCGTCGAACATTCGGTAAACGCCCGGGCGACCACTGCAGGTCGCCAGGAATGCGCTGGCATCAAAAGCTTGGGACATGAGGTTTTACAGGCTTGCGTCGACCATACCGTGGCGAACGGCCAGCAAGGTCAGTTCGACGTCGCTGGTGACCGAGAGTTTTTCAAAGATCCGATAACGGTAAGTATTGACGGTCTTGGGCGAGAGGCACAACTTGTCAGAGATGATCTGCACTTTTTGGCAGCCGACGATCATCAGGGCAATCTGGATTTCCCGCTCCGACAATGTGTCGAACGGTGACCCCTGCGGCTGGAACGGCTTCAGCGCCAGCTGCTGGGCGATCTGCGGGCTGATGTAGCGCTGGCCGGCAAATGCCAGGCGGATGGCCTGGACCATTTCGTCAAGGCCTGCGCCCTTGGTCAGGTAACCGGCGGCACCGGCTTGCAACAGGCGGGTGGGGAACGGGTCTTCCTCGCACACGGTCACGGCCACTACCTTGATGTCCGGGTGGCTGCGCAGCAGTTTGCGGGTGGCCTCAAGGCCGCCGATGCCGGGCATTTTCACGTCCATCAGCACCACGTCAGGCTTCAGCTCACGGGCCAGCTTGAGCGCGGATTCGCCCGAGTCACCCTCACCCACCACTTGCAGGCCATCGATGTCGGCCAGCATGCGGGTAATACCGGTTCGTACCAGATCGTGATCATCGACCACTAAGACCCTAATCAAGCACACACCTCGTCAGCAGGGCGATTGGATCCCGCCACCTTAACAAAATTTTTCCAAGCGGGTCTAACGCATTGCTTCTGTAAGAAACGCCTGACGCTCAACAGTGACAGGCCTCACTGTTTGCCGGGGCTTTCTGTCGCTGCTCAAGCGGCCCAGCAGGTGCCAGATGGCCGCCTGGTCGTCGATCGGCAATTGCCGGAAGGCGCCCAGCAGCCCCGACTCATCCGTGCTCAGGCCCTCCAGCGGGGCCGGCGTGCGGATGCCGCTAAGCACGTACAGTGCATCCACCCCCCTGACCGCGAGGGCTGCCAGGTAATCGACCCGTGGCGTGCGCTCGCCGCTTTCGTACTTGCCCTGGGCATTGGGCTCGACCCCACCGATATCGCCAAACACGCGCTGGGTCATGCCCAGGCGCTCACGCTCTTCCCGCAGTCGCGGACCAATCCCGTTCATTGTGGGCTTCTCCTTATCCCCTGATCACGCTCATTCCTAACCGCCCCGTCTGCGGGCGACCGTGAGCGCCTGGGTTTACTATGCCCCTGCGCTTCGGTCGCGACAAGCCATCATTGCGCTACTAGCCAATCGTGCGCTGCATGCGCACAAAGCACCCGTCCTCACCCATTTCGACAAAGCCGTGGCGCTGGTACAACCCGCGCGCCGGGTTGCTGCGAAACACCATCAGCCTCAGCAACGGCAGGCGCCGCTGGCCGGCCCACCACGCCAGCTCCTCCAACACCCAGCTGCCGACACCGCGCCCGCGATGCTCGGGCAACAGGTGCAACTCGCGGATAAACAGTGCCTGACGGTCCTGGCTGAGGCTGCAGAAACCCAACAGGCTATCGCCATCGCTGATCAGCCACTGCTCGCGCCAACCCCAGGCCTGGTCGAAGGCGTCCTCGATCCACAGCAGGTCAAATTCACGGTAGTACGGCAGCATGGCGCGCCGCGTGAGGTCGCGGGCGAACGTACGGTGACTGTCATTGGCGGCAATCAGTTGCAGGGGCATTACCACATCACTCATTGGGCATAGCACACGGGTGAACTGCCAGGCCCACGCCGGTCCAGTTCGCTTTCCAGCCATTCGGCCAGCACTCGGGCATTGTTGTGCTCGGTGTCCTTGCCTGCATAAAGCAGGGTCAGCGGGCCCTTCCCGGCGAGGTCCAGCAGCGGATACCAATACTCCGGGTGAGCGGCGAGCTCTCGTTGGTAGCGCTGGGTGAAACCGGCAAAGTCCACCTCCCCCTGGTGAAACGCCTTACGCAAATCATCCGAGGGTGCCACTTCGCGCAACCACTGCGCGTGGAGGCTTTCCTTGCGCAGGTTGCGCGGCCACAGGCGGTCTACCAGCACACGCTGGCCATCGTCGGCTGCGGCTGCATCGTAGACACGCTTGCAGCGGATCATGGCGTTCTCCTGCATTTACCGTCCGTCTTGAGCCTAGATAAATCATTGATCGAGGTCACGGTCGGGTTACGAATTGTTTCTATGCTCAAGGCCTTCGGCAACTTGCCCAACGCCAACCGGAGCCATCATGGCAACCCCGTCACTGGCCAGCCAGCCGCACCTGGCCCAGCGCGACGCCCGCCCGCAGCTTGCCCACAAGCCTGGGCGCGCCACCCTCGTGTTGTTCTTCGGCCTGCTGCTGGCCGGTATCGCCTACACCGCCTGGAGCCTGAAGCAGGATGTAAACGCCAGCGGCACGGTGATCACCACAGTCACGCCGTTTCTGCTGTTGGGCCTGGCACTGTTGATTGCCCTGGGCTTCGAATTCGTCAATGGCTTCCACGACACCGCCAACGCGGTGGCCACCGTGATCTACACCAACGCGCTGCCGGCACCGGTCGCAGTGGTGTGGTCCGGGCTGTGCAACTTCCTCGGCGTGCTGCTCTCCAGTGGCGCGGTGGCATTCGGCATCATCGCTCTGCTGCCGGTGGAGCTGATTCTACAGGTGGGCTCCTCGGCCGGCTTCGCGATGGTTTTTGCCCTGCTGCTGGCGGCGATCATCTGGAACCTCGGCACCTGGTGGCTGGGGCTGCCGGCGTCATCCTCGCACACCCTGATTGGCTCGATCATCGGTGTGGGTGTGGCCAATGCGCTGATGCATGGGCGTGACGGCACCAGCGGCGTGGACTGGGCCCAGGCCAGCAAGGTGGGCTACGCCCTGCTGTTCTCCCCCCTGATCGGCTTTGCCTGCGCCGCCTTGTTGTTGCTCGCCCTTCGAGCACTGGTGAAGCGTCAAGCGCTATACCAGGCGCCGCAAGGCCAGACACCGCCGCCCTGGTGGATTCGTGGCGTACTGATCCTGACGTGCACCGGGGTGTCTTTCGCCCATGGTTCCAACGACGGCCAGAAAGGCATGGGCCTGATCATGTTGATTCTGGTCGGCACCCTGCCAATGGCGTATGCGCTGAACAAGACCATGCCCAATGAGCAGGCCCTGCAGTTTTCCGCCGTCGCCGAGGTGACCCGCCAGGCGCTGGTGCGCAACGACCCGCAAGCGGCCCCGGCTGACCCGCGCCAGACCCTGACCGCGTTCATCGGCGAGCCCAAGGCCAGCCCGCAACTGGTACCGGCGCTGGCGGCGCTGACCGGGATGATCGGTGAAGAGGTCAAAGGCTACGGCTCGCTCAAGCGTATACCCGCCGAAGCCATGGCCAATGTGCGCAATGACATGTACCTGACCAGCGAAGCCATTCGCCTGATCGAAAAAAACCGTTTGGTGGCATTCGACGCCGACACCCGCAGCCATGTGCAACTGTTCAAGACCCAACTGGACGACGCCACCCGCTACATTCCGCTGTGGGTCAAAGTGGCCGTGGCCATCGCGCTGGGGCTGGGGACCATGGTTGGCTGGCGGCGCATCGTGGTGACAGTGGGCGAGAAGATCGGCAAGGCCCACCTGAGCTATGCCCAAGGCGCCTCGGCGGAGGTGGTTGCCATGTGCACCATTGGCGCAGCGGACATGTTCGGGTTGCCGGTCTCGACCACCCACGTGCTGAGTTCGGGGGTGGCCGGGACTATGGTGGCCAATGGCTCAGGGATTCAGAAGCGCACGCTGTTCAACTTGCTGATGGCCTGGGTGCTGACCCTGCCGGCGGCCATGCTGTTGGCTGGGAGCCTGTACTGGCTGCTGAGCCACATTTTCTAAACCTGTACTGCGCCCTTTGTAGGAGCGGCCTTGTGCCGCGAAAGGGCCGCAAAGCGGCCCCGGCATTTTGTGCATTTTGCTGAAATCCCGGGGCCGCTTTGCGGCCCTTTCGCGGCACAAGGCCGCTCCTACAGGGACCGGTGTACGTGGCTGGTTCTGCGTTATCAGCTCGGGATTTTCAGGCCGCGCTGTACTGCTGGCCGTTCTAGGAAGGTGGCCAGCACCCGCTGCACTTCCTTGAACTGGTCAAAACCCACCAAGTCCCGTGCGTTGTAGCGCTCCACCAGGTTGCGCACCCAAGGGAAGATGGCGATGTCGGCAATGCTGTACTCGTCCACCATCCACTCCCGGCCTTTCAAGTGCCGGTCCAGCACACCCAGCAGCCGCTTGGACTCGTTGACGTAACGGTCACGCGGACGCTTGTCTTCATAGTCCTTGCCAGCA
This sequence comes from Pseudomonas sp. SAS7, assembly GCF_052112345.1. Lineage (NCBI taxonomy): Bacteria > Pseudomonadati > Pseudomonadota > Gammaproteobacteria > Pseudomonadales > Pseudomonadaceae > Pseudomonas > Pseudomonas sp. SAS7. Next base: position 114,022 of record NZ_JBEGGO010000018.1, on the reverse strand, counting down.
AAGAAATGGAAGAACCCGACCTGGCCGAACATCGGCCCGATACCGCCCATCTGGAACATCAGCCACTGCAGGGTCTGGTAACGCTGCGCAGGCTCCTGGCTGAGCAGTTGCCCACTTTTCTCCGCCAGATACTGCAAGATCGCCCCTGATTCAAACAGCGGCAACGGCTGCCCGCCCGGGCCGTTGGGGTCCAGGATGGCCGGGATCTTGTTGTTGGCGCTGAGCGAAATGAACTCGGGGCTCAACTGGTCGTCGTTGTCGAAGATGACCTTGTGCGCCTCGTAGGCCAGGCCGATTTCTTCGAGCATGATGGACACCTTGACGCCATTGGGCGTGGGCAGCGAATACAGCTGCAGGCGTTCGGGGTGTTTGGCGGGCCACTTGCGGGTAATAGGGAAAGCACTGAGATCGGTCATGATCAACCTTGCCTGGGGAATGAACCTGTCACTCTAGACACATCCCCAGCCGCTGACCATCACCGACCACTCATCAGCGCTGGCTACTCAAGCCTGGCCGTGGGCCTTGAGCTTGAGCTTTTCGGTATCGACACGGACGAACACCGAGTCGGCGGTCACGGTCAGCACATCCTCGGCCCAGACTTCGCAAATCACCCGGCTCTTGCGCCCCACTTCCCCTTCCACTCGGGCCTTGAGCAGAAGCTCGACGCCCATCGGCGTAGGTTTGTGGTAGGTCAGGTTGAGCGTGCCGGTAACGCAGTCGATACGCGGCAGGCTGCCCGGCTCGCGGCCTTCGTTGCGGTAGTGGTAGGCCATGGCCGTCCAGTTGGAATGGCAATCGACCAGCATCGCCAGCAGGCCGCCGTAGACCAGGCCGGGCCAGCCGATGAAGGTGCTGTCGGGTGCATGCCGGCACACCAGGTGGATGCCGTCGGTGTCCCAGTGACTTTGCAGGTGCAGGCCACTGGGGTGGGCGCAGCCGCAGCCGTAGCAGGTGCCTTCAGGCGCGGCGAGGGCCTGAAGAGAAAGTGGGTGATCAGTCATACGCTACCTGTGCTTGTTGGAATGGGGCGCGCAACGCCCCCATTAGAGCAGATACATCAGGCCGCCTGGGCAACTACCTTGGCATGCCGCTGGGTCAGCGAAACCAGCAGGATGAACGCGGTCACCCCAGCGGTCATCAGGGTTTCATAGCGGTAGGCATCGCTGAACAGCATGTAGCCCAGCACCATGACGATGGTACCGATCACCAGCCAGGTCAACCATGGGAACAGCCACATCTTCAGCTCCAGCGGGCGCCCTTCACGGTCGGCGCGGGCACGCATGCGCAGCTGCGACACGGCAATCACCAGATACACCAGCAAGGCGATGGCGCCGGTGGTGGACAGCAAGAAGCCGAAGACCTTACCCGGGAACACATAGTTGACCAGGCACCCGGCAAAACCAGCCAGCGTCGAGAAGATGACCGCCACGGTCGGCACGCCCGAGCCGGAGATACGCTTGGTCATGCTCAGTGCCTGGCCGCGGGCACCCAGCGAATACAGCATGCGCGACGCGGTGTACAGGCCCGAGTTCATGCAACTGGTCACCGCCACCAGTACCACCAGGTCGACCAGCAGCTTGGCGCCCGGCACGTTCAGCACTTCCAGCACGCGCTGGAAGGAACCGACCGCTTTCAGCGCGGGGTCATTCCAGGCTACCAGCGACACCACCAGGAAGATCGACGCCAGGTAGAAGATGGCAATGCGGTACACCACCAGGTTGGTGGCACGGCGGATCTTGTCTTTCGGGTTGGCGGTTTCGTCAGCGGCAATGGTGACGATTTCGGCGCCGAAGAACGAGAAGATGGTGATCAGCACGCCACCGAGCACAGTGCCGAACCCGTTGGGCATGAAGCCGCCGTTTTCCCACAGCCGGCTGACCCCGGACACCTCGGCCAGCGGCCAGAAGCCGAATACCGCCAGGCTGCAGACCACGATGAAGGCAATGATCGCCACCACCTTGACCAGCGCGAACCAGTACTCGAAGGCGCCAAAGTTCTTCACGCTGATCAGGTTGGTACCCGACAGCACCAGCATGATCAGGAAGGCGAACAACCAGGACGGTACGCCTGGGAAGTAAGCATGCAGGATGTCGGCGCCGGCAATCGCCTCGACCGGAATGATCAGCACCCAGAACCACCAGTACAACCAGCCGATGGTAAAGCCCGCCCAAGGGCCGATGGCCTCGGAGGCGTAGGTGGAGAACGAGCCGCTGTTAGGGTTGGCGATGGCCATTTCGCCCAGCATGCGCATCACCAGCAACACCAGCAGGCCGGTCATGGCGTAGGAAATGAGAATGGCCGGGCCGGCGGTGGCGATGGCGTTTGAGGAACCGATGAACAAGCCAGCGCCGATGATACCGGCAATGGAGATCATGGAAACCTGACGGGAAGTCAGGCCGTGCTGCAGGGAACGCTGTTTCTTGTTGTCTTGCGAAGCCATGAAGAACCCTCGAATGGGTCGGCCGCGACAAAGCGGCTGAAGGTCGGAGCAGAATTCTTGTAAATTTCTGATAGTCGTTTTTGTTGTTTTGCAGATGCCGGAAGCGGGTACTGACCTCCTCTTCACATGACCGGTTGTAATCGTTGATCCAGGTCAGTATTAATCTATAGGCCGGGGTCAACAAACGACCTTTTCGAACCACATGATTCCGCTTTGGAATGAACTCCTTCCTTTTTTGCTCGGTATTTGCCTGTCATGTCCAAACGCCTGATGCCTTCGACCACCGCCCTTCAGTGCTTCGAAGCGGCCGCCCGCCACCTCAGCTTCACCCGCGCGGCCCAGGAACTGCACCTGACCCAGAGCGCCGTCAGCAAGCAGGTGGCGCAGCTCGAAGACATGCTGTCGCACTCGCTGTTCCAGCGCATTCGCCGGCGCCTGCACCTGACCCCGGCCGGCGCGCTGTACCTCACCGAAGTGAACAAGATCCTCACCCAGATCGATATTTCCAGCCGCTACATCCTCAGCTACGGCGACGAAACCGAAGTGCTGCGCATCGCCACCCAGCCTACGTTCGGTGCACGCTGGCTAGTGCCCAAACTCAAGGGTTTCGGCGATCGCTACCCACGTATTCACCTGGATGTGCGCAACGAACTGGAGCCATTCGACCTGGTGCAGGCCAAGGCCGACGTGGCCTTTTTCTTCGGCCAAGGCACCTGGCCTGGGGCAACCTGCATCGAGCTGTTCAGCGAAGAAGTGGTGCCGGTGTGCAGCCCGCAGTTGCTGGCCAACCACCCCTTTGAAAGCGCCCAGGCACTGACCGAGCACCGCCTGTTGCAGTGCGTGTCGCGGCCGGAGGCCTGGCATGAATGGTTTCTGGGGCTGGGGCTGCACAGCCAGAACAGCTACCACGGGCCGCGTTTCGACACGTTCTACCTGTGCATTCGCGCGGCGATTGCCGGTTGCGGCATAGCCCTGATTCCGCGCTACCTGGTGGCCGAGGAGCTGAGCGAGGGCAAGCTGGTGGTGGCCTGGGACCACCCGGTGGCGAGCAACGGCAAGCACTTTATCGCGCATGCCGAGCATGCTGCCGAAGTGCCCAAGATCAGGGCCTTTGTGCAGTGGATCCGGGAGCGGGTGGCTGAGGGGGGTTGATATAGCCTGAGCAGACCTCTTCGCGGGTAAACCCGCTCCCACAGGGATCGCACAATGCTCAGGTCCATGGTGAACCTGTGGGAGCGGGTTTACCCGCGAAGAGGCCGGCACAGGCAACACACATTCCGGCCAGATCACGAATTCAGGGAATGACCGCAATCGAATAATTCGTTTGCGGCATAACCCCTCAACACGCTTGGATAATAAGAAACTTGAACAAAGGTCCCGCGTGCCCATGAACCAGGAAAGTATCAGCCAGTCCATCGCCATCGTTCACCCGATCACACTTTCCCATGGCCGTAATGCCGAAGTCTGGGACACCGACGGCAAACGTTACATCGACTTTGTCGGCGGCATCGGCGTGCTCAACCTGGGCCACTGCAACCCCGCCGTGGTCGAAGCGATCCAGGCTCAGGCCACCCGCCTGACCCACTATGCGTTCAACGCCGCGCCCCACGGCCCATACCTGGCGCTGATGGAACAGCTGAGTCAGTTCGTACCGGTCAGCTACCCGTTGGCCGGCATGCTCACCAACAGCGGTGCGGAAGCGGCAGAAAACGCCCTGAAGGTTGCCCGTGGCGCTACAGGCAAGCGCGCCATCATTGCCTTCGATGGCGGTTTCCATGGCCGCACCCTGGCCACCCTGAACCTCAACGGCAAGGTGGCCCCTTACAAGCAACGGGTGGGCGAGCTGCCTGGGCCGGTGTACCACCTGCCCTACCCTGGCGCCGATACCGGGGTTACCTGCGAGCAGGCACTCAAGGCCATGGAGCGCCTGTTCAGCGTCGAACTGGCCGTGGAAGACGTGGCAGCGTTCATCCTCGAGCCGGTGCAGGGCGAAGGCGGTTTCCTCGCCCTCGACCCGGCTTTCGCCCAGGCCCTGCGCCGCTTCTGCGACCAACACGGCATCCTGATCATCATCGACGAGATCCAGTCCGGCTTCGGCCGCACCGGCCAGCGCTTCGCTTTCCCGCGCTTAGGGATCGAGCCCGACCTGCTGCTGGTGGCCAAGAGCATCGCCGGCGGCATGCCGCTGGGGGCGGTGGTCGGGCGCAAGGAACTGATGGCAGCACTACCCAAGGGCGGCCTCGGTGGCACCTATTCGGGCAACCCGATTGCCTGTGCGGCGGCGTTGGCCAGCCTGGCACAGATGACCGACGAGAACATCGCCACCTGGGGTGAGCGCCAGGAGCAGGCCATCGTCAGCCGCCACCAGCGCTGGAAGGCTTCGGGCCTGAGCCCCTACATTGGCCGCCTGACGGGCGTGGGCGCTATGCGCGGCATCGAATTCGTCAATGCCGACGGCAGCCCGGCGCCGGCGCAACTGGCCAAGGTAATGGAGTCGGCACGGGCCAAGGGCTTGCTGCTGATGCCCAGCGGCAAGGCGCGACACATCATCCGCCTGCTGGCACCGTTGACCATCGAGGCCGAGGTGCTCGAGGAAGGGCTGGATATCCTCGAGCAGTGCCTGGTGGAGCTGAACTGAGGCTTACAGGCCCAGTTCTTCAGGGGTCAGCATGTCGGATTCGAAGGCGATCCAGCCGCCTTCGAGTTCGGCGTGGCCGTTGACGATCGGGCCGTAGTAGGTCAGGCCGTTCTCCAGGGTCACGCAGATGTGCGTGGCCTGTTTTTCAGGTGCCGCGAGCGTACCGACGAAATGCACCTTCTTCAGGGTTTCGGTCACCGCTTCCAGCCCCACGCGCATGCTGGGGTTTTCCGAAGCTTCGGTATCTCCGCCACGGTCTTCGGCGCTGATGGTCACGGTGGCGGTGTACGGGTACTTGGTGCTCAAGCGGGGTTACCTCAGTGGGTGTGTAGGCGTAAGGGCGCGTAGAGTACGGCAGGCGGTCTCCGTTGTCTCTACAGGTGATCTGAATGCCCCGATCTGTTAGGGTGCCCGCCGATGCACGCCACACCACACGAGGATCCCGAGTGAGCGCCGAAGAACCCCTGATCGCCGACCTGTTCGATGTCGACAAACGCCTGTCCCTCAAGCCCGTCGTGGACTTCAACAGCTACCTGCGCAACGCCTTCGGCGAAGGCCCGTGCCGCTGCCACCGCTGCACTGAAGGTGGCGACGAAAGCACCTACAGCCACGCCCACACCTTCACCTTCGACAGCCGCCAGTGGCACCGCCGCTTCGCCAGCACCTCGGGCAGCGATGTCGCCCAGGTACTGAAAAAGGCCTGGCTGTCGTACACCAAGGCCGACCTCAACCTGGTCGGCACACTGGACCTGACCACCCTCAAGACCTTTACCGAAGCCGCCCTGCACTCGCGTCTGCTGGCGCTGCTGACGGCCAGCGGGGTAGCCCGTGAAGTGGATGGCCAGTGGATGCTGCAAGCCCAGGCCGACTGACGGCCCGGCGGCAGGGCAGGATTCCACCGGTCTGCTAACGTGGTGGAATCCGCCCATTCGCAGGTAGTCCGCCATGGCCCGCACAACGCCCATCGAGCTGTACCGCAATATCGGCATCGTCGCCCACGTGGACGCCGGCAAGACCACCACTACCGAGCGGATCCTGTTCTACACCGGGGTCAACCACAAGATGGGCGAGGTGCACGATGGCGCCGCGACCATGGACTGGATGGCCCAGGAGCAGGAACGCGGTATCACCATCACCTCGGCGGCGACCACCGCGTTCTGGCAAGGCTCGACCAAGCAGTTTGAGCACAAGTACCGCTTCAACATCATCGACACCCCCGGCCACGTCGACTTCACCATCGAGGTGGAGCGTTCGTTGCGCGTGCTCGATGGCGCAGTGGTGGTATTCAGCGGTGCTGACGGGGTAGAGCCACAGTCCGAGACGGTCTGGCGCCAAGCCAACAAATACCATGTGCCACGCCTGGCCTACATCAACAAGATGGACCGCCAGGGTGCCGACTTCCTGCGTGTGGTCAAGCAGATCGACCAGCGCCTGGGGCACCACCCGGTACCGATCCAGCTGGCCATCGGCAGCGAGGAGAACTTCATCGGCCAGATCGACCTGGTGAAGATGAAAGCCATTTACTGGAACGACGCTGACCACGGCACCAGCTACCGCGAAGAAGACATACCCGCCGAACTGCAGACGCTTGCCGACGAATGGCGCGCGCACATGATAGAAGCAGCCGCCGAGGCCAATGACGAACTGCTCAACAAGTTTCTTGAAGGCGAAGAGCTAAGCATCGAAGAGATCAAGGCCGGATTGCGCAAACGCACCATCGCCAACGAAATCGTGCCGACCATCCTCGGCTCCTCTTTCAAGAACAAGGGCGTACCGCTGATGCTCGATGCGGTAATCGACTACCTGCCCGCCCCGTCGGAAATCCCTGCCATCCGCGGCACCGACCCGGACGATGAAGAAAAGCACCTGGAACGGCACGCCGACGACAAAGAGCCGTTCTCGGCCCTGGCTTTCAAGATTGCCACCGACCCGTTCGTCGGCACACTCACCTTTGCCCGCGTTTATTCCGGCGTGCTCAGCTCAGGCAACGCGGTACTCAACTCGGTCAAAGGCAAGAAGGAACGCATCGGCCGTATGGTGCAAATGCATGCCAACCAGCGTGCCGAAATCAAGGACGTGTGCGCCGGCGACATCGCCGCGCTGATCGGCATGAAGGACGTGACCACCGGCGACACCCTGTGCGACATGGACAAACCGATCATCCTCGAACGCATGGACTTCCCTGACCCGGTGATTTCCGTGGCCGTGGAGCCCAAGACCAAGGCCGATCAGGAAAAAATGGGCATCGCCCTGGGCAAGCTGGCCCAGGAAGACCCGTCATTCCGCGTGCGTACCGACGAAGAGACCGGCCAGACCATCATCTCGGGAATGGGCGAGTTGCACCTGGACATCATCGTCGACCGCATGCGCCGCGAGTTCAACGTCGAGGCCAACATCGGCAAGCCGCAGGTGGCCTACCGGGAAAAGATCCGCAACACCTGCGAGATCGAGGGGCGTTTTGTGCGCCAGTCCGGCGGCCGTGGCCAGTATGGCCATTGCTGGATCCGTTTCGCCCCCGGCGACGAAGGCAAGGAAGGCCTGGAGTTCATCAACGAAATCGTTGGCGGCGTAGTACCGCGCGAGTACATCCCGGCGATCCAGAAGGGTATCGAGGAGCAGATGAAGAACGGCGTGCTTGCCGGTTATCCGCTGATCAGCCTCAAGGCCGCCGTGTTCGACGGTTCGTACCACGATGTCGACTCCAACGAAATGGCCTACAAGATCGCGGCTTCAATGGCCACCAAGCAGCTGTCGCAGAAAGGCGGCGCGGTGTTGCTGGAACCGGTGATGAAAGTGGAGGTGGTGACGCCGGAGGAATACCAGGGCGACATTCTGGGCGACCTCAGCCGGCGCCGCGGGATGATCCAGGACGGTGACGAAACACCGGCCGGCAAGGTGATCCGTGCCGAGGTGCCGTTGGGCGAGATGTTCGGCTACGCCACCTCGATGCGTTCGATGACCCAGGGCCGGGCCAGCTTCTCGATGGAGTTCACCCGCTATGCCGAGGCACCGGCGAGCATCGCCGATGGCATCGTCAAGAAAAACCGCGGGGAGTAAGCGGTTCCCCTGTACCGGCCCCTTCGCGGCTAAAGCCGCTCCCACAAGGGATCGCATACCCCTATGGGAGCGGCTTTAGCCGCGAAGTGGCCGGTACAGGCCACAATCAGGCTCAGTGCTGCTCACCTGCCCGCTTCAACAGCTTCTTGCACCGCTCTGACAAATGCACCACGCGCAAATGCTTGCCCGCCTTCGCATACCGCTCTCGCAAGGTCTTGAGCGCCGCAACCGCCGAATAGTCGACAAAACTCAAATGCTGGCAATCCAGCGTGACCTGGGCCGGGTCCTGGGCCGTGTCGAACTGGTTGAGGAACGAGGCGGTAGAGGCAAAGAACAGCGTGCCATGCACCTGATAACGCTTGCCGCCTTCCCCGTCCTCATGGCTGTCGGCGTACAGCTCCCGCGCATGCTGCCAGGCAAAGTTGAGCGCCGCGATGATGATGCCGAACAGCACTGCCATGGCCAGGTCGGTAAACACCGTCACAACGGTCACCGCAATGATCGCCAGCACATCGTTCACCGGCACCTTGTGCAGCACCCGCAGCGACGCCCAGGCGAAGGTCTGCTGGGCCACCACGAACATCACCCCGACCAGCGCCGCCAGCGGGATACGCTCGATCAGCGGCGACAGGAACAGCACGAACAGCAAGATCATCACCCCGGCCACCACCCCCGACAACCGGCCACGGCCATTGGAGCTGAGGTTGATCACCGTCTGCCCGATCATCGCGCAACCGCCCATGCCACCGCACAGGCCCGAGACCATGTTTGCCGCCCCCAGCGCCACGCACTCGCGGTCCGGGAAGCCACGGCTCTCGGTCACTTCATCGGTCAGGTTGAGGGTGAGCAAGGTCTCCAGCAGGCCGACCATGGCCATCAGCACCGCATAGGGGGCAATGATCTTCAGGGTTTCCAGGTTCCAGGGCACATCCGGCAGCGCCAGCCCCGGCAGGCCACCGGCGATGTGCGCCATGTCGCCCAGGGTGCGGGTAGGCAGGTCGAGCAGGTACACCAGCAGGCCAACGCCCAAGATCGCCACCAGCGCCGGCGGCACCGCACGGGTCAGTTTCGGCAGCACGTAGACCACGGCCATTGTGAGTGCCACCAGGCCGATCATCAGGTACAGCGGCGCGCCACTGAGCCAGTGCTCACCGTCCTTGAAATGCTCCAGCTGCGCCATGGCAATGACGATGGCCAAGCCGTTGACGAAGCCGAGCATGACCGGGTACGGCACCAGGCGCACCAGCTTGCCCAGGCGCAACAGGCCAAACAGGATCATCACCACGCCACCCAGCAGCACCGTGGCCAGCAGATACTGCGCGCCGTGCTGCACAACGAGTGCAACGATCACCACCGCCATCGAGCCGGCAGCGCCGGAAATCATCCCCGGTCGCCCCCCAAACAGCGCCGTAAGGGTACAGATGATGAAAGCGCCATACAGGCCCATCAGCGGGTTGAGGTGAGCCACCAGGGCAAAGGCGATGCACTCGGGCACCAAGGCGAACGAGGTGGTCAGGCCGGCGAGCAGGTCGGCGCGTAGTCGGGCGGGCTTCATGGGTTTCCTGTGGTGCAGTCCTGGCGGACGTTACAAAAACGAGGGGCGCGATGTTACGGAATTTGTCTGACAGCGGCCACCGTTCAGCGCACCCGCTCCCGGCTCTGCACTGCCAGGTCCAGCGCGCGCTGCATGTCCAGGCGCGCCGAACGCCCCAGGTCGGGGTGGTTCAGCCGCCCCCCACGCTCCGAAGGCAGGATCGGCGCCGTCAGGTCTTCGGCATCCATCGCCTCGAAATCCTGCTCGGTGCCCAGGGTCAGGGCACTGCGCCGCAACAGCATGCGCACCTGTTCCGGGGTGAGCGCCGGGTTGATCGACAGCATCGCTGCCACGGTGGCAGTCACCAGGGGCGTTGCGTACGATGTGCCACAATGCGCAGCCGCGGCAGCCGCCGGGCGTATACAGGCAGCAGCACTGACATCCACGCGCATGTCGATGTTGGAACTGTGGCGCTTGCGCACATGGTCAGGGGCTTCGACCGAAGTCGCCTTGTCGCTGCGTTGGTGCCCGCCCACCACCAGCAGTTGTTCGGTGATGAACGACGACGGCAGGCGGTATTCATCGGTACCTGACCACGACGCACCGTTGCCCGCCGAATTCACCACCACCACGTCCGGGTGCTCTTTGCGCAGCCAGAGGAAGAACTCCTCAAGCAACTCCTCGTAGCCACTCATCGCCAGCCCGGAACGCACCAGCGAATCGACCTCATCACCGTTGACGTCGCGTGCGCCAACCCGGTGGATGCCCCAGCTCCAGTTCAGCACCCGCACGCCATCCTCCACCAGGTTCACCGATGCAGCGATGTTGGCGGTGATACCTGCATCCGAATTGCGCTCTACAATCACCTCGAAGCCAGGGCTGTGCTTGCCCAGCCCAGGCAAAAAACCCTCACCCTGCGCGGCGAGAATGCCTGCGACATGGCTACCGTGGCTTGTCGGGCGATCACCGTCGCGAGCATACACGCACGTCTGACCCTGTTCGCAGCCGCCTCGGTATTGGCTGAACCCCGGGGCGTCAAAGTCCACTTCCCGCTCGATTACCCCGACCCGCACGGGCTGCACCGGCAAGCGCGAGGCGCCAATCCGTCGCTGGTAGAAATACAGCGCGTCCATGAAGCGGTTGGCGGCCCATTCATCCGCTTGGTCGATGGCCTTGGTGTCGCGCCCACTTCCCTCTTCCCCACGCTCTGGGGCGGACTCCTCGACAATCACGGCATCCACGCTGACCTCACTGCCCATGCGCAGGATCATCGCGTCACGCTGCACCAGGTCGTCCACCGGCAAGCGCAGCTGGTAGACATTCAGCGGCGGTATGGCACCGACAACCTGGGCGCCGTATTTACCGGCAATGCGCCGGGCCTCGCCAAGGCCGTCGTGTTTTTCTTCGATCAACAGGCTGACCAGGTCGACATAGGTAGTCAGCCCATCCATGTTCTTCGCCACTGCATCAGGCCTTGCGGCAACAACATGACTGCGCTGGCGGGTCAGCCATATCGGGTTGCTGGTGCGGCCATCATATTCCAGCCACAGGGGCGCGCTGCGCTGGGCTTGTTTCGCCAGGTTCAGGGTAAGCCGGTCACCTGTCCGTTCAATATCGGCTGTTGGCAGTCGCACACCGCCCAGCCATACCTTTGGCACATCTGCACCGAGCCCCTCGGCACGCAGGCACCATTGCTGCCCGCCTTCGCCGAGCAGGTCGCCGCAACGCTGCAGTTGCTTGATGCGCAGCGTATCCGGTGCCGCCTGTGCACCAAGGCTGCAAAGCCATAACAGCAGGATCAGGCCACCCTTCATGCAATCACCCCACACGCTCCCTGTGAGTGCGACTGGCGGGACAACTCAAAGGTTCATCTACGGCCACCAACTGCCTTGTCGCGTGCAAGCCATTCAGCCATGGAAGCATCCTCCAGCGCGTACTCGCCACGATTTGCCTTCCACACCAGCTCCTTGTCGCGCAGGGCATCGAGGGCCTTCTGTACGTTAGGCGTATTGGCGTTGACTTCTGCCTGGGCCTGCTCCAGCTTGCGTCTGATGTCGATCAAGGTCTGCTCTGTGAACGGCGAGAATGAATGTCGGCTTAGCGTGCGTTCAGCCATTACCTCAAGCACCGCCTGCTGCAACGGCGAAAGCTCGTTCCAGGCACTTTCGTAGTCACTCCAGACACCAGCCTGATGGTTGAGTGCCCCAGTTCGCAGCAGATCGCCCAAGTTGCCCGCCTCACCCAGGCCGACGCTGACTTCGGCCAACAGCTTGTTGAGCATTTCCGGGCGACGGCCGACCAACTCGAAAGCGTATGCCAGGTCCTCTACCTTGAACTGATTGCTATCGGCCAGGCGCCGGTTCCACAAACCCGTGATGAATTCGACATATTCACGCCCCAGCAACGGGAATGGCGTGATGGTGGCACCAAAGAACGGCTGCTTGCTCTTGAGTACCAGGTTGGCCAGCTTGTCGCGGCTGGAGCCTGTGAACACCAGGCGCAAGCCGTCCGGACGGTCGCCACGGTTGAGGTGGTCACGCGCGGCTTTCAGCGCGAACATGGCATTAAGGCCATCTTCGCTGTTTAGGGCGTGCTGAGCCTCGTCGATGATCAGCACTACCATCTGCCCTGACACTTGATGCAACACGGAAAGTGCCTGCGCCAAGGTAGTACCCGCAGGCAGTTGCGGGCGGGTGAAATCCCAGCTCAGGGTGCGCAGCAGGTTTATTTTTTCGATACCGGCCTTTTTCGCGGTCCTGGCCAGCGCCCCTTCGAAACTGGCCAGCGCAGTGCCGATGGCGCCACTGATGAGCTGCGCCGGGGCCGCGTCGCGGTCCGACCACAGGTCCACGTAAACCGGTCGCCAGCCGCGCCGTACGCATTCCGGTATCAAGTCGTTGTTGAGGAAGGTGCTCTTGCCCGTGCGCCGGGGCGCGGCCAGGAACATGCCAGCGCTGTAATCGATCAGCGACTCACCTGCCAGGTCTTGGGCCAGAGCGTTGGCCAGTTGATCACGGCGCAGGAGCGGGCGAACAGGAGCCATGTCATTATCCTCAATTATCTTGCCTACTATAATTTATAGCTTACAAGATAAATAAGGATAATACGACCTTCTGAACAGCGCCGGCGTGATCCAGATCCGGCAGGAAGCCGGCAAATTTGCCATCATGTTGATTCCACCTGCGGAGATCATGGACATGCCGCTACGCCCCCTTTTCATTTCCCTGCTACTGCTTGCCAGCCTCGCCGCCCAGGCCGCTACCGAGGTGGTGCCACTGCAGCACCGCGCCAGCGCCGAACTACTGCCTGCCGCGCAGGCATTCATCGGCAAGGACGGCACGGTCAGCGCTTTCGAGAACAAGCTGATCGTCAACGCCAGCCCCGAGCGCATCGACGACCTGCGGGCCTTGCTCCAGCAACTGGACACCGCTCCCAAGCGCCTGCTGATCAGCGTCGACAACAACGACAGCAACTTCCAGGACAACCGCGGCAACGCACGCGTCATCCACTACGGCACCAGCAACCGCGACGGCGGCATGCAGCAGGTGCAGGCCAGCGAAGGCCAGCCTGCGCTCATTCAGGTAGGCCAGAGCATCCCGATCACCAGCACCAGCACCGACGGCTACGGGCGCATCCAGAGCAACACCGAATACCGCAACGTGACCCAGGGTTTCTACGTCACGCCAAGCTTGAGTGGTGACACGGTTCGTCTGCAAATAAGCACCAATAATGACCGCATCAGCGAGGAACGTGCAGATGTAGTGAAGGTGCAGAGTACCGACACGACAGTCACCGGCAAGCTCGGTGAGTGGATCACCCTGGCAGGCTACAACCAGCAGAGCCAAGCCGACCGCAGCGGGTCAAGCCGCAGTTACAGCACCCAGCGCGGTGAAAACATGACTTTGCGGGTAAAAGTCGACCTTCTCGACTGATCCCAGGCAATTCAAGGCCTCGACCAAAGGCCTTGAAACTGACTGACAAGTCGCATTAGACCAAAGATGTAGTAAGCGAAAAAAACCACTACAAAACATTTGACAGGGTCTTTTTCCCAAGGGCATGATGGCCTCGCTCCCGCTAATCAGGGGCCCTGGCAAGGGCCTTCGAGGCGTGCTCCTCCCACCCCTGGAGGCGCCTCGTGTCTATACGGCCCACAAGGCGGTTCGACGGGATTGCGACTGCAACGAAGAAGTTGTCCCGAGGGACGGAAGCGCATCACCGCAGTACTGGCAATCGCGTAGCACCGCAGCAAGGCAACCACGAGCCGACCTGCCGGAGCACACCTTCGCCTGGCCTGCCCACCCTTCCCCCTTCGAGCCTTCGCGTTCGCCGCCGCACTCCTTAGAACAGGACAGCCGCCAAGCGCCCTGATCTGCACCCGAGCATCAGCACAATTAACCCAAGATCGATGCGACGAGGTTTATTTCCATGGCACTGACACGCGAACAGCAAATTGCAGCCCTCGAGAAAGACTGGGCCGAGAACCCGCGCTGGAAAGGCGTGACCCGTACCTACACCGCCGCTGATGTCGTTCGCCTGCGTGGCTCCCTGCAGCCAGAGCACACCCTGGCCCGCCAAGGTGCAGAAAAACTGTGGAAGCTGGTCACCCAAGGTGCCCACCCGTCCTTCCGCCCAGAAAAAGATTTCGTCAACTGCATGGGCGCCCTGACCGGTGGCCAGGCAGTGCAACAAGTCAAGGCTGGCATCCAGGCCATTTACCTGTCCGGCTGGCAGGTTGCCGCCGACAACAACTCGGCCGAGTCCATGTACCCTGACCAGTCGCTGTACCCGGTTGACTCGGTACCGACCGTGGTCAAGCGCATCAACAACTCGTTCCGCCGCGCCGACCAGATCCAGTGGAAAGCCGGCAAGAACCCGGGCGACGAAGGCTACATCGACTACTTCGCGCCGATCGTGGCAGACGCCGAAGCCGGTTTCGGTGGCGTACTGAACGCCTACGAGCTGATGAAGAACATGATCGAAGCAGGCGCCGCCGGCGTGCACTTCGAAGACCAGCTGGCCTCGGTCAAAAAATGCGGCCACATGGGCGGCAAGGTGCTGGTACCAACCCAGGAAGCCGTACAGAAGCTGGTGGCCGCGCGCCTGGCAGCTGACGTGTCGGGCGTACCGACCATCATCCTGGCCCGTACCGACGCCAACGCCGCCGACCTGCTGACCAGCGACTGCGACCCGTACGACCAGCCGTTCGTGATTGGCGAGCGCACCCGTGAAGGCTTCTACAAGGTCCGCGCCGGCCTCGACCAGGCCATCTCCCGCGGCCTGGCCTACGCGCCATACGCCGACCTGATCTGGTGCGAAACCGCCAAGCCGGACCTGGACGAAGCCCGTCGCTTCGCCGAAGCGATCAAGAAGGAGTACCCGGACCAGATCCTGTCGTACAACTGCTCGCCTTCCTTCAACTGGAAGAAGAACCTGGACGACGCCACCATCGCCAAGTTCCAGCGCGAGCTGTCGGCAATGGGCTACAAGCACCAGTTCATCACCCTGGCGGGCATCCACAACATGTGGCACGGCATGTTCAACCTGGCGCACGACTACGCCCGCAACGACATGACCGCCTACGTGAAGCTGCAAGAGCAGGAATTCGCTGACGCCAGCAAAGGCTACACCTTCGTGGCGCACCAGCAGGAAGTGGGTACCGGTTACTTCGATGACATGACCACCGTGATCCAGGGTGGCGCATCGTCGGTGACTGCCCTGACCGGCTCGACCGAGGAAGAGCAGTTCCACTGATAGCGGCTTGCCGCTGAAGAAAGGCCCAAGGCTCTCGCGAGCCTTGGGCCTTTCTCTTTGCCGATACAGACCGACCAGGAACATACGGAACCTGTAGGAGCGGCCTTGTGTCGCGAAAGGGCTGCGCAGCAGCCCCAGCAATTTGTGCATCTGCGCCGAAACATTGGGGCCGCTGCGCAGCCCTTTCGCGACACAAGGCCGCTCCTACAGGGGGGATCGTGCAGGCCTGCGGTATGTCAGTGCTTCATGCCCAGCTCTGCGTCATCCATCAGCGCCTTGGCCATTGCACGCAGGTAGTGAGCAGCCCAGATCATCATGGGTTTCTCCTCCATCAGGCCAGTGATGGTCAGCTCACTGACATAGCCCATCAACTCCGACGACTGCTCGCGGGCGTCCCGACAAGGAACGCCTGGCCCGATGCGGAACAGTGGATGGGTGCCGTTTTCGCCTTGATAGAAAGTGGTCTTGCCGACGGTGAGCTGGGTGTCTTCTGTTGTCATTGTTCAATTCCCTGAAAATTCTCTAATGCCTGGGCCGGCCCTTTCGCGGGCACGCCCGCTCCCACAGGTACTGTGCAAGTCTTGAAGCCTGTGGTGATCCTGTGGGAGCGGGCGTGCCCGCGAAGGGGCCGGCCCTGACAACACATTAAGCAGCCTTAGTGCGAAGTCCTGCGCTCACTGGGCGCCATGGCTGGAGATTAATCAAGAGCAGTGATGCAACCTTCAATATCGAAGGGGACAGACAAGGCGGGCAGAGGTAGCTTCACAGGCGTGACTGGCCCGAAACAGATGTAGGAGCAGCCTTGCGCTGCGAAGCGCCGCGCGGGCGGCGCTCGATCTCACAGGCGCCGCATTGCTTTCGCCAAGCCCATGCCAGCCCTAACCCAATCCAAAGGCATCACCAGCAAAACCCAGGATCAGGTCTATGCTTGAGGCAGCACAGCAGCAAGGACCGCCCATGCCTCGTCCAAGCCACCTGATGATTCTGGCCTTGGCCGCCGCCGCCCTCTATATATATGCACTGGCCAGCGACAATACCCTGCTCGGCCTGCTGGCCAAACCCGTTCCCGTCCTGGCGCTTGTCGCCTGGCTGCGCAGGGCCCCGGTCACACCTTATCGCAAGTGGCTCTCAATCGGCCTGGGCTTCTCGGCACTCGGCGACATACTGCTGGCCATCCCCGCAGACCTGTTCGTATTCGGCCTGGCCGCCTTCCTCTGTGCCCACCTGGCTTACCTGCGCGGCTACTGCGGCATCACCCTGCGCCCCGCCCTGCCCGCACTGATCTTCAGCGCTATCACCGGCATCGCGCTGCTCGGCGTACTGGCCAGCCACGGCCTCGGCCCGTTGCTGATCCCTGTCGCGTTGTACGCCCTGGCCATCAGCGCCATGCTCTGGCGCGCCCTGGCCTGTGGCGGGCTGGCCGCAATCGGCGCCGGCCTGTTCGTGCTCTCCGACAGCCTGATCGGCATCGACCGCTTCGTCAGCCCGTTCGCCGCCGCGCCGTACCTGATCATCCTCACCTACTGGCTCGGCCAGTGGGCGATTGCTGCATCAGCCAGTCACCGATCAACCGATAAAGTATTGACCCAGAGCGGTGCGCGCAGCGTCGGAAGCTGCTAAAACAGGAGTCTTTCGCATTTGCAAGTAGGGGGACTCGCCGGATGAACTTTACAAGGCACAGAACAGCCAAATTACATGGCATCAGGTCAAATGATATTAATTATCATTCCGAAACTTGTAATTCGTTACCAGTCGCAAGAAACATAATTAACAAAACCGCACGCAATGCCCGAATTTCAAGGCTTTCAGCCATTTACGAGTGCCTTTTGTTCTTAATCCTACGAATAAATTTGCGACAGAAATTTTACTTGCACCGGGTTTACCCATAAAATCAGCGCGATTGATTCAGCTGCGACATTTGGTCACTGCACCTGCGACACCACGTCGCCGCTTTACTTATTTCAGACTGCAGAGCTGGGTCTCTGTATAAGGATCTCTAGCATGTCCGATTCGGCAGGACTCATCGCCCACAACTGGGGCTTTGCCATCTTCCTCCTGGGTGTCGTCGGCCTGTGTGCCTTCATGCTCGGCCTGTCCAGCCTGCTCGGTAGCAAGGCCTGGGGTCGCGCCAAGAACGAACCCTTCGAATCCGGCATGCTGCCCGTCGGCAGCGCCCGCCTGCGCCTGTCCGCCAAATTCTATCTGGTCGCGATGCTGTTCGTGATCTTCGATATCGAAGCCCTCTTTCTCTTTGCATGGTCTGTGTCCGTCCGCGAAAGCGGCTGGACCGGGTTCGTCGAAGCTCTCGTTTTCATAGCAATTCTGTTGGCAGGTCTTGTCTACCTATGGCGCGTCGGTGCTCTTGATTGGGCTCCCGAAGGTCGCCGCAAGCGGCAAGCGAAGCTGAAACAATGAGGCTTTGGCAATGCAATACAATCTCACCAGAATCGATCCGGATGCGCCCAACGAGCAGTACCCGGTAGGTGAACGGGAAACCGTCACCGATCAGCTGCTAGAGGACCAGGTCCACAAGAACATCTACATGGGGAAACTCGAAGATGTGCTGCGTGGCGCGGTCAACTGGGGTCGCAAGAACTCCCTCTGGCCGTACAACTTCGGCCTGTCCTGCTGCTACGTGGAAATGACCACGGCCTTCACGGCACCCCACGACATCGCCCGCTTCGGCGCCGAAGTCATCCGGGCCTCGCCGCGTCAGGCCGACTTCATGGTCATCGCCGGTACCTGCTTCATCAAGATGGCGCCGATCATCCAGCGCCTGTATGAGCAGATGCTCGAGCCGAAATGGGTCATCTCCATGGGCTCGTGCGCCAACTCCGGTGGCATGTACGACATCTACTCGGTCGTTCAGGGGGTCGACAAGTTCCTCCCCGTGGACGTCTATGTGCCTGGCTGCCCGCCACGCCCTGAGGCTTTCCTGCAAGGCTTGATGCTGTTGCAGGAGTCGATCGGCCAAGAACGACGCCCGCTTTCCTGGGTTGTTGGTGATCAAGGTATTTACCGTGCCGAGATGCCAGCCCAGAAAGACCTGCGTCGTGAGCAGCGCATTGCAGTAACCAACCTGCGCAGCCCCGACGAAGTCTGATCCAGCGACCTGCCGCCCGCTCCCCCTGGAGCCGGCGGCCTGGCTTCATTCTTAACGTTGACCCAAAGCGACCGAGACCATGACAGCGGACAACGCTATTTATATTCCGCCCTACAAGGCTGACGACCAGGATGTGGTCGTCGAACTGAACAACCGTTTTGGCGCCGAAGCATTCGTCGCCCAGGAAACCCGCACCGGCATGCCCGTGCTGTGGGTAAAGCGCGCCCAGCTCAAAGAGGTGCTCAGCTTCCTGCGCGGTGTCGCCAAGCCTTACAGCATGCTGTACGACCTGCACGGCGTCGACGAACGCCTGCGTACCCAGCGCCGTGGCCTGCCGGCCGCCGACTTCAGTGTGTTCTACCACCTGCTGTCGATCGAGCGTAACAGCGACGTGATGATCAAGGTGTCGCTGAGCGAAGGCGACCTGAACCTGCCGACCGTGACCGGTATCTGGCCAAACGCCAACTGGTACGAACGCGAAGTGTGGGACATGTTCGGCATCGACTTTGCCGGCCACCCGCACCTCAGCCGCATCATGATGCCGCCCACCTGGGAAGGTCACCCGCTGCGCAAGGACTACCCGGCCCGTGCCACCGAGTTC
This sequence comes from Pseudomonas sp. SAS7, assembly GCF_052112345.1. NCBI lineage: Bacteria > Pseudomonadati > Pseudomonadota > Gammaproteobacteria > Pseudomonadales > Pseudomonadaceae > Pseudomonas > Pseudomonas sp. SAS7. The sequence goes on along the minus strand of NZ_JBEGGO010000018.1, from coordinate 94,898 downwards.
GACCCCTATAGCCTGACCCTGGCCAAGCAGCAGCTCGAAGAAGAGTCGGCACGCTTCAACCCGGAAGCCTGGGGCATGAAGCGTCAGGGCGCCAACGAGGACTACATGTTCCTCAACCTCGGCCCCAACCACCCTTCGGCGCACGGTGCGTTCCGTATCGTCCTGCAGCTGGACGGTGAAGAGATCGTCGACTGCGTACCGGACATCGGCTACCACCACCGTGGCGCCGAAAAAATGGCCGAGCGCCAGTCCTGGCACAGCTTCATCCCCTACACCGACCGTATCGACTACCTCGGCGGGGTGATGAACAACCTGCCGTACGTTCTGGCGGTGGAAAAGCTGGCAGGCATCAAGGTGCCGCAGAAGGTCGACGTGATTCGCGTGATGCTGGCCGAGTTCTTCCGCATCACCAGCCACCTGCTGTTCCTGGGTACCTACATCCAGGACGTGGGCGCCATGACCCCGGTGTTCTTCACCTTCACCGACCGCCAGCGCGCCTACACCGTGATCGAAGCGATCACCGGTTTCCGCCTGCACCCGGCCTGGTACCGCATCGGTGGCGTCGCCCACGACCTGCCGCGCGGCTGGGAGAAACTGGTCAAGGACTTCGTCGACTGGCTGCCAAAGCGCCTCGACGAGTACACCAAGGCTGCCCTGCAAAACAGCATCCTCAAGGGCCGTACCATTGGCGTTGCCGCGTATAACACCAAGGAAGCCCTGGAATGGGGCACGACCGGTGCCGGCCTGCGCTCCACCGGTTGCGATTTCGACCTGCGCAAGGCCCGCCCCTACTCCGGCTACGAGAACTTCGAGTTCGAAGTACCGCTGGCCCACAACGGCGATGCCTACGATCGCTGCATGGTCCGTGTCGAGGAGATGCGCCAGAGTATCCGCATCATCGACCAGTGCCTGCGCAACATGCCGGAAGGCCCGTACAAGGCGGATCACCCGCTGACCACGCCGCCACCGAAAGAGCGCACCCTGCAGCACATCGAGACCCTCATCACGCACTTCCTGCAAGTCTCGTGGGGCCCGGTCATGCCGGCCAACGAGTCGTTCCAGATGATCGAGGCGACCAAGGGCATCAACAGTTACTACCTGACGAGCGATGGCGGCACCATGAGCTACCGCACCCGGATCCGTACCCCGAGCTACCCGCACCTGCAGCAGATCCCTTCGGTGATCAAAGGCAGCATGGTCGCCGACCTCATTGCGTACCTGGGCAGTATCGACTTCGTTATGGCTGACGTGGACCGCTAAGCATGAACAGCACGCTTATCCAGACAGACCGTTTCGCCCTGAGCGAAACAGAGCGCTCGGCCATCGAGCACGAGATGCATCACTACGAGGACCCGCGCGCGGCGTCCATCGAAGCCCTGAAGATCGTCCAGAAGGAACGTGGCTGGGTGCCGGACGGCGCCATCCACGCCATCGGCGACGTGCTGGGCATCCCGGCCAGCGACGTCGAGGGTGTAGCCACCTTCTACAGCCAGATCTTCCGCCAGCCGGTTGGCCGCCACATCATTCGCGTGTGCGACAGCATGGTCTGCTACATCGGCGGCCATGAATCGGTCGTCAGCCAGATCCAGAGCGAGCTGGGCATCGGCCTCGGCCAGACCACCGCCGACGGCCGCTTCACCCTGCTGCCGGTGTGCTGCCTGGGCAACTGCGACAAGGCCCCGGCGCTGATGATCGACGACGACACCTTTGGCGACGTGCAGCCCGCTGGCGTCACCAAACTGCTGGAGGGTTACGTATGACCATTACTTCCTTCGGCCCGGCCAACCGCATTGCGCGCTCGGCCGAAACCCACCCGCTGACCTGGCGCCTGCGTGACGACGGCGAGCCGGTATGGCTGGCCGAGTACCAGGCCAAGAACGGCTACGCCGCTGCCCGCAAGGCACTGAGCGAGATGTCGCAAGACGACATCGTGCAGACCGTGAAGGACTCCGGCCTCAAGGGCCGTGGCGGCGCAGGCTTCCCCACTGGCGTGAAGTGGGGCCTGATGCCCAAAGACGAATCCATGAACATCCGCTACCTGCTGTGCAACGCGGACGAAATGGAGCCCAACACCTGGAAGGACCGCATGCTGATGGAGCAACAGCCCCATCTGCTGGTCGAGGGCATGCTGATCAGCGCCCGCGCCCTGAAGGCCTACCGTGGCTACATCTTCCTGCGTGGCGAATACACCACCGCAGCGAAAAACCTCAACCGCGCCATTGATGAAGCCAAGGCCGCCGGCCTGCTGGGCAAGAACATCCTGGGCTCCGGTTTTGATTTCGAGCTGTTCGTGCACACCGGTGCCGGCCGCTACATCTGCGGTGAAGAAACCGCACTGATCAACTCGCTGGAAGGCCGCCGCGCCAACCCGCGCTCCAAGCCGCCCTTCCCTGCCGCCGTGGGCGTGTGGGGCAAGCCGACTTGCGTGAACAACGTCGAAACCCTGTGCAACGTGCCAGCCATCGTCGCCAACGGCAACGACTGGTACAAGTCGCTGGCCCGCGAAGGTAGCGAAGACCACGGCACCAAGCTGATGGGCTTCTCCGGCAAGGTAAAGAACCCGGGCCTGTGGGAGCTGCCATTCGGCGTCACCGCCCGCGAGCTGTTCGAAGACTACGCTGGCGGCATGCGCGACGGCTTCAAGCTCAAGTGCTGGCAGCCAGGTGGCGCCGGTACCGGCTTCCTGCTGCCCGAGCACCTCGACGCGCAAATGTACGCCGGTGGCATCGCCAAGGTCGGCACCCGTATGGGTACTGGCCTGGCCATGGCGGTCGACGACAGCGTCAACATGGTCTCGCTGCTGCGCAACATGGAAGAGTTCTTCGCCCGCGAGTCGTGCGGCTGGTGCACCCCATGCCGTGACGGCCTGCCGTGGAGCGTGAAAATGCTGCGCGCACTGGAAAACGGCCAGGGCCGCGCCGAAGACATCGAGACCCTGCTGGGTCTGGTCAACTTCCTCGGCCCAGGCCGCACCTTCTGTGCTCACGCACCCGGTGCCGTCGAGCCATTGGGCAGTGCCATCAAATACTTCCGCTCCGAGTTCGAGGCCGGTGTCGCACCAGCCAGTGCTGCCGACGCCCTGCGCCCGAACCTGGCCAAGCCAGTGCCGAGCGGGCCGATCGTGGTCGGCGCATAACAAGATGACTAGGCGGGTGGTCCGTGCCACTCGCCAGCTTGCCGGCAGGCCCGATTCATTCGCGGCGTGTCGCAAGCTCACCGATTTCCATTAGCCACGCCCGCTCACGCGGGCCAACGAAGAACTTTGAACAATGGCCACTATCCACGTAGACGGCAAAGCGCTCGAAGTCAACGGTGCAGACAACCTGTTACAGGCGTGTCTGTCGCTAGGCCTCGACATCCCTTATTTCTGCTGGCACCCGGCGCTTGGTAGCGTTGGCGCCTGCCGGCAGTGCGCGGTCAAGCAGTACACCGACGAGAACGACACCCGTGGTCGTATCGTCATGTCCTGCATGACCCCAGCCTCCGACGGCACCTGGATTTCCATCGAAGATGACGAGTCCAAGGCGTTTCGCGCCAGCGTCGTCGAATGGCTGATGACCAACCACCCGCACGACTGCCCGGTGTGCGAGGAAGGTGGTCACTGCCACCTGCAAGACATGACGGTAATGACCGGCCACAACGAGCGCCGCTACCGTTTCACCAAGCGTACCCACCAGAACCAGGACCTCGGCCCGTTCATCGCCCATGAGATGAACCGCTGCATCGCCTGCTACCGCTGCGTGCGTTACTACAAGGACTACGCCGGCGGTACCGACCTGGGCGTATACGGCGCCCACGACAACGTGTACTTCGGCCGCGTCGAAGACGGCGTGCTGGAGAGTGAATTCTCCGGCAACCTGACCGAGGTCTGCCCGACCGGTGTGTTCACCGACAAGACCCACTCCGAGCGCTACAACCGCAAGTGGGACATGCAGTTTGCCCCAAGCATCTGCCATGGCTGCTCCAGCGGCTGCAACATCAGCCCGGGCGAGCGCTACGGCGAACTGCGCCGGATCGAAAACCGCTTCAACGGCTCGGTCAACCAGTACTTCCTGTGCGACCGTGGCCGCTTCGGTTACGGCTACGTCAACCGCAAGGACCGCCCACGCCAGCCACACCTGGCCGACGGCACCAAGCTGGGCCTGGACGCCGCCCTGGACAAGGCCGCCGACCTGCTGCGCGGCCGTACCATCGTCGGTATCGGCTCGCCACGCGCCAGCCTCGAAAGCAACTACGGCCTGCGTGAGCTGGTCGGTGCCGAGTACTTCTACTCTGGCATGGAAGCTGGCGAACTGGCCCGCGTGCGCCTGGCCCTGAACGTGCTGAACAACAGCCCGCTGCCGGTGCCTACCCTGCGCGACATCGAAGACCACGACGCCGTGTTCGTGCTCGGTGAAGACCTGACCCAGACCGCTGCCCGCGTCGCCCTGGCCGTGCGCCAGGCCACCAAAGGCAAGGCCGAGGCCATGGCCGAAGCGATGAAAGTGCAGCCGTGGCTCGACGCTGCGGTGAAGAACATCGGCCAGCACGCGCTGTACCCGCTGTTCATCGCCTCCCTGGCTGAAACCAAGCTGGACGACGTCGCCGAAGAATGCGTGCACGCCGCCCCGGCCGACCTGGCCCGCATCGGTTTCGCCGTGGCCCACGCCATCGACCCGAGCGCACCTGCCGTTGCCGGCCTGGACGACGAAGCCAAGGCCCTGGCCCAGCGCATCGCCGACGCCCTGGTCGCTGCCAAGCGCCCACTGGTCGTTGCCGGTACTTCCCTGGCCGACCCGGCGCTGATCGAAGCCGCCGCCAACATCGCCAAAGCCCTCAAGCTGCGCGAGAAGAACGGCTCGCTGAGCCTGGTGGTGCCTGAGGCCAACAGCATCGGCCTGGCCATGCTCGGTGGCGAGTCCGTCGATGCCGCGCTGGACGCGGTCATCAGCGGCAAGGCCGACGCCATCGTCGTACTGGAAAACGACCTGTACGCCCGCGTACCGGCCGCCAAGGTCGACGCTGCCCTGGCTGCAGCCAAGGTGGTGATCGTTGCCGACCACTCCAAAACCGCCACTGTCGACCGTGCCCACCTGGTACTGCCAGCGGCCTCGTTCGCCGAAGGCGACGGTACCCTGGTCAGCCAGGAAGGCCGTGCCCAGCGCTTCTTCCAGGTGTTCGACCCACAGTACCTGGACAGCAGCATCCTGATTCACGAAGGCTGGCGCTGGATGCACGCCCTGCGTGCCACCCTGCTGAACAAGCCGGTCGACTGGACCCAGCTGGACCACGTTACCAGCGCCTGCGCCGAAGCCGCCCCGCAACTGGCCGGCATCGTCAACGCTGCGCCAAGCGCCGCGTTCCGCATCAAGGGCATGAAGCTGGCCCGTGAGCCGCTGCGTTATTCCGGCCGTACTGCCATGCGCGCCAACATCAGCGTGCACGAGCCGCGCACCCCGCAAGACAAGGACACCGCGTTCGCCTTCTCCATGGAAGGTTACTCGGGCTCCGCCGAACCGCGCCAGCAGGTGCCGTTCGCCTGGTCGCCGGGCTGGAACTCGCCGCAAGCCTGGAACAAGTTCCAGGACGAGGTCGGTGGCCACCTGCGTGCCGGTGACCCGGGCGTACGCCTGATCGAATCGCAAGGCGACCGCCTGAGCTGGTTCAGCGCCATTCCGGGTGCCTTCAACCCCACCCGTGGCACCTGGACTGCCGTGCCGTTCTTCCACCTGTTCGGCAGCGAAGAAAGCTCGTCGCGCGCCGCCCCGGTGCAAGAGCGCATCCCGGCTGCCTACGTGGCCCTGGCCAAGTCCGAAGCCGACCGCCTGGGAGTCAACGACGGTGCCCTGCTGAGCCTGAACGTTGCGGGTGTGGCCCTGCGCCTGCCGCTGCGTATCAATGAAGAGCTGGGCGCTGGCCTGGTCGCGCTGCCGAAAGGCCTGGCCGGCATTCCGCCTGCCATCTTCGGTGCATCCGTCGAAGGCCTGCAGGAGGCAGCACAATGAGCTGGTTCACCCCCGAAGTGATCGATGTGATCATCCAGGTCGTCAAGGCTATCGTGGTGCTGCTGGCCGTAGTGGTCTGCGGCGCCCTGCTCAGCTTCGTCGAGCGCCGCCTGCTGGGCTGGTGGCAGGACCGCTACGGTCCTAACCGTGTCGGCCCGTTCGGCATGTTCCAGATCGCCGCCGACATGCTGAAGATGTTCTTCAAGGAGGACTGGAACCCGCCCTTCGTCGACAAGATGATCTTCACCCTGGCACCGGTCGTGGCCATGAGCGCCCTGCTGATCGGCTTCTCGATCATCCCGATCACACCGGGCTGGGGCGTTGCCGACCTGAACATCGGCCTGCTGTTCTTCTTCGCCATGGCTGGCCTGTCGGTCTACGCGGTGCTGTTCGCCGGCTGGTCGTCGAACAACAAGTACGCCCTGCTGGGCAGCTTGCGTGCTTCGGCACAGACCGTGTCGTACGAAGTGTTCCTGGGCCTGGCGCTGATGGGCGTAGTGGTGCAGGTAGGCTCGTTCAACATGCGCGACATCGTCGAGTACCAGGCGCAGAACCTGTGGTTCATCATTCCGCAGTTCTTCGGCTTCTGTACCTTCTTCATCGCTGGCGTCGCCGTGACTCACCGTCACCCGTTCGACCAGCCGGAAGCAGAACAGGAACTGGCCGACGGCTACCACATCGAGTATGCCGGCATGAAATGGGGCATGTTCTTCGTCGGTGAGTACATCGGCATCATCCTCATCTCGGCGCTGCTGGTAACCCTGTTCTTCGGTGGCTGGCACGGCCCGTTCGGCATCCTGCCGCAAGTGCCGTTCCTGTGGTTCGCCCTGAAGACCGCGTTCTTCATCATGCTGTTCATCCTGCTGCGCGCCTCGATCCCGCGCCCGCGCTATGACCAGGTGATGGACTTCAGCTGGAAGTTCTGCCTGCCGCTGACCCTGATCAATTTGCTGGTGACCGCTGCGATCGTGCTTTACAACACGCCAGCCGTCGCGGCCCAGTGAGGATTTGACCCATGTTCAAGTATATCGGCGACATCGTTAAGGGCACCGGCACACAGCTGCGCAGCCTGGCAATGGTGTTCTCCCACGGGTTCCGCAAGCGCGACACCCTGCAGTACCCCGAAGAACCCGTGTACCTGCCGCCGCGCTACCGCGGCCGCATCGTCCTCACCCGCGACCCCGATGGCGAGGAGCGCTGCGTAGCGTGCAACCTCTGCGCGGTGGCCTGCCCGGTTGGCTGCATTTCGCTGCAGAAGGCCGAGACCGAGGATGGTCGCTGGTACCCGGAATTCTTCCGCATCAACTTCTCGCGTTGCATTTTCTGCGGCCTGTGTGAAGAAGCGTGCCCGACCACCGCGATCCAGCTGACTCCGGATTTCGAAATGGCCGAGTTCAAGCGTCAGGACCTGGTGTACGAGAAAGAAGATCTGCTGATCTCCGGCCCCGGCAAGAACCCTGACTACAACTTCTACCGTGTTGCGGGTATGGCAATCGCTGGCAAGCCGAAAGGCGCTGCGCAGAACGAAGCCGAGCCGATCAACGTGAAGAGCTTGCTCCCATAAGGACAGAAAGATGGAATTCGCTTTCTACTTCGCATCCGGGATCGCCGTGGTCTCCACCCTTCGGGTGGTGACCGGCACAAACCCCGTGCACGCCTTGCTTTACCTGATCATTTCGCTGATTTCCGTGGCCATGATCTTCTTCTCCCTGGGTGCGCCGTTCGCCGGCGCCCTGGAAGTGATCGCCTACGCCGGCGCCATCATGGTGCTGTTCGTGTTCGTGGTGATGATGCTCAACCTGGGGCCGGCTTCGGTCGCCCAGGAGCGCGGCTGGCTCAAGCCCGGCATCTGGGCAGGGCCGGTAATCCTCGGCACCCTGCTGCTGCTGGAACTGCTGTACGTGCTGTTCGTCACCCCAAGCGGCGCTGGCATCAGCGGTACCACCGTGGGCCCGAAAGAAGTGGGCATCAGCCTGTTCGGGCCGTACCTGCTGGTGGTCGAACTGGCCTCGATGCTGCTGCTGGCTGCAGCCGTCACCGCCTTCCACCTGGGCCGCAACGAGGCGAAGGAGTAAATCATGGGTGCTATCCCTCTCGAGCATGGCCTGGCGGTCGCCGGTATCCTGTTCTGCTTAGGTCTGGTTGGCCTGATGGTCCGCCGCAACATCCTCTTCGTGCTCATGAGCCTGGAAGTCATGATGAACGCCTCTGCCCTGGCGTTCGTCGTCGCCGGGGCCCGTTGGGTCCAGCCCGACGGCCAGGTGATGTTCATTCTGGTGATCAGCCTGGCAGCCGCCGAGGCCAGTATTGGCCTGGCCATCCTGCTGCAGCTGTATCGCCGCTTCCACACTCTCGACATCGATGCTGCCAGTGAGATGCGCGGATGAACCTTCTCTTCCTGACTTTCGTCTTCCCCCTCATCGGCTTCCTGCTGCTGTCGTTCTCGCGCGGGCGGTTCTCGGAGAACCTGTCCGCCCTGATCGGCGTCGGCTCGGTGGGCCTGTCGGCGGCTACCGCCGCCTACGTCATCTGGCAGTTCAATGTCGCGCCACCTGAAGGCGGCGCGTACAGCCAACTGCTGTGGCAGTGGATGTCGGTGGACGGCTTTGCGCCGAACTTCACCCTGTACCTGGACGGCCTGTCGGTCACCATGCTCGGCGTGGTTACCGGTGTCGGCTTCCTGATCCACCTGTTCGCGTCCTGGTACATGCGTGGCGAAGCCGGCTACTCGCGCTTCTTCTCGTACACCAACCTGTTCATCGCCAGCATGCTGTTCCTGATCCTCGGCGATAACCTGCTGTTCATCTACTTCGGCTGGGAAGGCGTGGGCCTGTGCTCGTACCTGTTGATCGGTTTCTATTACAGCAACCGCAACAACGGTAACGCGGCACTCAAGGCGTTCATCGTCACCCGTATCGGTGACGTGTTCCTGGCCATCGGCCTGTTCATCCTGTTTGCCCAGCTGGGTACCCTGAACGTGCAGGAACTGCTGGTGCTGGCACCGCAGAAGTTCCAGGCTGGTGACACCTGGATGGTGCTGGCAACACTGATGCTGCTGGGCGGTGCGGTCGGTAAATCGGCCCAGCTGCCACTGCAGACCTGGCTGGCCGACGCCATGGCGGGCCCAACCCCGGTTTCGGCGCTGATCCACGCTGCAACCATGGTGACCGCGGGCGTGTACCTGATCGCCCGTACCAACGGCCTGTTCCTGTTGGCGCCGGACATCCTGCACCTGGTAGGTGTGGTCGGTGGCGTGACCCTGGTACTGGCCGGCTTCGCCGCGCTGGTACAGACCGACATCAAGCGTATCCTCGCCTACTCGACCATGAGCCAGATCGGCTACATGTTCCTGGCACTGGGCGTTGGCGCCTGGGATGCGGCGATCTTCCACCTGATGACCCACGCCTTCTTCAAGGCCCTGCTGTTCCTTGCCTCCGGTGCGGTGATCGTTGCCTGCCACCACGAGCAGAACATCTTCAAGATGGGCGGCCTGTGGAAGAAACTGCCACTGGCCTACGCCAGCTTCGTGGTCGGTGGTGCTGCCCTGGCCGCCCTGCCGATCGTGACCGTGGGCTTCTACTCCAAGGACGAGATCCTCTGGGAAGCCTTCGCCAGCGGCAACACCGGCCTGCTGTACGCCGGCCTGGTCGGTGCGTTCATGACCTCGCTGTACACCTTCCGCCTGATCTTCATCGCCTTCCACGGCGAAGCCAAGACCGAAGCTCACGCGGGCCACGGCATCAGCCACTGGCTGCCGCTGGGCGTGCTGATCGTGCTGTCGACCTTCGTCGGTGCCTGGATCACCCCGCCGCTGGCAGGCGTGCTGCCTGAAAGCGCCGGCCACGCCGGTGGCGAAGCCAAGCACGCGCTGGAGATCACCTCGGGCGCCATCGCCATCGCCGGTATCCTGCTGTCAGCCCTGCTGTTCCTGGGCAAGCGCAGCTTCGTCAGCGCCGTCGCCAACAGCGGCATCGGCCGCGCCCTGTCGGCCTGGTGGTTCGCCGCGTGGGGCTTCGACTGGATCTACGACAAGCTTTTCGTCAAACCGTACCTGCTGATCTGCCACATCCTGCGCAAGGACCCGGTAGACCGCAGCATCGGCCTGATTCCTCGGATGGCGCGTGGCGGCCACGTCGCCATGAGCAAGACCGAGACTGGCCAACTGCGCTGGTACACCGCCTCTATCGCCGTCGGTGCCGTACTGGTACTCGGTGCCGTGCTAGTGGCTGCGGTATGACAATGAATCTTGCGACTTTGCCAAAGGAAACCAACCCGTCATGATTTTGCCTTGGCTGATCCTGATCCCCTTCATCGGCGGCTTCCTGTGCTGGCTGGGTGAGCGCTTCGGCGCCACCTTGCCGCGCTGGATCGCGCTGCTGACCATGTCCCTGCTGCTCGGCATCGGCCTGTGGCTGTGGGCTAACGGCGACTACACCCTCGCCCCCGCTCCGGGCGCCGAGCCGGCCTGGGCCCTGGAATACAAACTCCAGTGGATCCAGCGCTTCGGCATCAGCATCCACCTGGCCCTCGACGGCCTGTCGCTGCTGATGATCCTGCTCACCGGCCTGCTCGGTGTGCTGTCGGTACTGTGTTCCTGGAAAGAGATCCAGCGCCACGTCGGCTTCTTCCACCTCAACCTGATGTGGATCCTGGGCGGCGTGGTCGGTGTGTTCCTGGCCCTGGACCTGTTCCTGTTCTTCTTCTTCTGGGAAATGATGCTGGTGCCGATGTACTTCCTCATCGCGCTCTGGGGTCACAGCTCGGCAGACGGCAAGAAGACCCGGATCTACGCGGCGACCAAGTTCTTCATCTTCACCCAGGCCAGCGGCCTGATCATGCTGGTGGCGATCCTGGGCCTGGTGCTGGTCAACTACAACACTACCGGCGTGCTCACCTTCAACTACAGCGACCTGCTCAAGGCCGAGCTGCCAGCCGGTGTCGAATACGTGCTGATGCTGGGCTTCTTCATCGCCTTCGCGGTGAAGCTGCCGGTGGTACCGTTCCACTCCTGGCTGCCTGATGCTCACGCCCAGGCACCTACCGCAGGCTCCGTGGACCTGGCGGGTATCTTGCTGAAGACCGCGGCCTACGGCCTGCTGCGCTTTGCCCTGCCGCTGTTCCCGAACGCCTCGGCCGAGTTCGCGCCCATCGCCATGACCCTGGGCCTGATCGGTATCTTCTACGGTGCCTTCCTGGCCTTTGCGCAAACCGACATCAAGCGCCTGATCGCCTTCTCCAGCGTCTCGCACATGGGCTTCGTGCTGATCGGTATCTACTCCGGCAGCCAGCAGGCCCTGCAAGGCGCGGTGATCCAGATGCTGGCCCACGGCCTGTCGGCTGCGGCACTGTTCATCCTGTCCGGCCAGCTGTACGAGCGCCTGCACACCCGTGACATGCGTCAGATGGGTGGCCTGTGGCACCGCATCGCCTACCTGCCCGCCATCAGCCTGTTCTTCGCCGCAGCGTCGCTGGGCCTGCCGGGTACCGGCAACTTCGTCGGCGAGTTCCTGATCCTGATCGGCAGCTTCGCACATGTACCATGGATCACCGTGATCGCCACCACCGGCCTGGTATTCGGTTCGGTCTACTCGCTGATCATGATCCACCGCGCCTACTTCGGCCCGGCCAAGGCCGACACCGTGCTGGCCGGCATGGACGGTCGCGAACTGATCATGGTGCTGGGCCTGGCGGTACTGCTGATCCTGCTGGGCGTGTATCCACAGCCGTTCCTCGACACCTCTGCCGCCACCATGAGTGGTGTGCAGCAGTGGCTCGGTTCCGCTTTCACTCAACTCGCTTCGGCCCGGTAAGAGCGCTATGGAATTCACCACTCAACACTTCATCGCATTGGCGCCGATGCTGATCACCACCATCACCACGGTGGTGGTGATGCTGGCGATCGCCTGGAAGCGCAACCACTCGCAGACCTTCCTGCTGTCCACCGTGGGCCTGAACCTGGCCCTGCTGTCGATCCTGCCGGCGCTGAAAGTAGCGCCGCTGGCGGTGACCCCGCTGATCACCATCGACAAGTTCGCCTGCCTGTACATGGCGATCATCCTGGTGGCGACGCTGGCGTGCGTCACATTGGCCCACGCCTACCTCGGCGAAGGCTCCAAGGGCTTCCCGGGCAACCGTGAAGAACTGTACCTGCTGCTGCTGATGTCGGCCCTCGGAGGCCTGGTGCTGGTCAGCGCCAACCACCTGGCCGGCCTGTTCATCGGCCTGGAGCTGCTGTCGGTACCGGTCTACGGCCTGGTGGCGTACGCCTTCTTCAACAAGCGATCACTGGAAGCCGGCATCAAGTACATGGTGCTGTCGGCCGCAGGCTCCGCTTTCCTGCTGTTCGGCATGGCCCTGCTGTACGCAGATGCCGGCAGCCTGAGCTTCGACCAGATCGGCAAAGCCCTGGCAACCACCAGCATGCCAAGCCTGGTGGCCCAGCTGGGCCTGGGCATGATGCTGGTCGGCTTGGCCTTCAAGCTGTCGCTGGTACCGTTCCACCTGTGGACCCCGGACGTGTACGAAGGCGCCCCGGCGCCGGTGGCCGCGTTCCTCGCCACCGCCAGCAAAGTGGCAGTATTCGCCGTGGTCGTGCGCCTGTTCATGCTCTCCCCTGCTGCCAGCAGCGGCGCGCTGAGCACCGTGCTGGCGGTGATTGCCGTAGCCTCGATCCTGGTCGGCAACCTGTTGGCGCTGACCCAGAGCAACCTCAAGCGCCTGCTGGGCTACTCGTCCATCGCCCACTTTGGCTACCTGGTCATCGCCCTGGTTGCCAGCAAGGGCCTGGCCCTGGAAGCCATGGGCGTGTACCTGGTCACCTACGTGATCACCAGCCTCGGCGCCTTCGGCGTAATCACCCTGATGTCCTCGCCTTACGGCGGCCGTGACGCCGATGCGCTGTACGAGTACCGCGGCCTGTTCTGGCGCCGCCCGTACCTGACCGCGGTACTGACCGTGATGATGCTGTCGCTGGCGGGTATCCCGCTGACCGCTGGCTTCATCGGCAAGTTCTACATCATCGCCACCGGCGTCGAGTCGCACCTGTGGTGGCTGGTCGGTGCCCTGGTGATCGGTAGCGCCATCGGCGTTTACTACTACCTGCGCGTCATGGTCACCCTGTACCTGGTCGAGCCGAACCTGCGTCGTCACGACGCCCCGCTGAAGTGGGAACAGCGCACCGGTGGCGTCATGCTGCTGGCCATCGCCATTCTTGCCTTCGTGCTCGGCGTCTACCCGCAGCCGCTGCTGGAACTGGTTCAGCAAGCCGGCCTGCAACTGATCGGCTGATCGCCTCGGCAACACAAAACACCCCGCTTATGCGGGGTGTTTTTTTATCTGCACATTTATTTGCCTGCCCCCTATGAAGCCTCACTCAACCGGGCTGGCCTGGCCTGCCCCAGGCAAGGCGGCCTTGCGCAAATCGCCATTGGCCGAAGGCAGGTACACTTCCGGATTGGGCATCCCGCTGGGGGAAAGTTCATGGGTCATTTCGAATTCGGCGCGTACAGACCAGCCGCACGCTTCAGTGGTGCATTGCAAATAAGCGATACGCAAGAAAATATGGCGCCCTTCGCTAGTGCGTATGCGCATCCGGCTATGGCAATGCGGGCAAACCAGCTTGTAAGTACTCACGGCAAGTACCTGCTAGCATTGCTCAGGCCAACCTGTGTGTCAGTATTGGCTGCAACTGTGGGTGTATTCTTCAATTTGATGGTTCTCATTGCAGAAGTGCTCCTTAAAACGCAGGGCTGTATTCATAACGAGTAGTTTAAGCCCATGGAATATCATTAAACCAGTCATGGATATTTGTTATGAGTACTCACGTACTTGCTGCGGTGCTCACGCGCCTTAAGCTTCTCACTGGTGCCCAGACTGATGCCGAGCTGTCTCGTGCGTTGTCGGTCAGCCCGCAGACGCTGAGCAGCTGGAAAGTTCGCGACAGCGTCCCATACTCACTTTGCATAGAAATCGCCATACAGCATGCGTGCTCCCTTGATTGGTTGCTGTTGGGTGAAGGGGAACAACGCCCGGTATGCCAAAGTGAGCCAGGCTGGGAGTTCGACATGCTCGACCGGCTGCGCACGTTGTCCCCGGTTGATCGCCAAGCCATCCTGCTGCACATCAAGGACAAGCAACGCATCCAGCAGCTGGAACAGCAATTGAGCGAACTGACCAGCCACCTGCCCGAAGCCGCCAGGGGCTAACCTCGGCGGCGCCAGCGCTGGATAAGTTCGCGCGGGTCGAGCGTATCCAGCCAGACCATGACCTTGAGGCTGATGGGGATCACCACCACGGCTGCGACGAATGCCGCCATGCCACGGGTCAACAAGGGCGCCAATGACGAAACCAGCGGCTCGAACAGGTGCCCCACCCCCACAGTCACGAACACCAGCAACAGCTTCTTGCCCAGCGTCAGGCGCCTGGTCGCACTGGTGATCAAGCGGTCGCGCGCCGCGCCCACCAGCAAAGCCCCCAACAGCGCGGCAAACAACACACTGCCATCCACGCTCAGCAGCTCAATCAGCCCCGGGGCCCAGCGGTCGACAACAAATTCCTCATGCATGAGCCGCCCCCCGACGCCCAGTGCGCAGAGATGAGCTTGCACCAAGGCTGTACATGACCGCGGCTTCGACAAAGCGGATGTAGCACACCCGCAAAGCGCGCCCTTGATCATGCCCGGCCACATCCTCCAGGCGCTTGTAGCCCCGCTCTCGCAACACCGCGCGCCAGCGCGCAAATTCCCGCGCTGCATCAATGGCGGCACAACGTGCGGCGACTTCCAGGGCGGCCTCACTGACCGGCCATGTCAGGTTCAGGCGCTCACGCAGCCTGCCAAGGTCCACCCGTGGCCAGAACGGGTCATGGCTGTCGGCATAACGTGGTAACCGAGGGTCGTTGCTCATACCTCACCCCCTCATTGCTCGGCCAGCATGCCGTAGCGAATGGCCTTGATTACCGCCGCCACCCGTGTAGGCACGTCGAACTTGCGCAAGATGTTGGACACGTGGAAGTTCACCGTCGACTCCTTGCATTCAAGGATCCGGCCTATCTCCCAGGAGCTCTTGCCGTAGGCACACCACAACAGCACTTGCCGTTCACGGGGCGTCAGGCGAACCGGGGCGTCCGCCGGGGGTTGCTGCGGGTGTCGTGCGTTGTCAGTCATGCTTGTACTCCACGGGTGATTGAGCGAGGCATCGCTGCCGGTCTGCAGCCACCTTACGAAGCGCATGCCGCCTCGCTCCACCGGTGCGGCTTGTAAAGAACTTTCGTACAAAAGCGTCTGACGAAAGCCATGCAAGATTTGCTGACTTTCTTAGTGCTCCAAGCGGCATTTCGCTCGTCTCAACGCCGTTGTCCATTCGTCTTTCGCCTGGAGTCGTACAATGCGTTCCGTTTTTTCCCCATCGTCCTGCCTTGGCCTGCTGGCTGCCTTTGTTGCCGCCCAGCCCGCCCTGGCGGCATCCGCGGTCGAATTGGGCCAGGTGCTGATCACCGATGAGGAGCAGAACGACCTGACAGCTGCCAGCGAACGCCTGCGGCAGGTGCCAGGCGCCAGCAACCTGGTGGACATGCAACGCGTGGGGCAAGGCCGAGTGGCCAGCAACCAGGACGTGCTGGCCTACCAGCCCGGCGTATTCGCCCAATCGGCGGGCAACGATGGCATCAAACTGTCGATCCGCGGCTCGGGCATCAACCGTGCGCCGGGTGCCCACGGCTCCGGGGTTTACACGATGTTCGACGGCCTGCCACTGACGGGCCCGGGCGGTACGCCCTACGAACTGTTCGAGCCGCTGTGGCTGAGCCGCGCGGAAGTACTGCGCGGTGCCAATGGTTTCGACCAGGGTGCCCTGGCGCTGGGCGGCGCGATCAACTACGTCACCCACACCGGCTACGACGCCGCGCCGCTGCAGGTGCGCTACGAGGTCGGCAGCCGCGGTTACCAGCACCGGCACATCAGCTCGGGGCAAGTGCTGGGCAACCTCGACTACTACGTGGCCCTGACCGACTCGGAATATGACGGCTATCAGGCGCACAGCAGCGGCAGTGCCAAGGGCATTGCTGCCAATGTCGGCTACCGCTTCAACCCGAACCTGGAAACCCGCTTCTACCTGCGCTACCGGGAGACAGAAAACGAACTGGCCGGGCGCCTGACCAAAGACCAGATCAAGCACCACCCGCGTGCGGCCAACCCGGCCTATCTGGCCCGCGACGACAGCCGCCCGCAACCAGGCAGCACCTGGGTGGGCAACAAGACCACGTTCTACCTCGACGACGATGCGCGCCTGGAAGCCGGCCTGGTCTACCACGACTACCCGATGGACCTGCGCGAAGGCCCCATGCGCCTGAAGGTGGCCTATACCGATGTCAGCGGCACGCTGAACTATTTGCGCCGCGACACACTGTTCGGCCACGAGAGCAAGACCACCATCGGCTGGCGCACCACCAAGCACCTGCCCAACAGCGGCGCTTCGCAATTTACCCGCAATGGCGATGTATTCGGCGAGCGCACCCGTGACTTCAGCTACCAGGGCTCGGACACCGTGCTGCATGCCGGCAACGACCTGGAGCTGGCCCCCAACCTGTGGCTGACCAGCGGCCTGGCAATGATCTACACCCGCCGCGAAAGTGACGTGACCTACCCGGCCGAGGGCGGCAAGGTGAGCATGCATGACTGGGACTATGCACCACGCCTGGGGCTGCGCTACGACATCCGCCCGGACCTGCAGGTGTACGGCAACCTCAGCCGCTCGGTAGAGCCACCACACCCGTGGTCGCTGATCTGGAGCGCACCCAGCACAGGCGGCAAACAGATCCAGCCGATCGAGATGCAGAACCAGACCGCCACTACCCTGGAGCTGGGCGCGCGTGGCGACTCGGCGCTTGGCCACTGGGACCTTGCCTGGTATTACTCGCAAGTGCGCCACGAACTGCTGGCCGTGGAAGTGGTGCCAAACTTCACTTCGGAGTTCAACGCCAGCGCTACCGTGCACCAGGGCGTGGAGGCCGGCCTTGACAGCACACTGTGGGAACGCGCCGGTACCGGCAAGCTGAGCTTGCGCCAGGCCTACACCTTCAGCGACTTCCACTACCGTGATGACGACACGTTTGGCGACAACCGCCTGCCGGGCATCCCCATGCACTATTACCAGGCCGAACTGCGCTATGACTGGCCGAGCGGCTTCTACGCCGGGGTCAACACGCAGATGGCGTCAAAGGTGCAGGTGGACTATGCCAACAGCTATCACGCCGATGAATATGCCTTGCTCGGTGCGCGCCTGGGCTGGAACTCACCCAAACAGGACTGGCAGACATGGCTGGACCTGCGCAACCTGACCAACAAGCGGTATGCGGCCACGGTAACGCCAACCTACAACGATGCAGGCAAGGACAACGCCCGCTCTACGCCGGGCGAAGGGTTTGGCGTTTACGCCGGCGTTTCCTACAGCTTCCGCTAGAGCCTGCAGCGCACTGTTTCTGTAGGAGCAGCCTTGTGCTGCGAAGAGGCCGGTACAAATCACGCATCAGTATCGTCTGGGCAGGCGTCTTCGCAGCACGAGGCTGCTCCTACAAAGACCGCGTCAAACCGCCCGGTTCAGCTTCACCCACGAGGCAAACTTGTCGACAAACGCCTGCAAAAACGGCCGGGTCTTGTCGTTGAGCTTGCCCGAGTCCTCGAACAGGCTTGCCGCCCCGCCAATGTAGGCCTCGGGCATCTGCATGCACGGCATGTCCAGAAACACCAGCGACTGGCGCACGGCATGGTTGGCGCCAAAGCCGCCAATGGCCCCGGGCGATACACTCACCACCGCCGTCGGTTTGCCACTCCAGGCACTTTGCCCGTACGGCCGCGAGCCCACATCAATGGCATTTTTCAGGCAGCCCGGCACCGATCGGTTGTATTCTGGGGTGACGAACAACACCGCATCACTGCGGCGGATCTCCTCGCGAAACCGCTTCCACGCCTCCGGCGGCGCTTCGGCCTCGACGTCCTCGTTGTACAACGGCAAATCGCCAATTTCGACGATCTTGAGGGTAAGGCTGGACGGCGCCAGCTCCGAAAGTGCGCGGGCGACCTTGCGGTTGTACGACTCCTTGCGCAAGCTACCCACGACAACCGCTACCGAATACACCTGGCTCATGGCAATTTCCAACCTTTGCTGGGTAAAGGGACGTTGTAGTTATAGATGACCGTTCCTCGGCGCTTTGGTTTTTTTTCCGCAGGGTGAAAACTTCCGAGGCTGTTGCACGGTCTATGCCTTCAGACATTTTCTACGTAATTCAGAGGTTTCCACCCAAATGGCAGCAGTAATGGTCGGCCAATTCCACGCCCGTGACGCCGAAGGCCGTATCTACCCCGTGCACGAGTTCCAGGAATCCACCCTGCAACTCGACGGCAGCACGCTGGGCGCCCCCATCACCACCTACCGCCTGGCCATCGGCGACAAGGTCAACCACCTCGGTGAAAACCGCTTCGAACTGGCCCGCAGCGGCGTCGAGATCATTCGCATTCCGTGATGCAGTCCACGGTGTAACGGCCGTTCTCGTTCTGCAGGCCATGCACATCGGCGACAAAACCGGGGAAGCCCTGGTTGAATGCCCGGGCAAAGGCCAGGTAATCGAGTATCGAGCGGGTCGCCTCGGTGAACCGCTCGCCCGGCATGATCAACGGAATACCAGGCGGATACGGCACCAGCATCACCGCCGCCACACGCCCCAGCAGCGCTTCTATCGGCACCGCCTCCACCTCGCCACGCACCATCTGGTCATAGGCACGGGCCGGGCTCACAGCCACCTCCGGCAGGCGCGTGAACAGCCGCTTCAGTTGCTTGGCCGTGGCATTGGCGCGGTAGCAGTCATGCAACTGGTCACACAGGTCGCGCAGCCCCATCCTCTGGTAGCGTGAAGCATCGGCTGCCACCACACTCGGCAGGCAATCGCTCAGGGCTGTATTGCCATCATAGTGGCGCTTGAACTCCAGCAACTCCGTAAGCAACGTGCTCCACTTGCCTTTGGTGATGCCCATGGAGAACAGCACCAGAAAGCTGTACAGGCCGGTTTTCTCCACCACCAGCCCCCGCTCCCAGAGAAACTTGCTGACCACCGCTGCCGGGATACCATGCTCGCCCAGCACACCCCCCGCGCTCAGGCCCGGCATCACCAAGGTCACCTTGAGCGGGTCGAGCAGCACATAGTCGTCCACCACCTCGCCAAAGCCATGCCACTCCGCTCCCGGTTGCAGCAACCAGTCCTGCGCGGCCAGATGCGGGGTACCTTCGGTGCTCGGCGGCTGCCAGATACTGAACCACCAGTCATCCGCAGCAATGTGCTCACGCAGGTTGGCCAGGGCACGACGAAAACTCAGCGCCTCGTCGAACATCTCTTGCAGCAGTGAATGCCCGGCCGGCCCTTCCATCATGGTCGAGGCCACGTCCAGCGAGGCGAGAATGCTGTACTGCGGCGAGGTCGAAATATGCATCATGAACGCTTCGTTGAAGCGGTCCCGGTCCAGCTGACGCCTGGCCCCGTCCTGCACATGGATCATCGAGGCCTGGCTGAACGCGGCCAGCAGTTTGTGGGTGGAATGGGTACTGAACACCAGCGGGCTGTCTGCCGTGCAGGCAGTGCCCATGGCATAGCGCCCGGTGAAGAAGTCATGGAACGCCGCATAGGCAAACCAGGCCTCGTCGAAATGCAGCACCTCGACACTGGCACCCAGGCTCTGCTTGATCATCCCGGCGTGGTAGCACAGGCCGTCATAGGTGGAGTTGGTCACTACCGCCAGCTTGATGCGCTGCCCACGATCGCGGGCAAGGGGGTTGGCCTGGATCTTCGCCGCGATTGCCTCGGGGCTGAATTCGCTGAGCGGGATCGGGCCGATGATGCCCAGTTCGTTGCGCTCCGGGCACAGGTACAGCGGAATGGCGCCGATCATGATGATCGCGTGCACTACCGACTTGTGGCAGTTACGGTCTACCAGCACCAGGTCGTCGCGGCCGACCATGGCGTGCCAGACGATCTTGTTGGCTGTGGAAGTGCCATTGATGACGAAGAAGGTGTGGTCTGCGCCAAAGTTGCGCGCCGCCCTGGCTTCGGCTTCGGCCAAGGGGCCTGTGTGGTCGAGCAACGAGCCCAGTTCCGGCACGGAAACGGACAGGTCCGAGCGCAGGGTGTTTTCCCCGAAAAATTGGTGAAAAGCCTGGCCCACCGGGCTTTTATGGTAGGCCACGCCGCCACCGTGGCCTGGGGTGTGCCAGGAATAGTTGGACTGCGCGGTATGCTGCACCAGGGCCTTGAAGAACGGCGGCAGCAAGCCATCAAGGTAGGTGTGTGCGGCACGCGCCACCTGGCGGGCGAGAAACGGCACGGTGTCTTCGAACAGGTAAAGAATGCCGCGCAGCTGGTTGAGCTCGCTCATGGCTTCGGCGGGGGCGTTTTCCAGGGTTACCTGCTCGCCCAGGGCGAAAATCGGCAGGCTGGGTGCGCGCAGGCGGGCCAGGCGAATCAGCTCGGCCATGTTCTGCAGCAGGTGGGTGTTCTCGCCCACGCCTTCGGCAGCGATCAGCATGCAGGCCAGCCCGTGGTGGGTGGCGGCAACCAGGCGAGCTTCGGCATGGTCGGCGGCGGCGAGAATGGCGAAGCCATCCTGGCGCAGTTCCTCGGCGATGCCCCGCACGCGCTCGCCGGCAACGCTGTCCGCCTTGATGGCGCGGTGGACGATGAGGATCGGGAACTTGAGGTCCTTGTACATCAGGTGGCTACCTCCGAAGGACATGGCGTCCATTTCAGGGTAGTTGAGCCTTGTATTGCCTGTACTGGCCCTTTCGCGGGTGAACCCGCTCCCACAGGGGCCTCAAAAGGCTTTGGACATGCGAAATCCCTGTGGGAGCGGGTTCACCCGCGAAGAGGGCGGTACAGGCTAAAAATCAGCCAGCCGCTGCCTCGGTAAGGGCCTGCCACATGGAGGGCCCGCCCGCCGACTTGGCAACGGCAGCCAGCCGCTCGGCATGCGCCTCCAGTTCCTCGGCAGTGGCCATGATCACCCGCCCCGGCGTCCGCCCGACAATCCGGCGGATCTCGCTGCCGCCAGCGCCCTGCCCATCATCCTCGGCGTCTGCGCCATGGCCCGCCAGCGACAGGCTGGTCTGGCCACCGGTCATCGCCAGGTAGACGTCAGCCAGCAGTTCCGAGTCGAGCAATGCGCCGTGCAGCTCACGGCCCGAGTTGTCGATGTCGTAGCGTTTGCACAGCGCATCCAGGCTGTTGCGCTGCCCTGGGTGGCGC
This sequence comes from Pseudomonas sp. SAS7, assembly GCF_052112345.1. NCBI lineage: Bacteria > Pseudomonadati > Pseudomonadota > Gammaproteobacteria > Pseudomonadales > Pseudomonadaceae > Pseudomonas > Pseudomonas sp. SAS7. The sequence goes on along the minus strand of NZ_JBEGGO010000018.1, from coordinate 73,632 downwards.
GAGCGCGCCAGCAACAGGGTGTCGAGGATGGTGCAATGCTGCGAAATGTCAGCGCGATGCTGCTGGCCCAACAAGGCGAATTCGTTGTTGATGAAGCCAACGTCAAACGCCGCGTTGTGGATGACCAGCGTGGCGCCCTGGATGAATTCGAAGAATTCCTCGGCCACATCGCCAAAGCGTGGCTTGCCGACCAGGAAGGTGTCGGTGATGCCGTGGACGTTGATAGCGCCCTCGTCACTCTCGCGGTCCGGCTGCAGGTAGACGTGGAAGTGCCGCCCGGTCAGGCGCCGGCCAAGCACCTCGACACAGCCGATCTCGATGATCCGGTGGCCTTCGCTGACCGGCATACCCGTGGTTTCGGTATCGAGAATGACGAACCGTTTATCTTGCTGCTGCTCCACGCGGGGCGCTCCAACTTGCATCAGTTACAAAGGCCGCGATTGTACCCCAGCTCAACGCTGGGCGCGCACCTCATCGACCCCACGGTTGGCCAGCTGGTCGGCGCGTTCGTTGCCGGGGTGGCCGATATGGCCGCGCACCCACTTCCAGCTCACCTTGTGGCGGTTGACCTGCTCATCAAGCTGCTGCCAGAGGTCGGCATTCTTCACCGGCTCTTTGGCAGCGGTCTTCCAGCCGCGCTTCTTCCAGTTGACCATCCACTCGTTGATGCCCTTCATCACGTACTGCGAGTCGGTGGTCAGCACCACTTCGCATTCGCGCTTCAGCGACATCAGGCCCTGGATCGCCGCCATCAGCTCCATGCGGTTGTTGGTGGTTTCACGTTCGCCGCCCCACAGTTCCTTCTCGACGCCCTTGTAGATCATCAGGACCCCCCAGCCACCTGGGCCAGGATTGCCTTTGCAGGCACCATCGGTAAACATTTCGACGCTATCGCTCATGTACCACTCTTGAATTCAGTGCTTGTCAGTTTCAGGGTTGGCCGCCGTGCGGTTCACCTTGGCCAGCGGCAGCGGCAGCAACTTGCCCATCGGCTCGCGGCGCTCCGGGCGCAACGGCCGCAGGCCCACCACCATCTTGCGGGCCACCAGCAGGTACACCCCACCACCGGAGGTCTGCCAGCCGCCGGCTACCCGTTCCCAGCCCGCCAGACGCTGCTGCCAGGCTGGTGAGGCAAGCGGCGGACGATAGCACCCGAAGCGGCGTTTCTCCAGCGCGAAGCCCAGCAGGTTGAGCCAGTCGCCTACCCGCGACGGCGAGATGCAGCGCGCCTTGCGCAGGGCGCCGTGGCTGAAGAAGTGGCGCATGCCCCAACTGCTCCACGGGTTGATCCCGACGATCAGCAGGTGCCCGCCCGGGCGCACGGCGCTGGCAGCCTCGCGCAGCAAGCCATGGGGCGACAGGCTGAAATCCAGGCCATGCTGCAGCACCACCACATCGGCGGCGTGCTCGCTCAGCGGCCAGGCCTGCTCTTCACAGGCAATTTCCACCCCCGGCAGCGGCGCCCCAAGGCGCACGTTGCGCTGCACCTGGGGGGCGCTGGGCGGCGGCTCCGCACAGGGGCCGTAGTGCACAAGGTAGCCCCCGAAGAAGCGGCCCAGCTCTTCTTCCAGCAGCTTTTCCTCTTCCTTGAGCATCAGTTGGCCGATCGGGCCATTGAACCACTCACGGGCCAGGGTGATCAGCTTGACCCAGTCCGGGTCGGCCTGGGCAAAGGCTTGGTCGGTCATTGCGCTCTCCCTCGAAGGTTCTCCCACCGCGCCATCGCGGCTAAGATGCCTTCATGTGCCACGCTTGGCGAATCGGATCCGCACCATGATACAGATCGATGCTCTCCCCGCTTTCTCCGACAACTACATCTGGTTGTTACAGGATACTGCCAAACGCCGCTGCGCGGTGGTCGACCCGGGTGACGCCGGCCCGGTGGAACGCTGGCTGTCGGCCAACCCAGAATGGGTGCTCAGCGACATCCTGATTACCCACCACCACAACGACCATGTCGGCGGCGTGGAACGGCTCAGGCAACTGACCAACGCACGGGTGTGCGGCCCTGCCAACGAACGTATTCCCTGTCGCGACGTGGCCCTGGACGAAGGCGACCAGGTGACGGTGCTGGGCGTCACGTTCCAGGTACTGGCAGTGCCTGGCCACACCTTGGGGCATATCGCGTTCTTCAGCGACCAACCGGCAACGCCAGTGCTGTTCAGTGGCGACACCCTGTTCGCCGCCGGTTGCGGGCGCATGTTCGAGGGTACACCCGAACAGATGCAACCGGCCCTCGCCCGCCTGGCGGCGCTGCCGCCGCAAACCGAAGTGTACTGCGCCCACGAGTACACCCTCAGCAACCTGCGCTTTGCCAAGGCGGTGGAACCCACCAATCCGCACGTTCTGCAGCGGTTCGATGACGTTACCCGTTTACGCGCCGACAATCGCATCACCTTGCCATCAACGATCGGCCTGGAACGCCTGACCAACCCCTTTCTGCGTACCTCTGAAACATTAGTTAAACAAAAAGCAGACGAATGGAAGGGACATCCAAACGACTCGCAGGTCACTGTTTTTGCTGCCTTGAGGTCTTGGAAGGACACCTTCTGATAACCTCAAGATATATCGCAATCGATGGTCAAAGGTTGACCAGGCCCGGAGCGGTTTCTAGAATCGCCGAAATTTTTCGCCCGGATACCTGTCTCAGCCGATGTCTTCCCGTAGCCGCAGAACCTCTCATTCCGTCGCCCTGACGCGCCTGGCCCAAATCAGTGCGCTGGCTCTGGCCGCCACCCTGGTGGGCTGCCAGAGCACCCGTCAGCTTGACGAATCCGAAAGCGTTCGCGCGCACAATTACCAGGCGCGGATCAAGCACAAGCCTGCACCGCTGCTGGTCAAGCCGGCCGAGCAGGCGCCGCAGGACGTCTGGGAGCGCATGCGCCAGGGCTTCGCCCTGCAGGACAGCATCGACGTCAACCCGCGCATCGAGCAGCAGCGCCTGTGGTTCGCCAGCAACCCCACCTTCATCGAAAGCGCCGGTGAGCGCGGCAGCCTCTACCTGCACTACATTGTCGAGCGTCTTGAAGAGCGCGACATGCCTCTGGAGCTGGCCCTGCTGCCCGCCATCGAAAGCGCCTACAACCCGATGGCCTATTCACGCGCCAGCGCTGCCGGCATGTGGCAGTTCATGCCAGCGACAGGCCGCCACTTCAACCTGCGCCAGACCAACTTCTACGATGGCCGCCGCGATATCACCGCGTCGACCAACGCCGCACTGGACTACCTGACCCGCCTGCACGACATGTTCAATGGGGACTGGCTGCTGGCCCTGGCTGCCTACAACGCTGGCGAAGGCACGGTGAGCCGCGCCATGGAGCGCAACGAACGGCTCGGCCTGCCAACCGACTACTGGAACCTGCCGCTGCCTCAGGAAACCCGCGACTATGTGCCCAAGCTGCTGGCCCTGTCGCAGGTGGTGCTTACGCCTGAAGCCTATGGCGTGAACCTGAACCCGATCGCCAACGAGCCCTACTTCGAAGCGGTCGCCATCAATGATCGCCTGGACCTGTCGCGGGTGGCGGCCTTTGCCAACATCGACGAAGACGAGCTGATCCAGCTCAACCCGGCCTTCAAGAAGCGCATGACCGTAGACGGCCCGCAGCAACTGCTGGTGCCAACCGCCAAGGCGCAGCTGCTGAGCGACAGCCTGTCCAATCTCAAACCTGAGCAGCTGGTGAGCCTGCAGCCTAACAAGGCCGTGTTCGCCCGCGCCGTGGCCGAAGCCAAGGCGCCGGTGGCAGCGCGCAGCTACCGAGTCAAGCGCGGCGACAACCTGGGCACCATCGCCAAGGCCAACCGCGTTTCGGTCGGTGACATCAAGCGCTGGAACCGTTTGTCCGGCAACAGCCTGCGTGCCGGCCAGGTACTGGCCCTGCGCGGTGGCAAAGGGCCGAGCGCCGCGGGCAACCGGGTAGCGGCATCCGGCAAGCGCTCCACCCAGTACAAGGTACGCAAAGGCGACTCGCTGTACCTGGTGGCCAAGCGCTTCAACGTGGAAATGCAGCACCTCAAGCGCTGGAACCCACGCAGCGGCCACGCCCTCAAGCCAGGCCAGACCCTGACCGTCTACCTCTCGCATTAATGCTCGCCAGCGGGATTGACGCGCCCCCCTGTAGGAGCGGCCTTGTGTCGCGATCGGGCTGCACAGCAGCCCCCGATTCTTGAAGCCAATGCCCATATTGCAGGGGCTGCTGCGCAGCCCGTTCGCGACACAAGGCCGCTCCTACAGCTACCGCGTCATCTCCATTAGACCCAAGCCAACCCCTCCTTCAAAACCTCTCTTTTTCCAACCCCACCAAGCTGTTACTGTACCCGATCAAAGCCCAACGCCTCTGGATCGGATGCCGACTTGATACGTCCCCTCCTGCTGTCACTCAGCCTGGCCTTGAGCTTTCCCGCAGCCGCGATGGTGAGCGAAAGCCACGGATACGCGCAGTTCGGCACGCTCAAGTACCCGGCCACATTCACCCATTTCGACTGGGTCAACCCGCAAGCGCCCAAGGGCGGCACCTTGCGCGCCATGGCTTTTGGCACCTTCGATACCCTCAACCCCTACACCTTCAAGGGGTCGAGCCCGATCACCACGCCCAATTTCCAGCAGTACGGCATCAGCGAGCTGAACGAGCCGCTGATGGTCGGCACCGGCCAGTACGACCCGTCGGGTGACGAGCCGACCTCCAGCTACGGCCTGATCGCCCGTTCGGTCGAATACAGCGAGGACCGCAGCTGGGTGGTGTTCAACCTGCGCCCGGAAGCCCGCTGGCATGACGGCCGGCCGATCACCTCGGCAGACGTGGCCTTTTCCTACCGCACGCTGCTCAAGGACGGCCACCCGATCTACCGCACCAACCTGCAGGAAGTGCAGCGGGTAGACATCCTCGGCCCGTTGCGCATCCGCTTCGTGTTCAAGCGCGCGGGCAACCCGCTGCTTATCCTGCGTCTGGGCGAAATGCCGGTGCTGCCCAAGCACTACTGGCAAAAACGCGACTTCAAGGCCACCACCTTCGAGCCCCCCTTGGGCAGCGGCCCCTATCGCATCACCCAGGTACAACCCGGGCGCCGTCTGGTGTTCGAGCGGGTCAAGAACTACTGGGGCAAGGACCTGGCGGTCAACCGTGGCAAGTACAACTTCAAGCGCGTGGAATACGAGTTCTACCGCGACGCCACGGTGGCCTTCGAAGCGTTCAAGGCTGGCGAATTCGACATCTATATCGAGCACCAGGCGAAGAACTGGGCCAACGGCTACAACTTCCCGGCCGTGCGCCGTGGCGAGGTGATCAAGGCGCAGATCCCGCACCAGATCCCCACGCAAACCCAGGGCCTGTTCATGAACAGCCGTCGGGCCACCTTCAGCGACCCGCGGGTACGTCAGGCGCTGGGGCTGATGCTCGACTTCGAGTGGACCAACCGCGCCCTGTTCAGCAGCGCCTACCGCCGTTCGACCAGTTACTACCCCAACAGCGAGTTCGCTGCCAGCGGCCTGCCCACCGGCAAGGAGTGGCTGTTGCTGGCGCCGTTCCGTGACCAGTTACCGGCCAAGCTGTTCAGCGAGCCCTACAGGGTCAGTCACACCGATGGCCGTGGCATCAGCCGACAGACCCTGCGCCAGGCCTTGGGCCTGCTTGCCGAGGCTGGCTGGAAGCTGAACGGCCAGCGCCTGGTCGACAGCAAGGGCCAGCAGCTGCGTATGGAACTGCTGTTGGTAAACCCCAACCTTGAACGCATCCTGCAACCTTATGTCGAAAATCTGTCCAGCATCGGCATCGATGCACGCTTGCGCACCGTGGACCGTGCCCAGTACAAACAACGCCTGGACCAGTTCGATTTCGACATGATTCTGATGACCTTGAACCAGACCCTGAGCCCCGGCCTGGAACAGTGGCTGTACTTCCATTCCAGCCAGGCCGCCACCAAGGGCAGCAAGAACTATGCTGGGGTCAAGGACCCGGTGGTCGACCACCTGCTCGACACCCTGCTGGCCGCACGCACCCGCGACGACCAGGTCGCCGCCGCCCGCGCCCTGGACCGCGTGCTCTCATGGCAGTACTACATGATCCCCAACTGGTACCTCGACAACCATCGCCTGGCCTACCGCAACCGGTTCGCCTTCGTCACCACACCGCCCTACACCCTTGGGCTGAACAGCTGGTGGATCAAGACTTCGGAGAAAGCCCAATGACGCCAACGCACCGTCTGCGCCGGCTGGCATGCAGCCTGTTGCTCGCCTGCCTGAGCCTTCCCACCCTGGCCGCACCGCAGCACGCGCTCACCCTGTACGACGAGCCACCCAAGTACCCTGCCGATTTCAAGCACTTCGACTACGTCAACCCTGACGCGCCCAAGGGCGGCACCTTCCGCCAGTCCAGCTTCGGCGGCTTCGACAGCCTCAACCCGTTCATCAACAAAGGCGTGTCGGCCGAGAACATCGGCAGCATCTATGACACCCTGATGCGCCAGAGCCAGGACGAGCCGTTTACCGAATACGGCCTGGTGGCCGGGAAGATCGAGAAGGCCCCCGACAACAGCTGGGTGCGCTTCTACCTGCGCCCCGAAGCCCGCTTCCACGACGGCCACCCGATGCGCGCCGAGGACGTGGTGTTCACCTTCAACGCCCTGATCAAGGACGGTGCGCCGCTGTACCGCCAGTACTACGCCGATGTCGCCGAAGTGGTCGCCGAAGACCCGCTGAAGGTGCTGTTCAGGTTCAAGCACAAGGGCAACCGCGAGCTGCCGCTGATTCTCGGCCAGCTGCCCGTACTGCCCAAGCACTGGTACGCAAACCGCGACTTCAACCGCGGCAACCTGGAAATCCCCCTGGGCAGCGGCCCGTACAAGGTTGCCGAGGTCAAGGCCGGGCGCTCGGTGCGCTACGAGCGGGTCAAGGACTATTGGGCCAAGGACCTGCCGATCAACCGCGGCTTCTACAACTTCGACTTCATGACCTTCGATTCCTACCGCGACACCACCGTCGCCCTGGAAGCACTCAAGGCCGGGGCGTTCGACTATGCGCTGGAAGTCAGCGCGAAGAACTGGGCCACCGCCTACAACGTGCCCGCCGTGCGCGAAGGCCGACTGATCAAGGAAGAGCTGCCCAACGGCAACCCCACCGGCATGCAGGGCTTCATCTTCAACATCCGCCGCACGGTGTTCCAGGACGTGCGCGTACGCCAGGCGCTGAGCCTGCTGCTGGACTACGAGTGGACCAACAAGCAGCTGTTCAACGGTGCCTACACCCGCACCGGCAGCTACTTCGACAACTCGGAAATGGCCGCCCATGGCCTGCCCAGCCCAGACGAGTTGAAGATCCTCGAGCCACTGCGTGGCAAGGTCCCCGAGCAGGTGTTCTCCGAGCCCTTCAAGAACCCGGTCAGCGACGGCAGCGGCATGATCCGCGAGCAGCAGCGCCAGGCCTACAAGCTGCTGCAGGAAGCCGGCTGGAAAATCGTCGACGACAAGATGGTCGACGCCCAAGGCAAACCGGTAAGCATCGAGTTCCTGCTGGCGCAGACCGAGTTCGAACGCATTCTGCTGCCGTTCAAGCGCAACCTCGCTGACCTGGGCATCGACCTGAGCATCCGCCGGGTGGACGTTTCGCAGTACATCACCCGCCTGCGTTCACGTGACTACGACATGATCGTCGGCGGCTACCCGCAGTCCAACTCGCCGGGCAACGAGCAGCGCGAATTCTGGTCAAGTGCCGCCGCCGACAACCCCGGCAGCCGCAACTTCATCGGCCTGCGCGATCCGGCCATCGACCAGTTGGTGGAAGAGTTGATCAACGCCGACTCTCGCCAGAGCCTGATCGACCACTGCCGTGCCCTGGACCGCGTGTTGCTGTGGGGCTACTACGTGATCCCCAACTGGCACATCAAGACCTGGCGCGTGGCCTACTGGAACCACATCGGCCACCCGAAAGTGTCGCCCAAGTACGACATCGGCATCGACACCTGGTGGATCAAGCCCGGGGTGACCCCGGCGGTCAGCGAAGCCCCTGCGGACGAGGCCAACTAACATGCTGGCCTACATCCTGCGCCGCCTGCTGCTGATCATCCCGACCCTGTTCGGTATCCTTGTCATCAACTTCATCATCGTCCAGGCCGCCCCCGGTGGCCCGGTCGAGCAGATGATCGCCAAGCTCGAAGGCTTCGAAGGCGCCACCAGCCGCATTGCCGGTGGCGGCGCCGAGGTTTCCGTGGCCGGCTCCAACTACCGCGGCGCACAGGGCCTGGACCCGGCACTGATCGCCGAAATCGAGCGCATGTACGGCTTCGACAAGTCGCCGCCCGAACGCCTGTGGATCATGATCAAGAACTACGCCCAACTGGACTTCGGCGACAGCTTCTTCCGCGATGCCAAGGTGATCGACCTGATCGTCGAGAAGATGCCGGTTTCGATCTCGCTGGGGCTGTGGAGCACGCTGATCATGTACCTGGTGTCGATCCCGCTGGGGATCGCCAAGGCAGTGCGCCACGGCAGCCACTTTGACGTGTGGACCAGCTCGGCGATCATCGTCGGCTATGCGATACCGGCGTTCCTGTTCGCCATCCTGCTGATCGTGCTGTTCGCCGGGGGCAGCTACTTCGACTGGTTCCCACTGCGTGGCCTCACCTCCAACAACTTCGACGAACTGAGCACCACCGGCAAGGTGCTGGACTACTTCTGGCACCTGGTGCTGCCGATCACCGCGCTGGTCATCGGCAACTTCGCCACCATGACCCTGCTGACCAAGAACAGCTTCCTCGACGAGATCAACAAGCAATATGTGGTCACCGCCAAGGCCAAGGGCCTCAGCCGGCCGCGGGTGCTGTACGGCCACGTGTTCCGCAACGCCATGCTGCTGGTGATAGCCGGCTTCCCGTCGGCGTTCATCGGCATCTTCTTCACCGGGTCCTTGCTGATCGAGGTCATCTTCAGCCTCGACGGCCTGGGCCTGATGAGTTTCGAAGCGGCCATCAACCGCGACTACCCGGTGGTCTTCGGCACCCTGTTCATCTTCACCCTGCTGGGGCTGGTGGTGAAACTGATCGGCGACCTGACCTACACCCTGGTCGATCCACGCATCGACTTTGCCAGCCGGGAGCACTGACATGGCCTTGTCCCCCCTCAACCGCCGGCGCTTCGAGCGTTTCAAGGCCAACCGCCGTGGCTGGTGGTCGCTGTGGCTGTTCCTGATCCTGTTCGGCCTGAGCCTGGGCGCGGAGCTGATCGCCAATGACAAGCCCGTTGCTGTGCGTTACGACGGCGAATGGTACTTCCCGGCGTTCAAGCGCTACCCGGAAACCACCTTCGGCGGCGAATTCCCGCTGGAGGCCAACTACAAGAGCCCGTACATCCGCGAACTGCTGGCCAAGAAAGACAGCTTTGTGCTGTGGGCGCCAATCCCGTTCAGCTACCAGAGCATCAACTACGACCTGCGCGTGCCCGCCCCGGCGCCGCCCTCCACGGACAACTGGCTGGGCACCGACGACCAGGGCCGCGACGTGCTGGCGCGGGTGATCTACGGCTTCCGCATTTCGGTACTGTTCGCCCTCACCCTGACCGTGGCCAGCTCCATCGTCGGCGTCATCGCCGGCGCCTTGCAAGGCTTCTATGGCGGCTGGGTCGACCTGGCGGGGCAGCGCTTTCTGGAAATCTGGTCGGGCCTGCCTGTGCTGTACCTTCTGATCATCCTGGCCAGCTTCGTGCAGCCCAACTTCTGGTGGCTGCTGGGCATCATGCTGCTGTTCTCGTGGATGAGCCTGGTGGATGTGGTGCGCGCCGAGTTCCTGCGTGGGCGCAACCTGGAGTACGTGCGCGCCGCCCGTGCGTTGGGCATGCGCAACGGCGCGATCATGTACCGGCACATTTTGCCCAACGCCATGATCTCGACCATGACCTTCATGCCGTTCATTCTCACCGGCGCCATCGGCACCCTCACCGCCCTGGACTTTCTCGGCTTCGGCCTGCCCGCCGGTTCGCCATCACTGGGCGAACTGGTGGCGCAGGGCAAGTCCAACCTGCAGGCGCCGTGGCTGGGCATCAGCGCCTTTGCCGTGCTGGCGCTGATGCTGAGCCTGCTGGTGTTCATCGGCGAGTCCGCCCGCGATGCCTTCGACCCGAGGAAGTGACATGAGTGAACAGAACCTGATCGAAGTGCGGGACCTGGCCGTGGAGTTCGTGACCGGGGACCAGGTCAACCGGGTGGTGGACGGCATCAGCTTTGACATCCGCAAAGGCGAGACGCTGGCGCTGGTGGGCGAAAGTGGCTCGGGCAAATCGGTCACCGCGCACTCGATCCTGCGGCTGCTGCCCTATCCCTTGGCCCGCCACCCCAGCGGCAGCATCGGCTACGAAGGCAAGGACCTGCTGCAGCAGAACGAGAAGACCCTGCAACGCATTCGCGGCAACCGCATTGCGATGATCTTCCAGGAGCCGATGACCTCGCTCAACCCGCTGCACTGCATCGAGAAGCAGATCAACGAAATCCTTCTGCTGCACAAGGGCCTGACGGGCAAGGAAGCGACCGCACGTACCCTGGAACTGCTGGACCTGGTCGGCATTCCCGAACCGCACAAGCGCTTGAAGGCCCTGCCCCACGAGCTGTCGGGCGGCCAGCGCCAACGGGTGATGATCGCCATGGCACTGGCCAACGAGCCGGAACTGCTGATTGCAGATGAGCCGACCACGGCGCTGGACGTGACCGTGCAGCTGAAGATTCTCGACCTGCTCAAGGAACTGCAGGCGCGCTTGGGCATGGCGCTGCTGCTGATCAGCCATGACCTGAACCTGGTGCGGCGCATCGCCCACCGCGTGTGCGTGATGCAGCGCGGGCAAATTGTAGAGCAAGCCGAATGCGCCACGCTGTTCAGCTCGCCACAGCACCACTACACCCAAATGCTTATAAATGCCGAGCCCAGCGGGCTGCCGGCGCACAACCCGGTGGGCACGCCACTACTGGAGGTGGATGACCTCAAGGTGTGGTTCCCGATCAAGAAGGGGCTGCTGCGGCGCACGGTTGACCATGTGAAAGCCGTGGACGGGGTCAACTTCAGCTTGCCGCAAGGGCAGACACTGGGGATTGTCGGGGAGTCCGGGTCAGGCAAGTCGACGCTCGGCCTGGCGATCCTGCGGCTGATTTCCAGCCAGGGGGGCATCCGCTTCCATGGTCAAGACCTGCAAGGGCTGAACCAGAAGGCTGTACGGCCGCTGCGTCGGGAAATGCAGGTGGTGTTTCAGGACCCGTTTGGCAGCCTGAGCCCGCGCATGTGCGTGGCGGACATTGTGGGTGAAGGGTTGCGCATTCACGGCATTGGCACCGCGCAGGAACAGGAAGCGGCAATTATCGCAGCCCTGGAAGAGGTAGGCCTGGACCCGCGCACGCGCCATCGCTACCCCCATGAGTTTTCCGGTGGGCAACGCCAGCGCATCGCAATTGCCCGGGCGCTGGTGCTGAAGCCCGCACTGATCCTGCTGGACGAACCCACGTCCGCGCTGGACCGCACCGTGCAGCGGCAGGTGGTGGAATTGCTGCGTAACCTGCAGCAGAAGTACAACCTGACCTACCTGTTCATCAGCCATGACCTGGCGGTGGTCAAGGCGCTGAGTCACCAGCTGATGGTGATCAAGCATGGGCAAGTGGTGGAGCAAGGGGATGCGCAGGCGATCTTCCATGCGCCGCAGCATCCGTATACACGGCAGTTGCTGGAGGCGGCGTTTTTGGAGGTTGAGGCTTCGTAGGGGAATGGTGTGTGTTCGCCTTGATCCTTGCGCCGCGTTTGAGATCGAGCGCCGCCCGCGCGGCGCATCGCGAGCCAAGCTCGCTCCTACATTTGTTTCGGGCCAATTATTCCTGGGGCAGACGCGCGCGTCCCCTTGGCGCTCCCTTCGATATCGTGGGGGACAAACAGGGCGTTCGCGCGCGCAGGCACAGGCGATACTGGCCCGAAACAAACGTAGGAGCGAGCTTGGCTCGCGATGCGCCGCGCGGGCGGCGCTCGATCTGCGCTACACCGCAAAAACCAAGGCCGGCACCTTGCTGCCCTGACGCAATCGGGCGTAGAACGAAAAAAACCGACGATGATCTGGGCTGCCCTCAAAGGCGTCTCAACAGATCCTGCCGCTCGCGCCAGATTTCCTGCACGAAAGGGTCAGTCACCCCGTAGACGCCGTGCCCACGACGCATGATCAGGTTGGCCGCCAGCAACTCGTTGGCAACCGGCTGTATCTCTTCAACCCTAACTTCGCGCCCCACGACTTTCGAATATTCGGCTGCCGCCTCATTGGAAAACACGCCACGCACATCACCTTCGGCCGATGCAATCCGGGCAAAAATCGCTTCAGCCAGAACGCCCAGCTCTTCTACCTTCATTAGCTCCAGATCGGCAGCAGCCGAACACAAAGTGGCTGCGATCACTGGCAGCAAATCATCCGGCCCAACACTCGATGCTGGCGAATGAATCAGCTGGCGAAGTGCACGGATGAATTCCTCTGGCCTGCTACCCAGCGTTTTGAATGCGAGTGCAGCAACATCCAGCGACGGTAAGTTGTCCAGCCCATCATTCGCGAGCCGCTTGAGCCAGAATTCGACATAGTCCCTGCCTAGTACCGGATAGGGCACGTTGGTAGCGCCGGCAAAAGCCTGGTTACGTCGAGCGGTCAATTCGTTGACCATTGCCCGGTGAGAGCCGGTACCGATAAACAGGAAATGCCCTGGTGTATTCGGTCGCGGGTTGATGGCATCACGTGCAGCCTTCAATGCCAGCATCATCTGCTGCCCGGCCTCGGTGGTAATCGCTTGCTGTACCTCATCGACAACCAGCACGACGTCCGCCCGGGCTTGGTCGACGACTTCAGTTAGCGCTTCTGCCAGCGTCACGCCACCTTCGGTGCCCAAGGTATCGAGGTTGAACCCAAACTTGAGCCCGGCCATTTCGACTGCCGCACCGCGCAAGGTTTTCAGTTTTTGCAAGAACGCCGAGCCTGGGTTCTGCAGATCAACAAGGGCTTTACGCACAGCTGCAAGGACAAGTGCCACAGGGCTGGTTTGGGTATCACTCCAGAGATCGACGTAGATCACCAGCGCACCCATTTCCTCCAATGCTGGGATCAAGTCGTTCTTCAGGAAGGTGGTTTTGCCAGTCCGGCGCAGCCCCGAGAAGAACAAACCAGATCGCAGCCCGATATCCAGAGTGGAGGGTTTCAGCAGCTGCCTGGCCATTTCGGCAGCCAGTTCGCGGCGTGGAAATAGATCGAACATGGCTTTATCCAGAATTATTGAATACCAATAATTATTGGCAGATAATAATTCAATGTAAAGTCACGCAGGCTGCCATGCAAACACGATCAAGCGCGCGATAATCAATTTTACTGACAACAATCGTCTTCCATCATCAGCCAGATCAGGCATAAATTCTCCACCGTCCACTCCCAGCAGCAACGGTAGAGCCTCATGTCCAGCCCACAACATTCGTCCGCCTCCCCTGCCCTGACCACGCTAATCAGCCGTTCCGGCCTGCCCAGCCCTACACTCAGCGAGACGCAGGCACACGCCGTATTGCAGGCGCACTATGGTCTGGACGGTGACCTGACGGCATTGGGCAGCCAACAGGACGTCAACTTCCGCGTCGACACGCCACAAGCCCGCTATGTGCTCAAAGCCTGCCACGGCAGCTATGCCCAGCTTGAGCTTGAAGCACAACATGCCGCCCTGGCCTACCTGCGCGAACAGGACCTGCCGGTACCCGCCTTGCGACCCGCCAGCAACGGCGAAGGTTTGCTGGCACTGGACATGGACGGGCACCCCCTGCGCCTGCGCCTGCTCGATTACATCGAAGGCCAGCCCCTGACCCGCCTCAAGCACATGGAGCCGCACCTGATGGCGGAGCTGGGCGGGCTCTGTGCGAAGCTGGACAAGGCCTTGGCCGATTTCGACCACCCAGGCCTTGCGCGCACCCTGCAATGGGACCCGCAACATGCCCAGGCACTGATCGATCATCTGCTGCCGGTGCTGCAGGACAGCGGGCAGCGCGCCCGCATCGAACACGCCACCCGCCATGCCCGCGAGCGCCTGATGCCGCTGGTTGATCACTTGCCGAGTCAGGCCGTGCACCTGGACATCACCGACGACAACACCGTGTGGGCCCGTGATGCCCAGCGCCAGTGGCAACTGCAAGGCGTGATCGATTTCGGTGACCTGCTGCGCACCTGGCGCATCGCCGACCTGTCGGTGACCTGCGCTGCGCTGTTGCACCACGCCGAGGGCGACCCACTACGCATCCTGCCAGCCGTGCAGGCCTACCAGGCGCTCAACCCGCTGACCGAGGCCGAACTACGTGCCCTGTGGCCGTTGGTGCTGAACCGCGCCGCCGTACTGGTGCTGAGCAGCGAACAACAGCTCGCCGTCGACCCGGGCAACCAGTACACCCGCGACAACATTGCCCACGAATGGGAAATTTTCGACACTGGCACCGCCGTGCCCATTGCCCTGATGGAGGCGGCCATCCTGCAGGCTGCGGGCCTGCAACCCAAGGCGCCGGACCTCAACGGTTGCGCCCCCCTGCTCCCCGAGCTGGCCGGGCAGGCCGTAACGCGGGTGGACCTGGGGGTACTCAGCACACACTGCGAGGCCGGCAACTGGGAGCAACCCGGTTTCGACCAGCGTCTGCTGGCTTCGCAAGCCGCTCCGGCCTCCAGCCTGCACGGGCAATATCGCCTGTCGCAAACCCACATCGACCGCCCCGAAGAGCCCGCCACCTGCGCCCTCGGCGTTGAGCTGCACCTGCCCAACGGCAGCCTGGTGCAAGCGCCAGCACCCGGCACCTGGCAGCGCCACGGCGACGGCCGTGGCTGCCTGCGCACAGCGCATTGGGCTATGTGGCTGCAGGGCCTGGAAAACGCACCGGCAGACGGCCAGGCCATGGAAAAAGGCCAGTCCCTGGGCAACAGCTGTGGTTTCCTCAGCGTGCAGTTGTGCCTGGACATCGGCATCCAGCCGCCGTTCTTCGCCACCCCATCACACGCTGCCGCCTGGCTGACCCTGTGCCCGTCGCCAGCCGCGCTGCTGGGCTTCGATTGCGATGCCGAGCCGCTACCCGATCCGCAAGCCTTGCTGGCCCGCCGCGACGCCAGCTTCGCCCGCTCGCAGAAGCACTACTACGCGCAGCCGCCCCACATCGAACGCGGCTGGCGCAACTACCTGATCGACATGCAGGGCCGTTCGTACCTGGACATGCTCAACAACGTCGCGGTGCTGGGCCATGGCCACCCGCGCATGGTCGCCGAGTCGGCGCGGCAGTGGTCGCTGCTGAACACCAACTCGCGCTTCCACTACGCCGCCATCACCGAGTTCTCCGAGCGCCTGCTGGCGCTGGCACCCGAAGGTTTCGACCGGGTGTTCATGGTCAACAGCGGCACCGAAGCCAACGACCTGGCGATTCGCCTGGCCTGGGCCTACAGCGGCGGGCGTGACCTGCTCAGCGTGCTGGAGGCCTACCACGGCTGGTCGGTGGCCACCGATGCCATTTCCACATCCATCGCCGACAACCCACAGGCCCTGGAAACCCGCCCGGACTGGGTGCACCCGGTCGAGGCACCGAACACCTTCCGCGGTCGTTTCCGCGGTGCCGACAGCGCCGCCGACTACCTGCGGGACGTCGACGCCAAGCTGGCTGACCTCGATGCGCGTGGCCGCCAGCTGGCGGGCATCATCTGCGAGCCGGTGTACGGCAATGCCGGCGGTATCTCGTTGCCGGCCGGCTACCTGCGCGACGCCTATGCCAAGGTGCGCGCCCGTGGCGGGGTGTGCATCGCCGACGAAGTGCAGGTGGGTTATGGCCGCCTGGGCGAATACTTCTGGGGCTTCGAGGAACAAGGCGTGGTGCCCGACATCATCACCATGGCCAAGGGCATGGGCAACGGCCAGCCGTTGGGCGTGGTCATCACCCGCCGCGAAATCGCCGAGGCGCTGGAGGCCGAGGGTTACTTCTTCTCCTCGGCCGGTGGCAGCCCGGTCACTTGCCGCATCGGCATGGCGGTGCTGGACGTGATGCAGGAAGAAGGCCTGTGGGACAACGCCCGCGACACCGGGCGCTACTTCAAGGCCCGCCTGCAGGCGCTGGTCGACAAGCACCCGCTGGCTGGCGCGGCACATGGCTCGGGCTTCTACCTGGGGCTGGAACTGGTGCGCGACCGCACAACCCTGGAGCCGGCCACCGAAGAAACCATGACGCTGTGCAATCGCCTGCGTGACCTGGGCATCTTCATGCAGCCGACCGGCGACTACCTGAACATCCTCAAGATCAAGCCACCAATGTGCACCACCCGGGCAAGCGTGGACTACTTTGTCGACAGCATTGACCGGGTGCTGGGCGAAGGGCTGTAGGGATTGGGGTGAGGCTGGAGCGTTGGCCCCTGGAAGTTCGTCGCCTGTGAGATCGAGCGCCGCGCGGGCGGCGCTCGATCTCACAAACACCGATTACTTCAAGCCCTACCTTTGGCAATTCCATCTATTACTATTCGCTCACAACGCCCCAACATCAGGTTCACCGAACATGGCCTTCTCCAGCGACTCCCTGGCAATTTTCCTCGCGGTGCTGGATGCCGGCTCGTTCTCCGCTGCCGCGCGCAAGCTGGGCCGTGTGCCTTCGGCCGTAAGCATGGCAATCGCCCAACTGGAAGCGGAGCTGGACCTGCCGCTGTTCGACCGGGCCACGCGCAAAGCCTTGCCCACCAGCGCCGCCCTGGCGCTGGAGCCTCAGGCCAGGCAGGTGATCTGCCAGCTCAATCTGCTGGATGCCCAGGCCCTGCAACTGCACAAGGGCCTGGAAAAACGCCTGACCATCGCCATGGCGCCCGAGCTACAGACCGGCCGCTGGAGCCAGCCACTGGAAACCCTCGCCCAAGAGTTTCCCAGCCTGGAAATCGAGGTACGTTCGGCCACCCAGACCGAAGCCATTCGCCTGTTGCATGACGGCAGTGTGCAACTGGCACTGGTGTTCGAACGGCCCGGCATCGACGAACGTGAGTCGTTCCTCGAAGCCGGCAGCCAACTGCTGGTAGCCGTCGCCTCACCACGCCATCCGGCCGGGCAGAACAGCGGCACGCCACTGCCTGAAGAGGCCTTTGCCGAACAACGGCAGATCATCGTGGCCTCGGGCAAGGCCACCGGGTCAGACCCACGCATGGTGCTGTCGCGGCGCATCTGGCTGACCGACAGCTACCTGGCCACGCTGGACCTGGTGCAATCGGGGCTGGGCTGGGCCTACCTGCCGCAGCCGCTGGTTGAACCGCTGATTGCTTCCGGTGCACTGGCCGAGGTGCGCTTTGACAACATGGCCAGCCGCCTGCGCCTATGGGTAGACATCATCTGGATAAAGTCACGCCCGTTGGGCCTGGGCGCTCGACGTTACCTGGACGTCATGCGCCAATGCTTTGAAACAGAATCGCCAAGGTCCTGATCCATCGCCGACTACGCTTCGAGCAAGCCAACGGTTACCCAGTAAGGACACTGACATGACCATCACTCGACGCGACTTTCTCAATGGCGTAGCCCTCACCATCGGTGCAGGGCTCACCCCGCTGCAACTACTACAGGCCGCGCCGTCCGGCCGCTATTACCCGCCCGCCCTCACGGGCCTGCGCGGCAGCCATCCAGGTGCGTTCGAAGTGGCGCACCAGATGGGTTGGGAAAAGAAGGTATTCGACACCACCGGCCTGAAGGTTGAAGAGCATTACGATCTGGTGGTGGTCGGCGGGGGCATCAGTGGCCTGTCTGCTGCCTGGTTCTACCGACAGCAGCACCCGAAAGCGCGCGTGCTGATTATCGAAAACCACGACGACTTCGGTGGTCACGCCAAGCGCAACGAATTCCAGATGGGCAACCAGATGATCCTTGGCTACGGCGGGAGCGAGGCCTTTCAGTCACCCAAGCACCTTTACAGCGATACGGTGAACGGCCTGCTCAAGCAACTGAACGTGGATGTGGACCGTTTCCAGACCGCCTTCGACCGAAACTTCTACCCAAACCTTGGCCTGTCTCGTGGCGTGTTCTTCGACAAGACCGGCTTTGGCGAAGCGAAACTGGTCAGTGGCGACCCTACGCCAATGGTCGCCGATGATATTGCCCCAAACAAACTCAACGCGCGTAGCTGGCGCGCGTTCATCGGCGACTTCCCACTGCCGGAGGCCGACCGCCAGGCATTGATCGACCTGCACGAGGCACCCCGTGACTACCTGGCGGGCAAAAGCCTTGAACAGAAAGAGGCCTATCTGGCCAAGACCAGCTATCAGGACTTCCTGCGCAAGGACGTCGGGCTAAGCGAAGCCGCCGCGCGCTACTTCCTCAGCCGCACCAACGACTTTTCCGCACTGAGCATCGACGCCGTGGCCGCCGCCGACGCCTATGGCGTGGGCTTCCCAGGCTTTGCCGCCATGGGCCTCGCACCGGTCAGCGAAGCGCTGAAAGCCGAGATGGAGGAGCCCTACATCTATCACTTCCCCGACGGAAACGCCTCACTGGCACGGCTGCTGGTGCGCAGCCTGATTCCGGCTGTCGCGCCCGGCAACAACATGAACGACATCGTTTTGGCGCCTTTCGATTACGCCAGGCTGGACATTGCACAAAGCCCGGTGCGCCTGCGCCTGAACAGCACTGCGGTCAGTGTCGCCAACCGCAACGGTGGCGTCGACATCGGCTACAGCCGGGGCGGCGAGCTGCACCGGGTACGGGGCAAGCACTGCATACTGGCCTGCTACAACATGATGATCCCCTACCTGCTGCGCGACCTCTGCACTGAGCAGGCCCACGCGTTAGCGCAGAACGTGAAATTCCCGCTGGTGTACACAAAAGTGGTGATTCGCAACTGGCGCAGTTTCATGACATTGGGCGTGCACGAAATCTATGCACCGAACCAGCCCTACAGCCGCGTCAAACTGGATTATCCGGTAGACATCGGCGGCTACAGCCATCCCCGCGATCCGGATCAGCCCATCGGCCTGCACATGGTCTATGTACCCACCACACCCAACGCAGGCCTGGATGCCCGCAGCCAGGCCCGCCTCGGCCGCAGCAAGCTGTATGCGATGAACTTCGAGCAAATGGAAGGTATGGTGCGTGACCAGCTACAGGCCATGCTGGGGCCGGCGGGCTTCGACTACCACAAGGATGTCCAGGCCATCACCATCAACCGCTGGCCGCATGGTTACGCGTACTATGCCAACAGTCTGTTTGATGACCAGCAACAGAGTGAAAAACTGATGAACCTGGCCCGCCAGAAAGTCGGTAATGTTGCCATCGCCAACTCCGATGCCGCCTGGGAGGCCTATGCGCATGCGGCGATAGATGAAGCGTCGCGAGCGGTCAACGAGTTGCTCTCCGCTGTGGGTGTCGCTGACAGTGAGCGAATACATGAGCCTGATCGATGAAGCCATACAGGCGCGAACCGATGCGTTTCATCACCAGGCAGACCGCGGGTGAATCCCCTCCCACAGGATGTGCGCCTGGTCCTGAGTCAGGTAGTCGGCGCCACCAACCTGTACCCCACCCCTGCCTCGGTGATGATGAACCGTGGCGCCGTGGGGTCATCGCCCAGCTTCTGCCGCAGATGCCCGACCACGATCCGCAGGTAATGGGTGTCCTCCACATGGGTAGGCCCCCAGACGTCCTTGAGCAGTTGCTGCTGGGTAATCACCCGCCCGGGGTGCCCGGCCAAAAGCGCCAGCAAGGCATACTCCTTACGCGTTAACGCCACCTCCACACCGTCCAGGGTCACCCGGCGAAAGGCAAAATCCACAGTCAGCGGCCCAAAGCTGGCTGCCACTTCCGAGCCCCCGGCCTGTGGCACCTGGCGTAGCAGGGCCCGCACCCGCGCCAGAAATTCCTGGATGCCAAACGGCTTGGTCACGTAATCGTTGGCCCCGCCGTCCAGCGCATCCACCTTCTGCACCTCACTGGCGCGCACCGACAGCACCATCACCGGCACCGCGCTCCATTCGCGCAGCTCACGCAGCACCTGCTGGCCGTCCATGTCCGGCAGCCCCAGGTCGAGCACCACCAGGTCCGGCTTGCCCAGCGCAGCCTGGGCCAGCCCTTCAGTACCAGTGGCCGCCTCAAGCACCTTGTAGCCTTGCGAGGCCAGGCTGATGCGTAAAAACTTGCGGATCTGCGGTTCATCGTCGATGACCAACAGGGTGGCGGACTGGCTCATGGCGTTTCGCTTTCGGCTTCAGGTTGAGGGGGTAGCGGCAAGCATAGAGTGATGCCGGTGCCCTGGCCATCGATGCCTTCGCCCACCAGAATCTGCCCGCCATGGGCACCGATCATGCCCTGGCAGATTGCCAGGCCCAGGCCTGTGCCCTGCCCGCCGCGGTCACCACGGGCAGCGGTATAGAACATGTCGAAGATCTTCTCGCGGTCGGCGACAGGAATGCCGGGGCCCTGGTCGCTGACGGTAAAGCGCAACTGGTCTTCATGCACGGCCACCTGTAGCTCAAGCTGGCCATTGGCCGGGGAAAAGCGTGCGGCGTTTTCCAGCACGTTGACCAGCGCCTGTTCGATCAGCGCCGCATGCACGAACAGCAACGGCAGCTCGGCCGGCACATCGGTGTGCACCCGCAGCGGCGCCAGCACAACGCGCAGGCGGTTGAGCGCACTGCCGACGATGTCGGCCGGGGCTACCCAGTCGCGGGCCAGCTTGAGGCCGCCGTGGCCCAGGCGGGTCATGTCCAGCAGGTTCTGGATATAGCGGTCGAGGCGTTCGGCCTCGTTGCGGGTGCCCTCCAACAGCTCGCGGCGGTCCTCGGCCGGTATCGCTTCGCCCAGCGCCAGCAGGCTGTCGATGCTGCCGCGCATGGCGGTCAACGGCGTGCGCAGGTCGTGGGAGACGGACGCCAGCAAGGCGCTGCGCAGTTGCTCGGTTTCGCCGTGCAGGCGCGCGGCTTCCAGCTGTTCGGCCAGGCGAGCGCGGGCCAGGGCCTGAGCCAGTGGCTGGCCAAGAGCCGTCAGCAGGCGCCGGCGTGGGTCGTTGAGCGGCTGCCCGTTGCGCGGGCGCACACCCAGCAGTGCCAAAGGCTGTTCGTCCACCGCCAGCGGCCACCACCACCAGCGGCCATTGGGCAAGGTGTCGCTGCCATGGCCAGCGGCCTGGCCGTGCTGCCAGGCCCAATCGGCAGCCGCCCGTTCGGTGTCGCTGAAGGCATGGGCTTCGCCGCTGGCCACCTGCAGCCGGCCTTCGGCATTGCGCTCCAGCAGGCACACCTGCATGTCTTGCCGGCCGTCCAGATGCTGGCCGGCTGCATTGAACACGGCCTGGCGGTCGGTGGCCACGGTCAGCCGGCGCGACAGGTCGAGCAGCTGGCCGGTCTGCGCCTGGGTTTCGCGCAGCGCCTGCAACTGGCGGCGCTGGCGTGCGGCCAGGTTGCCGGTAAGCGCGGCCATCAGCAGGAAGAACACCAGTGTCAGCACGTCTTCTTCGCGCTGGATGCTGAACGAGAAATTGGGTGGAATGAACAGAAAATCGTAAGTCAGGAACGACAACGCGGCGCACGCCAGCGCAGGCCCCAGGCTGCTGCGCACCGCCACCAGCAACACCGCAGCCAGAAACACCAGCGAAATGTTGGGCAGCGCCAGCACACTCGACACCGCCCAGGCCAGCCCCGCCGCCATGACCGTGGCCAGCAGCGCCAGCAGGTAGTGGCGCCACACCCACACCCGCCGCACCGCCGACCGCGGTGCTTGCGGCTGTACGTCGCGGTCCAGCACGTTGATTTCCAGGCCATGGCTTTCGCGCAACAGCCGCGCGGCCACTCCGGCACCGAACAGGCGACGGCGCAAACGGTCGCGGGACTGCCCTACCAGCACCAGGCTGGCCCGCCGCTCGGCGGCATGCTGGATCAACGTGCGCGCCACTTCGCCAGCCCTTAGCAGCACCACCTCGCCGCCCAGGCGCTCGGCCAGCTGCTGCGCGGCCTGCAAGCGGTGACGTGCGGTTTCGTCGCGCAGGCGGCCGTTGTCCACATGCACCAGGCTCCAGGGCAGGTGCCGGCGCTGCGCCACGCGGCTGGCATGGCGTACCAGGCGCTCCGCCTGGTCGTCCCCGTCCACGCCCACCAGAAGCCGCCCGCGCAAGGCCGGGGCCTCTTCGCCACGCTGGCGATAACCATGGGCAAGGTCGGCATCCACCTGCGCGGCGGCCGTTTGCATGGCCAGTTCGCGCAAGGCGGTGAGGTTGGTTTGCGAGAAGTACGCATCGATGGCCGCCCGCGCCTGCTCGGGCACGTACACCTTGCCCTCGCGCAGGCGTTCGAGCAGTTCGCGGGGTGGCAGGTCGATCAGCACCAGTTCGAAGGCTTCCTGCAGCACCCAGTCCGGCAGGGTTTCACGCACTTGTACGCCGGTAATGTCGCGCACCTTGTCGTTGAGGCTTTCCAGGTGCTGGACGTTGACCGTGGTGTACACGTCGATGCCGGCGGCCAGCAGCTCCTGCACGTCCTGCCAGCGCTTGGCGTGGCGGCTGCCGGGGGCGTTGGTGTGGGCCAGTTCGTCGACCAGGGCCAAGGCCGGCGCGGCCTGGAGCAGGCCGTCGAGGTCCATTTCCTCCAGGGTGACGCCACGGTACTGGCTGCGCAGCAACGGCTGCTGCTGAAGGCCGGCGAGCAGCGCTTCGGTTTCAGCGCGGCCGTGGGTTTCCACCACCCCGGCCAGTACCTGCACACCCTGACGTTGCTGGGCATGGGCGGCCTGGAGCATGGCGAAGGTCTTGCCGACGCCGGGGGCGGCGCCAAGGAACACCTTCAGCCGGCCCCGGCCGGTGCGCGGGAGGTTAGCCAACAGCGCATCTGCGCGGGCGGAATCACTCATGTTTCATCCTTTGCTATTTCCAGCAATCGGCCAATTCAGAGACAGACACCGCTCCCACAGGCTCCCTGCCAGCTCTTCAATTCATCTCACATTGGCGAGATTTTCCAAGGCCCGGTTCAACGCCAGCACATTGACCACCGGTGGGCCGATCAATGGGTGGAGGGTGGCCTCTTCCTGCAAGGCTTGCAAGCGTTCCACCGGCAGCTGCCGCGCCGCTGCCACCCGCGCAATCTGATAGGCCACGGCCTCCGGTGGCAGGTGCGGGTCCAGGCCACTGCCCGAGGTGGTCAGCAACGCCTGCGGCACAGGCCCTTGCTGCGCCTGATACAGCGCAGCCGCCTCCCCCTTCACCCGCTCGGCCAGCGCCGGGTTGCTCGGCGACAGGTTACTGGCGCTGCTAGCCACGGTCGCATAGGCACCTGCCGAAGGCCGCGCATGGAACCAGCCATCGCCCTTGAAGTCCTGGGCGATCAATGCCGAACCGCGTACCTGGCCCTGGTCATCCCGCACCAGGCTGCCATTGGCCTGTGCCGGAAAAACAACCTGGGCGATGCCGGTCACCGCCAGCGGATACAGTGCGCCGGTCACCAGCGTCATCAACAGGGCCAGGCTCAATGCCGGGCGTACATAAGCATTCATGGTGGCCTCCTCAGACCAGGTTCAGGGCGTTGAGCAGCAGGTCGATCAGCTTGATCCCGGCAAACGGCACCACGATGCCGCCCAGCCCGTAGATCAGCAGGTTGCGCCGCAGCAGGTGCGCCGCACTGGCCGCCTGCACGCGCACGCCACGCAGCGCCAGCGGGATCAGCACGATAATGATCAGCGCGTTGAACACGATGGCCGACAGGATCGCGCTCTGCGGGCTGGCTAACTGCATCAGGTTGAGCACGCCCAGTTGCGGGTAGATGGCGGCGAACAGCGCCGGCAGGATGGCGAAGTACTTGGCCACGTCGTTGGCAATGGAGAACGTGGTCAACGCACCACGTGTCACCAGCAACTCCTTGCCCACCTGTACTACATCCAGCAGCTTGGTCGGATCGCTGTCCAGGTCGACCATGTTGGCCGCCTCGCGCGCGGCCTGGGTGCCATCGTTCATGGCCATGCCCACATCGGCCTGGGCCAGTGCCGGGGCATCGTTGGCGCCGTCGCCGCACATGGCCACCAGGCGGCCGTCGTTCTGCTCCTGGCGGATACGCGCCAGCTTCTTCTCGGGGGTGGCCTCGGCCAGTACGTCATCCACGCCCGCCTCTGCGGCGATGGCGGCGGCAGTCAACGGGTTGTCGCCGGTCACCATCACGGTGCGGATGCCCAACTTGCGGAGCTCGGCGAAGCGCTCGCGGATGCCGGGTTTGACCACGTCCTTGAGGTGGATCACGCCAAGCAGGCGCTTGTCGACACACACCAGCAGCGGCGTACCACCGCTCTGGGCAATACGTTCCACTTCGCGGGCCAGCGCCGGGGGCATTTCCAGGCGTTGCATGCCGACGAATGCCAGCACGGCATCCACGGCACCCTTGCGGTAGCGGTGCTGCTGGTAGTCGATGCCCGACAAGCGCGTTTCGGCGCTGAAGGCCACGGCTTCGAACTGACCGGCGGGAGGCTCGACGAAGTCGTGCAACTGGCGCAGGTACTCGACAATCGACTTGCCCTCGGCGGTATCGTCAGCCAGCGAGGCCAGCAAGGCGCCCTCCCCCAGTTCCTTGGCAGCGATGCCCGGTGCTGCATGCAGCGCGCTGCAGCGGCGGTTGCCGAAGGTGATGGTGCCGGTCTTGTCGAGCATCAGCGTATGCACGTCACCGGCGGCTTCCACCGCACGGCCCGAACGGGCAATGACGTTCAGCCGCACCAGCCGGTCCATGCCGGCGATGCCGATGGCTGACAGCAGGCCGCCGATGGTGGTGGGAATCAGCGTCACCAGCAACGCAGCCAGGAAGATCAGCGGCAGGCTGCCACCCACAAAGTGGGCGAACGGCTGCAAGGTCACCACCACGATCAGGAAGATCAGCGTCAGGCCGATCAGCAGGATGTCGAGGGCGATCTCGTTGGGAGTCTTCTGTCGCTTGGCACCTTCGACCAGGGCGATCATGCGGTCCAGGGTCGACTCGCCCGGGTTGCTGGTAATGCGGATCAGCAGCCAGTCGGAGACCAACCGGGTGTTGCCGGTGACCGCCGAGCGGTCGCCGCCAGACTCGCGGATCACGGGTGCAGACTCGCCGGTAATGGCGGCCTCGTTGACGGCCGCGATACCTTCAAGCACCTCGCCGTCACCGGGGATCATCTCGCCGGCTACCACGCGTACCACGTCGTCCTTGCGCAGCGCGCTGGCAGCAACCGTCTCGTAACTGCCATCACGCTGGCGACGCTGGGCAGTCAGGCCTTGGCTGCCGGCCTTCAGGCTGTCGGCCCGGGCCTTGCCACGGCCTTCGGCGAGGGCTTCGGCGAAGTTGGCGAACAGCACGGTGAACCACAGCCACAGGGCGATCTGCACGGCAACACCCGTGCTCACGCCATTGCCGGGGGCGAAGCACAGCACGGTGGTGAGCACTGCGGTCAGGGCCACCACCAGCATCACTGGCGAGCGTTTGAGCTGGCGCGGGTCGAGTTTGACGAACGCCTGCACCAGCGCCGGGCGCCACAGCGCGGCGAGGCGGGTCTGGTCCTTGGCAGTGTGCCGGGTGTTCACTTCAGGAATGGGCATGTTCATGATCGGTCCTCAAAAACCCAGGCTCAGGTGTTCGGCAATTGGCCCAAGGGCCAGGGTCGGCAGGAAGGTCAGGCCACCGACCAGCAGGATGGTCACCAGCAGCAGGCCGGTGAACAGCGGGCCGTGGGTGGGGAAGCTGTTCTGCCCCTGTGGCGCGCTTTTCTTCGCCGCCAGGCTGCCGGCCAAGGCCAGGATCGGCAGGATGTAGCCAAAGCGGCCAATGAGCATGGCCAGGCCGATCATCAGGTTGTGGTACACCGTGTTGGCGCCAAAACCGGCGAACGCCGAGCCGTTGTTGGCCGTGCCCGAGGTGTAGGCGTACAGCAGCTGGCTGAAACCGTGCGCCCCCGGGTTGCTGATTGCCCCCGCCGGGCCTGGCAGGCTGGCGGCGATGGCGCCAAGTACTAGCACGCCGACCGGCATCACCAGCAGGGTCGCCACCAGCAACTGCACCTCACGGGCCTGCAGCTTCTTGCCCAAGTATTCCGGGGTGCGGCCAATCATCAACCCGGCCAGGAACACTGCAATCAGGACAAACAGCAGCATGCCGTAGAGGCCCGCGCCGACGCCGCCGAAGATCACCTCGCCGACCATCATGTTGACCATCGCCACCATGCCGGTCAGAGGGTTCAGGCTGTCGTGCATGGCGTTGACCGAGCCGTTGGAGGCGGCGGTGGTGGTGACCGTCCACAGCACTGAACCGGTGGTGCCGAAGCGGCTTTCCTTGCCCTCCAGGGGCGCGGTCTGCTGCACCTGCGGGCTCTGCAGCGCCGGGTTGGGTTGGTGCTCGGACCACAACGCCGTGCTGCCACCGATCAGGAACAGGGCAAGCATGCAGGCGAGGATGGCGCGGCTCTGGCGCAGGTCCTTCACGTAGTGGCCGAAGGTGAACACCAAGGCCACCGGAATGAGGATGATCGAAGCCACCTCGAACAGGTTGCTCCAGGCCGTGGGGTTTTCGAACGGGTGCGCCGAGTTGACGCCGAAGAAGCCGCCGCCATTGGTGCCCAGTTGCTTGATGGCGATCTGGCTGGCAGCCGGCCCCAGTGGAATGCTCTGGTCAGCACCTTGCAAGGTCAGCGCATGGGCATAGTCGGCAAAAGTCTGCGGCACGCCCTGCCATACCAGCAACAGCGCCAGCAGCACACACAGTGGCAGCAAGCCATAGAGGGTGGCCCGGGTCATGTCGACCCAGAAGTTGCCCAGCGTCGACGTGCTGCGCCGGGCAATGCCACGGCACAACGCCACCAGCACGGCCAGGCCGGTGGCAGCACTGACAAAGTTCTGCACGGTCAGGCCGAGCATCTGGCTCAAGTAGCTGACCGAGGCCTCACCGCTGTAGGCCTGCCAGTTGGTGTTGGTCACGAAACTGACGGCGGTGTTGAACGCCAGCGACCATTCCTGGCCTGGCAGGTGCTGCGGATTCAGCGGCAGGTAGCCCTGCAACAGCAGCACGGCGAACAGCAGCAGGAACCCGGCCAGGTTGAAGGCCAGCAGGGCCAGGGTGTACTGCCGCCAGTTCTGCTCCTGGCTGGCGTTCACGCCCGCCAACCGGTAGCAGCCACGCTCGACCGGGCCCAGCAACGGCGAAAGCCAGGTGCGCTGGCCTTCCATGACCTTGAAGTAGAACCGCCCAAGCCAGGGTGCCGGTAGCAGCACGATGGCAAAGAACGCCAGGAGCAAGGCAAAATCGTAACTGTGCATGGTCGCTCCCTAGCTGCGATCGGCGCGCAGCAGCGCCACCAGCAGATAAAACGCCAAGGCCACTGCCAGCAGCAGTGACAGCCCGTCGAGCATGTTCATGAGTGGTTCTCCCCGTGGTACGGCTTGGGCCGCTTTGGGGAAATTGTCTTAGGGCGGGGCGTAAAGGGGCGAGATCGGGGGATGGGCGTGGGTATAAAGAATGCGTAAAGATCAGGTTTATTGGACTGATGCCCTGGCAAAAAGACCAATCAAAACAATTCTCATTTATGGTATTTTGCCGCCCTCGCTCAAATCCCTGCCAAGGTGGCTTCATGTCCGGCTCAGATCTCAAGGCACTCTACCTCGCCCACCGCGAAGAGATTCAGGAGTACCTGGACCGTCGCCTGCGCTGCAAGGAAACCGCCGCTGACCTGACCCAGGACACGTTCATTCGCCTTTCCGAGCAAATGGGCCGCAGCCGCATCGAGAACTTTCGTGCCTACCTGTTTTCCAGCGCACGCAACCTGTTCATCGACCACACCCGTCGCCAGCAGCACCGCAAGAGCGAGCCACTGGATTCGCCCGAAGCCAGCGCAGTTGCCCAACCAACGGCCACCCTGGAACAGGTCGCCATCGCCAACCAGCAACTTGCAGCCTTGAACACGGTGATCCAGAACATGCCTGAGCCCTGCCGCGAGGTGTTCCTGATGGTGCGGGTCGAAGGCATGACCTACGTGGAAATCGGCGAGCGCTTGAGCATTTCCCCCAAGACGGCCTACAGCCGCATGGTCAAGGCACTGGAACTGTTGAAACAGGGCATGTCACAGTGACGCCCTGCCTGCCACAATGCACCGCTTGTGCTGCCCCTGTGAAGCGTTGAAGCCATGAATCGCGAACCGCCGTCAAACGACCACGCCGCCCCGACTGCCGATGACATTGGTCATCAGGCCAGTGCCTGGTTCGCGCTGTTTCATGGCGGCGCGCCCTCCCCCGCACAACGCAAAGCGTGGGAAACGTGGATGGCAGCCGATGTGCGCCACGCCCAGGCCTATGCCGAACTGGAGAACCTGTGGGCCGCCTCCGCCCTGCTGTGCCAGCCCGCCCCGGTTGCGCCACGCGCGCCCGCGCGCCTGTCTCGTCGCAGGTTCATGGGCATGGGGCTTGCCGCCAGTGCTGCGGCGGCAAGCGCAGGCGCCGGCCTGTTCTGGCTCAAGGGCATGGACGCCCCATTCGCCGATTTGCGCACGGCAGTCGGTGAACGGCGTATCGCCCGCCTGCCGGATGGTTCGACGGTGGAAATGGCCGGGCACACGGCGATGAACCTGGACTTCTCAACCACCCGCCGCACGGTAGAACTGTTGCAGGGCCAAGCGTTTTTCATGGTACGCCCAAGCACTGCTGGCGACTTCACGGTCATTACCCAAGCCGGCCGACTGCGCACGGACGAGGCCGAGTTTTGCCTGTCGTGCAACCACGATACAGCGCAGGTAGCGGTTCATCGGCGCCGTGTACAGGTGCTGAGTACCAGCCAGCAGACTGACCTGGAAGAAGGCCTGTCTCTGCGCTTCAGCCCGCGCTCGACCGGCGAGATCCAGCGCGCGGAGCTGGAGCAGTTGCTGGCCTGGCGCAGTGGCCGCCTGGTGTTTTTCAACGAGCCTTTGCAGGCGGTAGTCGAGGAATTGCAGCGCTGGCGCGAAGGGCGCATTTTCATCATGGACAAGCAACTGGCCGCTCGGCGAGTCAGCCTGATCCTGAACCTTGAGCACCCCGAGCAGATGCTCGACGTGATGTCCAGAGCACTGGCCGTGCGCACGGCGCAATACACCGACCTGGTTACCCTGCTCTACCCCGCTGCCTGAAAAAACTTGCAGGCCCCATCAGATATTCAAATGCCTCATGCGTCTTAACGGCACTGAGAGTTATTCGCATATCTGCACTTGCATGGGGCACGCCTGAATGGCCAAGCGACACGACCAACACTCCACCCTTACCCTACGCTGGCAACAGGGCGCCCTGGGCGCAGCCATGGCGTGCTGCTTGCTGACCGGGGCAACCCAGGCGCATGCAGCGCCTGGCCAGCTTGCCACGCGCACAGCGCAAAAGCTGGCGCTGAACATTCCTGCCCAGCCCCTGCGTCAGGCGCTGTTGGTATTCAGCCAGCAGTCCGGGCAGAACGTGCTGCTGGACGGTAATGTCGATGCAAGCCTGCGCAGCACGGCAGTGGTCGGTAGCTACTCGCTGGAAGACGGCCTGGCCAGGTTGCTGCAAGGCAGCGGTTACAACTTTGCCCGCACCGACGCCAGCACACTGTACTTGCTGCCAGGCGCTGCACAAGGCGTCAGCAATGAAGTGACCCTGGCCCCCACGCAGGTGCAGTACCAACTGGCCCAGGCCGATGGCCAGAGCCGTGGTTATCAGGCCCGGCCTGCGTCCAGCACCACGCGCCTGGGCCTGAGCAACCGGGAAACGCCACAGGCCGTGTCGACTGTCACCCGCGAGCAGCTCGACGACTTCAAGCTCAACAGTGTGAAAGACGCGTTGCGCAACGCACCCACCGTTACGGTCGAACAGTTCGAAACCGACCGTACGGCCTTCACTTCACGCGGCTTCACCATCGACAACTTCGAGTACGATGGCATGGGCATGCCCTTCTCGTCCGGCGTGTTGCTGGGCGACCAGGACCTGGCAGAGTTCGAGCAGATCGATGTGCTGCACGGCGCCAATGGCCTGATGAGCGGCGCGGGCAACCCGTCGGCCACCGTCAATTTCGTGCGTAAACGGCCGACTGATACCTTGCAGGCCAAGCTCGGCACCAGCATCGGCGCCTGGGACAACCGCCGCGCAGACTTCGATGTCAGCGGCCCGCTGACCGACGACGGCAACGTGCGTGGGCGTTTGATCTACGCACATGACAAAGGCAATTCATACCTCGACCGTTACAGCCACGAACTGAATGTCACCGCAGGCGTGCTGGCTTTTGACCTGTCCTCGGCCGATACCCTCACCGTGGGTTTCTCGGAACAGAAGAGCGACGCCAATGGCAGTACCTGGGGCGCGCTGCCGATGGCCGACTACCTCGGCAACCCGATCCACTACAGCAGCCGCAGTTCCAGCATCGGCCAGCCCTGGACCTACTGGAACATCCACACGCAGCGGGCCTTTGCGGAACTGGCCCATGACTTTGGCGAGGGTTGGCGAGGCACGTTCACCGTAACCGGGGTCAACCAGCATCAGGATACCCAGATGCTCTATGCCATCCCTTTCACGGCCGATGACGTGCTTGCTTACATCAACCGTACCACCAGCACCGAGCACCAGGTAACCGGTGAAGCACAGCTTTCGGGCCCGTTCGCCCTGTTCGGCCGCCAGCATGAGCTGACCCTGGGTGCCAACTACGGGCGTAGCCGCCATGACGAACGTGGCTACTACCGCAACAGCTCGGGCAGCGAAGTGGTCAGCCTCGGCGACGCACTCGCCGGGGCTGTACAGAAGCCGCCGCTGACCTACACCGACGAACTCAACACCCAGCATTTCACCGACCGCCAGAAGAGCCTGTATGCCGGCGCCCGCTTCAGTCTGACCGATGACCTGCACTGGATTGCCGGGGCCCGCATGCTCAGCGCCGATGGTGAAGGTATGGGATACGGCTCGGCCCACGACACCCGGGTACATGGCAAAGTCACGCCCTACACCGGCCTGGTGTATGACCTGAACGCGCAATGGAGCGTGTATGCCAGCTGGACAGAGATCTTCAAGCCCCAGTACCTGCGCAGTACTGCAGGGGGCGTGATCGAACCTCTGGAAGGCAAGAGCACCGAGGTGGGTGTGAAAGGCAGCCTGCTCGAAGAGCGTCTGACCGTGAGCGCTGCGTTGTTCAAAACCGAGCAGCAGAACGTGGCCGTGACTACCGGCGAGATCATCGGCGGGCAGTATGCCTACCGTGGCGAGGACAACAAGAGTCACGGCGTGGAGCTGGAAGCGTCCGGTGAAGCCATGCCCGGCCTGGACCTGGCAGCGGGCTACACCTACGTGCACATCGAGGATGGCGACGGCGAGAAGACCCGCCGCTACGTACCCAGCCATAGCCTGCGTGGCAGTGTAACTTATCGCCTGCCCGCGTTGCCGCAGGCCAAGGTCGGGACGCGGGTACAGTGGCAGAGCGCGACCAGGGCTGACGGCAACCACCAGGTACGCCAGGAGGCTTATGCCCTGATGGACCTGATGGGCAGTTTCGACTTCGACGAGCACTGGAGTGCGTCACTGAACCTGAACAACGTGTTCGACCGCAAATACCTGTTGTCGCTGTATCAGTCGGCTGGGTCTACCAACTATGGCGCGCCGCGCAACCTCACGGCGTCGGTAACCTGGAAGTACTGAATCTGGCGCCGCCGCCTCTTCGCGGGCTTGCCTGCGAAGAGGCCATTACAGGATTAAGACTGAGGCGGCTGTTGCGCCGCGTTACGGCTCCAGTCCAGCAGCAGGCTGTAGCCGACCGCCAGCAAGGTCGGCCCAATGAACAGGCCAATGAAGCCAAAGGCAAGCAAGCCACCGAATACACCCAGCAGCACGATCACCAGTGGCAGGTTGCCGCCACGGCTGATCAGGTATGGCTTGAGCACGTTGTCCACGCCGCTGATGACGAAGGTGCCCCAGATACCCAGGAACACCGCCATGCCGTACTCACCCTTCCACACCAGCCAGGCAGTGGCCGGGATCCAGGCCAGTGGCGGGCCCATGGGGATCAGGCTGAGCATGAAGGTCACCAGGCCCAGCACGATCGCCCCGGGCACCCCGGCGATCAGGAAGCCGATCAGCGCCAGCAGGGCCTGCGCGGCCGCCGTGCCGATCACCCCGTTGACCACCCGCTGCACGGTACCGGCTACCAGCTCCAGGTAATACTCGGCGCGCTCGCCCATCAGGCGATGCAGCAAGCGCAACACGAAGGCTGCCAGGCGCGGCCCGTCGCGGTAGAAGAAAAACACGAACACCAGGCTCAGGGTCAGTTCCAGCACGCCGCTGCCTATCTGCGCACTGCGCGCCAGGAGCCAGTTGCCCACCTGCCCGAAGTAGGGCTTGGCCGAGGCCAGCAAGGCCGCGCCCTGCTGGTCCAGCGATTGCCACCCGTTGACCAGGCGCTCGCCTACGAATGGAATGCCACCCAGCCAGGCCGGCGCATCGGGCAGGCCATCGACCTGTACGTCACGTACAAACGCCGTGGCATCGCGAATGTGATCGGCCAGGTTGAACCCCAGCCACACCAGCGGCAGGGCCACGATCAGGATCCAGGCGAGGGTCAACAGGCTGGCTGCCAGGGTTTCACGCCCACCCAGCACGCGCGTCAGCAAGCGCATCAACGGCCAACTGGCAAAGGCCAGGATGGCCCCCCACAGCAATGCCGAAATGAACGGTGCCATCACCCACAGGCCGGCGCCCAGTAACGCCAGCAGCAGAATCTGGACCAGCAGGCGATCATTGTTAACCATGGTGGCGCTCGTTCAACGGATCAGTTCAAGGTGCAGGCCGTCTGTGGGCGCACTGCCGACCTCAAGGCGGCCATTGCGCACACCGGCCTTGACCAGCGCCTCGCGCCAGGCTTCGGCCTGGGCACCACTGAGGCTGGCGCGCAAGGTGCTGTCGAGGTTCAGGCTACGGGCCAGCAGGTTCACCCAGGTGTCTTGCGGTGCAGCAAGGTCAGGGTAGTCGAGCTTGCCGGTGTCACGCATTTCGCGCAGCACCGTGGCGGCGGTTGGCAACAGCTCGCCCAGCGGGCTGGCGGCGACGAACTCCTCCACATGCAGGTAGGCGCGGCGGTTGCCACGGGTAACGCTGTACAGCGCGACCAGCGTGTCGGCCTCCTCTGCCGAGCGGCGTAGCAGGATGAACGCCTGCTGCTCGTCACCACCGTTGAGGCGAGCGTTGGCGAACACATCGTTGGCCCACAGGCTGGCCTCGCCGCAATCGCGGCCCTGGCACCAGAACAACGGGTAACCGCCGTCGCGCTGCAGCTCTTCGCGGGCACTGGTGAAGGCTTCACGGGCCGTACGTTCGACCGGCAGTTCGTAGGTTACCGAGCTGACCTGGCCACGGCTCTCGACCTTGTTTTCGACCCGCAGGCGGCCGCTGATCTTGCGCAGAGGGCCCATGGGGTAGACGCGCTCCTGCTCCACGGCCGGGCGCTGGTCAACGACCTTGCCGTCCACCGGCACCGGCAGGCTGCCCGCCCACAACAAAGGGCTGGCCAGCGCCAGGCAGGCAGCGACAGCAGTACGGATGGCAACAGGCGCGCTCATTGGCGAACCAGGCGGCGCGCGGCGCCGAAGTGAAGCTCCAGGATGTCTGGCAGTTGCATGGTTGTCTCCCTGTTCAACCCGCCAAGCCTCGACACTTGTCCGGTGCAAGTCAAGCAAAGCCAAAGAAGCGATTGATACAGTCTGCGACAAGGGCCGCGCCCTGCTCATCATTCAGGTGCAGGTGATGGCCACCGGGCAGCGTCACCTGCTCAAAGGGTAGCTGCTCCAGCAACGCGGCGTGGCGCGCCAGCATGCCGTCAGCGGCCACCACCAACAGCGCCGGGCAGCTCACCCGGCGCACGTAGGCCATGGCCTGGGCTTCACTCAAACGCACCGGCGATGGCAGGGTGAGCCGGCTGTCACTGCGCCAGCTGTAACCACCGGGCACCGGCATCAGGCCACGCTGCGCCAGCAATTCGGCCGCCTCGCGGCTGACCGCGACCATGCCTTTCATTCGCGCATGCACGCCTTCTTCCAGCGTTGCGTACACCGACTTGCGTTTGCCATCCAGCCGCAACTGGGCTTGCAGTGCCATCCCCAAGCGCTCGCCTGCGTCCTGCTCGGCACCGGTCGGCGGGATGACGCCGTCGATCAACGCCAGGTGGCTGACCCGGTCGGGCAAGGCGCCGGCCAGTTGTACCGAAATGATTGCGCCCAGCGAGTGGCCCAACAGGGCGAAACGCTGCCAACCCAGCTGCTCGGCAACACGCAGCACGTCGTGGGCGTAATCGGCCAGTGCATAGCCGGCGCCAGGGGGGCGGTGTTCCGAGTAACCGTGCCCGGCCAGGTCCAGGGCGACGATACGCAGGCCCTTCAGTTGCGGCGCCAGGCGGGCGTAACTGTTGGCGTTATCCAGCCAGCCATGCAGGGCAATCACCGGCAGCCCGTCCTCGGGGCCGAACAGGTGCGCGGCCAGTTCGATATGGCCCAGGCTCAGGCGTACTTCCTGCACCTGCGCGCTCATGCCTGGCTCCAGCGGTCGAACAGGCCCTTGATCAGGCTGGCGGTGTCGGTCGGGCGCTCCAACGGGAACATATGCCCGCCGGGCACACTGTGATATTCGCCTTTGGGCATACCGCGCACCGCCAGGGTGTGGTGACGGCGAATGACGCTGCTGCGCTCGCCGCGCACCATGGCCAGCGGCACCTGCAATTGCCGTGCGGGCGCGGGGCTGGTGTGCGGGATGCTGCGGTAGATACTGATTTCGGTGGCAGGATCGAAGCGCAGTTGCAGCCCCTGCTCCATCGCCTGCAGGCCGTGTTCTACATAAGCTTCAAGGCAGTCGGGGTCAAAATGGCGAAACAGTGACTTGCCAGCAAAATAGTCCCGCGCACTGTCGCGATCATTGAAGACTTCGCGGCGCCCCAACGTGCGACCGGCCGGGGTAATGCGGTCAATGAAGCCGAAACGCTTGGCGGTGCGCAGCAGCCACTGGTCGGCACGGGTGAGTACCGGCGAGTCGAGCATCACCACCCCGCGGTAGTACTCGGGGCGCCGCAAGGCAGCGTGCAGGTGCAACACCCCCCCCAGCGAATGCCCGACACCCCAGATGGGCTGGTCCTGCTGCGCCACATGATGCAGCAGCTCATCGACCAGGCTCTGCCAGTTGTCGTCCACCGGAAAGCGCGGATCGTGGCCGTGCTGGGCCAGGTGCTGCACCTGGTAGTCCGGCGCCAGGGCAGCGAACAGCTTGCCGTAGGTGGCCGAGGGGAAACCGTTGGCATGAGCGAAGAAGATCTGCTGCGACATGGCGCCTGGTCCGGACGGAAGATGATGGCTCATTGTCGGCATCGGGGCGCCATTCAGCAACATTCGGAAAGGTCATCGACAAGGGCTATCAGGTCACGCCGAGCGATCGAAGCTGGCCAAAGACCGGCGCAAGCAGGCTTGCATGTAGGCCAACTGGCATTCCAGCGCCTCACGGGCCAGGCGCTGGTCCTGAAAGTCGAGTTGCAGACGGCGCAAGGCCAGGCAACTGGTTTGTAACAGGTGGGAGACTCGCAGGCAGGCGTCCTGCAGCGTGCGCAGGTCTTGCTCGCTTTGCTGCCTGGTAGCAGGCTCCAGGTTGCCGTTGCGGTTGACCTTGTGCAGCAGTTGGTAGAGCTTGGCGTCGGCCGAGTCGCGCAGCAGGCTGTACTGGGCAAAGTCCAGCGTGATGCCTTGCTCCACCTTGTCTACGGTGGGTTGCATGTCCAGGGAACTCAAAAGCTCCCGCATCTCACCGCTCATCCGCTGCTCCCTGCCTGATTGCTTTGTGGCAACGCTAGCAAGGGGCCATCAGGTGCGGCAACTGACAAAAATGCCAGTTGCCTAATCGATTTGCCGGGGAATCACACTGGTGGGTTGATCGCCCGAAGGGTCATCAGCCCGGCCAGTGGCCACTCCCCTTCCAGCTCCGCCAGGCTGGCAGTGCTCATGGCGGCTGGTTGCTGTTGGTGACCATGCTCCAGCGCACCGATCAAGTTCCCCACCAGCGGCTGATGGCTGACCAGCAGTACATGCTCCAGGCCCAGCCGTTCGATTTCGCCGATCACCTGCTGCACATCACTCTCTGGCGTCAACCAGGGCACCGTACGCACCGGCTCCCGGAAGCCCAGCGTGTCATGCACCAGCGCAGCCGTTTGCTGGGCACGCACGTAGGGGCTGGCGATAATCGCCTGCAGCGGCTGGCCCAACAGGCGAGCAGCGCTGTGCAGCACCTGCTCGCGGCCGTGGTCGGTCAGGCGGCGCTCGGCGTCGGTATTGGCCCGCGGCTCCGCCTCACCGTGGCGCAGCACCCACAGCTTCACAGCTTGGGTTCCTCGTCCCGCACCGGGTGCGGGGCCGGTGCCACGGCATGCGGCGCCTCGCCTTCCGGGGCACGCGGTGCTGGCCAGTCGGCAAATGGCCAGGGCTTCTGCTCAGTGTGGAAGCTGCCATAGCGGCCGATCTGCGCCAGGTACTGGCTCAGGCTGTCGCCGAAGTTCATCAGGCTGGCGCTGGGCGCGCCATACACCAGGCGGTAGATGAGTTGCACAAGCACCAGGCCGCCGAGCAGCAATTCGGCCAGTTGCCAGACCACCAGGAACACCAGCATCCACAGCACCCGCAGGATGATCGACTCGCGCTGGGCGCGTTCGGGCGTATCGTTCATGTGTTGCTCCTTGCTCGTGTCAGAGCCGCCAAGGGCTCAGTTGAAACCGCTGATGGAAATGAAATCGACATCGGTCTTGGGCTCGGCGCGCATCAGGTGCTCGATCACCTGGTTCAACGTACGGCCTTCGAACAGAATGGCATGCAGGCCCGCCACCAGCGGCATGTACACCTGTACCTCCTGCGCCTTGGCCTTGAGCACCTTGAGGGTGTTGACGCCTTCGGCCACCTCGCCCAGGCGGCTGACCGCCTGTTCCAAGGTCAACCCCTGGCCCAGCGCATGGCCCACCTGGTAGTTGCGGCTCTTGGGCGAGGAACAGGTGACGATCAGGTCACCGACACCGGCCAGGCCAAGGAAGGTCATGGGGTTGGCACCCTGGCTGACGGCGAAGCGGGTCATCTCGGCCAGGGCCCTGGTAATCAGCATGCTCTTGGTGTTCTCGCCCATGCCCAAGGCCACGGCCATGCCCGCGATAATGGCGTAGACGTTTTTCAGCGCCCCACCCAGTTCGACGCCGAAGCGGTCGGCACTGGCGTAGACGCGGAAGGTACGCCCATGCAGCACGGCCTGCACTTGCTGGCAGAGTTGTTCGTCCTCGCTGGCGACCACTGTGGCGGTCAGCGCATGTTCGGCGATCTCGCGGGCCAGGTTGGGGCCCGACAGCACCCCGATGCGGGCATCGGGGGCGATTTCTTCAAGGATCTGGCTCATCAGCTTGAAGCTCTGCGCCTCGATACCCTTGGTCAGGCTGACCACGCCCTTGCCCCGCAACAGCTCGGCGTGGGGCGCCAGCACACTGCGCAAGGCGCTTGATGGCAGGGCGACGAAAATCAACGCGCTGGCCTGCAAGGTGGCCAGCAGGTCGTTGACCGGCTCCACACCGTCATGCAGGCGGATGCCCTTGAGGTAGCGCGGATTCTCGCGATTGACGCGCATGGCCTCGGCCTGCGCCGGGTCGCGCATCCATTGGCGCACCGGCACACCGTTTTCTGCCAGCAGGTTCGCCACGGCGGTGCCGAAGCTGCCGCCTCCCAGAACTGCAACAGGTTGCTGTTCAGTCATATCCAATCCGTTAAAGCCAAAAGTTAAGTGGCGACCCCGCCATTATACGGCTCGCCTGCCTTGCGCCAAGGCCAGCAACGCAGATGACACTGTCCTGGCTACGTTGCAGCAACTGCAGGAGCAAGCTTGCTCGCGATGGGCCGCGCGGGCGGCGCTCGATTTCCGCCCCCATGAAAGCGTCAAGGCAGACACGCTGCAAAACCGCCGCAGATCACTGGAAAATACGCCAAGGTCAGTTACCATGCCTGTTTCAATCCTGATACAAGGCCGCCCCGTGTTCCCTGGCTCGCCCCCGTTCCCGCGCCTGCTGATAGTGACTGCCCTGCTCGCAGGCCCAGCCATGGCCGACGACCTGTTCATCGACAACAGCGACCTGCCGCAGGTTCTGACCGCCACACGCCTGAAACAATCCCCGGCGGCAGTCCCGGGCAGCATGACCGTGCTCGACAGCGAGCTGATCCGCGCCAGCGGCGCCCGCGACATCCCCGAACTGCTGCGCCTGGTACCGGGCATGATGATCGGCTACGGCGCCGGCAACCAGCCGACGGTCAACTACCACGGCAGCAACGCCAGCGAAGCGCGGCGCATGCAGGTGCTGATCGATGGCCGCTCGGTGTACCGGGCTGGCCTGGCCACGGTGGACTGGAGCGACATCCCCCTGGCCATGGAAGACATCGAGCGCATCGAGGTGTTCCGCGGCCCCAACACGGTCAGCTACGGTGCCAATGCGCTGATGGCGGTGGTCAACATCCTCACCCGCAACCCCGCCGACAGCCATGGCACACGATTGAAAGTGACCCGCGGCGAGGACGGCATCAACGACTTCTATGCCAGCCACGGCTTCGGCTGGGATGGCGGCGACATGCGCCTGTCGTTGTCGGGCCAGCAGGACGACGGTTTCGACCACGACCAGTTCGGCCAGGATTACCGGGACAGCCGCCGGCTGACCCGCTTCAACCTCAGTGCCAGCCACAACCTGTCGTTGAACCAGACCCTGGAATGGCAACTGGCGGCAAAAGAAGGCAGCAACCAGCGGCCCTATACCTACCAGCCGGTATTCCCCTATGTCACCCAGCGCGGCGACAATGCCGACGTCAATGCCAAGGACTACGCAGGGTCGGTGCGCTGGAACATCGACTTCAACCCCGATCACAGCCTGTATGTGCAGGGTTCGGCACAACACTTCGACCGCCAACAGGTGTGGCGGGCCTGTGATGCCGCACTGTCGTTCAGCCCCGAACTGACCCGGCTGTGGCAGATGAACCCCAATTACGCCGAGTTGGTGGCACGCGGTGCCAACAACCCGCCACCCAGCAGCAACCCGGTAGAACAAGCGCTGGTCGATGCCATCAAGGATCAGTGGAACAACCAGGGCGGCAGCAGCGTGGTGTGCGGCGATGTCGACCAGAGCACCCGCGAAACCCGCTATGACCTGGAAATCCAGGACACCCTGAGCCTGACCGACAGCCTGCGCCTGCTCAGCGGCGTGAACTACCGCTATGATCGTGCCGACTCGCAGACCTACTTCAACGGCAGCCTCGACGACCAGACCTGGCGCCTGTTCGGCCAACTGGAATGGCGCGCCGACGAGCATTGGGTCCTGCAGGGTGGCGCCATGTTCGAGGATTCGCGGCTGTCTGGCAGCTCGCTCACCCCGCGCGTCGCGGTCAACTACCTGATTACCCCGCGCCACGGCCTGCGTGCGGTGTATTCCGAGGCAGTGCGCTCGCCCGACATGTTCGAGAACAACATCAACTGGAGCTACACGGTCAAGAACCTCAGCCCCAATGCGTTCGGCCAACAGCACGGTGAGTATTTCGTCAAGACCCGCGGCCCGGGCGACCTCGACCAGGAGCGTATGCGCTCGCGCGAACTGGGTTACAACGGCTACTTCAGCGACATCGACCTGAGCATGGATGTGAAGCTGTTCTACGACGAGATCACCGGCATGATCAGCGAGCCCCTGAAGAACAACCAGTACGTCGCCAGCAACGCCAACAAGGCCCGGTTCAGCGGCAGCGAGACGCAACTGGACTGGCGCCCCACCCTGCGTGACCGCCTGCGTCTGACCTATGCCTATGTCGATGCCTGGGCCAGCAACCCCGACGACCGTCGCCTCACCGCCCGCAACAGCGGCTCGGCCGGGTGGATGCGCGAATGGGGCGATGGCTGGTCGAGTGCGCTGTTCTACTACGGTGACGATGCGCTCAACCAGTACCGCTACCAGCGCGTGGACCTGCGCTTGGCCAAGCGCCTCAAGGTGCAAGGCAGCAACCTGGAACTGGCGGCGCTGTGGCAGCAGCGCCTTGACGACGAGCCGACCACGACCGCGCAGAACCGCTACGACAGCCGCCACCGCCTCAGTTTCAGCGCGGAGCTGGCGTTCTGATGGCCCTGGTGCTGCGCCTGTTGCTGCTGTGCCTGTGGCCCTTGGGGCCGTTGTCCGCCAGCGAAATTCTGCTGGTAGGCGCGCAAGACCAGCCCGGCATCCGCAGTTTCGTCGCCGCACTAGAAAGCCGTCGGCCGTACGATCAGGTGCGTTTCCAGACCACTGCCGACCTGCCTGCCCCTGGCAAGCTTAAACCCGACCAGCGCCTGGTTCTGCTGGACAATGACGCCCTGGAATGGCGGCTGGGTGAAAACGCCGGCCCGCCAGCCTTGGCCATGCGGGTAAGCCGGGTACAGGCTGAGCAGCGCCTGGGAAAGTCGCGTCCAGCGTTCCTCACCCTGCTGTGGAGTGACCCACCGTTGGGCCGACAACTGCGCCTGGCGCGCTACCTGCTGCCGCAGGCACAACGCATTGGTGTGCTGTACGGCGAGCACAGTGGTTTCCTGATTGAAGAACTGCGCCATGCAGCTCGCCCGTTAGGCTTGGAGATCATTGCCCAGGACTGGCCCGACCTGCGTGACAGCAGGCCCCTGCAGCACCTGCTAGGTAACAGCGATGTGTTGCTGGGCCTGGATGACCCAGACCTGTACAACTCCAAGACTGCAAAGAACCTGCTGTTGAGCAGTTATGGCCGGCAGATGGCGTTGATCGGCCCGAACGCCGGCTTTGTTCGCGCCGGCGCCCTGGCCAGCACCTACAGCGACCAGGAGGACTGGCTGGCAGTACTTGACCAGTTGCTCGACCAGCCGCCGGGGCGCTGGCCGCGCAGCCTGTATCCGGCCCGTTTCGGCGTCAGTGGCAACCAGCAGGTGGCGCGCGCCCTGGGCCTGCAACCCATCGATCCGTCCGCCGCCGCCAAGGCCCTGGCCGAAGGAGAGCCCACCCCATGAGCAAAGGCCTGAGCTGGGACATCCACACCCGCACGCAAATCATCAGCCTGGGCCCTGCCCTGCTGCTGACCTTGCTGCTGATCAGCTTCTTCACCTTCGTGCGCATCCAGGACTTGCGCCAGGAACTGAACCACACCGGGCAATTGATCGCCAACCAGTTGGCCCCGGCTTCGGAGTACGGGGTGATCTCGGGCAACAACGAAGTGCTCGAAGGCCTGATGCGCGCCACCCTCAGCATCCCGCACGTGCGCTTCCTCGAGGTGCAGGACAGCCGCAACCACATCCTGGTGTATGTCGAGCAGTCCGACGAAAGCGCCAACCGCGCGCAACGCGTCGAAGTGTTCCAGGCGCCCATACGCCTGCAGCAAATCCGCCTGGACAGTGACTTCCTGCAGCAGGGCAAGGCCGCCACACCCGCCATCGGCGACGACTACCTGGGCCGGGTGATCGTTGGCATGTCCGATGACGCCTTCAGCCAACGCCAACAGGAAATCGTGATCAAGGCCGGTATCCTGGCGCTGTTCGCCTTGCTGTTCACCTTTTTGCTGGCGCGTCGCCTGGCACTTAGCCTGGCCAAGCCGATCAGCGACATGGGGCATGCGGTCAAGGCCATACAGCAGGGCCAGTACAACACCCCGCTACCCGTGGTCGATGATAGCGAGCTGGGCCACCTGGCCCGCCATATCAACAACCTGGCCAACGCCCTGGAGCAGGCCAGCGATGAACAGAAGCAGGCCATTGCCGAGCTGATCCAGGCCCGCGAGGAAGCCGAACAGGCCAACAGAGCCAAATCGGACTTCCTGGCGATGATGAGCCATGAGCTGCGCACCCCGATGAATGGCGTGCTGGGCATGCTGCAGTTGCTGGAAACCACGACACTGAGCAATGAACAGGCCGACTACACTGCCGTGGCCAGCGAGTCCACCGGGCATTTGTTGAAAGTCATCAATGACATCCTCGATTTCTCGCGCATCGAGCGCGCTGCGCTGCAGCTGGAGCACATCGATTTCAACCTCGGCGAGCTGATCACCAGCAGCGTCCAGTCATTCCAGCACAGCGCTCAACAGCGCGGCCTGGGCCTGCACCTGCAATTGCCGGCGGGTATCGAGCAGTTGCAAGTGAACGGCGACCCCACGCGCATCCGCCAGATCCTGCTGAACCTGGTCGGTAACGCACTGAAGTTCACCGAACGCGGCCAGGTTCAGGTCGAAGCACGCTGGCAGGTGCTCGACCGGCAGTTGATCTGGCTCACCTGCAGCGTGCGCGACACGGGTATCGGCATCGACAGCGACCGCCTGGAAATGATGTTCGTGGCCTTCCAGCAGGCCGACAGCTCGATCTCCCGCCGTTATGGCGGCACCGGGCTGGGCCTGTCGATCGCCCGCACCCTGGCCGAGCGCATGGGCGGCAAGCTGCGCGGTGAAAGTCGCGAAGGCCTGGGTTCTACATTTACCCTGGAAATGCCGCTGGCCCTGGCCAGCCCTTCCCCAAGCCCGCCGACATTGCCAACGCACGCGAAAACGACGGCACCCGGCAGTGATCAGGTGCTGCTGGTAGAGGACAATCCGGTCAACCAGAGCGTCATCGAAGCCATGCTGCGCAGCCTGGGCCTGGCGGTATGCACAGCCGAAGATGGCCTTGAGGCCGTCGACCTGGTCAGCCGCCAGCGCTTTGCCGCCGTGCTGATGGACTGTCGCCTGCCGCACCTGGACGGCTATGAAGCTACCCGGCGCATACGCCAGCTGCCCAACGGCGCCGGGCTACCGATCATCGCCCTGACGGCCAACGCCTTGCAGGGCGACCGCGAGCGTTGCATGGCCGCCGGCATGGACGATTACCTGAGCAAACCCTTGCGCCGCACCGAACTGCAGCGGGTGCTGCAACGCTGGTTACCCGGTCAGACAACCGCGACTGGCGATAAATGCTAAAGTGCGGCAGTCTTAAACACTGGACAGGACCATCATCGGACCTGAAAATAGACGTTTCAGTGCACACCTGTACTTCTTTCAGCAGGTGCGCTGTGACTTTCACCACAACGCAATAGTCTACCTGTAGGCTGCCGTCTCGAAGCCGTTGGTTTTCGGGCCGGCCGGGAAGATTCATCCCCTGCCACAGGGGGTTATTGAGGAGCTCGCATGACCAAACAACACGCCTTTACTCGGGAAGACCTGCTGCGCTGCAGTCGCGGTGAGCTGTTCGGCCCAGGTAATGCGCAACTGCCCGCGCCGAACATGCTGATGGTCGATCGCATCACCCATATCAGCGAAGAAGGCGGCAAGTACGGCAAAGGTGAATTGGTCGCCGAGCTGGATATCACCCCGGACCTGTGGTTCTTCGCCTGCCACTTTGAAGGTGATCCGGTCATGCCGGGCTGCCTGGGCCTCGACGCCATGTGGCAGCTGGTAGGCTTCTTCCTCGGCTGGCAAGGCCTGCCGGGCCGCGGCCGTGCCCTGGGCTCGGGCGAGGTTAAATTCTTCGGCCAGGTACTGCCCGAAGCCAAGAAAGTTACCTACAACATTCAGATCAAGCGTGTCCTGAAGGGCAAGCTGAACATGGCCATCGCCGATGGCTCGGTCAGCGTCGACGGCCGTGAGATCTACACTGCCGAAGGCCTGCGGGTCGGCGTGTTCACTTCCACTGACAATTTCTAAGGGTTATTCGCATGCGCCGCGTCGTTATCACTGGTCTGGGCATCGTATCGTGCCTGGGCAATGACAAAGCTACCGTCACCGAAAACCTGCGCAACAGCCGTCCGGGTATCCGTTTCAACCCGGATTACAAGGAAATGGGGCTGCGTAGCCAGGTTTCCGGGTCCATCGACCTCAACCTCGAAGAACTGATCGACCGTAAGGTCTACCGCTTCGTCGGCCACGCCGCTGCCTACGCCTACCTGGCAATGCAGGACGCGATCAAGGACGCCGGCCTGACCGAAGAGCAGGTTTCCAGCCCGCGTACCGGCCTGGTGGCTGGCTCCGGCGGCGCCTCGACCCTGAACCAGATGGAAGCGCTGGACACCCTGCGCGAGAAAGGCGTCAAGCGCGTCGGCCCATACCGCGTTACCCGCACCATGGGCAGCACCGTTTCGGCGTGCCTGGCAACCCCGTTCAAGATCAAGGGCATCAACTACTCGATCTCGTCGGCTTGCGCCACCTCGGCACACTGCATCGGCACCGCCCTGGAG
Source organism: Pseudomonas sp. SAS7 (assembly GCF_052112345.1). NCBI lineage: Bacteria > Pseudomonadati > Pseudomonadota > Gammaproteobacteria > Pseudomonadales > Pseudomonadaceae > Pseudomonas > Pseudomonas sp. SAS7. Next base: position 29,466 of record NZ_JBEGGO010000018.1, on the reverse strand, counting down.
CAGATCCAGTGGGGCAAACAGGACATCGTCTTCGCCGGTGGCGGTGAAGAAGAGCACTGGAGCCAGTCGTTCCTGTTCGATGCCATGGGCGCCCTGTCGACCAAGCGCAACGAAACCCCGGAACTGGCCTCGCGCGCCTACGACGCCGACCGTGATGGCTTCGTCATCGCTGGCGGTGGCGGCATGGTGGTGGTCGAGGAGCTGGAACACGCCCTGGCCCGTGGCGCCAAGATCTACGCCGAAATCGTTGGCTACGGCGCTACTTCCGACGGCTACGACATGGTTGCCCCGAGCGGTGAAGGTGCCATCCGCTGCATGCAGCAGGCACTGGCCACCGTCGACACCCCGATCGATTACCTGAACACCCACGGCACCTCGACCCCGGTCGGTGACGTTGCCGAGATCAAGGGCGTTCGCGCAGTATTCGGCGACAAGGCACCGAAGATCAGCTCGACCAAGAGCCTGTCGGGCCACTCGCTGGGCGCCGCTGGCGTGCACGAGGCAATCTACTGCCTGCTGATGATGGAAAACAACTTCATCGCCGGCTCTGCCAACATCGACGAGCTGGACCCGGAGGTCGCCGACCTGCCGATCCTGCGCAAAACCGAAGAAAACGCCAAGATCGATACGGTCATGAGCAACAGCTTCGGCTTCGGCGGCACCAACGCCACCTTGGTGCTCAAGCGCTGGGAAGGCAAGTAAGACGCTGATGCGGTAATCGAAAACGCCCCGACTGGTTCGGGGCGTTTTCATTTGTGTTGCCTGTACCGGCCTATTCGCGGGCATGCCCGCGAAGAGGCCGGCACAGGCTATTGATGAACCTTGGGCAACACTGCCAGAAAATTCTCCCGGGCCACTTTATTAGCTACCTGTTCTGGCAATGCATCCAGAAACGGCCTGAACCCGTGCATCTGCTCCCCCAGGCTGCCAAACCGCCCCACCACATCCGACCCCAGCATGAACCGCTCCGGGTACCGCTCGACCAATGCCACCCAAGCCTTGCGCGGCACGCCCTTGTCATCCAGCAGATAGGGCTGCAGCACACTCCACGACAGGTCGACATACAGGTTCGGGTAATCCTCCAGCAACCGCGTCAGCACCGGGAGCAAAAAGTCCATCTGCGTCTGGTGCCGGTGGATCTCCATGCTGCTGCCGGCGTGCGCCCAGATGAACCGCGTGTGCGGGTGATTGCGCAGCGGCTCTTCGATCTCGGCCAGGTACAGCGGATTGCGCTCGCGCTTGGAGGTGATATTGGAATGCAGCAGCACCGGCAAGTCGCGCTCCGCCGCCAGGTGGTAGATTCGCGTCATGGCTTCGTTGTTGGCGCGGGGCGTGTCGCCACTGGTCAACGCCGTCAGGTCGTCGTGACGGGTGAACACCTCGCCAATGCCTTGCCACAGCCCTGGATACATGTCGAGCATGCGCTCGATATGGCTGACGGCGTTCTTGTCCACCGGGTTGAAGCCGGTCAGGAACGGATGAAAGCGTTTGCGCTGCTCTACCGGCAACTGCTGCAGGGCGGCCGCCACGTAGGTATCGGTGGCGCTGTACCAGTAGGCATCGGCATCGTCACCGGCGTAATAACGCGGGCGCTTGGGCTCGTCTTCATGCCATTTCTTGGCCACCGGTATGCCGGAAATCATCGACTGCTCGATGCCTGCGGCATCCATGGCCTTTAGCAACGCCGGCATGCCTTCGCTCTCCTGGAAGAAGTCGACGTAGTGCAGGTGGGCATCGCTGTAGCGGTAGTCGCGTGCCTGTGCCGCCTGGCACAGCCAGCCAGACAACAACACGCAGGCCAGCGCTCTGGCAATCATGGGCAGCTTCCTTCTACGGGTATGGAAACAGTAGACCGGCCGGCAAACGATACGGTTCAGCCGCAACAGGCAAACCGCTATGCTTGAGGCATTTCCACCGCGCCTGGAGCCCACCCCATGAGCAGCCCCCTGATCATCCGCCCACGTGCCGAATCGGTCGAGGGCCAGCCGATCCTGCGCCCGCTGCCGGCAGCACAGTGCCGTAGCGTCGGCCCGTTCGTGTTCTTCGACCATATGCTCGAAACCGACTATGCCCCAGGGCATGGCATGGACATCCGCCAGCACCCGCACATCGGTCTGTCGACCCTGACCTACCTGTTCGAAGGGGCAATCCTGCACAAGGACAGCCTCGGTTCAGAGCAGCGCGTGCTCCCCGGCGATGTCAGCTGGATGACGGCTGGCAGCGGCGTGGCCCATGTCGAGCGTACGCCGGCAGATGCCCTGGCCCATGGTTCGCGCCTGCACGGCTTGCAAGTGTGGCTGGCTTCGCCGCGCGCGCACGAACAAGGCCCGGCGAGCTACAGCCACCACCCGGCGGCGAGCCTGCCGGTCAGTGACCACCTGGGGGTACGCATCTGCATGATTGCTGGCACCGGGTTCTGCCTGGAGTCACCGGTGCCGGTGCTCTCCCCTACCCTTTATGCGCACGTACAGATGCAACCGGCGACGACGCTGCTGATACCGGCTGAACACGTGCAGCGGGCGCTTTATCTGCTGGATGGCGAGTTGCTGCTGGGCGATGAGGATGTGGAGCCTTGCAGCCTGGTGGTGCTGCCGGAGGGCGAGGACGTGACGCTGTATGCAGAGGGCGAGAGCCAGCTGGTGCTGATTGGCGGGGAGCCACTGGATGGGCCGCGGCGGATGAACTGGAATTTCGTGGCCAGTGACCCGGAACTGATCGAGCAAGCCAGGGCGCGATGGGCTGCGGGGGATTGGCCGGTGGTACCGGGGGAAACCTCAAGGATCGAGTTGCCCCGGTAAATCTGGGGCTGCTCTGCAGCCCATCGATTACAGGGGAACGCGTAACCCTTGTAGGAGCGGCCTTGTGTCGCGAAGGGCCGCAAAGCGGCCCCCTGCATTGTCAGCGCTGGAACACTTCAGTCAGCAGATTGTGCATCGAGCGGAAGGCCCGCTCCGAAGTGCGACGGTCATACTGCATCTTGCCCGGTACATTGGCATTCGGGTCGGTAAACGAGTGCACCGCCCCGCCATAGCTCAGCAACTGCCAGTCGACCTTGGCCGCGTTCATCTCGTCCTCGAACGCTGGCAACTGCTCTTTTGGCACCAACGGGTCGGAGGCACCATGCAACACCAGCACCGAGCCCTTGATATGCTTGGCATCTTCAGTGTTCGGCGTGTCCAGGGTGCCATGGAACGACACCGCCGCACGCAGGTCGGCGCCACTACGGGCCAACTCCAGGGCACAGCAGCCACCGAAGCAGAAGCCGAAGGTGGCAACCTTGCCAGGCTCCAGCAGCGCCTTCGACTGCCCCAGCAGTTGCGCCAGGGCTTCCTGCATACGCTTGCGCAACTCGCCACGGTCGTTTTTCAGCGGCATCATCGCCGCACCGGCCTCGTCGGCATTGGACGGGCGTACCGATTGGCCGTACAGGTCGGCAATCAGCACCACATAACCCTTCTCGGCCACTTCCTTGGCGATGCGCTCGGCACCTTCGCCAATACCCATCCAGTTCGGCGCCATCACCAGGCCTGGGCGGCCCAGCGCCCCTTGCTCATAGACCAGGCGGCTTTCGTAAGCCTTGCCGGACAGGTGATAAACCAGCGATTCGACGATTACCTTGCTCATCAAGCACTCCTTAGGCACTTTCGATAAAAAGCCCGCCATGAAAAAAGCCCGCCGAGGCGGGCTTTCCTTTACATCAACTCAAGCAGACAGCTCTACCAGCAGCTTGTTCAGGCGACGAACGTAGGCCGCCGGGTCCTTCAAGCTGTCACCGGCCGCCAGGGCCGCCTGATCGAACAGGATGTGCGACAGCTCGGCGAAGCGGTCTTCGCTCTGCTCGTTGTCCAGTTTCTCGATCAGCGGGTGGCTTGGGTTGAACTCGAAGATCGGCTTGGACTCCGGTACCTTCTGCCCGCTGGCTTCCAGAATCTGGCGCATCTGCAAGCCCAGGTCCTGCTCGCCAATGGCCAAAATCGCCGGGGAGTCGGTCAGGCGGTGCGACACGCGCACGTCGGCCACGCTGTCACCCAGCGCGCCCTTCAGGCGCTCAACCAGGCCTTCCTTCTCCTTGGCGACTTCTTCCTGGGCTTTCTTGTCTTCTTCCGAGTCCAGGTTGCCCAGGTCCAGGTCGCCACGGGCGACGTCGACGAAGGCCTTGCCGTCGAACTCGTTGAGGTAGCTCATCAGCCACTCGTCGATACGGTCGGTCAGCAGCAGCACTTCGATGCCTTTCTTGCGGAAGACTTCCAGGTGCGGGCTGTTCTTGACCTGCGCGTACGACTCGCCGGTGAGGTAGTAGATCTTGTCCTGGCCTTCCTTGGCGCGAGCCAGGTAGTCGGCCAGGGCAACGCTCTGCTCGCCGCTGTCGTCGTGGGTGGAGGCGAAGCGCAGCAGGCCGGCGATCTTCTCCTTGTTGGCGAAATCTTCGGCCGGGCCTTCCTTCAGCACCTGGCCGAAGTTTTTCCAGAAGCCCTTGTACTGCTCGGGTTCGTTTTTCGCGAGTTTCTCCAGCATGTCCAGCACGCGCTTGGTCAGCGCGGTTTTCATCGACTCGATGATCGGGTCTTTCTGCAGGATTTCGCGGGACACGTTCAGCGACAGGTCGTTGGAGTCGACCACACCTTTGATGAAGCGCAGGTACAGCGGCAGGAACGATTCGGCCTGCTCCATGATGAACACGCGCTGCACATACAGCTTCAGGCCGCGCGACGCTTCGCGCTGATACAGGTCGAACGGTGCGCGGGCCGGCACGTACAGCAGCGAATTGTACTCAAGCTTGCCTTCGACCTTGTTGTGGCTCCAGGTCAGCGGGTTTTCAAAGTCATGGCCAATGTGCTTGTAGAACTCCTGGTATTCCTCGTCCTTGATCTCGGTACGCGGACGGGTCCACAGGGCGCTGGCGCGGTTGACGGTTTCCCACTCTTCGGCTGGCTGCTCCTCGCCTTCGGCGGCAGCCTGCTCCTTCGGCAACTGGATAGGCAAGGCGATGTGGTCGGAGTACTTCTTGACCACGTTGCGCAGGCGCCAGCCATCAGCGAACTCTTTCTCTTCCTGCTTCAGGTGCAGGACGATGCGGGTACCGCGCTGTGGCTTGTCGATGGTGGCCACCTCGAACTCGCCCTCGCCTTTCGACGACCAGTGCACGCCTTCGGCAGCAGGCTGACCGGCGCGACGGCTGTACACGTCGACCTTGTCGGCCACGATGAACGCGGAGTAGAAGCCCACACCGAACTGACCGATCAGGTGCGAGTCTTTCTTCTGGTCACCGGTGAGGTTCTTCATGAAGTCGGCGGTGCCGGACTTGGCGATAGTGCCAAGGTGAGCGATGACGTCTTCGCGGCTCATGCCGATGCCGTTGTCCTCAAGGGTAACGGTACCGGCATCCTTGTCGAAGCTCAGGCGAATTTTCAGTTCATCGCCACCTTCAAGCAACTCTGGCTTGGCCAGGGCTTCGAACCGCAGTTTGTCCACCGCGTCGGAGGCGTTGGAAATCAGTTCCCGCAGGAAGATTTCCTTGTTCGAGTACAGCGAATGAATCATGAGGTGCAGCAGTTGCTTTACCTCGGTCTGGAAGCCCAGCGTTTCCTTTTGTGTTTCCACAGTCATGGTCTTCGAAACTCCGATCTGATGGCAGTGACGCCTGGCGGCCGGTTTGGCCTGCGTTAATGGCGGATGTCATTCAGATGGGGGCTGCCCGGATGATTTCAAGGGCTTTTCCGGCTCGATCTTGAAATGCGCACGGGCAGTGGCAATTGGCGCCTGCCTGTCGCCCTGCCAGGCGGTAATGGCCACGTTGGTCACCCGGCGGCCCTGGCGCCACAGCTGGCATTGGGCGTAGGTATCGCGAAAATGCCCGGCGCGCAGGTAGTCGATGGAAAAGTCGATAATCTTCGGAATGCTCGCGCTTTCGCTGTAGATCAGCAGGTACAGCGCGGCGGAAAGCTCCATAAAACCCGCAATTACGCCACCATGGATGGCGGGAAGTAACGGGTTGCCGATGTTGTCCGGATTGGCCGGCAGGCGGAACAGAAGGTCACCGCCCTGGCGCTCGCATTCGATGCCGATCAGCCCTGCGTAGGGGATCAGCGCCAGTAATGGCCGGTAATCACCGACTGCGTGGGCGGCGTTGAGTTGCTGGCGAACCGCATGCGGAATCATGCACCGCCCTCCTTCAGGCTATTACCGAAACGGATACCACCCTTGATCTCCTGGCCCAGACGCATGAACGTCCCCACCACTTGGCAGATAGGCTGGTCAGGGTCGTCCTGGTAGGCGGTGCCGCGGGTGAAGATCACGTCACGGGTAACGCGGTAGCACTGGGCGTAACCGTAGATGTCCTTGCCGGCTTCGGCCGGGTGCATATAGTCGATGCGCAGGTCCAGTGTGGGGCACACTTCGAAGCGCGGCAACACGCACAGCGTGGCCATGCCGCAGGTGGTGTCCATCAGCGTGGTCAGCGCTCCGCCGTGCACGGCGCCGGTTTGTGGGTTGCCGACAATGGCGGGTGACCAGGGCAAGACCAAGGTCATGCCCTCAGCGTCGGCCTGCGCCACACGCACCTGCAACAGCTGACAATGTTTTAACGCCGAAAGAAAACGCTCGGCCCTCGCCATCAAGGTTGAATCGCTCATGCTCTGTTCCACCGGCCGCCACGCGGCTGCATAAATTCGTTAAAAAATCCATATAGAACACGGCGTTATATATCTGTAATCTTCGTGGAACTTATTCCGCGCAGTTAGACTCGAAGGAACAAGTCACTTATTCCACCAAGGAGAAACACACCCATGCGTAAACCTTTTGCTTTTGCTCTGATGCTGGCTGCTGCCATGGGCCTGGCCGCTTGCGATAAAGCGAGCGAAGACAAAGCCCAAGACGCACAGGAACACGCCGAGCAAGCCCAGGAAAAGATGGGCGAAGCTCAGGATAAAATGAACGACGCTGCCAAGGAAAACGCCGAAGCCGCCAAAGATCAGGCCGAAGCCGAGCAGAAGGCTGCCGAAGAAGCCGCACCGGCTACTCCGGCACCAGAAGCCGCGCCTGCTACTCCGGCCGAACCAGCCAAGCAGTAATTGGCTAAACCAAAAAAACCCGACGATGTCGGGTTTTTTTGTGCCTGCAACTTTTCGATTAAACGTTTCAGTTTCCGACTGCGGCACTTTCCTTGGCAGGCTCCGCCGATACACTTTCGGTCGGCGTGAACACCATCACATCCAGTACATCCGAATGGAACTCTCGACGGTACAGAATCTGCACTACCCCCACACTCATCGCCATGAACAACCACGGGCTGATGAACCAGCTCAACATGGCCATGCCGAAGTAATACGAACGCAGACCGAGGTTGAACTGGTTGGCGGCAAGTGACAGCACCCGTGCCGCCCGCGAGGCGAATGCCTTGCGCTCCAGCTCGTTGACCAGCCGCTCCCCGATCATGGGCGCCGACCCCACCAGCACTGCGGCAAAGTTGTATTGGCGCATGCACCAGCTGAACGTGAAAAAGGCGTAGACGAAGACCGTGGCCAGGCACAGCAGCTTGATCTCAGACATGCCTTGGGAAGTCTGCTGCACCAGCGGCAGGTCGGCCAGCAGCGACAGCGCCCGGTCGGAGGCACCGAGCACGGTAAGGATGCCGGCGAGGATGATCAGCGTGCTGGAAGCAAAGAACGACGCGTTGCGCTCAAGGTTGCCGATCACGCTGGCATCGGCAATGCGGTTGTCGCGTAGCAGCATGCGGCGCATCCAGTCCTCGCGGTACAGGTGCAACACACTGGCAAGGCACGCAGTGTCGCGGCCCTTCCAGATGGCATAGCGGGTATAGCCACCCCAGCACAGGGCGAACCAGGCGATGGCCAGCAGGTTGTTGAGGTTGCTTTGGATGAAGTTCATGCAGGGTTCCCAAAAGGGCCAGGTGCCTAGAGGATAGGGACCAGGTTTCGACGCTGGCAAGCGGCAAAAGACACAGCTGCACTGTGAAATATGCTTACACAGCTTTTGGGCTGACGCGGTCTGTGTAGGAGCGGCCTTGCGTCGCGATAGGGGTGCGCAGCGCCCCCAGGATTTCAGCTTCGCAGAATAGATTGCCGGGGCCGCTTTGCGGCCCTTTCGCGACGCAAGGCCGCTCCTACACAGGCTGCGCAAGGCAAAGAGGGTGGCACAAAAAAGCCCCGCATCCTTGGGGACACGGGGCTTTCGAGTCTAGACCTTTGGCGAGCACCCTTCGGCTTGTGGCCGGTGCCGCCCTCGGGCTTCGACTTGTCAGGTCAAGCCAGCGCTTCGCGCGGCTTGCCGAGCATGCGGTCGCAGGCCACGGCACCAACCAGGGTCACCACCGACGGCACCAGCCAGGCAAGGCCCTGGTCGCTCAACGGCAAGTGCGCCATGAAGTCCGGCAGCACGTGGGCGATGCTGCTGCCCTTGATTGCGTCGACCATGCCGAACAGCAGGGACACCAGCATTACCGGCGCCAAGATGCGGGCTGGCGAGTTCCACAGGTCTTTCACGAAACTCAGCCCGACCACCACGATGCAGGGTGGATAGATGGCGGTGAGCACCGGAATGGAGAACATGATCAGCTTGGTCAGGCCCAGGTTGGAGATCAACAGCGAGAAGCCCGCAAGGATCACCACCAGCGCACGGTATGACAGCGGCAGCACCTGGCTGAAGTACTCGGCGCAGGCGCAGGTCAGGCCGACCGCAGTCACCAGGCAAGCCAGCGCGATGAGGACGGCGAGGAAGCCGCTACCCAGCGAACCGAAGGTATGCTGCACATAGGCATGCAGTACCGCCGCACCGTTGGTAGCGTCAGCCGCGATATCGTGGCTGCCGGCACCCAGACGGAACAGGCTGATGTACACCAGCGCCAGGCCAACACCGGCGATCAGGCCGGCGATGATGGCATAGCGGGTGATCAGCTTCGGCGACTCGACACCGCGCGAGCGGATGGCGTTGACGATGACGATACCGAACACCAGGGCACCCAGGGTATCCATGGTCAGGTAGCCATCGGAGAAGCCTTTGGAGAACGCGGCAGCGGCATAGGCCGGCTGTGCCTCACCAATGGTGCCGGCGGGCAGCGCGAAGGCAGCGATGCCCAGCACGGCCAAGGCGATGATCTTCAACGGTGCCAGGAAGCGGCCGACGGTGTCGAGCAGCTTGCCCGGGTACATGGACACGGCCAGCACCACGGCGAAGTACACCAGGCTGTAGATGAACAGCGCCAACGGGCTTTCACCGGTCAGCGGCGCAACACCTACTTCGAACGACACGGTCGCCGTACGCGGGGTGGCGAACAGCGGGCCGACCGACAGGTAGCACACAGCCGCCAGCAGGCCGCCGAAGAACTTGCCGATCGGGCTGCTCAGTGCATCCATACCACCACCGACCTTGGCCAGGGCGACCACGGTGATGACCGGCAGGCCGACGGCAGTCACCAGGAAGCCCAGTGCTGCCATCCATACGTGCGGGCCAGACTGCAGACCGACGATAGGCGGGAAGATGATATTGCCCGCGCCAACGAAAAGCGCAAACGTCATAAAGCCAAGCGCCAGGATATCCTGGCCTTTGAGAACTTTCATTTAAGGTAGTACCACACTGCTGAAATCGGGATTCGAGAGGGGATTTCCCTTTGGATGAGGGGAAATGCTGCCCGGCTTGATAGGCCAGACCCGTTTAGCGTGTCGTTCCCTTTTGGGGTACGGGCACAGAGTGAACGCGTAATGTAACTGTTTTGTCAGTCAAACGCACTGGCACAGTGCTGCTTGTCCGATGTGCGTACATGTTTGTCGTCTGTGCGACCGAGGACAGTAGGAATTATCCTCGGATTGAAACATTGGTCTGCGTGAAAATTCCTATCAAACCTATCGAAAAATCTTTATTGCCTGCGAAGAGGCCGAAACAGGAAAACCCAGACCCATGAACGACAAAGGCCACCCGAAGGTGGCCTCTGTGCGCGTGGGGGGTGTAGCAGTATTACTTCTTGGCTTCCCAGCCAGTCAGCTCGGCCAGGGCCTTACCGATGTCAGCCAGCGAACGCACGGTCTTCACACCAGCGTCCTGCAGGGCGGCGAACTTCTCGTCCGCAGTGCCCTTGCCGCCGGAAATGATGGCGCCAGCGTGGCCCATGCGCTTGCCCGCAGGTGCAGTAACACCAGCGATATAGGAAACAACTGGCTTGGTCACGTGGGCCTTGATGTAGGCCGCGGCTTCTTCTTCAGCCGAACCGCCGATCTCACCGATCATGACGATCGCTTCGGTCTTCGGGTCTTCCTGGAACAGCTTCAGGATGTCGATGAAGTTGGAGCCCGGGATCGGGTCACCGCCGATGCCGACGCAGGTCGACTGGCCGAAGCCGGCGTCGGTGGTCTGCTTCACAGCTTCGTAGGTCAGGGTGCCGGAGCGCGAAACGATACCGACCTTGCCTGGCAGGTGGATGTGGCCTGGCATGATACCGATCTTGCACTCGCCCGGGGTGATGACACCTGGGCAGTTAGGGCCGATCAGGGTCACGCCCAGCTCGTCGCACTTGACCTTGGCATCCAGCATGTCCAGGGTAGGAATGCCTTCGGTGATGCAGACGATCAGCTTGATGCCGCCGAAGGCAGCTTCCAGGATCGAGTCTTTGCAGAACGGAGCCGGTACGTAGATGACCGAAGCGTCAGCGCCGGTAGCTTCCACGGCTTCCTTGACGGTGTTGAACACCGGCAGGCCCAGGTGGGTGGTGCCACCCTTGCCTGGGGTTACGCCGCCGACCATCTTGGTGCCGTAGGCGATGGCTTGTTCGGAGTGGAAAGTACCCTGCGAGCCGGTGAAGCCCTGGCAGATGACTTTGGTGTCTTTATTGATCAGGACGCTCATTACTTGCCCTCCGCAGCTTTGACAACTTGTTGAGCAGCGTCGGTCAGGCTGGTTGCCGCAATGATGTTCAAACCGCTTTCTGCCAGTACTTTAGCGCCCAGTTCGGCGTTGTTGCCTTCGAGGCGAACTACAACCGGAACTTTAACGCCGACTTCTTTCACTGCACCGATGATGCCTTCGGCAATCATGTCGCAACGAACGATGCCGCCGAAGATGTTGACCAGAACGGCCGCGACATTGCTGTCGGACAGAATGATCTTGAACGCTTCGGTAACGCGCTCTTTGGTAGCACCGCCGCCAACGTCGAGGAAGTTGGCTGGCTTGCCGCCATGCAGGTTGACGATATCCATGGTACCCATGGCCAGGCCGGCACCGTTGACCATGCAGCCGATGTTGCCTTCCAGGGCCACGTAGTTCAGCTCGAAGCTGGCAGCGTGGGCTTCACGAGGATCGTCCTGCGACGGGTCGTGGAAGGTTTTCAGCTTAGGCTGACGGTACATGGCGTTTGCGTCGATGTTGATCTTCGCATCCAGGCAGTGCAGGTCGCCGTCGGCCTTGATGACCAGCGGGTTGACTTCCAGCAGGGCCAGGTCGTGTTCTTTGAACAGCTTGGCCAGGCCTACGAAAATCTTGGCGAACTGTGCAACTTGCTTGCCTTCCAGACCCAGCTGGAATGCCAGTTCACGACCCTGGAACGGCTGAGCGCCGACCAGTGGATCGATAGTAGCCTTGATGATCTTCTCAGGAGTTTCGTGAGCGACTTTCTCGATGTCCACGCCACCTTCGGTGGAGGCCATGAACACGATACGGCGGCTCGAGCGATCGACTACAGCGCCCAGGTACAGCTCTTTGGCGATGTCAGTGCAGGATTCGACCAGGATCTTGGTCACTGGCTGACCGTTGGCGTCAGTCTGGTAGGTTACCAGGCGCTTGCCCAACCATTGCGCAGCGAACGCCTTGGCGTCTTCCTTGCTGCGAACCAGCTTGACGCCGCCCGCTTTACCGCGACCACCTGCGTGAACCTGGGCTTTTACAACCCACTCGGAACCGCCGATCTTGTCGCAAGCTTCTGCTGCAGCTTCAGGGGTATCGACTGCGAAACCCTTGGAAACTGGCAGGCCGTATTCAGCGAACAGCTGCTTACCCTGATACTCGTGAAGATTCATGCTTTTTACCGTCTTCGTTAGGTACTGCGCTTCGGCGCTGCGCCATTACTGGCGCCGCACCACCTGTGACCGTTGACCCCGGGTTTTCCCGTGTGATCCGGTCCGGCGGACGTTCCGCGGTGAGTCATGCACGCAAGACTCACGACGGGCTGCCCGCCGTGGTTTCTTATAATTAACGCTTCTTACGGTTGGCCACGTGAATGGCGCCGCCATTCACCGCCAGCGCTGCTTCATGCAACGCTTCGGACAGGGTTGGATGGCTGAAGACCATCATGCCCAGATCCTCGGCACTGGTGCCGAATTCCATTGCGATTGCACCCTGCTGAACCAGTTCGGCAGCGGATGGGCCAATCACGTGTACACCCAGAACGCGGTCGGTCTTGGCATCGGCGATGACCTTGACGAAACCACCGGTGTCGTTGGCTGCCATCGCACGGCCGCTGGCCGCGAACGGGAAGGTGCCTACGTTAACCTCAACACCCTCGGCCTTCAAGGACTGTTCGGTCTTGCCGACCCATGCAATTTCCGGGTGGGTGTAGATAACCGACGGGATCAGGTCATAGTTCATCTGGGCCTTGTGGCCCTTGATGCGCTCGACAACCATGATGCCCTCTTCCGAGGCCTTGTGGGCCAGCATCATGCCGCGTACCACGTCACCGATGGCGAACACGCCCGGAACGCTGGTGGCGCAGTGATCGTCGACGAAGATGTAGCCACGCTCGTCGATGGTCACGCCGCTGTCGGAAGCCAGCAGGTCGGTGGTGACAGGACGACGGCCGACCGCAACGATCAGCTTGTCGAAGGTGATCTTCTGCTCGCCTTCGGCGTTGGTGTAGGTCACTTCGACTTCGTTGCCGTTGACTTTCGAGCCGGTGACGCGAGCGCCCAGCTTGATGTCCAGGCCTTGCTTGGTCAGGGTCTTCTGGGCTTCTTTCGACACGGCAGTGTCGGCAGCCATCAGGAAGGTGTCCAGGGCTTCCAGGACGGTGACTTCAGCACCCAGGCGAGCCCATACCGAGCCCAGCTCCAGGCCGATCACGCCGGCACCGATAACGCCCAGGCGCTTCGGTACGGTCTGGAATTCCAGGGCGCCGGTGGAGTCGACGATGACGTTCTGGTCGACCGGAGCCGGCGGAATGTCGATCGGGCGCGAGCCGGAAGCCAGGATCACGTTGTCAGCTTCGATGACTTCGGTGGTGCCGTCAGCCTTGGTGACTTCGACTTTCTTGCCAGCCAGCAGCTTGCCGTGGCCCTGGATCGAAGTAACGCCGTTGGCCTTGAACAGGGTGGCAACGCCGCCGGTCAGGTTCTTGACGATGCCAGCCTTGCGGCCAACCATCGCAGCAACGTCCATCTTCACTTCGCCAGTGGAGATACCGTGGACGTTGAAGCTCTCTTTGGCTTCCTTGTACTTCCAGGAGCTGTCCAGCAGCGCCTTGGAAGGAATGCAACCTACGTTCAGGCAGGTGCCGCCCAGGGCCAGCTTGCCCTCGGCGTCAGTGTACTTCTCGATACAGGCAGTCTTCAGACCAAGTTGGGCAGCCTTGATGGCAGCAACATAGCCGCCAGGACCTGCACCAATCACCACTACGTCGAATTTCTGGGTCATAAAAGATTCCTTATCAGCAACTAGCTACAAGCCGCGAACCGCGCGGCATGGCTTCTCGCGAAGCCAGGGCCGGCACGGTACGCAGCCAGAGGGTTAGATGTCCAGCAGCAGGCGGGACGGATCTTCCAGCAGGTTCTTGATAGTGACCAGGAAGGTTACCGCTTCCTTGCCGTCGATCAGGCGGTGATCGTACGACAGCGCCAGGTACATCATCGGGCGAATCACGACTTGGCCATTGATGGCCATCGGGCGCTGGATGATGTTGTGCATGCCGAGAATGGCGGCCTGCGGCGGGTTGACGATCGGGGTCGACATCATCGAACCGAAGGTACCACCGTTGGTGATGGTGAAGGTGCCACCGGTCATCTCTTCGATGGACAGCTTGCCGTCACGGGCCTTCTTGCCGAAGGTAGCGATGCCGTTCTCGATTTCAGCCAGGCTCATCGACTCGGCGTTACGCAGCACCGGTACCACCAGGCCACGGTCGCTGGACACGGCAACGCCGACGTCGGCGAAGCCGTGGTAGACGATGTCGTTGCCGTCGATCGAGGCGTTGACTGCCGGGAAGCGTTTCAGGGCTTCGGTAGCTGCCTTGACGAAGAACGACATGAAGCCCAGGCGCACGCCATTGTGGGTCTTCTCGAACAGGTCCTTGTACTTCGAACGCAGGGCCATGACTTCGGTCATGTCCACTTCGTTGAAGGTGGTCAGCATCGCCATGTTGGACTGGGCTTCGACCAGACGCTCGGCGATCTTGGCACGCAGGCGGGTCATCGGCACACGCTTCTCGGTGCGGTCGCCAGCAGCGACGACAACCGGGGCAGCAGCGGCAGCGGCAGGCTTGGCAGCCGGGGCAGCGGCAGGTGCCGACTTCTTGTTGGCAACAGCAGCAACCACGTCTTCCTTGGTGACGCGACCGCCTTTACCGGTACCGGCAACGGTAGCCAGGTCGATGCCGTTTTCTTCAGCCAGCTTGCGCGCGGCCGGGGCAGCAACCGGGTCATCTTCGCCAGCATCGGCGGCAGCGGCAGCCGGAGCAGCAGCAGGCGCGGCTGCGGCGGCAGGCGCTGCGGCAGCACCACCTTCAACAATCGAACCCAGCAGTTCGTCGGACAGGACGGTGTCGCCCTCGCCCTTGACGATGTCGCCCAGCACGCCATCGGCGGTAGCCAGTACTTCCAGGACAACCTTGTCGGTCTCGATGTCGACGATCAGCTCGTCACGCTTGACGGCGTCGCCCGGCTTCTTGTGCCAGGTGGCAACGGTGCCATCGGCAACCGATTCCGGGAAGGTTGGGGCTTTGATCTCGATAGCCATTATCTGTGTTTCCTTAAATTCGGTTTCAGGTGCGCGAAGGCGTTAGACAGTGAAGGCGTCTTGCAGCAGTTTTTCCTGCTGTTCGGCGTGCTTCGAAGCGTAACCACAGGCTGGTGCGGCAGACGCGTCGCGACCGGCGTATTCCAGGACCAGTGCCTTGTTGTGGCGGCCCAGGATACGACGCATGTGGTGCTGGCTGCTGTACCAGGCGCCCTGGTTCATCGGCTCTTCCTGGCACCATACGGCATGCTTGAGGTTGCTGTATTGCGCCAGGATTTCGACCAGGTCGTCTTCCGGGAACGGGTACAGCTGCTCGAGACGCAGGATGGCGATGTCTTCGCGGCCTTCGGCACGGCGTTTTTCCAGCAGGTCGTAGTAGACCTTGCCGCTGCACAGCACCAGGCGCTCGACCTTGGCCGGATCGATTGCGTCGATTTCCGGGATCACGGTCTGGAACGAGCCTTCTGCCAGTTCTTCCAGGGTCGAGATGGCCAGCTTGTGGCGCAACAGCGACTTCGGCGTCAGGACTACCAGCGGCTTGCGCAGCGGGCGGATGACCTGGCGACGCAGCAGGTGGTAGATCTGTGCCGGAGTGGTCGGTACGCAGACCTGGATGTTGTGCTCGGCGCACAGCTGCAGGTAACGCTCCAGACGCGCGGAGGAGTGCTCCGGGCCCTGCCCTTCGTAACCGTGTGGCAGCAGCATGGTCAGACCGCACAGGCGGCCCCACTTGTGCTCACCGCTGGTGATGAACTGGTCGATCACCACTTGCGCACCGTTGGCGAAGTCGCCGAACTGGGCTTCCCAGATCACCAGCGCGTTCGGCGTGGTGGTGGAGTAGCCGTATTCGAAGGCCAGCACCGCTTCTTCCGACAGGAAGGAGTCGTACAGGTCGAAGCGCGGCTGGCCCGGGAACAGGTTCTGCAGCGGAATGTAGGTGCTGGCGTCCTTCTGGTTGTGCAACACCGCGTGACGGTGCGAGAAGGTGCCACGGCCGATGTCCTGGCCGGTCATGCGGATCGGGTGACCTTCGAACTGCAGGGTGGCGTAGGCCATGGTCTCTGCATAACCCCAGTTGATCGGCAAGCCACCGGCCTGCATCTTCTGGCGATCTTCGTAGATCTTCGAGACCTGACGCTGAACGACGAAGCCTTCTGGCAGTTCCAGCAGCTTGGCCGACAGGTCCTGCAGGGTCTTGAGGTCGAAGCGGGTGTCGTGACGCGCAGTCCAGGCGTGGCCCAGGTACGGACGCCAGTCGACGAACAGCTCGCGGTTCGGCTCCTTGACCAGGCTTTTCACAACGTGCAGGCCATTGTCCAGCGCGTTGCGGTACTCGTCGATCTTGGCCTGAGCGCGCTCGGCGTCGATACGACCGGCCTGGATCAGCGCCTCGGCATACAGCTCACGGGTAGTGCGCTGCTTGCTGATCTGCTGGTACATCAGCGGCTGGGTGCCGTTCGGTTCGTCAGCCTCGTTGTGGCCGCGACGGCGGTAGCAGACCAGGTCGATGACCACGTCACGCTTGAACTGCATGCGGTAATCGATGGCCAGCTGGGTGACGAACAGCACTGCTTCCGGGTCATCGCCGTTCACGTGCAGGATCGGCGCCTGGATCATCTTGGCAACGTCGGTGGCGTACTCGGTGGAGCGCGCGTCCAGCGGGTTGCTGATGGTGAAACCAACCTGGTTGTTGATCACGATGTGCACGGTACCGCCGGTCTTGAAACCGCGGGTCTGCGACATCTGGAAGGTTTCCATGACCACGCCCTGGCCGGCGAATGCTGCGTCGCCGTGGATCGAGATCGGCAGCACCTTGTCGCCGACGGTGTCGTTGCGACGGTCCTGACGGGCGCGCACCGAACCTTCAACCACTGGCGAGACGATTTCCAGGTGGGACGGGTTGAACGCCATGGCCAGGTGAACTTCGCCACCGGTGGTCATCACGTTCGAGGAGAAGCCCTGGTGATACTTCACGTCACCGGAGCCCAGCTCGTTCATCTTCTTGCCTTCGAACTCGTCGAACAGCTCGCGCGGGTTCTTGCCGAAGGTGTTCACCAGCACGTTCAGGCGGCCACGGTGGGCCATGCCGATCACGACTTCCTTGGTGCCGTAAGAGCCGGAACGCTGGATCATTTCATCCAGCATCGGGATCAGGCTCTCGCCGCCTTCAAGGCCGAAGCGCTTGGTGCCCGGGTACTTGGTGCCCAGGTACTTTTCCAGGCCCTCACCGGCGGTCACGCGCTCGAGCAGGTGAGCCTGCACGTCAGCGGAAAACTCCGGACGACCGCGCACGCTTTCCAGACGCTGCTGGAACCAGCTGCGCTGCTCGGAATCGACGATGTGGGTGAATTCGGCGCCAATGGTGCGACAATATGTCTTCTGGAGTGCATCGAAGATGTCGCGTAGGCTCGCCTCCTCTTTGCCGATGAACAGGTCGCCGGCACGGAAGGTCGTATCAAGATCGGCATTGGTCAAGCCGTAGTGATTGATCGACAGGTCTACGGGCGCTGGACGCTGCCACAACCCCAACGGGTCAAGCTTGGCAGCCTGATGGCCGCGCATACGATAGGCCTGGATCAGTCGCAGAACTTCAACCTGCTTCTTCTCGTGTTCACTGCTCACGCTCCCGGCGGATACCGGTTGGGCGCGGCGCTGGTTCTTTGCCAGCAGTACGAAATGGTCGCGGATTGTCGAGTGCGATACATCAGTAGCGGTGCTGCCGTCGGCTGGCAACTTCTGGAAGTAAGTGCGCCACTCTTCTGGCACAGCGTTAGGGTCGTGCAGGTAGAGCTCGTAGAGCTCTTCCACATATGCAGCGTTACCACCTGAAAGGTGGGCGCTATCCCACATGCGCTGCATCACGCTTTCTTGCATGCTTGGTCACCCTCGATTAGGGGACTGATCGGCGAGAGCCACAGCAAACCTGGAAAAGTCCGAATAAAGCGACTGAACCACGCCACTTGGATCCTGCTGATTTTCCGGGTACCAGCCCGGAAAGCCCCTGCTGGTCTCATATCTTCATAGGTATGAACGCGGGCTTTGTGGGCCCTTGTTCGGGTTTTACCTCAGTGCGGGCTCAGCACCCGCACCTCGGCTTACTGCAGTTACAACACTTTGTATCAGGTGCCGCTTTGCAGCAGCATGTTACGTACGTGACCGATTGCCTTGGTCGGGTTCAGACCTTTCGGGCAAACGTTTACGCAGTTCATGATCCCGCGGCAGCGGAATACGCTGAACGGGTCATCCAGGGACGCCAGGCGCTCCTGAGTCTTGGTGTCACGGCTGTCGGCCAGGAAGCGGTAGGCCTGCAGCAGTGCGGCGGGGCCCAGGAACTTGTCCGGGTTCCACCAGAACGACGGGCAGGAAGTCGAGCAGCAAGCGCACAGGATGCACTCGTACAGACCGTCCAGCTTGTCACGTTCTTCAGGCGACTGCAGACGCTCGATGGCCGGGGCCGGCGTGTCGTTCTGCAGGAATGGTTTCACCTTCTCGTACTGCTTGTAGAAGATGCTCATGTCGACGACCAGGTCACGAATGACCGGCAGGCCCGGCAGCGGGCGCAGAACCAGCTTGTTGCCCTTGACCACGCCCGACAGCGGGGTGATGCAGGCCAAGCCGTTCTTGCCGTTCATGTTCATGCCATCGGAACCGCACACGCCTTCACGGCAGGAGCGACGGTACGAGAAACCCTCGTCCTTTTCCTTGATCAGCGCCAATACATCGAGAACCATCAGGTCCTTGCCGCCGGTATCGACGTCGAACGACTCCATCTTGGGCGCCGAGTCGGTGTCGGGGTTGTAACGATAAACTTCGACTTTCAACATAGCAGCCACCCTTAGTAAGTCCGGATTTTTGGCTCGAAGGCCGGAACGGTCTTCGGCGCAAAGTTGACGCCGCGCTTGGCAACGCGCTTCTCACCCGGGTAGTACAGGGTGTGGCACAGCCAGTTTTCGTCGTCACGGTCTTCGAAGTCTTCACGGGCGTGAGCGCCGCGGGACTCTTTACGGGCTTCGGCCGCGATGGCGGTAGCTTCGGCGACTTCCAGCAGGTTCTGCAGCTCCAGCGCTTCGATACGCGCGGTGTTGAAGGCCTGGGACTTGTCGTTGATCTTGACGTTGGCGATGCGGTCACGCAGGCCAGCCAGTTGCTCGATACCCTTGAGCATGTACTCGCCGGTACGGAATACACCGAAGTAGTTCTGCATGCAGCTCTGCAGCTCGCGCTTGAGGCTGGCAACGTCTTCGCCAGTGGAGCGCTCGTTGAGTTTGTTCAGGCGGTTCAGGGCAACTTCGATGTCGGTGTCGCTGGCGTCGAGGTGCTCGATGCCGTCGCTCAGCGCCTTCTCCAGGTGCAGGCCGGCAGCACGGCCGAACACCACCAGGTCGAGCAGCGAGTTGCCGCCCAGACGGTTGGCACCGTGAACCGATACGCACGCCACCTCACCTACGGCGAACAGGCCAGGGATGATGTGATCCTTGCCTTCTTCGTCCATGGTGATGGCCTGGCCATGAATGTTGGTGGCAACGCCGCCCATCATGTAGTGGCAGGTCGGAACGACCGGCACCGGCGCGACGACCGGGTCGACGTGGGCGAAGGTCTTGGACAGTTCGCAGATACCTGGCAGGCGGCTGTGCAGCACTTCCTCGCCCAGGTGATCCAGCTTCAGCAGTACGTGGTCCTTGTTCGGGCCCACGCCGTTGCCGGCGATGATTTCCTTGACCATGGAACGGGCAACCACGTCGCGGCCGGCCAGGTCTTTCGCGTTCGGCGCGTAACGCTCCATGAAGCGCTCGCCGTGGGCGTTGATCAGGTAACCACCTTCACCGCGGCAACCCTCGGTGACCAGTACACCGGCGCCGGCGATGCCGGTCGGGTGGAACTGCCACATCTCGATGTCCTGCACCGGAACACCGGCACGCAGGGCCATGCCGATACCGTCGCCGGTATTGATCAGGGCGTTGGTGGTGGAGGCATAGATACGGCCCGCACCGCCAGTGGCCAGAACGGTGGCCTTGGACTTGATGTACATGGTTTCGCCGGTTTCGATGCAGATCGCGATCACACCGACAAAGGCGCCTTCCTGGTTCTTCACCAGATCAACGGCATAGTACTCGTTGAGGAAGGTGGTACCGGCCTTCAGGTTGCCCTGGTACAGGGTGTGCAGCAGCGCGTGTCCGGTACGGTCGGAAGCGGCACAGGTACGGGCGGCCTGGCCACCTTTACCGAAGTCCTTGGACTGGCCACCGAACGGACGCTGGTAGATACGACCGGTTTCGGTACGCGAGAACGGCAGGCCCATGTGATCCAGCTCGAAGACCGCAGCCGGGCCTTCCTGACACATGTATTCGATAGCGTCCTGGTCACCGATGTAGTCGGAACCTTTGACGGTATCGTACATGTGCCAGCGCCAGTCGTCGTTCGGGTCAGCCGAAGCGATGGCGCAGGTGATGCCGCCCTGGGCGGATACAGTGTGCGAGCGGGTCGGGAAGACCTTGGTGACTACGGCAGTCTTGTGGCCGCCTTGAGCCAGTTGCAGCGCAGCACGCATGCCGGCGCCGCCGCCACCGATGATGATGGCGTCGAAGGAAATGGTTGGAATGCTAGCCATGGATCAGATACCCCAGAGAATCTGCACACCCCAGACGAAGTAAGCGAACATCGCAACGCCGCATACCGCCTGGAACAGGAAACGAATCGCAGTTGCCGACTTGCCGAACGACATAGGCGTCAGGTAGTCGGTTGCAATGGTCCACATGCCGACCCAGGCGTGAGCGCCCAGGGCAACGAGGGCCAGCAGACTGAAGATCCGCATCGCGTTGTTGGAGAACAGACCATGCCACTGGGTGTAGTCGATGCCTGGGTGGGCGATCACGTAGCCGATCAGGAAGAGGAAGTAAGCCGCGAGAACGACCGCAGAAACGCGCTGCGCCATCCAGTCATAGAGGCCCGAACGCGACAGGTTCGTGACATTGGTTACCATACCCAAACTCCCACCAGAACGATCAGCACCACGGAGATGACGATCACGATTTTCGAGCCCAGCTTGCCGCCTTCCAGCGTCTCACCGATGCCCATGTCCATGATCAGGTGACGAACACCTGCCACGAGGTGATAAAGCAGGGCAGACAGCAGGCCCCAGGTCACGAATTTGGCCAGCGGGCTGGTCAGACACGCCTTCACCTCACCGAAGCCTTCCTCGGAACCCAGCGACTTGCCCAGTGCATAAAGCATGATGGCAAGGCCGATGAACAGGATGACGCCGGAGATACGGTGCAGAATGGACGTGTACGCAGTGACAGGGAGCTTGATGGTCCTTAGGTCTAGGTTTACAGGTCGTTGGCTTTTCACGGCTTTTTTCACACTGAAGAGCCCCTAGCGAATCAGGGCAAAGTTGTTGGTAAGTGTACTGGTCAGGTACCCACCACCCAGGGAACGGCGACCCCCAGCAGTTCGGGCTTGCAAGCCCCTGGCGGTCGGGTGCCGAGTATAGACAGTTAGGCTGCTTATGACAACGTGACGGGGTAGCCCAAATAGCGCATTGCCTTTAACGAACAAAAGGCGTAAATGGGCGAGAATTTCGGGAAAAATCAGGCTTGAAAGCCTGATTCAACAAGCCTTTAGGCAAATTGACATCTGAATTTATCCCTCTATAGTGGTGCGGGCCCTGCGTGGGGGGTCTGTCTGATGATTTCTAGCATTAATAGGAGGCCACATGGCTGACAAAAAAGCGCAGTTGGTCATCGAGGGCGCTGCCCCCGTCGAGCTGCCCATTTTAACCGGCACCGTTGGTCCTGATGTAATCGACGTCCGCGGGTTGGGGGCCACTGGTCACTTCACCTTCGACCCTGGTTTCATGGCGACTGCCTCGTGCGAGTCGAAGATCACCTACATTGACGGCGACAAAGGTATCCTGCTGCACCGCGGCTACCCGATCGAGCAACTCGCCGAACAATCCGACTACCTCGAAACCTGCTACCTGCTGCTCAACGGCGAACTGCCGAATGCCGAGCAGAAGGCGCAGTTCGTCAGCACCGTAAAGAACCACACCATGGTTCACGAGCAGCTGAAGTCCTTCTTCAACGGCTTCCGCCGCGACGCTCACCCGATGGCGGTGATGTGCGGCGTGGTCGGCGCCCTGTCGGCGTTCTATCACGACTCCCTGGACATCAATAACCCGCAACACCGCGAAATTTCCGCGGTGCGCCTGGTCGCCAAGATGCCGACCCTGGCGGCGATGGTTTACAAGTACTCCATGGGCCAGCCGATGATGTACCCGCGCAACGACCTGTCGTACGCGGAAAACTTCCTGCACATGATGTTCAACACCCCGTGCGAGATCAAACCGATCAGCCCGGTGCTGGCCAAGGCAATGGACCGGATCTTCATCCTCCACGCCGACCACGAGCAGAACGCCTCCACCTCCACCGTCCGCCTGGCCGGCTCGTCGGGTGCCAACCCGTTCGCCTGTATCGCCGCCGGCATCGCCGCACTGTGGGGCCCGGCCCACGGCGGTGCGAACGAAGCCGTCCTGACCATGCTCGATGAAATCGGCGATGTCTCGAACATCGACACCTTCATCGCCAAGGCCAAGGACAAGAACGACCCGTTCAAGCTGATGGGCTTCGGTCACCGCGTGTACAAGAACCGCGACCCGCGCGCCACCGTGATGAAGCAGACCTGCGACGAAGTCCTGCGCGAGCTGGGCATCAAGAACGACCCGCAGCTGGAACTGGCCATGCGCCTCGAAGAGATCGCCCTGACCGATCCGTACTTCATCGAGCGCTCGCTGTACCCGAACGTCGACTTCTACTCGGGGATCATCCTCAAGGCGATCGGCATTCCGACCAGCATGTTCACCGTGATCTTCGCCCTGGCACGTACCGTGGGCTGGATCTCGCACTGGAAAGAAATGCTCTCCAGCCCTTACAAGATCGGCCGTCCGCGCCAGCTGTACACCGGCGAGCAAAAACGCGACATCACTGCACTGAAAGACCGCAAGTAAGCTTTTTAGCCGAACGCAAGAAGGCTGCCCTCGGGCAGCCTTTCTTATTCCAGGTCCTGGTGGTCGCAGTTCGCCCCTTGTGGGAGCACCGCGTTAATCCTCAGTTCTTCTCAGCCCGCTCTCGCAAGCCTTTCAGGGTATTGAACGGCGCATCCACCACGAACTTGTTGGCCACCATCGCCGGCACGCTACCACCCGGCTCGGTGTGCACCTGGTAGGTCACTTCCGTGCTGTCGCCCTTGGGCACCAGCTTCCAGAACCCCTCAACCTTGGATACCCGCACAAAGCCCTTCTCTTCCGGCAGATAGGTCGGCTCTTCCTTCAGGTTACGCACCAGGCTGCCGTCCGCTCCCTTGACAGTGGTCACGTGCAGAATCGAATCTCGCGGCGTTACCGGCCATGGCGTATTGAACTGGGTGTAGGTCCAGCTCTGGTCACCGTCATGCTTGAGCAGCTTCTGCGACTTGCACTCGTGAATCCATGCGCAGGCCCCGACCACGTCTTCCTGCAACGCCTGCACCTTGGCCAGCGGCGCCTTGATCACGGTGACACCCTGATAAGCCTTGTACTTGGAGCCTGCCACTTCGCTGAGGGAAACCTTGATCCCCTCCTCGTCCTTGGCCACCTGCCAGTTTTCGGCCCAGGCCGCAGGCGACAGCAGAACACCCACGCCACACAGCAGTGCAATACGCTTGAACGATCTCATCATGTTTATCCTTGTTGTCGAAGATCCAGCCTGTCACGCCGCCGTCATCTGCTCCCACCAGCCAAGAATCCTGATTGCCTCGTCACGGTCACTGCCGCACACCTCGAC
Source organism: Pseudomonas sp. SAS7 (assembly GCF_052112345.1). NCBI lineage: Bacteria > Pseudomonadati > Pseudomonadota > Gammaproteobacteria > Pseudomonadales > Pseudomonadaceae > Pseudomonas > Pseudomonas sp. SAS7. The sequence goes on along the minus strand of NZ_JBEGGO010000018.1, from coordinate 5,704 downwards.
ATCTGCCTTGAAGCCGCCACATACCGCCGGCCGCTCGGGCTTGCCGAACAGGTCGCAGAGGTTGGCAGCCGTCAGGTGCAGGCAGCGCTCGCCAGCCGGCTTGCCATTGGGCATGCGCGGCATCGCAGAAGTGATGGACGGGGCGATGCAGCAGGCACCACAGCCCTCACGGCAATTCATGGTTATTCACCAAAATCAGGACTCCCTGGAACAAAACGGGACGAACGTCCCTGGATAGTAACCGCTCAAACAGGCGTTTGAAATTACTGGCACGATGAAATTTGCCGTGACCCGGCAGTCAGTTCCCGGTTACTGGCGATACTCGAAATCGATGGCTGCCCCTTCCACGTCATGACGGCTGTCATTACGCAACTGCAGCTGCATTTCGTTATTGATCAACCGGCCGTTGAGCTGGAACGGGCTGTCGCTGGTTTCCGGCTTTTCGGTAAACATGGGCGGCAGCAAAGGTTTGCGCCGCTGGATGGGCGACGGGGTACCCACATTCGGCTCCAGATTGTTGACCATGTCGACTGGCAGGCTGAGGTCCAGCTTTGCCTTGGGCAATGGTTTGGCAACCGCTTTGCTGACCGGCTTGTGCGCCTTGGCCTTGCTGCTGGTCTTTTTCACCACCTGCTTCGGCGCAGGCTTGGCTGCCGCCTTTTTTTGCACGTGCTTGCCCTGGCTCGCCTGCGCCTGGCCTGCCGGCTGCGCAGCCGAGGCAGGACTGCCCAGGTAACAGAGCGGTGCAAGACACAAGATCAGGGCAAAACGGCGCAAAGCATTCATGGCAAATGGACAGACTGGCAAGAAAGGTGCGTATGCTCCATGTTCCACAGGCGGCTGGCAAGCCTTACAAAAGTGTGAGTGCAGGCTCCCTGCACAACTGCTGAGCCAGCAAACCCAGCGTAATCACTGCCCGCTCGGCCTCTTTGTTCCACGGGATGCCGCAATTGAGACGGATGCAATGGTTGAACTGTTCGGTGTTACTGAAGATCAGCCCCGGCGCAATGCTGATGCCCTGCTCCAGCGCCCGCACATGCAACTCCTGGGTATTGACCCGCCCCGGCAAGCTGATCCAGAGGATGAACCCGCCCGTTGGCCGGGTCATCTGGGTGCCCTCGGGGAAGTGCTGCTGCACCGCCAACTGGTAGGCGCTGAGGTTCTTGCGATACTCCTGGCGGATGTAGCGCAGGTGCCGGTCGTAACCGCCATTTTCCAGATAGGCCGCCACCCCCATCTGCGTCACGCTACAGGCCGAATGGGTGGTGAAGGTCTGCAGGCGCTGAATCTCGTCCTGATAGCGCCCGGCGATCATCCAGCCTACGCGCACACCAGGGGACAGGGTTTTGGAAAAGCTTGAGCAGTAGATCACCCGGTCCAGCCGGTCGAATGCCTTCAGCGCCTTGGTCTTGCCTTGCTCGAACATCAACTCGCCATAGATGTCGTCCTCGATGATCTGAATATCGAAGTCCGAGGCCAGGCGCAACAATTGCTTTTGCCGCTCTTCAGGGACCGTGCCACCCAGCGGATTGCTCAGGCGCGCCGTCAGTACCAGGGCCTTGATTGACCACTGGTTGGCCGCCAGTTGCAAGGCTTCAAGGCTGATCCCGGTGGACGGGTCGCTGGGGATTTCGATCACTTTCAGGCCCAGCAAATCGGCCAGTTGCAGCAACCCGTAATAGGTCGGCGACTCGGCAGCGATCAGGTCGCCCGGGCGGGTCAACACGCGCAGGGACATTTGCAGGGCATCGACGCAGCCATGGGTCACGATCACTTCACGCGGGTCGACCAGCACGCCGGCATCGCGCATGCGAATGGCGATCTGCCGGCGCAGCGGCTCGAAACCGGGGCTGAACATGTAGCTGAAGGCGCGCGGGCTGTGAAAGCGGGTGACCTTGGCAATTTGCTGATGCAGGGCACGCACTGGCAGGTAGTCGACATGCGGCACCGCGGCGCCGAACGGGAACACGCCATCACGGCGCGCCTCGGTCAGCACTTGCTGGATGATGCTGGCACGAGTGACCAGGCCCGGGCGCTCCACCCGGGCAATGTCCGGGGTTTGCGCGGTCAAGGCCGGCGTCTGGTGCACGTAGTAGCCCGATTGTGGCCGCGCGCGGATCAGCCCTTGGTCTTCAAGGTTGGCATAAGCCTGCAGCACCGTGGCATGGCTGACATTGAGCTGGGCACTCATCTTGCGCACGGAGGGTACCCGCTCGCCTGGCTGGTAGACACCGCGACGGATGTCATCGGCCAGTTGCTGGGCGATACGCTGGTACAGCAGCAGGTTGGTCATGGCGGCGGCTCGTTGTTCTTGTACGGCTCAGTGACGGTAGAGGATACCGTAACAGTTGCAAAGTGTACTGGGACAGAATGCAACATAGTCGACAATACAATAGCGTGACAGCTATCGAAACGACTAAGCCGACAAAAAGCGGGGCCGCATTGCGGCCCTTTCGCGGCACAAGGCCGCTCCTACAGGTTCTGCACATGCCCTGGGCTTGACACTACCCCTGTGGGAGCGGCTTTAGCCGCGAACACCGGCAAAGCCGGTGCCATGCTCCGCACGCCAGCGATCAGCGCGCAGGCGCGAGTTTGCCCTTGTCGTCGGAGAAGACGATCTCCACCCGGCGGTTCTGCGCCCTGCCCCGTTCAGAGGCATTCGCCTCGATCGGGTACTGGTCGCCGTAACCCTCTACCTGCAGGCGTTTTTCGTCGATACCAAGATCCACCAACATGTCGGCCACCGCCTGCGCGCGGTCGCGAGACAGTTTCAGGTTGTCTTCGGCTGCGCCAGTGCTGTCGGTATAACCCTCGATACGCACCACCCGCCGCGGGTTGAGCTGAAGGAACTGCACCAGCTTGAGCACGGTACGGCTGGCCGAATTCTTCAGGTCGGCACGGCCAGTATCAAAAAGCACGTCACCCAGGGTCATCACCAGGCCACGGTCGGTCTGCTCCGAAGCCAGTGCAGCGATCTGCGACTCGACCCACTTGCCCTGCTGCTGCACGCTGGCCAGCTTGGCCTCGCGCAAAGCCAGCTGCAGGCGCTGGCGCTCGAGGTCAAGCTTGGCCTGGCGCTCCTGGCTCAACGCCAGCTTGGCATGCTCACTGGCAATCTCGCTGTAGCGCTGGCTCAGGTAAGCGTAATGACGCACATCAGAACCGGTGCCGATATAGCTGGACAGGCGCTCGGCACGGGCCAGCGACTCGCCCGCGCGGATCACGTCACGCGGTGCACTGCGCAGCACATCGGAATCATCCTTGACCTTGGCGAAGGTGGCACTGGCTTCATCCAGCGCAGCAGAGCTGCGCTGGCTGGCACAACCTTGCAAGCCCGCTGCCAGCGCCAGCAACGCCAGCGCGGCCAATGGTGTACGGCGCATCATGGCTGCACCTCCAGTTGCTTGCGCAAGCGCTTGACCCGCGACTGCAGCAGTTGCAGCTGCTCTTCGCTTTTCTGGTTCAGCACCTGGGCCTCGGCCAGGCGGGCATCAAGCTCTGCCTGCTCGGCGCGCATGCGCGCATCACGGTAGTCCTGGGTCAGCATGTTGGCCTTGGCCCGGGCCAGCTTGTCTTCAGCCATCTGCAGCGTTTCGACCTGCTCGGTGGCACCTACGGCCTTGGCCTGCTCCAGTGCCTGTTCGGAAATGCGCATCTGCTCGTCAGGGGCCGGATCGTTGGCGCAGCCAGCCAGGCCGAGCACGGCCAAGGCAAGGATTAGTGGTTGGGTTCTCACGCAATCTTCCTAGTGTTTGGGGGCGTCCGCCGGCACCTGCAGCTGCGCTTTCCAGCGCTCGACATTACGTTGCAGGACGGCTTCGGACGCACCGGAGATCGGCAATTCTGTCAGTTTTTTTGCGAGTTGCCCACGCAACCAGCTGTCATTGCATGCCGAGTTGTGCGAAAGCACCAGGTACAGGCCTGGCCGATCCACCGGCAGGCCGCGGGCGATCAGGTCATTGCTCATACCCAGGCTCTGGGCCATGGCCATGCCCGAATAGCGGCCGGCGAGCACATAGTCCACCTGGCCAAGCACCAGTTTCTGGAACGCCTGGGTCAGGTTCTGCGCCGGCACCAGCTTCAACTGGGCCTTGGCGAACGCGGTAAAGGCCGGGGTCAGGCGCGCGCGCTCGGACAAGCTGCCCTGGTATTGGGCCAGGTCCGCCGGGCCATCGAAGGTCAGCGTGGCATCGTGGCGTGTCCACACCAGGTATTCGTTGAGCTGAAGGGGTGGGTGGATGTAGTCCAGCGCGGTCAGTTGTTCCACCTGCATCGGCGTATCGAGCAGCAGGTCCATACGCCCGCTGCGCACTTCCTCCAGGGCCTGGTCGCGACGACCTGCATTGAGCACCTCCACCTTCACCCCCAGCTCGCCAGCCACCTGGCGCAGCAGGTCGACGTTGGCGCCGATCAGGCGTTTCGGGTCTTTCGGGTCCTGCCACGAATAGGGCGGTGCATCAGGGCTGCCGGTTGCCACCAGGCGCTCGCACTTGCCTGCTGCCATGGCCAGTGGCGACACCAACGCCGCCATGCATGCCAGCACCCTGCCCGTTCCGCGCAACGTCATCCCTCACTCCTCAACCCATAAAAAAACCCGACCCTCAATGCGAGGGCCGGGTTCTTTATAAGTGAAGCAGGCGGATCAGACCAGCTTTTCCAGCTCCGGAACCGCTTCGAACAGGTCGGCGACCAGGCCGTAGTCGGCTACCTGGAAGATCGGCGCTTCTTCGTCCTTGTTGATCGCAACGATCACTTTGGAGTCTTTCATGCCGGCCAGGTGCTGGATCGCGCCGGAGATACCGACGGCGATGTACAGCTGTGGCGCAACGATCTTGCCGGTCTGGCCGACCTGCATGTCGTTCGGCACGAAGCCTGCGTCGACTGCGGCGCGCGAAGCGCCGACGGCAGCGCCGAGCTTGTCGGCCAGGCTGTACAGGTGCTTGAAGTTGTCACCGTTGCCCATGCCGCGGCCGCCGGAAACGACGATCTTGGCGGCGGTCAGCTCTGGGCGGTCGGACTTGGCCAGCTCTTCACCGACAAAGGCCGAGATACCGGCGTTGTGCGCGGCACTCACCGCTTCAACAGCCGCCGAGCCACCTTCGGCAGCGACTGGGTCGAAGCCGGTGGTACGCACGGTGATGACCTTGATCGAAGCGCTCGATTGCACGGTGGCAATGGCGTTACCGGCATAGATCGGGCGCTTGAAGGTGTCGGCGGACTCGACCGAGATGATTTCGGAGATCTGGTCCACGTCCAGCAGCGCGGCAACGCGCGGCAGGATGTTCTTGCCATTGGTGGTAGCCGGGGCCAGCACGTGGCTGTAACCCTTGGCCAGCTCGACGATCAGCGGCGCGACGTTTTCCGGCAAGGCGTGGGCGTAGGCGGCGTTATCGGCAACCAGGACCTTGGCCACACCCGCGATCTTGGCAGCGGATTCAGCAACGCCGCCGACGTTCTGGCCAGCGACCAGCACGTGCACATCACCACCGATCTTGGCGGCTGCGGCGACAGTGTTCAGGGTGGACGGGGCTACTGCACCGTTCTCGTATTCAGCGACAACCAGGATAGTCATTTAGATTACCTTCGCTTCGTTCTTCAGCTTCTCGACCAGTTCGGCCACCGACTTGACCTTGATGCCAGCGCTGCGGGCAGCCGGCGCTTCGACTTTCAGGGTCTTGTTGGTGGAGGCGAGGGAAACGCCCAG
>NZ_JBEGGO010000017.1:0-143484 GCF_052112345.1 Pseudomonas sp. SAS7 | reverse complement strand
CGCCGAGGCCAGGGACCGGATGCACCGCAACATTGATGACATCGACATTCATTCAACCAAGGCCTGGAACAAGGTGCGGCCGATCATCCAGCACGGGTTGATGAGCCTGGCCGTGCTGGACCCGCGGTTTACCAACACCATGATCAGTGTGTCGGTGTGGGTCGAGGGTACCGCGGCGGACGTGCATGGTCGGTTGCTTGAAGAAGCCAACATGAAGGTAACTCAGGCAAGCAGCTTCGCGCAGCGTACCTTGGTGGATATCTCGGTGGCGGCGGGGACGCTAGAGCCGAATGCGCGAAAGGTGTTCCAGAGGATGAAGATCACTTCGCAGCAGGCGGCGCAGTTGGTACGGACTGGCTTTCGCGGCTTGCGTGGAGTGGTAGGCAGTTGGGAGTTGCTGCTGGCTATAGGTGGGTTGTATTTGCAGCATGACACCCTGAGCAGGAATCAGGAAAAAGCGGAAGCGGAGATTGGGCCGAAGGCTTACGAAGCAAAATTGGCATTGCAAGGTTCGCAATTGGGACTGTTGGGAGGACAACTTGAGGTGGTTGGACTTGTATTGAGGTCAACTGCTGGCCGAATGGGGGGGGCGTGGACCACGGCTACCGTAGCCACCGGAGGGGCCTTAATAAGGCTGGGGGCGGTAGTAAGCTCTGTTGCTGGGTTTATCGAAGCCGCTCAGGCTATTTCAGCTGCTAAACGCGCTACGGCAGCGGGTGACAGTGTAGCGATGGCGTATTTCTATTTCTCTGCGGCGACTTTTGGTACCGGAGCCATTTTCTTTGCAGGAGCGGTATTCAATTCTTCTCTGCTTGGCCCATTAGGTATTGCTGTGATACTGGTGCTGTTAGCATATACGGCGAGCAAGCAAGCTGAAAGAAATGAATCAGACCTGCTGGAACGTTGGGCAAGGCGATGCTGCTTTGGAAAAGCAGATGAAACGCCTGTTGTTCATTGGGATACTCCAGAATATGCGGATATAGCTTTTGCCGAACTCAATGCTGCAACGCTGGGCGTGCAAGCTAAGCTGCACTTTGAGTCAAACCTCATAACCGATCCGACTGTTCCTCGGGTAGGTGGATTGGTCGGGTTAGAAGTAGAGCATAAGCTGAAATTTCAGATCGTCTTGCCTAGGTATAGGAAAAAAGACTCTGCGTATAGCTGGAATTTGATAGTGCATCGTCATGGTGATGGAGATTTTCCAGAGTTTTCCGGTGGGGAAATCCTTGTTGGTGAAGATCGCCATGCTTCTTTTAATGCTGTTTCCAAATCGGCTAACTATTCTGAATTTTCTTCACCGCGCCTTCCTGACTACAAAAGTGATATCGCTTTTGATAAAAAACTGCATATCGCGGCAGCGGGTGATGAAGAATTGGCGAGTCTAGAGATTTCTGGAGTTGTTGAGCTTCTGCCGACGATAGGAAGTCACTCCGTAGTGGCAGCGACATTACTAGTAATGTTTTGGCCAGATCGTAATATAGCCAGTGCGTATGCCGAGGTATGTAACCGGAGGCAAAATGATTGAGCGTGATTCAAGAGTTTTATGGAGGCGCGAATTGGGCTGGAGCCGCGATTTGCCGCAAGTGGATGAAAGAATAGGCCCCCGTTTAAATCTGGAGGATATCAAACCGTCGCCGAACCATATTGACGATGTCTATCTGGAATTGTCCAGGTCCACTCTAATATTGCGTGGCGTTCTGGCCTTGCTTGGCATTCCCACATTACTGTTCTTTTTTGGTTTGACGCTGTGGTTGTACTGGGCTGTCTTGAATTATGGCTGGACGCGTGAATGGATGATGTACGTTATACTAATTATTGGGCCTATTGTTTGGTTTGGTGGTGTGTTTTCGGTTGTGAAGTTAGATTTGATGCTTCCAAGAGACGAGCCCATTCGCTTTAATCGTCTGCGACGGAAGGTCTATTTCTATCAGTTCCGTTACCACTACTTTTACTTGTTCAGCCGTAAGCACTGGGGTGTAAAACCTGTCGCCTACAACTGGGACGACGTAACCGCCGAAGTTTACCGCGTCTACGCTCCCGGCCACGGCGGCCTTATCGAAAACGTCAAGCTGTCTGTCCGCAATCCTGAAACTAACGAAGTCATCGATCGCGTGGAGTTCGCCTCCAACCTATACAAGGGCGAGACCTACTGGGCCATCGCCCGGCTGTTCATGCAACAAGGCCCCGAAGCCTTGCCAAAGTTCGTGCACCCACCCCGCGACTGGAACGATGACGATGGCCTCAGCCACATGCACTGCCTGGCGCCGAAAGTTGAATGGCCAGCGGACATTGACCGCGAATCCCGTACTGCACCGTCTGAAGGAGAAGCCCTATGAACCCGGTTGTACTTGTAGGCCATCAACACAACTGCCCGCTGCATGGGGTTAACCAGGTAGAAAGCGGTTGTGCTACGTATACGTTTAACGGCAGAGCGGTTGCCAGGGTGGGGGACCGGACAACCTGTGGCGCGGCGATAGAGAGTGGGGCTGAGCATTTCCTGATAGAAGGTGCGGCGGTGGCCCGCAAAGGCGACCGGACGGATCATGGTGGTGTGCTTGAGGAGGGCGATGCTGGGTGGCTGCTGTAAGACGGGCTGTAGAACAGGCATTGAGTGGATGGCACCGGCTACGCCGGTGTTCGCGGCTGAAGCCGCTCCCACAGAAACCGGTTGTGACCAAGGATTTACGCTGTACCTGTGGGAGACAGCGTGAGACAGTTATTTTTTTTCAGCTACCTGCGGGTGTGTTGATCTGTTTGCCGGGTTTAGCGGCAACTTCGAGCGCTTGACCGTCCCGCTGCTTGCCTTGGCGGGCCAGGCCTTCGAGCTGCGGTATCAGCATGCCTTCCGGCAAATGCCGCCAAAACCGCCCGGGCATGTGCAGTCGCAGGGCATCTGGGTTGAGGCGGGCGGGGTTGAAGGTGTGACGGTAGTAGGTGCGCCATAGTTCGGCGCCTGGGTCTTCAGCATTGCGTGCCCATTGCTGCCAGCGCTCCGGGCACCGGCGTTGGTAATCGAATGCCTGGCCGTCGAAGCGAATACCATCCTGTGGTGTGGCGATCAACCAGCGTAAACGCCCCAGGCGGTCGGCAAAATGTGGGCTGGCACTCTCCAGAATGTCATGCGCTGGTTCGTGGTAGGCCACCAGATCAAGTTGCAGGCGTTCTGCCAACGCTTCTGGCAACGGCACGAAGCGCACAAATGCATGCAGGTGGTGCGCCTCTCGGCTGACTTGCTTGATGCGCCGTTGCAACTCACTGCCCAATCGGTCGCCGGCCAGCATGGCCGTGCGGTCACCATGGGCCACCCGCCAGAGCACTTCGTACAACAGGTTCCAGCGTTGGTCGCCACAGTAACGGGCCGCCTGTTCCAACTGGCTCAGCAGCGCGGCAGGCACCTTGGCGCGAAAGGGGCCAGGACCCTCCGGGAGCGGCGCAGGCACCGCCAGCAGGTCTGCCACCGGGCCTTGTGACCAGGTGACTTGCGACGGGTCGATGCCATGCCCCAGCAACACGCGGGCCTGGTCCCGCCAGGTGGCGAACCGGTCATCGCAGTTGAGCGCAATCATCCCCACAACCCCATCTGCACCGGTGCCTGCGGTTCACGCAAACGTGCTCGCAGCAAGCCGCTGCGCAGCTCGCCCTGGGCTGGGCGGTAATCGCTGGTGACGATGAACGGCCGTGCCTTGTCCAGCACGCAGCGCAACTGGATCAGGTCGTCATAGCGGATTCGCCGTTCCCGGCGTAGCGCAACCAGCCGCTGCACGCTGCGCAGGCCGATACCGGGAATGCGCGCCAGCAGGGCAGGCTCGGCGCGGTTTACATCTAGCGGAAAAACGTCACGGTTGGCCAGCGCCCAGGCCAGCTTGGGGTCGATGTCCAGCGCCAGGTTACCGCTTTGGCCAAGCAGTTCACCCGCCTTGTAGCCGTAGCCGCGCAGCAGAAAGTCGGCCTGGTACAGGCGGTGCTCGCGCAGTAGCGGCGGTGCAGCCAGGGGCACGCTGCCCGGGCTGTCGGGGATCGGGCTGAAGGCGGAATAGTACACGCGCTTCAGGCCGTAGCCCTGGTACAGCGACTCGGCATTGCGCAGCAGGGTGCTGTCGTCGGTGCTGTCGGCGCCGACGATGACCTGGGTGCTCTGCCCGGCAGGGGTGAAGCGCGGGGCCTTGGGTTCGTTGGCCACGGCTTGCTGGCCCTGGTGAATCACGCCCATGGCCTGACGGATGGTATGCGCGTGTTTTTCCGGCGCCAGGCGCTTGAGGCTGGCTTCGGTGGGCAGTTCGATGTTGACGCTGAGGCGGTCGGCCAGGCGGCCGGCCTCTTCGATCAGCAGCGGGTCGGCATCGGGGATGGTCTTGAGGTGTATGTAGCCGCGGAAGTTGTGCTCTTCGCGCAACAAGCGGGCTACGCGGATCAGTTGCTCCATGGTGTAGTCCGCCGAACGGATGATGCCAGAGCTGAGGAACAGGCCGCTGATGCAATTGCGTCGGTAGAAATCCAGCGTCAGGCGTACCACTTCCTCAGGGCTGAAGCGCGCGCGGGGGACGTTGCTGGACCGGCGGTTCACGCAGTATTGGCAGTCGTACAGGCAGAAGTTGGTCAACAGTACCTTGAGCAGCGATACGCAGCGGCCGTCGGGGGTGTAGCTGTGACAGATACCCATGCCGTTGGTAGCGCCCAGGCCGTCGCCGCCGCGCGAATTGCGCTTGGGTGCACCGCTGCTGGCACAAGATGCATCGTACTTGGCGGCGTCGGCAAGGATGCCGAGTTTGGCGATGAGTTGCATGGGGCTGTCTCTGCGTACTGAGTATTCATACAGTATTTTGAGATGTGTCTGATTGCAAGTGGTTGTGCACCAGCCATGCCCGACTAAATCCGTCAGCTAAGCTTGTGGCTGGACTTACGGATAGCAACGAGGCGCGGAAAAGGTTATGAAAATCACCCTGAAGCCGGAGCTGGCGTTGGCCGGGCTGGCCTTGGCCTTTGGCATGCTCAACGCCCAGGCCGCAGAAACCAGGAAGGTCGATGTGCTGCTGGTGGGCGGCGGCATCATGAGTTCCACGCTGGCGGTCTGGCTCAACGAACTGGAGCCAGGCTGGTCCATGGAGATGGTCGAACGCCTGGACAAGGTCGCCGAAGAAAGCTCCAACGGCTGGAACAACGCAGGCACCGGCCACTCGGCCCTTGCCGAACTCAACTACACGCCGGAAAAAGACGGCAAGATCGACATTAGCAAGGCTGTGGAGATCAACGAGTCGTTCCAGGTCACCCGACAGTTCTTGGCCTGGCAGGTGAAGCAGGGGGTATTGAAGAACCCGCATTCGTTTATCAACACCACCCCTCACATGAGCTTCGTCTGGGGTGACGACAACATCCGCTTCCTGAAAAAACGCTACGAGGCGCTGCAGGCCAGCCCGTTGTTCAAGCCCATGCAGTACTCCGAGGACCATGAGCAGATCCGCAAGTGGGTACCGTTGATGATGGAGGGGCGCGACCCCAACCAGAAACTGGCGGTAACCTGGACGCCAATTGGCACCGACGTCAACTTTGGCGAGATTACCCGGCAGTACGTGGGCTACCTGCAGACCCGGCCTAACTTCGACCTCAAGCTGTCCACCGAAGTACAAGACATCACCCGTAACGACGACGGCTCGTGGCATGTCGAGTACAAGAACCTCAAAGATGGCAGCAAGGCGGCCACCGACGCCAAGTTCCTGTTCATTGGTGCTGGTGGTGCGGCGTTACCCCTGCTGCAGAAGTCGGGCATCGACGAAGCCAAGGACTATGCCGGTTTCCCGGTCGGCGGTTCGTTCCTGGTCACCGACAACCCGGCTATCGCGCAGCGCCACATGGCCAAGGCCTATGGCATTGCCGCCACCGGTGCGCCGCCCATGTCGGTGCCGCACCTGGACACCCGGGTACTCGATGGCAAGCGCATGATCCTGTTCGGGCCGTTCGCCACCTTCTCGACCAAGTTCCTCAAGCAAGGCTCGCTGCTCGACCTGCTTGCCAGTACCAGCGTGCACAACGCCTGGCCGATGATGCGGGTGGGGGTACGCGAGTTTGACCTGGTGCAGTACCTGATCGGCCAGGTGCTGCAATCCGACAATGACCGCTTCGAAGCGCTGCGCACTTACTTCCCCGAGGCCAAGAAGGAAGACTGGCGGTTGTGGCAGGCGGGTCAGCGTGTACAGATCATCAAGAAGGACGAGGCACTCGGTGGTGTGCTCAAGCTCGGGACCGAAGTGGTAACGTCCAGGGACGGCAGCATTGCCGGCTTGTTGGGGGCCTCGCCCGGCGCCTCGACCGCGGCCCCAATCATGCTCGATGTGCTGAACAAGGTGTTCAAGGACAAGGTGGCCTCGCCCGAGTGGCAGGCGAAGATCAAGCAGATCATCCCGTCCTATGGCACCCGCCTGAATGACCACCCGGACCAGGTACAGAAGGAGTGGGCGTATACGAACGAGGTGCTGCAGCTGGAACCTCCTGCGCCTTAGCGTCCGGCTGGCCGCGGCCGATACCGTAGTAAGTCAGGCCGGCGGCGGCCATGTGTTTGGGCTCGAACAGGTTGCGCCCGTCGAACACCACCCGGTCGGCCAACTGTTGCGGTACCTTGTCCAGGTTGAGCACCCGGTAATCCTGCCATTCGGTGACGATTACCAGCGCATCGGCGCCCTCCAGTGCATCGTCCTTGCACGGCACCAGTTGCAGGTCCGCACGCCGGCCGTAGTGCCGCTGGATTTCTTCCATCGCCTGCGGGTCGTGGGCCTGTACCCGCGCGCCAGCCGCCCACAGCGCTTCCAGCAAGACCCGGCTGGAGGCTTCACGGATGTCATTGGTGTTGGGCTTGAACGACAACCCCCACAAGGCAAACACCTTGCCCCGCAGCCCATCGGGATAATGCCGCTGGATCTTGCTGAACAGCCGCCCCTTCTGATGTTCGTTGACCGACTCCACCGCACGCAGCAACTGCGGCTCGAAGCCTTCAGCCTCGGCGCTGCGGCGCAGGGCTTGCAGGTCCTTGGGGAAGCACGAGCCGCCAAAGCCGCAGCCGGCGTAGATGAAGTCGTAACCGATGCGCGGGTCGGAGCCGATGCCACGGCGGACCATTTCGATATCGGCCCCCAGGTGCTCGGCCAGGTTGGCGATTTCGTTGATGAAGGAAATCTTGGTCGCCAGCATGCAGTTGGCCGCGTACTTGGTCAGCTCGGCGCTGCGTGCATCCATGACCATGAGTTTTTCGCGGTTGCGGCTGAAGGGCAGGTAAAGCTCGCGCAGCAACTCCACTTCGGCCGGTTCAGCGCCGCCGATGATGATGCGGTCCGGACGCATGCAATCGTCCACGGCAGAGCCTTCCTTGAGAAACTCCGGGTTGCTGATTACCTGGAAACGACCAGTGTCGGCGACAGCCTGGGCTATTCGCAACTTGATGCGGTGCACCGTGCCGACCGGTGCGGTGGATTTGTTGACGATCACCCTGGCGCCATCAGCGTGTTCGAGGATGCTGTCGACCACGGCAAAAACGTGCTTCAGGTCGGCGCTGCCATCGGCTTGTGGCGGTGTGCCGACTGCGATGAACTGCAGCTTGGCGTAGTGGACTGCTGCCTTGGCATCGGTAGTGAAATGCAGGCGGCCGCAGGCCAGGTTTTTCTCCAGCAGCGGCGCAAGGCCGGGCTCGAAGAACGGGCAATGACCGTCATTGAGGGTGGCGACCCGCTCGGCGTCGACATCCATGCACAACACCGAATGCCCCACCTGGGCCAGGCACACTGCCTGGGTGAGGCCAACGTAGCCGGTACCGAAGACCGTGACTTTCATCTTTCCGCTCCTGGATAAGACAGCTGAAAAAAATGTCACAGTGATGTTTAGGAATTGTTACCTGAAGGAGTGCTTCAGCCGCTATGAGGACGGTATCTCGTCGCGTATGTGCAGAAGATCTAGACTTATCGAGTGCTCGCGGTAACGCGCTATAGGGCGAGCGCAAACCCTTGAACCGACCACCGCCTCCCCGGAGCGGAGTTCCCTCGCTGGCGATGGCCTTCTTGCAGAGGAGGGCAGGTCATGGACGAGGCAAGGCTTCACGATTTCATGGGCAAGCTGGTGGGCGACATGGGCGCAGCGGCGACCCTGGCCAATGTCATCCTTGGCGACGAACTGGGTTTGTACCGGGCGATGGCCGACAGCCAGCCGACCACCCCCGAAGCGCTGGCGGAAAAAACCGGCTGCCATCCACGACTGGTACGCGAATGGCTGAACGCCCAGGCCGCTTCGGGTTATATGGCGCACGACAAGGGCTCTTTTGTGCTACCCGAAGAGCAGGCCATGGCCTTGGCGCTGGAGGACTCCCCAGCCTACATGGCCGGTGGGGCCGCAGTCATCGCTGCGCTGTTCCATGACAAGGACAAGCTGGTCGCGGCCATGCGCGGCGATGGCGGGCTGGCTTGGGGTGACCACCACCCGTGCATGTTCAGCGGTACCGAGCGGTTTTTCCGGCCGGGCTACCGTACGTTTCTGGTCGCTCAGTGGTTGCCGGCGCTCGAGGGTGTGGTGGCCAAGCTAAAGGCGGGCGCCAAGGTAGCGGATGTAGGCTGCGGGCATGGCGCCTCGACGCTGGTCATGGCCCAGGCGTTTCCAGCGTCTACCTTCGTCGGCTACGACTACCACGGGCCTTCCATCACCACCGCCAACGATCGTGCGCGTGATGCAGGGCTAGCCGAGCGGGTGAGTTTTCAGCAGGCCAGTGCGAAGGATTACCCAGGGCATGACCATGACCTGGTGTGCTTCTTCGATTGCCTGCACGACATGGGCGACCCGGTGGGGGCGGCCAAGCATGCCTATCGAGCGCTGAAGGCTGACGGCACGATCATGCTGGTAGAACCTTTTGCCGAGGATTCGCTGGACGGCAACCTGACGCCGGTAGGGCGCTTGTTCTACGCAGCGTCTACCTTCATCTGCACGCCGAATTCGCTGTCGCAGGAGGTGGGCTTGGGGCTGGGGGCGCAAGCCGGGGAGGCGCGCTTGCGGGCGGTGTTCGAGGAGGCGGGGTTCAGCCGCTTCCGGCGGGCGACGCAGACGCCGTTCAACCTGATCCTGGAGGCGCGGAAGTAGGGTGTAGTCCTGCACTGGCCTCTTCGCGGGCTCGCCCGCTCCCACAGGATTGCTACAGGCCTGAAGAAGCATATTACCTGTGGGAGCGGGCGAGCCCGCGAAAAGGCCGGGCCCTGCAAAAGCAGAAGGGGCGCCATGTGGCGCCCCTTCTGTGTGTTGCTTAGGCCTCAGCGTCCCAAGGACGATCGCCTTTTTCATCTTTGACCCGGGTCGGCAGGCCCATCACGTCCAGCGCCTTGAGGAACGGCTCGGCTGGCAGCTCCTCGACGTTGACCATGCGCTTGGCATCCCACTCACCACGGGCAACCAGCAGGGCGGCAGCCACTGGCGGTACACCGGCGGTGTAGGAAATGCCCTGGCTGTCGGTTTCGGCGTAGGCTTCTTCGTGGTCAGCCACGTTGTAGATGAACACTTCGCGCGGCTGGCCATCCTTGGTGCCCTTGACCAGGTCACCGATGCAGGTCTTGCCGGTGTAGCCAGGGGCCAGCGAGGCTGGGTCTGGCAGCACGGCCTTGACCACTTTCAGCGGTACCACTTCCAGGCCTTCGGCGGTTTTCACCGGTTGCTCGCTGAGCAGGCCCAGGTTTTTCAGCACGGTGAACACATTGATGTAGTGCTCGCCGAAGCTCATCCAGAAACGCACGTTCGGCACGTTGAGGTTCTTCGAAATCGAGTGAACTTCGTCGTGGCCGGTCAGGTACAGATTTTGCGAACCTACCACAGGCAGGTCGTCGGTACGCTTGACCTCGAACATGGTGTTGCTGGTCCACTGGCTGTTCTGCCAGCTCCATACTTGCCCGGTGAACTCGCGGAAGTTGATTTCCGGGTCGAAGTTGGTGGCAAAGTACTTGCCATGCGAACCGGCATTGACGTCGAGAATGTCGATCGAATCAATGCTGTCGAAATACTGCTGCTGCGCCAGTTTGGCGTAGCTGTTTACCACACCCGGGTCGAAACCGACGCCGAGAATGGCTGTAATGTTCTTTGCCTGGCACTCTTCGAGGTGTTTCCACTCGTAGTTGCCGTACCACGGCGGGGTCTCGCAAATCTTGCCCGGCTCTTCGTGGATGGCGGTGTCCAGATAGGCGACACCCGTATCGATGCAGGCACGCAGCACCGACATGTTGAGGAAGGCGGAACCTACGTTGATCACGATCTGCGATTCGGTCTCGCGGATCAGCGCCTTGGTTGCCTCGACATCGAGGGCATTGAGCGAGAAGGCCTGGATGTCGGCGGGTACCTTGAGGCTACCCTTGGCCTTGACGCTGTCGATGATGGCCTGGCATTTGGAGATGTTCCGTGACGCGATAGCGATACGACCCAGTTCGTCGTTATGCTGCGCGCACTTGTGGGCCACCACCTTGGCGACACCTCCTGCACCAATGATAAGAACGTTCTTCTTCAATTTACCTTTTGCTCCTTACTTGGAAAGCCGGCCTTACGACAGGCTGGAAACGTAGTCTTCGAAACCGAACTCGCGGACGACTTCGACGCTGCCGTCGAGTTGCTTGACCACGATGGATGGCATTTTCAGACCGTTGAACCAGTTTTTCTTGACCATGGTGTAACCCGCCGTGTCGATGAACGACAGGCGATCGCCAATGGCCAACGGGCGATCGAATTGGTACTCGCCGAAGATGTCACCGGCCAGGCACGACTTGCCGCAGACCATGTAGGTGTGCTCGCCGTCGTTGGGGGCCATCTTGGCGTTGAGGCGGTAGATCAGCAGGTCGAGCAGGTGCGCTTCAATCGAGCTGTCGACCACGGCCAGGTGCTTGCCGTTGTACAGGGTGTCGAGCACGGTCACTTCCAGCGAGGCGCTGTTGGTGATGGCCGCTTCGCCCGGCTCCAGGTACACCTGCACGCCGTATTTTTCCGAAAAGGCTTTGAGGCGCGCGCAGAAGGCGTCTACCGCATAGTCTTCACCGGTGAAGTGGATGCCGCCACCGAGGCTGACCCACTCGACCTTGTGCAGCAGGTGACCGAAGCGCTCTTCGATGTGCGTGAGCATCTTGTCGAACAGGCCGAAATCGCCGTTCTCGCAGTTGTTGTGGAACATGAAACCGGAGATCTGTTCGATCACCTGCTCGATCTTGGCAGGGTCCCACTCGCCCAGGCGGCTGAACGGACGTGCCGGGTCGGCCAGCAGGTAGTCAGAGCTGCTGACCTGCGGGTTGACGCGCAGGCCGCGCACTTTGCCTTCGGACTGTTCGGCAAAGCGCTGCAGCTGGCCGATCGAGTTGAAGATGATCTTGTCGCAGTTTTCGAGCATTTCCTCGACCTCGTCGTCGGCCCAGGCCACGCTGTAGGCGTGGGTTTCGCCGGCGAACTTCTGGCGGCCGAGCTTGAGCTCGAAGAGGGAGGACGAGGTGGTGCCGTCCATGTACTGCTGCATCAGGTCGAACACCGACCAGGTGGCAAAGCACTTGAGGGCAAGCAGCGCCTTGGCACCGGAGTGTTCGCGCACGTAGGCGATCTTCTCCATGTTGCTGAGCAGCTTGGTTTTATCGATGAGGTAATACGGCGTCTTGATCATTTAAAGGCCCCCGGCCAGGCCGGCCAAAAAAAGGACACGCATTGTGCCTTCACTTGCCGCAGACCGAAAGGGTGCGATACGCATTTCGTCAGGGTTGACGCCGTTGCGAGGGCATTTTTCCGGTTGCGGCGGGCTCAGTAGAACAGGCGCATGTGACTATCGTAATCACCACCGACGGGCGGCAGCCTCAATCAGCTTGCTGCAACCACGCGTGAATCTGCTCCAGCGTTGCAGTAGCCCCACCACAAACCACCACTAGCACATTCTGGTATTGCGCCAGGGCGCCCGGCGCATACGCCAATGCCAGCGCCGCTCCACACGCTGGCTCGACCAGCACGCGATGGTCCAGCAGGAACCGCTCGCAGGCCTCCAGCGCTGCGCGATCGCTGACCAGGTGGCTGTGCACCGGGTGTTGCTGTGCGCAGGCCAGTGCCTGATCGGCTACCCGCTTTGCCCCCAGCGACGTCGCCACCGAAGCGATGCGCTCCAGCTCGACCGAATGCCCCGCCTGCATGGCTGCATGCAGCGACGCGGCGCCGTGGGTTTCCACCGCCAGCACCGGTACATCCCCCCAGCCATTGCGCTGCAGCCCCTCGACAACGCCGCTGAGCAAGCCGCCACCGCCCACCGACAGCACCACGGCGTCCGGTTTTATGCCTGCTTCGGCGACTTCATCGATCAGGCTGGCATGCCCGGCCCACAGCAGCGGATCGTCAAACGGGTGGATGAATGCATCATCCGGCCCCACTAAGGTCTGCGCCAGGGCGTTGGCCTCTTGCCAGGAGCTGCCATGCACCACCACATTGGCGTCCTCCTGGCGCAGCAGATCCTTGGCCCGGTCGGTGGTGGTCTCGGGAACTACCACGGTCACCGGTACACCCAGCTTGCGTCCCGCATAGGCCACCGCAAGGCCGGCGTTGCCGCCCGACGATGAGATGAACTGCCGGGCGCCACGGGCCTGATGCACTTCGCAGGCGTGGCCCACCCCGCGCAGTTTGAACGAGCCGCAAGGTTGCAGGGCATCGAGCTTGAGCCAGATGTTTCGGCCCGCGGCCAACGACATGGAGCGGGATTCGATCAGGGGAGTGTGGATATGCAAGGTCATTGGCTGGTTCCGCGTAATTGTTCAAGGTAGTTGTAAATGGTGTAGCGGGTCACGCCGAGCGCACTGGCCGCCTTTTCCACGCCGCCCTTGACGATGAACAGGCCGCGCTCCTGCATGACCCGCACGGCTTCGACCTTGGCCTGTTTGTTCATCCGGCCTTGGCCGCTACGTTGCAGGGAAGCCTGGATGATCTCGCTCATCAGCAGCTCCATGTCGGCGGGTTCACTGACGGCAGGCGTGGCCCCCAGCGGTTGGAACTGCTGGAGAAAACTCATGGCGGCGTCCAGGCCGGTGACGTCGGTGTTGACGCAGAGGCTGGCGAAGGGGTGGCCGGTGCTGTCGCGAAAGATAGCGGTGGCGCTGCGCAGGGTGCGGCCCTTGAGCGTGGTGGGGTAGTCGGGCAGTACCACCGGCTCGCTGCCGTGCTGGTCGGCTGAGGCCTGCATCAGTGCCTTGAAGCCCTGGTCCTGCTCCGGGGCGGCGAGGATCGGGCTGCCGACGCTGCGGCCGGAAAGGTGACCGTTGACGATCGCCACCACGGAATGCTCCGGGTGGTCCAGGTCGTGCAGGAGGATTTCCATGTTGCGTGCGGCAACGCTGCCCAAGGCCTGGATGGCGGCCTTGAGCACTGTGAGGGTGAGGTGGCGTTCTTCGCTGCGGGTGATAGGCATGGCAAATCGCAATATCAACGTTTTGTGTATTTTTACACATAAAGTTGAATTGTGCGATCTGTGGGAGCTGGCTTGCCGGCGATGGGCCGCAAAGCGGCCCTTGTAAAAGTCAGCCCAGAGCCGGGGTGCGCGGCGGAATCATCCGGCGCGAGCCAGTCGCCTCGAAGGCTGCACCAAAGCTCAACAATGCATTGTCACTGTAAGCCCGCCCGGCAAAGGTCAGCCCCACCGGCATGCCGATGTCGGCCATCACGCCCATTGGCACGGTCACGGTCGGTACACCCAGGTGACGGATCGCCAGGTTGCCGTTGGCCACCCAGATACCGTTGCTCCAGGCGATGTCCGCCGATGCCGGGTTGACGTCGGCATCGGCCGGGCCCACATCGGCCACGGTCGGGAACAGCACCGCATCCAGGCCCAGGTTGTCCATCCAGTCTTCCAGGTCCAGTTTGCGGGTGTGCTCCAGGCCGCGCAGGCCATCGGGCACGGTCTCGATCTGGTCCCAGGTCTTCAGGCCGCGCTTGGCCATGTTGACGTACTCATCCATGCCGGCGGCCAGGTCGTCCTCGCGGTTGGGCAGGGTGCCCGGGTCGTGCGGGAAGATCTGTGGGCCATCGACATCGGCCAAGCGGTTGAGCTTGGGGTCGCCGTTGGCTTGCAGGAAGTCGTCAAACGCCCAGCCCGACAGCTCCCACAGCTCGTCATGCAGGAACTCCTTGCTGACGATGCCGCGGTTGTAAACGGTCGGCGCGCCCGGGCGGTCGCCCTCGCAGTTGGACACCAGCGGAAAGTCCACTTCCAGCACTTCGGCGCCGGCCGCTTCCAGGGCCTGGCGTGCCTGTTGCCACAAGTCGATCACAGTAGCGCGGGTGTTGATGCGTTGGCCGGTCGGGCCACCGATGCCTGGTTTTTCGGAGGTGCCTGCTTCGGCATCGGCATTGATGTACATGCGCGGTACGCCAAAGCGTTTGCCCTTGAGTGCGCTGGCATCCACTGCCAGGTCCAGGTAGGAGGCAGGGCGCACAGTCGATGCCGCCGGGATCGGTACCCAGGGCTGCAGGCGCCACAGGTCGCCGCGCTTGTCAGCGTCATCGGCGACCACTACATCGAGGATTTCCAGCAGGTCGGCCATGGTGCGGGCGTAAGGCACCACCACGTCCATGGTCGGGGTCAGCGGCCAGTTGCCGCGCACCGAAATCACGCCGCGCGATGGGGTGTAGGCGCACAAGCCATTGTTGGACGCCGGGCCACGGCCGCTGGACCAGGTTTCCTCGGCCAGGCCGAAGGCACTGAAACTGGCGGCGGTGGCGGTGCCGGCACCGTTGGACGAGCCCGAGGCGAAGGGCGCAGTCAGGAAGTTGGCGTTGTAGGGGCTTTCGGCGCGGCCATACACGCCGCGCTGCATGCCACCGTTGGCCATGGGCGGCATGTTGGTCTTGCCCAGGCACACGGCTCCGGCGGCGCGCAGACGCTCGATGGTGAAGGCGTCGCGCTGGGCGACCAGGTCCTTGAACGCAGGGCTGCCGGAAGCGGCGGTCAGGCCTTTGACCAGGTAGCTGTCCTTGGCGGTGTAGGGGATGCCATCCAGCGGGCTCAGAACCTGCCCTTGGGCGCGGCGGGCGTCGGAGGCCTCGGCTTCTTTGAGCGCCTGCGGGTTGCGTACCACGACAGCGTTCAGGGCGGTGGCGGTGTCGGCGCCATCGTAGGCGTCGATGCGCGCCAGGTAGGCCTTGACCAGCTCGACCGCCGTCGTGCGGCCCAACTCGAGCGCCTGGCGCAGCTCGGCAATGGAAACCTCGGTTACCTCGATCATGCGTTCACCAAAAATATTGTGCAGGTGGGGGCTAGTGCGAGGAGTGTACAAGAAGGGCTTGGCGGACGCAGGTTTGCGCGGGGGCAAATGGTTTTATGCAAGCGGGCATTGTCGGGGTCGCCCAGCGACCCCGGCCAACCCTCAATCCAGGTCCTGCGCCGCATGCCGCTCGGGCACCTGGCTGGCCTCATCCCCCCACGTCCGGTTTACCCGAGTTCCGCGCTGCACCGCCGGGCGCAGGGCAATTTCCTCGGCCCAGCGCTGCACGTTGGGATACTCATCCACCGCCAGGAATTCTGCTGCGTCGTACAGGTTGCCGCGTACCAGCTGGCCATACCACGGCCACACGGCAATATCGGCAATGCTGTACTCATCACCGCCCAGGTAGCGGCTCTCGGCCAGGCGGCGCTCGAGCACGTCCAGTTGACGCTTGGCCTCCATGGTGAAGCGGTTGATGGCGTATTCGAATTTTTCCGGGGCGTACACGTAGAAGTGACCGAAGCCACCGCCCAGGTAAGGCGCCGCGCCCATCTGCCAGAACAGCCAGTTCAGGCTCTCGGTGCGTGCTGCTGGCGATTTTGGAAGCAGTGCGCCGAACTTGTCTGCCAGGTACAGCAGGATCGAACCCGATTCGAATACCCGCACAGGCGGTTCGACGCTGCGGTCGAGCAGGGCAGGGATCTTGGAATTGGGGTTGACCTGGACGAAGCCGCTGGAAAACTGGTCGCCCTCACCAATGCGGATCAACCAGGCATCGTACTCGGCTGCGGTATGGCCCAAGGCAAGCAGCTCTTCAAGGGCAATGGTGACCTTGACGCCATTGGGTGTGGCCAGGGAATACAGCTGCAGCGGGTGCTTGCCCAGCGGCAGGTCCTTGTCGTGCGTCGGGCCGGCAACCGGACGGTTGATGCTGGCGAACTGGCCGCCGGAGGCTGCTTCGTTGCGCCAGACCTTGGGGGGCACGTAGGCGGGCTTACTCATGCATGAATCTCCTTCATTGGCGCGAAACGGTCACGTAAAGACGTGGACCTGTATCTATGCCACGGGTTCGACGCCATGCGCAAATGCATAGCATGCGCGCGCATCGTGCATGACGATGGTTTCATCCAGTTTTCATCCGGCGCAGGCCAGGCCGGTTCTATGCTGAGCTATCTATTCGTCCCGCAAGGCACCGCCGGCCGATGACTCTTCCCCGCTGCTTGTTGGCGCTGATCCTGCTCGGCGGCCTGCTGGTCCATGCCGAAGCTGCTCCGCGGGTCACCGGCCTGCACCATATGACGTTGGCCGACCCGGTCGATAGACGGCCGATGCAAGCGCTGGCGTTTTACCCGGCTACCGGTAAAACCCGTAGCAGCCGTATAGACGGCTATCCAGTCGACGTGGCTGAAGAGGCGCCCGTCGCCACGGGCCGGTACCCGTTACTGGTGTTGTCCCACGGCAATACCGGTAGCCCATTGGCGCTGCATTATCTTGCCACGGCGTTGGCGCGGCGAGGCTTCGTGGTAGTGGCGGTAGTGCACCCTGGGGACAATGCCCGCGACCACAGTCGCCTGGGCACCCTGAGCAATCTTTATGGCCGGCCGCTGCAAGTCAGTGCCGCAATTACCGCAGCCCGCGATGATGCGTTGGTCGGGCCCTCCCTGGATGATGGCAAGGTGGGCGTGATCGGCTATTCGGCGGGTGGCGAAACCGCGTTGATCCTTTCTGGTGCGCGGCCGGACCTGGATCGCCTGCGCCAGTACTGCCTGGAGCGCCCTAACGACGGCGATGCCTGCAAGACCCACGGTATATTGATCGCCGACCGCAGTGAGCTGGCGCCGCAGCCCGACCCGCGGGTAGGGGCGGTGATGCTGATGGCGCCGCTGAGCCTGCTGTTCGGGCGCCATGCCTTGGCCGGGGTTCAAGTGCCAGCCCTGATCTACAGCGGTGATAGCGACCAACTGGTGGCGGTAGACCGCAATGCCGAGGCCTTGGCCCGCAAGCTGCCCGTCACACCCGATTACCGCCTGTTGGCCGGTGCCGGCCACTTTGTGTTCATGGCCCACTGCGACGCCGAGCAGTACGCGCGCATGCCTGCGTTGTGCAAAGATGCCGAGGGCGTGGATCGCCGCCACATCCATCATTCGCTGGAGCGTGAAACGGCGGCGTTCTTCAGCCAGGCGCTGGGCGCGCCGCAACTGGCCGAGCGGTCAGCCGCGGCGAGCGCGCCGCGACAGCAACAGCGTTAGGCCTACCCCGGCCAGGGCGAGCAGGGCCGCCACGCAGAAGATCGAGGCATAGCCCAGGTGCACGGCGACTGCGCCCATTAGCGGCCCGGCGATAGCCAGGGCCATATCGAAGAACACCGCATAGGCCCCCAACCCCGCTCCGCGGCTGCTGCTGGGGACCTGCTTGATTGCCTCCACGCCCAGCGCCGGGTACACCAGCGACAGCCCGAAACCGGTAAGCCCTGCGCCGACCAGTGCCCAGGCCGGCGAAGGCGCCAGCCACAGCAAGCTCAGGCCGAGCACTTCAGTGGCCATGCAGGCGACCGCCACGTTGTACCCACCAAAGCGGTTGACCGCGTTGACGAACAACAGCCGCGAAATGATGAAGCACACACCAAACGCACTCAGGCACCAGGCTGCGCCGAGCCAACCGCGCTCGAGGTAATACAAGGTGACGAATGTGGTCAGCGTGCCATAGCCGATCGAGGCCAGGGTCAGGCCAAGGCCGCACGGCGCGACCCGGGCAAACGCCGACCAGAACGGCAGGCGTTCGCCGCGCATCACCACCACGTCGGCACGCTTGCGCAACACCAGCAGGGCAAGGGTTGCCAGCACCAGCAAAGCAGGCCCCAACACGCTGAAGTCAAGCCCATCCACGGCCAATACGCCCAGTGGTGCGCCAATGGCGATGGCGCCGTAGGAGGCGATGCCGTTCCATGAGATCACCCTGGCGGTGTGTTCGGGGCCGACCTGGCTGATGCCCCAGCTCAAGGTGGCCACACCAATCAGCCCCTGGGCGATGCCGAGCAGCAAACGACCCCCCAGCAATAATGCCAGGCTCAGCAGCGGCAGCGTCAGGGTCCAGGCCGATAACAGGGTCAATACCCCGCAGCCGGCAATCCCCAGCAGGCCGAAGCGGATGGCTTGCTTGCCCCCAAGGGTATCTGCAACGCGCCCGGCAAACGGGCGGCTTAGCAGAGTGGCCAGATACTGCAGGCCGATGGTCACCCCGGCGATCACTGCACCAAAGCCCAACTGGTCGTGCACGTAGCTGGGTAACACCGCAATCGGCAGGCCGATGCAGAGGAAGGCAATGAAGGTATAGAAAACGATCGACAGGATCTGCAGGGTTATGTGCAGCGTATGGCTGGCGGGGGCAGGTTGTTGCGCGGTCATGGGCTCTTTCGCGGGCGGGCGGTTGGGCGTGGTTCCATGATGGCTGTTACATGAAGGAAATGAAAGCAGGCTAACGAATTATTCGTCGGGTTGTGTCAGCTGTGGGGCTGGCGGTGGGATCTTCGCGGGCAAGCCCGCGAAGAGGCGGGCCCAGCCATACACAATGGCCAGGCCTTACCCATCAATCAGACCAGTACGCCCTGGCTGCGCAGGTAATCGTCGTAGGTGCCACTGAAGTCCACCACGCCATCGGGCGACAGCTCGATGATGCGGGTGGCAAGCGACGACACGAACTCGCGGTCGTGGCTGACGAACAGCAGGGTGCCCGGGTAGTTTTCCAGCGCCAGGTTCAGCGCCTCGATCGATTCCATGTCCAGGTGGTTGGTAGGCTCGTCCATCACCAGCACGTTCGGCTTTTGCAGGATCAGCTTGCCGAACAGCATGCGGCCTTGCTCACCACCGGAAATCACCTTCACCGACTTGAGAATCTCGTCGTTGGAGAACAGCATGCGCCCCAGGGTGCCGCGGATCACCTGCTCGCCGGAGGTCCACTGGCCCATCCAGTCGAACAGGCTCAGGTCGTCTTCAAAGTCGTGAGCGTGGTCCTGGGCGTAATAGCCCACTTCGGCGCTGTCGGTCCATTTCACCGAACCCGCATCCGGGGTCATTTCGCCGACCAGGGTGCGCAGCAGGGTAGTCTTGCCAATACCGTTGGGGCCGATGATCGCTACGCGCTCGCCCGCTTCGACGGTAATGTCGAAGTTCTTGAACAGCACCTTGTCGTCGAAGGCTTTCGCCATCTTCTCCACCACCACCGCCTGGCGGTGCAGCTTTTTGGTCTGCTCGAAGCGGATGAACGGGCTGACACGGCTGGAAGGCTTGACCTCGGCCAGCTGGATCTTGTCGATCTGCTTGGCGCGCGAAGTCGCCTGCTTGGCCTTGGAGGCGTTGGCCGAGAAGCGGCTGACGAAGGTCTGCAGCTCTGCGATCTGTGCCTTTTTCTTGGCGTTGTCCGACAGCAACTGCTCGCGCGACTGGGTAGCCGCAGTCATGTACTCGTCATAGTTGCCCGGGAACAGGCGCAGCTCGCCGTAGTCCAGGTCGGCCATGTGGGTGCAGACGCTGTTGAGGAAGTGGCGGTCGTGGGAAATGATGATCATGGTGCTGTTACGCGCCGTGAGGATCGTTTCCAGCCAACGGATGGTGTTGATATCCAGGTGGTTGGTCGGTTCGTCGAGCAGCAGCACGTCCGGGTCCGAGAACAATGCCTGGGCCAGCAGCACACGCAGCTTCCAGCCTGGCGCCACTTCGCTCATCGGGCCGAAGTGTTGCTCCAGGGGGATACCCAGGCCGAGCAGCAGTTCACCGGCACGGGATTCGGCGGTGTAGCCGTCCATTTCGGCGAATTCGGTTTCCAGCTCGGCGACGGCCATGCCGTCTTCCTCGGTCATTTCCGGCAGCGAGTAGATACGGTCGCGCTCGGCCTTGACCTTCCACAGCTGGCCGTGGCCCATGATCACGGTGTCGATCACGGTGAATTCTTCATAGGCGAACTGGTCCTGGCGCAGCTTGCCCAGGCGGGTGTTCGGCTCGAGCATGACCTGGCCACCGGAAGGCTCCAGGTCACCGCCGAGGATCTTCATGAAGGTCGACTTGCCGCAACCGTTGGCGCCGATCAGGCCGTAACGGTTGCCGTTGTTGAATTTTACGGAAACGTTTTCGAACAGCGGCTTGGAGCCGAACTGCATGGTGATGTTAGCGGTGGAGATCAAAGGGCTTACCTATCAGTAACTTACGACGCTGGGCTTTCAGCTGATACCGATTTGATACCAATCTTGAGTTTTTCCAGCTCGCTCCAATCGGAGCTTGAGTTAAGCCAACGGGCATACGTCGACAGCAGCATCTGCACGCTGTGACCCAGCTGTTGGGCGATAAATGCGGGGTTGAGGCCGGACATTAAGCATATTGTCGCATAGGTGTGACGGCAGTTGTATGGGGGGCGACGTCTGATCCCCAATTCATTCAGCACCGGCACCCACTGCTTATGCAGATCGGACGTCTGTTTCACGTACTCGGCGTTCTTTGACGGCGGGAACAGGAACGGCGTTTCGGTCACCGCTCCCTTGCCATCCCTGCGGCGATCCGCGTACTGCCTGGCGAACTGGATTGCCCGCAACGCCCGATCGTTCAGCAGCACGAAGCGATCCCGCCCGGTTTTCGTCCTTTCCTCAACCTCGCCCAAGGCGACGGTCCGTTTGACGTGTACTGTTCTCTTCTCCATGTCTATCACATCCCAACGCACGGCCAAGGCCTCCGGCAGGCGGAGGCCGGTGAAGAACATGAATTCAAACAGAGCGGCGTAGATGAGGCTGGGCCAGTGCTTGTGCTGGTACAGCTTGTCGAGGATGGTGTTGGCTTCTGCCAGGGTGAAAGGATCGATCTCTTTCTTCGAGCGCTTCGGCAGGTCAATCAGCTCGGCGGGATTCTTCGCAAGCAGGCCTTCCCGGGTGGCTGCACTAAGGATGGTGGACAGCCTGGTGATCGCATTGCGCTTCACGTTTGGGGAGGTCCATTCGGTTTCGGCGATGACGCGACGCAAAAGATTGGTCGTGATCAGGTCGACACGGACGATGGCCAGTCGCGGTATCCAGTAGATGTTCAGGGCTCTTTTGTAGTTGTTGTGCGTGCCCTGGGTGATTTCCCGGCCGTCGAGCCAGAGCTGGGCATGCTCGCCGAAGGTCGGCTTACCGCCGACCGCAGCCTGTGAACTGGGGAACAGCTCTGCGTACTTGTCCTTGTCAAGGAGGCCGAGCTTGTTGGCAGGCTGGCCAGTTCTTCTTCGTCATGGCAATAGCTCTCCATGCCCGCGCATGTCGGCGGGCTTGAGTTGTAGGGGGAGGGGTTAAGCAGGAATGCTCAGGTCTGCAGCAATGACGCCGTGATCAGGAGGAGGCGGAATTGGGTACCCGGGTGCCACCGCCAGCGCAGCCCTCTCGGTCCGGTAGCTGAGGACCACAATGGTGGGCGGTTCAGCGTCGGTTTTGACTATCACGCTCCAGTATCCGAACTTGCGATGTGCCGGGGTGATCACGGTAGCGACATGCCGATCGTTCTTCATCTCGGCGCCTCCCATACCAGGCAGGCCATGTACATCAGCGGCAGGATCATGGCATCAGCTCCTTCGGCACCTGGACGGTATCGCCAATATTCAGAGCGACTATCGCCCTGCAGCCTGCGGCGAGGATCGTTGGACCTCCGGCTAAGCGGCGTGTCGGTTGTATGCGAAAGCTCGGTACCGGGAGGCTTTTCCGTCCTGCAGCATGCCGAAGCCCTTGCAGTGCTTATCGAATAGAGGCCCGCCCAGCGCCCAGTCTTCCCACGGGTTGTAGCGCTTGGTGTGCGCGATGGCCTGGCCCTGATACCGGGCGAAGACCCGCCACGGGTTGCCGTATTCCGGCGGCGCTATGAAGAGGTCCAGACCCTGCGCCGTTCCCACAGCCAACCCCAGCGCCTCGCCGGCCAGGTCTGCCGTGTTCACTTCGATCAGGTCGGTCATGGCAGTACCTTCAGGCACTGAGCCTTGATCGCAGCATCGAGGTGGCCGAGGTACTTCGGGAAGATGAATGACTCACCTTCCATATCCTCGAACTGTTCCCAGTACTGCTCGCTCTTCATGTCAGGCATGTGGATGACCACGGCCTCGCGGGAGGCCTGCCAGGACACCCATCTAGTTTGGCTGTCGGCCTGGTAGTAAACATCTTCGGCATTCACGCACTTCGTCAGCCGCTCGACACCGCCGCAGTAGCGGTCGAGGTGCCACGCCTCGAACTGCTCACGCATCTTTTCGTTCACAGCTGATACCTTTCATCAATCCAGCGCCCAGGCGCCAGTGCGGGTGTAGGTTCGGGTTGTGTTTCGTGCGGGGAGAGCTGGCGCTCGTTGCCGGCCTGCAGCTGGCTGTCGGGGATGCAGCTGATGCCGACCCCGTTGAGCAGGTAGCAGGTGACGCGCGCTGGCTGTCGTGCTGCACGTCAATGACGTTCTCAGTTGCGCTGGCGCCGGTGGCCAGCAGCAGGAGGCAGAGGGCGAGGCGGCTCATTGGTTGGCATCGCGCTGGTGTTCGGTATAGGCCTCTGCGTTGCACTTCGGGCAGGGGATGTCGCCGCCGCTCAGCAGTGATCCGCCCGGCACATCGCAGCTGTCCTCATCCCACAGGAAGCCATCGACACACTGGGTGTCGGGATACGGCGCGCCGAAGTGACTGCCGTGGTAATCGCATCCTATGGCGACCCACGGCTCCGGGCTGTCTGGATATTTCAGGCCTGGGATCTGGCCGCCTTTAACTGGCCGACGGGTGACCGTCTTGCGGCCTTCCAGGATGGCGCGGACCATCGGCCCGCTGAACAGGATCGGGCGTTCCTTTGCTTGAGACATAGCTTCGCCTTGGCCGCCATATCGCGGCAGTGGTTTCAGGTAGATACAGCGTCAGAGGTGCGCCAGGCATATAGACTAGCCGGGCAACTACTTGAGATAATTCAATTTTTATAAGAGAGAGCGACGTGCGCAAGACACACTTTGGCCTGATCTTAGGCGTTGCCGCTACACTTCTGATTCACGGGGCGTTAAAGCCAAAAGAGGAAAAAGACAGTGGGTCTGGAGGCTTAAATGATGATGAAAAGTACGTGCCTGAAGTTACGGGCAGGGCAGCGGCATCATTGTTCGAGGTTAGACGACGTCTTTACGCGGTGGCAATCGCAGTGTTTATTTCGTTTGCGTGGTGTATCGCATGGTGGTTTAAGGGAGACGCTTCGCAATTTTCACGGTCGGGATCTGTTGTAACTGTGTTTACTCTTCTCGGCGAATCGCTTTTAAGCGAGGGTGTAAGCCGACTCAACAGGCAAATGCGGAGATCGCATGGCGGTTACTACACGTTGTGGCGCGCTATTTGCGCCATTGCGGCAGTCTTGGGAACTCTAGTCTGGGGTTATGGTGATCTGTTACACGCTAAACTGATGCCCGGGAGCTAGAGCTTCTGTCTGAAATTTGTCTCTCAAAATAATTGGGTCAGTGGATTCTCTAGACTAGCTGTTTGGTTAGTGTGAAGGCGGCGCTGGCCGCTAGGTCGATTTCTGTCGATATGAGGCCTTTACCGCCATATCGCGGCAGTGAATAGAGGGCAGAGGGGTTGCAGGGGGGTACAAATGTGCTCTTGCGGTCATTCGCCCTGGTTGGCGAGTGCATTCAGGCGCTGGAAGGACGTGCCGGGTATTCCCTGGTGCGGCTCATCTGTCGCGCTCGCAGCTCCGTCGGGTGATAGGGCGGCACGCAGCTTCTTGATCAACCGCCACTCGGCATCGCTGCGACCAACGCCGTCGTCAATGAATTTGAGTGCCTCGCGCAGCAGCGCATCCCGCTTGGCCAGCTTTGCGCGCAGTTGTTCAGCTTCAGTGGCAGCTCTGACAAAGGCGAGGTCCGACTCTACAGCTCCGTTCGGAGCCTCTCATGATCGCCAAGGCTCGCGGATGGGCCCAGGGTAAGCACTGGCAGGCCCATCGCAGCCGCATCCCGCTCCGCCTCTTCTTCGGTCCACCAGATGGCAGTACCTACCATCCACGCTATCGGCTCGGCGTGGGGCTGCGGGGCTGGCGCTGCCAAAATGGCACGAAGCCTGTTCAGCGCGTGGAGCTGATCGTCTTTCTGATCGGTACCGCTTTTGTGGCCGTGCCATTTGAGGCCGGCGGCGAACTCGATGATTTCGCGCGGCACGCTGACCATCTCGGTGTTGCTGGATCGGTTTTCTGTGGGCATGGGGATATCTCAATCTGTTCGGCTACAGTTGAACGAACACTCACAAGGAGGTATGTATGGGTAAAAGCACATGCGTTATCTGCGGCGCGCAGGCGGATCAGCTGCCGGCAGTAGGTAGCTTTGTTGGGTTCGACTGCTTGGACTGCCGCAACTACTCAATCAACAAAGATGTCCTTCGATCTGTGATTGAGGACGGGCGCAGCTTTTATGTTGCCCAAACAAGAAAATATTTGGAGGAGAAACGCGTTCACACGGACCCTCCATTTATCACTCGGCTGGAGGTTCAGATTTACGAGCTTTTAAGTCCTATTGAAAACTGGGATTAGGTAGTCGGTTATGGAACTCCCGGCCCAGCAAATCAGGCGGCCAGGCGCTGGTAGAGTTCGATGAGGTCGGATGCGTTCGCCGCGACAAGGGCCCGGGCTTCGTCCTTGCAGACACTGTTGCCCAGCAGGTTCACCTGGTCCGTTTTGCTGATGGCTTTCCAGTACAGCTGGCCGGTCACTTCATCGAGGAACAGGCCTCGGTCGATGATGTAGTCCGGTCGGAAGCCCTGGGCGCGTTTCAGTTCGTGCGGCTGCAGCATGCGCAGGGTAATGTCGATCAGCACGTAGTCGCCGACCATGACGATATCGGCGTGCTCGGTAAAGTGCTGCGGCAGGTATTTGCGGAGGAACGCCGCGCACTTACGGGCACCAGCCAGTTGCTCATCTGTCAGCGTGTGGCTGTGAAACTGGACGACTTCGACCACAGCCATGCGATCCTTCGACGGGATCGTGTGGACCGGCTCACGAAGTGAGATCCCGTCCTTCTCGGCACCGTAGTACTTCACCATGTAGGCAGTGACCAGACGCTGATTTGAGCCTGCCCAGGACGGTCGCGAACGGATCGTCCGCTGCACGGCCGTCGCCCTTGTAGAAGCCACCGTTGGCCTGCTCCAAGTGGGCGGATGCAATAGCGTGGTGACCGCTGTTTTGCGTGATGCAGCTGAGAGGGCCGTTTGCGGCAGCACCCACGTTACCAGGGAGGCGGAAACCAGTGCCTGCTCGCCGCGATTGGCGCCTGTCACCGTCATGGCAGGGTCCGTGGCAGCCTAGCCTGATCGATCACCATGGTGCGTCAGGTGTGTCAGATGCGCGCCGACCAACGCAAAGTGGCCTCCCTTGACTTTAGCGACTTGGGTTCGCAGTGGCTCAAGAGTGTCGAAAGTGCGCTGGGTCGACCCATTCGCATGCTCAGGAAGGCATCCAGCCATCGCCATCGTCGGCTGTACCAGGGCGTGATGCGTGCCGCCACCGCTTATGGTCGAAGTCGGTTCAGCAAGGGTTTTATTGGGTGCTATTTCAGGTAAGTTTTTAATTTACGATTGCAGTACCCTATACAAACTAACAATGCATGACATTTATTCGGGGCTTAGTGTTGTGCCTGCCCCAATGCAGTGCAGAGCCGATGCGAAGAAACACTTTAGCCTCGCTAGTAAAAAAGCGCTGGTGGGCAGCTCCGAAGGGGCAGGCCGCTTTTCGCGCGTTTAGTACACGCTGGCGGGCGGCTTCGTACTCGCTGCTCACTACCTCAACCAAGCCTTCGACATCGCCGTCAGCGGCCTTGCTGCCCAGGTTCAGGTACACGGTATCGCCATAGGTGAAGCACACCCCGCCACTGAGCCAGATGCCGCCCCGCTCGACGCCGATGGCCTCCCACATTTCATCGCGGTCGATATCACCCGGGCAGTGTGCTTTCCACAGGCCTCCCAGGCGCTGGTGTTCCGCCTTCTCGGCCGTGCGTAGCTCTTTGTCCGTGCCCTTTGCATGCTTG
Organism: Pseudomonas sp. SAS7; assembly: GCF_052112345.1. Classification (NCBI taxonomy): domain Bacteria; kingdom Pseudomonadati; phylum Pseudomonadota; class Gammaproteobacteria; order Pseudomonadales; family Pseudomonadaceae; genus Pseudomonas; species Pseudomonas sp. SAS7. The sequence goes on along the minus strand of NZ_JBEGGO010000017.1, from coordinate 117,248 downwards.
GGTGCCCGGCGCAGCGAGCGGTAAGCGTATTCGTCAGGACGGCACCAGTGCACATCCAAGTCGCGGCTGGCGCTCAGCTTGATGCCGCCGACGCAGTTGCGGGATCCGCTGTACATCGGCGAGGCGGCGGCGCCAAAGGCTTCGCCCAGCTTCATGCGCTGGTCGTCCCACGCGGCCTTCTTCTCGTCCCAGGCGCGCACGGCGGCCAGGACTTTCGGCGATTCGGTCTTGTAGAAGTAGCTCATGGCTTTCTCCATGCATGCGCCGCCCTCCGTGGCCGGATGCGGCATGGTAGCAATTTGGTTTAGGATGGGTTTTTCTTGGAGCTATCAGGATCTTTATTAAATGAATCGAGAGTGCAAAGCCGTGTGATTTCGGGACGCTTGCCTCTAGGGCCATGTTATGAATCTGACTGATGCCACGCTGGTACTGCTCCTAGCAGCACGCATCCCTGGAACAGACGAAGCCATTAGAGCATCGGCGAAAAGTGGGCTGAAGAAATTACCACGCGGTAAGCGTGATCTGATCTACGAGGTGATCGACAGCTGGACTCCGCTAGACTTGGTTAGCCCCGTAAAGCACCGCCGCACACAAAATTCTGACACTGGAATTGCCATCAGGATCCAGGCTATCTGAGCTCACCCTCAAGGACGTGTTATGACTTACAATGAATTCGTCAGCTATCTCGCAGGTCAGATTCTCGATATTCGCACACGAGAAGGTAGATCCGGGCATATCCTGATTTTTTCCTCTTACGCCAAGGCTGGCACCAGGGCCGCGCTTGAGTGCAGGTCATTTTTCGACCGTTTTACGCTCGACGAAGGCCCACACAACGACTACAACCCAAACAGTAAGGTTTCGACAGAAGCTTATCGCGCAGCATTGTATTCACAAATAGCCGCTGCAGTTGGCAATAAAACGGGGTCGGCGGGTGCGCAGACCAACGCAAGGTTCCTGGACTCTGTGCTTGTAGATGGGGTTGGCTACGGCGGAAGCGTCTCGAATCAGCGGTTTTCACGAGTGGCCGCTGAGTACGTGGCGGGTCTGATTGTCTTTGAGCGTACCTGTGCAGAGTGCGGTGCAAAGTACACGGTTGAGCTAAAGGGACAAACTTACCAGCTGAAATCCAATCACCCGCCAACCTGTACTCCTAAACGAGTTGCCTCAGTGCAGTCAGCCCCTGTCCAGGTAACCCCTGCGCCAGCTGCTCCTGTGCAGGCGCCTAAGCCTCAAGTAACGGAGAAGGCCGAAGGTAGGAGTGAGCCGCTTATGTTGCGCTACATGCGCTGGGAGGCCCGTCAAACGAGCATAAGGGGGCCAGTTATACCTCAGAACATGCTTGCGCCAACCCAGAAGCCTGCCTACGACTCGCCGGCATATCGGGCCAATGCTAAAGCTGCATTGCAGTTGTATGCAGACTTTCTTAAATTTTATGTTGAAGATCCATCTCCGAAAAGTAGGCCAGAGGATAACCAGCGCGAGATGGAGCGCATTTACAACGTCGTTATGCGCACGGTATTCAACTTCGATCCAAACGCAAACAAGAAACAGAAGTGACCAATGCTTGAATAAGTCGGTAGGGGCAAAAATCAGAGCAAAAGGCACCGGTTTCTTCTTGCCTGATGGTTAGGGGCGGAGCCTGAGCGCAAGGATATTGGTGCGGTGCTCCTGTCGGCGCTTGCAAGCGGCCTCAATGCTCGTAGTGTGCGTATCGACTAGGGATTTAGGGCTGCTGGTGCGCCTGGCTTCACGCAATTCACCTTGTAGCCGGCTGATCAGGATGTCACAAGCAGCCTCCAGCCGGCCTTTGGACTTGAGGTCGTTAGTTGCATCATCGATGTGTTCGCCATCCGCTTACGAACACCAGCCATCATATGTGTTTCCGCGGCTGTCCTGCAGGTAGGGCTGGGTTATGGCCTTCTCCATGCATGCGCCGCCCACCGTGGCCTGATGCGGCATGGTGGCAATTCGCTTGCTGTCGGTGGATTATTGAGGCAGGCTCCGAGTCTCGGAGGAATTGCTCAGAGGTTAAAAGTGCTTGTCGATGAAATGGAATGGACGCCGCTCACAGAGGGCGAGCGAGAGGCGCTGTCACGTGAGCTCCATTTGGCCAACTCCAAAATAGCGGGTGAGCCTGAGGACCTCCGCTGGTGGTCATACAGAGCTCAGTTGATTGAGTTGATCCTCGAGTATTCTGGAGAGGAGGAAAGCCAGACTCCTTTAGGGGAAAGGGTCGCTCTCGTTGGAGGGCTGTTGCTGACCTCAGATCTGCAGCGTTTTGGAGTGCCTGGGGGGATCCGCGGAGCTGAGCGAGATCGTGCTCTAGACGGACTGCCGGGTGCTCTGGTCAAAGGCTTGGAGCAGTTCCACGCGAACCGATCCAGTGCTCCGGCTAGAGATCCTTTCAACGGAGCGCCTTCAAAGAGAAACCCGTTCCGCCCAAAGAAGTCTGCAAGCACCGATTAGTGCAAGCGCGGTCACTTTTGTTGGGAGCCGCCAGTTTGAAGCTGGTTCACTAGCTGCGTTGGTAGATTCTTGATGGTCAGGCTGGCGCTGGCCGGGTCGAACTCAACGCGCTCACCGAGCAGGTGCGCTTCGAAGCTGATCGACATGCCTTCGGCGCGGCCGGTGTAGCGACGGTACTGGTTGAGGGTTCGCTTGTCGGCGGCCAAGCTCTCGGTGATCCCGTAGTCGCCAGACCTGATGAAGTCGGCGAAGTTCTTCGGCCTGTCCTCGTCCAGCACCTCGGAAAGCTCGTCCAGGCTGATCGGGTCACCGATCTTGCCCTGCGCCTGCGCATAACTCTTCAAAGCGATGAGACGCCCCCCTGCGCATCAAGCTTGGGGGTACCACGTAATGGACAGATGCGCATTGGAATTCATAGCCCGCCGCTGGTGGAGGCGCATTGAGGTTTGGGTCATTGCCTTGCTGCTGGTGGTTAGTGGCGGCTTCGCTGGCTACCAACTGGCGCAATGAGCTCTGGCAAGAGCATATCTGGAGCAGGTCGCTGAGGTGCGCAAGGCCTATGACGCAGCCACAGAGCAGCGCGATCTGCGGCTGGATGAGCTGGCCCGCCAGACCGGCAATGCCGCCGCCAAGGCTTCGAAGGCCGCGACTACTGCGACGCAGACGGCAGACAAGGCCGATGAAGCCCTAAATCGGGTATCGCCATAGTCGCGCCACGAAATGCATTAGCACCTTATCGTGGCGCGCTGCCTATTTTTAAAGGACCATGCACCGTTCCAACAGCCATATCAAGGAGTGAGGCACGTGAGGAATTTTTTTAAAGCGATCTCTATAGGGTCGCTGCTTATAGTGAGTGTTGTCCACGCCGATGTTGGACGCGAGGAAGAGTTGGACGAAGCGGTTCGTCAGTTCGCTGCAAAGGTTGAAGCTGTCTGGAAGAAGTGCCTGCGGCGCCCAGATGTTCATACCACGCACGACAGCGATATGTGTCTTCTAACACTGGTGCGTACTGCTAACGAGAAAGTTGAGCTCAAGTACCAAGAAAAAATGGCTGACGCTCTGCAGATGGTTGAGCACCCCGACAGGTTTTCGTCTTATGAACAAGTCCCTGTTCTTCTCAAGGGATCTCAATCCCAGTGGAAAGAGTATGTCAAATTAGATTGTGATGGGATTTACCAAATGAGCGTTGCTGGAACTGCTCGGTCTGGCTACTCCTTGATGTGTCAGTACAAACACGCGCTTCAGCGCCTGCGAGCACTGGACGAATGGTTCTGATGATGTGCCATATAGCATTTCCGTGAACGTCGTCAGTCAATTCGATAGGTAAAGCTTCCTGACCGGCGCATCCACTCATTTATGCTTTAGAGGTGCGCTAATGGCTAAGCTCAAGACGCTGGGATCACGCATCAACGAAAGCGCAGTTTCACGCGTCAAGCTAGTCACGCCCGGCAGCTGGCGAAGCGGCATGACCAGCTCTCAGCGTGGCTACGACTATCGATGGCAGATGGCGAGAGAGCGGTATCTGCGAGACAACCCGCTGTGCATCTACTGCGAGCGGAACGGACGCACAACTGCCGCCAGGATTGTCGACCACATCGTTGCTCACCGTGGCGACATGGTTCTCTTCTGGGATCAGACCAACTGGCAGAGTCTCTGTAAGCCTTGTCACGACGCCGTCAAGCAGGCCGAGGAGGCGGCGGGGCTGGGTCGCTGAACCCTCAGCGGATCGCCGAAACCCGGCCCGGCGAGCTAGAGGCACGCCAGTGACGTGCTGCTGGCCTGGCGAATATGGTCTGCTGCAGCGCCAGTGATGGATCAGCCATTGCCTACCCCCTGGCTTGCTTTGAGCAGCGTACGGTTCACGGCGGCCTTGATGTCAGCCATGACATACTCGCGGTGTACCTGGATAGATGGACGCAGCCACGGGTGGGCCGGCCTGGCCGGGATATCCGGGTATTTGCCAAAGAAGTGGGTGCCGTCGCTTTTGTTGGTGACACGCCGGTTGCGATCACCGGCCCGCTTACCGCCGGTATAGCCCTTGGTGCCGTACTCGATGAAGCGCAGGTAGAAAAACCGGTGGAGGTCGATGACGCGTATCACATCGGCCTGTTCAGTTATGAGATTTCAGGTAAATGGGATGGCGACGAGCCAGGACGGATCATCGTAAGCAGAACGCCGGGGTGGGGGGTTGAGGCTGTCTAAAACTGCTCGAAAGCCTCTCGGTTTTACTGGGCGAAAGTCGCTGAAACTGGCCGAACCGTATTAGACAGTTGCGATTCGCAGGCCGCTAGCGGCGCGGCCTGAGGTTCGATTCTCACGCTACTGTTGCACTATGGGAAGATTCATCCGAGGAATGGAATCTGCTCGTTCAGGAAGCGCCAAGCTGCGTACGTGAAACATGCCATTCCGGTGATAAATGCCGCGAAACCCAGCAAGCCCCCGGCCCACATAACGGCGTCCCAGGCATTGGATGGCTCGGGTTCGTCTGGATCGGGTTGCCCACGCTTAAATGCTTGGATTTGACGACCAACGATTTCGCCGGAAAGGTAATCTCGCGCAAGCGTGACAGTTAGCACAATCCCAAATAGCACGATCGCAGAAGTGAGGGAGACCCATGCGAATTGAACTGGTGCGACGGTGGACGGTGGAAGCGCGACCTTTGCCGAGAAGAAATTAGCGCATACGGCCAAGGCGCCCCCACTGAGAAGCAGAAGCGTTTTGACTAAATCGGTTGCCCGGGCGACCGTCTTTTCTTGGCTCAAATTGTGCTGGTCTATGAGGTCATTCAGCGCAGTATTGTCGTCATCGGCTATCGCGGTTTTTCCAAATCAAGATGCGTCGAGACTACCATAGAGGCGGGCCGAAAATTGGTTCCAAAACTGAAACGGCGACCCTTGTAGAATGCGGGTTGCAGGCTGGTGAATCCTGATTCTTTTTGGAACTGATTTTTATCTCCAGCAGGCGCGGGGCGGCGATTTTTGTATCGGATTGCAAATCCGTAACTACATAAGCCTTCAAGTTCCATTGAGGCTCGGGCGGCAGCGCGCTATTTGCCATAGCTAGCTGGCTCTCCGTCCTTGGCTGCGATACCAACCATCCAGTGACCACCTGGCTCCATGACTGAAGTCAGGAGGTCGTACGTTTTGATCATATCAACCAAGCCAGAGTGTCCGTACAAGCTCGGTGAGAAAGCAGGATCAGTACGCTTCAAATAGGCGCCCAGCATGCCTGCAGCGATCATCCCTTCAGTTGCGCCACTCGCCAATAAGGACACTGCCTCGACGACGAACCTTGGTCTGCGCTTGACCGTAACGGGTGTCATCTCCTGCTTAGATGCCCCTGCTGGTGGAACGCAGTCTGAGTGAGCAGGTTTGGTGTTGGAGTCCTGGTGCGTTACGGCAGGAGCAGGTCGAGTCCACTCGAAGAACTGATCACTAGCGTTTCTCAGCGCGTCAGGGGTCTTCGCTTCACCGACAATGCATACAGATGCTCCGCGCTCGCGGAGTTTGCGGCATAGGTAGGCGAAGTCCGAATCACTTGTCACTAGGCAGAACATGTCGGCTCTATTGTCGAAAAGCGCTTCTTGTGCATCAAGCGCCAGGGCAATATCAGAGGTATTTTTACCGGAGGCGTACTGGTATTGCAGGCAGGGAGTGAACGCCAGGCGGACTAATGCCTCCTGCCATTTGTTGGCTAGAGTGCTGTGGTTGCCATAAGCCCGCCGGATCACGATCCGGCCAAACTGTGCTACGACCCGAAGAGCGTGCTCCAACACCTCTGGCGAGACATTGTCGCAATCCACAAGCATGGCAACGCGCACATCCAATGCGTGTAGTTGATTGGCCATTCTAAGCATCCTTGATGAAGATCCGATTCCTTTGCGAGAGCCATTACCCTACGCGATGTTTGGACGTCGGGCCATCGTCAAATCGCGATACCAATTCTGATACCAATGATGGGGAATCGAGGGGGATGCAGGGGCGTTTGGACCAATAAAATCAACCCTTTGTAACCGCCAAACACCGCCAAGAAACCGCATAGTGATGTTAGCGGTAGAAATCAAGTGCTTGTCCTGCGGGGTTTCCAGAGGTGTATTTAGGCCCTCGCGTCAGGTTTGGGCCAATTTTGGGCCAATTTTGGGCCAATTCGACTCGGGGCGGCAGCTTCTCCAGCTCCCTCCAGTCCGAGGAGGAGCTGATCCATTTCGCGTAAGTAGAAAGCAACATCTTGACGCTGTGGCCGCGTTGGTTGGCGATGAACGCGGGGTTCATGCCAGACATCAGGCACATGGTCGCGTAGGTGTGGCGGGTGTCGTACTGCCGGCGTTCACGGATGTTCAGCGCCTTGAGCGCCGATTTGAAGTGGCGGATTGTAACACTTGGTTCGTTGATCCACAGCCCACCTTTGCTCGGTTGGAACACAAAGGTGCTGACAGGGGGCGACTGAAGGTGGGTCAACGCCGAGATGAGGTAGTTTCTCGGCGAAGTCACCTGTCGACTGAGATCTGTATCTAGTTCTCTTTCGTCCACTCCAAGGTGCCAGGGAACCTCGCTACGAAGCGCGTGCCGGCCTCACGCGTAGAGGTTACTGATAGTGTCCCGTTGTGACCCGTTACTATCTGAGATGCGATATACAAACCGAGGCCCAGCCCCTCCCCGCGACCACCACCTGCTGACCGTTTAAACGGCTGGAACAGTAGCGGTAACAAAACCTCAGGGATTTCTGGGCCATGATTCATTACTGACAGGGTTATATGATTTTCTTGCATGCTTGCGATCACCTCTATTGGGTGATCAAGCGCCCCATGAGCAACGGCATTGCCCAACAGGTTCGAGAGCACCTGCCCCATTCTTCCAGCATCACAGAAGATCCCGGGTGAAATGATCACCTCTTGGCGGATTTTCACGTTGGGATAGCTCGCCATGATTTCATTTATGACGGCTGTGAAAACCTCACCAAGGTTGTCCACTAAAGTCCGTTTGACCGGAATGCCTCCCCCCAGCTTCCCACGAGAAAAATCCAGGACATCTTCAATCAAGTTATTCATGCGCTGGGAGCTTTGTCGTATTGCAGTGGCAAGCCGCTGTTCGCGACCGGCGGGAAGCTTGGCCTCCAGCAGATCGGCGCTCATCCTGATAGCGCTAAGTGGTGAGCGGAGGTCATGTCCCAGTATGGCAATGAACTGCTCTCGGATAATGCCGGTCTCAGTGGCGTCTGCCAGTTCAATCGTTTTGTTCTCAAGATCCGCCACAACGTCTAATTGAACTGCTATTAATTGAGCGAAAAGCGTTAGCGTTTTGTATACGGCATCTTCATCAAAATGGGCCGGAACTTCGTCGATAGCACAGAGCGTTCCGAAAAAATCTCCGTTTGACCTGGTGATCGGAATGGAGACGTAGCTTTTCAAACCGTAAGTCTGAGGGGTGTGGTGGGTTGAATATACCGGATGGTCACTGGCATTTTTGAATATAACAGGTTGACGGTGCTCCCGAATTTCGTGGCAAATCGTCGTCTCCAGCACCAGTTCGCCGCCGGGTATGAGCCCAAAATCAATAGAGTCATCGACGGCGCAAGCCACCCATTTTGTCTCGGTGACACGCGCAATTGCCGCGAAGCGCATGCCCGTAACATGCTTCACCATATTCAGAATAAGCGGGACGGCCTCAATCTTGGCAATCGTAGTGACGTCATGTGAAAGGTCAGACGGATAAGGCATCAAGATCGCCGAGTGGGTGAATAAAAAATGGGATTAAAACTTATGCCCCAGCTTTTGACAATGAGCCGCGCAGGGGACGCAGTCGTCAACACGGGCATGCGGCTGCGCTGCCTTGGATGGCTGTCAGGCAGATCCAGTGGTGTGAGACACATGCCGTGGCATGACGGCCTGTACAGATCTGAAGGAGCGATTCGCGAACCCACAAATGCGTTTGGATCGGGGAGCCTGGCTTCGCCGTTGCCGCCATGTCGCGGCACTTGACAGAGGGAGAGGGGAAAAAAATGGAGCTTTTGCTCGCGCCTGGTGGTCAAGCTAGTTGGATAGGCCTAATTACAAATGAAGGGGTCTGCCCGTCCTGGTTCCACCAACCACCCGCTGGCGGTGAAGGAGTGCTTTATGCGAATGAGGGGCCACGTGTACTGGGCTTGGGCTGACCCTACACTGCACCACCAATGCCATGAAGAAACACTGAGTGACGGCACCCGCATCGATGTGCGGGTCAGGCTTTCCCGAACGGGTGGCGCGCAGATGTTCCTGGGGGTTTATGCTCGGTCAGGGATGGCTTTGTATGAAGAGGCATTCAACTCTCGGCCAGGCGAGTCGATGACCAGGGCGCTTGCCTGGGGAGTGGCTCGGGCGCGTCACTTTGCTGCCGAAGGCGCTCCTACCCCCGACCTGGTGGTTAAAGTCTTCAAGGGTACGATGTTGTAGATCTGTGTGAATCAACACTATCAACAGGTTCTTACAGCAAATCGCTCGTGTGACAGAGACCATTTTTGCGAAGCGGCGTGAGGTTTGCTATAACGCCCCCAACTTCAAAGGAATGGGCTCATGTCTCTCAAAGCATTGCTTTTTGTTTCCGCTGCAGCATTCTCTGCTGCCGCTCTGTCGGGCAGCAAAGACGAGGCAGCGGACGCTGCAGCGTACGAGCCGACGACCGAACACTGTCAGCCCGACTATCTGAAAACGCTTCCTGACAACAAGGCTCGGGAAGACCTGGTCGAAAAATGCATGACCGGTGGCTCGTACAAGCGATCAGAGCCGAAGACCTGGTAATGAATCCACTCGAGGAACGTGAGATGAAACGATTATTGCTGGCTGCTTTGCTAGTAGCGTCGGGCGCTGCCCAGGCCGGGATTCCGCTGCTGAACGCAACGTGCCCCGGAAGCATCGAGGTGCATGCCGACAAGGGCGGTCCGATCTATATCAATGGCAAGGAAGGCAAACTGAAGAAGTTCAACGACAACTACTTTGAAGCCAAAGGCAGCGGGGTGACTGTTTCACTGTCGATCAACCCCGACGGTTCGCCCGATGTCTCATATACAGGCAAGAACAAAGCCAACGGGGTGTGCCAGGTCAAGGCGTCGTAAAGGGCCCCGCGCATGAACGCATTGGCAGCCATTGGGTGGGTTTCGAGGCTGGAACGGTAATTGCTGTGAGTCTGAGACATTGATCCCGCGGAGAGCGCCGAAATGACTCAGGATGACCGCTATTACATGGTTTTCGTTGTGGCTGCTGTGCTGGTCCTGGACCTGGCGGCAACCTTGGTATTTCTAAAGGCCATTGCCTGACCCCGATAGTGGGTTGGGTAATACTCGGAGTTGGGGCCAATTGCCGTTGCAGCCTGAATCCATATAGCAAACAAACATATGGCACGGCTGTCATTGGGCAGTAATATGGGCTCACTAAAACTAAAAAATGGCGTGCTACCTGGCAACACTTTCCTACGTTCTGGATGGGGCAGCAGGAGCGTGTCGCGTGAAGACTTCGATATCGGTAGCTGGCGCACTAATCGTGTCCGCCTTCGCCACATTATTCACGGCGGGTTGCGCACAAAACCCTGACGTGCGTGACGGCCATGACTATACCTCTGGCAGCACCGCGAAAAGCCCGCCCGCGTATCTGGGGTGCGTGAAGGGTGAACTACCCGCGAATGTAAAAACCTACGAGGTCGATAGCGATAACTCGGTCAGACTGTTCATCGAAAGCACCGACCCCAGCAAGGCAGAGGGCCTTGTGGAGTTGCGCAGCGTAGCAGGTCAGCATCAGTTCACGGCCTATCAACGAGATGCCTGGTACGATCATGGCAGGTTGCTGGACGCCGCGTTGATGTGTTCAAAAGCATGATCAACTAACCTTCGAGCACAAATAAGGCGCCTGCCCGGAACGCGGTAACCCCGAACTGGGGCAGGGCGCCTTCATCAAGAGTGGATGCGTGCTCCCGGCTCACCCGTTTGCCTGTGCATTACCAGCGACGCTATCACCTCGGAACAGCGCGAGGACAACGATGCGCTTGTTTTGCATTTGCCTGCCTTGCCCGTGATAATTCACGCATTTGGATGGAGAGCAGTGGGTGGAAGCAAGAAGCGTTGTCGCCGAAATGTTCATTGGGATCCCGACACATTTCTGGGTTTTGCCCGTTGCCGGTCTGGTTGCGTACTACGGGCTGAAGTGGTCCGCCAATTTCAGCAAGCGTAGCACCTTGGTGCAAGCCTCGACTTACCTGTTATTACTGGTCCTGGCGGTGTTGCCCAACGGCTTTTATGCCCTGTTTCCACCCGCGCCCGATCCGGATGTGCTATTGAATCACGCGCCATTGCCCAACTATGCGGGGCGCTTCTACCTGGATACGTTCTACGTCTTCAGTGGTTGGGCGCTGAGCAAAGTGCTGAAGCTCAGGTTCAGCTGAGCAGCTGTGCGCGCCACCTGACGCGCTCACTGAACAGGATTTGCTCGCCCCGTTTCAAACTACACATCTGGGGGCGAGTGACCAGGTTCACTCATCAGCAAGCACTGTCAATGTCGTCGTCGATTTTTGCAGCGACAGAGCGCAACTCGTCCGCAACCACATCGATGGACCTGATGTGCGCTGTGACATCGATCTCGTGCTGCGAAGTACCTCGCGCCTCCATGAACCGGGCGTGGCCGCTCATGGCCTGACTGAGTTTTTCCAGATGATCGGCTGTTCGGACCAGATCCGACTTGATGCTGTGAAGCGTCTCCATGGTGCTAAAGGCCTTCCTTGTCTATTGCTTCATCGGTCCCGTGAGCATCGCCTCAGGCCCGGGTGAAACGCAACAGATTTGTGGAAGGCCCACCCTTGACCGAGCTGTGAAAAGCTTGTGCGATCCCAGCACTGGCGTCGCGGGTTTCAGCTTTTTTCCTGCACCTGCAGTACCGAACCCTTGTCGTCGGTCACCAGTAATCCGCTGGTGTGAGTGCCGTCTGATTGCTGCTCGGCAAGTGGCACGTCCGAGGAGCGAAAGATGCTGCGGCCCTGCTCACCGGTTTTAAGCGTGACCAGCTTGCCATTCTGATAGAACAATTGCGTGTGGTTGGCGTTCTTTTGCATGGTGTGTAGTTCCTGGCCGAGTCGCGGTGTGATGCCCCATTGGCAGTTTCACTTTCTCAACATTCAACCGCCCATGCCACTGGCAGAAATATCAGGTGCTCTGTATGCCTCCCGCTCAGGCTTCGTCCGGCAACCGCCCTGGGCTGAAGAAAAACGAGGCCACCACCACCGCCGTGATCACGCCTGTAGCATCTGCAAGAAACAGCAGCAAAGCACTGGTATCACCCGGCGTCAGGTGTTTGCCTAGCGCGAAGTCCACACCATGCGGGCACGCGGCGAGCATGAGCAGCATGGCGGCCAGCAGGCCAGAAAGCAGCTTCATGTAGGCCCTGCCGAATGCCAGGCCATAAGCCCAGAACACGAAAATACAGAGCACGGCGAGGCCGGTGGAGGTTGCATATTGGGCGAGTAGGTCCAGCCACCAGAGCATGGGATTCTCCTGAGCAAAGCCGGCCGGTGATGCCGTGATGTTAATCAGAAGCAGGGCAGAATGAATTCGTTCCTTGGGTCACAACAATTAATTGCTGGTACCGGGCGCTAGTAAACAAGCTGCTATGTGTGTTTGTTGTTGCTGGCGCGTTGGTGCTTCGTCAATTACGCGAAAATTCAGCTGCAAGACCTTGGTTGATTAGGAACTCGGCGCAACCCTCGCTAGAATGCAGCGTATCCCTGACGGCCAATTGCAAATGCCTACTTTTCGTATCTTCCTCGCCTCTACGTTAGTTGCCACTCTTGTCGGCTGCGCAACGCCCGGCAAACCCACTGCCAGCAAGCTGACCAAAAAAACACCGCAGCAGTATGCTGCCTGTGTCCTGCCCAAGTGGCAGGTCTTGGCACCCCAGGCCACACAGAAGTCGATTGCTCACGGTTACCGGCTGACGGCATCCAGTGCGGTGGCAAGTGATGATGTGCTGGATGTGGTCGACGCTCGCGAGGGCAGCCGCGCGACCTTCTACAAGGGCAGCTTCCTGTCTGGCGACAAATTGCGCCAGGCTGCCAAGGAATGCCTGGACTGAATCGGTACCCGCGATCCTGGGCCCCTTTGCACCCCGGTCGCGCCACAAGACCGTTGCTGCAGCGGGGCATGGAATGTCCGGCTTTCAGCGCTCCCGCATGAAGAAACCGGCAACGAACTTGCGGAAGGTTTCCAGGCTCTTGAAGTCGGCGTAGCGCTTGAAGTTTTCGGTGTCCGGCTCTGGCCCGATGGGCTGTTCCAGTAGCGACACTGACAGCACCCTGTCCTGGTCCGAGGTCAGCACCAGCTCATCCATCACCTGGCCACCGATCACTGGCCGGCGCATCTGCACCTTGACGCCTTTGCTGGCCATCCAGTCGATCAGCGACACCAAGGCCTTGAGCGGTTCGCGCTCTTCATCGCGATACACCGGGAACAGATGCGAACGGGACAGCACCGGCACGCTGGCCACGTGGATCAGCTCATAGAAATGGCTACCGGCGCTGGTCGGCGAGTAGATCATCAGCGCCAGCAACGGCCCGGTGGTGCGGCTACCGCCCCAGTACAGGTGGTGCCCCTGAAAGTCGAAGCCGTCTTCACTGCGGTTGTTGAACAGCTTGCGCCCTTTGATCTGGTCGACGCAGTCCAGCATCAGCCCATGGCGGCGATGGTTGCCGAACACGGTGGCTTCGCGCAGGCGGGACTTGAGCATCATCATGTGCTTCATGTCCAGCCGGGTTTCCAGGTAGTTGCCGGCAGGTACCCGTTCCAGCAGCGGGTAGCGGCTGGCCACGCTGCGCAATTCGGCAAACTGCGTGGTCAGGTCTTTTTTCAAGTGGGTGGCGTAGAGATTGAGGCCACTGGTTTCGATCCAGGTCAGCAACAGCGACAGCAGGCGCTGCTGTTCGCGCCGGTCGTTACCATCACTGGCACTGGCGGTACCGGCGCGAAAGTCACCCATCAGGCGCAATGGCGTGTCGGGCGGTAGCCAGGCGGCGGGTGGCGCAGGGGCGTCTTCGCGCTCGGCGGCCTCCCGCTCGTCCTTGGTGAACGGGCAGCCAGGCGCGTGCTCGGCGGTGCCTGGGTTGTTCTTGAGGAACAAGGTGCCGGTGCTGCCGTTGAGGGTGACATTAAGCACCGGCAAGGCGTCGTCGCGGCAGTCGCAGGCCAGCCACTGGTTGGCGTTGCGTACCTTCATCAGTAGCTGGTTGGCCTGCAGCAGGCGTGGGCCGACGAGGCTGCCGGTGGCAAAGCCGACCAGCAGCTCCTCTTCGGCGGGGGTCAGGCTGCGCACCTGCGCAGCGGTTTTGTCGATGATTCGCATGAAGCAGCTCCAGGCTACGAGCCTCAAGCTTCAAGCAAAGTCGCGCCGCTTTCAACTTGCCGCTGGGTTAGCGCCGAACATCTTCGCGGCGCGGGCACGAATTTCGTCAGGGCTCAGGTCCTCCTTATGGGTGGAGACGAACCAGATATTGCCGAACGGGTCCTTCAGGGTGCCGCTACGGTCGCCGTAGAACTGGTCGGTCAAGGGGTGCAACTGGGTGCCGCCAGCCGCCAGGGCCTGGGCATATACCTTGTCGCAGTCCTCGACATACAGGTGCAGGCCCACGCCTGCGCCACTGAGCTTCTGGCTGGCGGTAAGGCCGCCCTCCATGTCGCAGGGGTCGCCCAGCATCAGCGACGAATCACCGATCCTCAATTCGGCATGGCCCACGCGCCCACCAGGGGCATCGAGGCGGAACATCTCGACCGCACCAAAGGCCTCCTTGTAGAACTCGATGGCTTTGGCGGCGTCGTTGATGGCCAGGTAGGGGGTAATGCTGTGCTGGCCTTCGGGGATGGGTTTGACTGCCATGTTCGACTCTCCTTTGCAGTGGGCGCCGGAGGGCGCCCTGTTGCTTAGAGTCGTTTGCGCTGATGGAAAATCGACAATGGCGCTAGATCGATTTTCTATAAGCGCTCGCGTCAGAAGATGTAGTCCGTGGTCAGGAAGCTCGACTGGCGGTTACGGATGATTTCGCTGATCAGTTCCTTGTTGGCTTCCTGGAAACGGGTGGCGACCAAGGTGCGGATGGAGAACACGCGCAGGGCGTCATGCACCGACAAGGTACCTTCGGCGCTGTTCTTGCGGCCGTTGAACGGATAGGTGTCGGGGCCGCGCTGGCACTGTGCATTGATGTTGATGCGCCCGACCTGGTTGGCGAAGATGTCGACCAGGCTGCCGATGGTCGCCGGATCGTTGCCGAACAGGCTCAGCTGCTGGCCGTAATCGGAGTCCAGCACGTAGTCGATGACGGTTTGCAGGTCGCGATATGGCACTACAGGTACCAGGGGGCCGAACTGCTCCTCGTGGTACACGCGCATTTCGTGGTTCACCGGGTACAGCAGGGCCGGGTAGAAGAACGACCCGCGGCTTTGCCCGCCACATTCGTTCAGCACGCGCGCGCCCTTGGCTGTGGCATCGGCGACCAGGCCGTCTAGGTAGTCGACTTTCCCGGGCTCCGGCAGTGGCGTCAGCGCGACGCCCGGTTCCCAGGGCATGCCGGGCTTGAGCGCGGCCAGTTTGCGCTGGAACTTGTCGAGGAAGGCGTCGACCACGTCCTCATGGACGAACAGGATCTTCAGTGCCGTGCAGCGCTGGCCGTTGAACGACAGCGCGCCGGTAACCGCTTCTTCGACGGCGTTGTCGAGGTCGACCTGCGGCAGCACGATGCCCGGGTTCTTGGCATCCAGGCCCAGTGCGGCGCGCAGGCGGTGGGGGCGTGGGTGCAGCTTTTTGAGGTCGCTGGCAGCCTTGTGTGTACCGATGAAGGCGAACACATCGACGTTGCCGCTGGCCATCAGCGCGCTCACCGTTTCCCGGCCGCGGCCATAGATCACGTTGATCACACCCGGCGGGAAGCTGTCACGGAAGGCTTCGAGCAACGGTCGGATCAGCAACACACCGAACTTGGCCGGCTTGAACACCACGGTGTTGCCCATGATCAGCGCCGGGATCAGCGTGGTGAAGGTTTCGTTCAGCGGGTAATTGTAGGGCCCCATGCACAATGCCACGCCCAAGGGCGCGCGGCGGATCTGGCCGAGGGTGCCCTGTTCCAGCTCGAAGCGGCTGGAGCGGCGGTCGAGGTCCTTGAGGGCGTTGATGGTGTCGACGATGTAGTCGCAGGTGCGGTCGAATTCCTTTTCCGAATCCTTGAGGTTCTTGCCGATCTCCCACATCAGCAGCTTGACAACCGCCTGGCGCTGCTCACGCATGCGTGCAAGGAAGGTTTCGACATGCTGGATACGTTCGGCCACACGCATGTTCGGCCAGGCACCGCGGCCCTTGTCGTAGGCCTGTACGGCG
This sequence comes from Pseudomonas sp. SAS7, assembly GCF_052112345.1. Classification (NCBI taxonomy): domain Bacteria; kingdom Pseudomonadati; phylum Pseudomonadota; class Gammaproteobacteria; order Pseudomonadales; family Pseudomonadaceae; genus Pseudomonas; species Pseudomonas sp. SAS7. Next base: position 101,413 of record NZ_JBEGGO010000017.1, on the reverse strand, counting down.
GCGTCGAGGGCGGTAAGGGCGGTGTCGGCATCGAGCAGCGGCGCGCTGCCCAGCACCACTTGGCGTTCATCAGCGCCCTCCTTGAGCCATACCGGGCTGCGTACCGTGGCCAAGGGGCCGTCCCAGCGCCTGAGCTCGCCGTTCACCAGGTAATCTCGTTGTTCCAGAGGGGCTCCCAGGCGCCAGGTTTCAGGGATGTTCTCGGCGCTGGGGAAGAGTGAATCGAGCAGACGGTCCATAGGTACTGCACCTCACATTGCGGGGCTGGTTTCAAGCCGGGTGAATCGCTTCAGCTACGAGCATGCACCGCCCACCGGGAAAACACCAGTCTGGATCAAACTGGCCACAAGTGCCTGCCGAGGGGCGGCAGGCACTGCGTACTCGATCAAAGCGGCAGGTTGAAAAGGTTGGATGGCGGGTGCGTGAGCCACTCCTGGCGCAGTACAGGATCTGTGTCGATCACTGCCAGTCTTCGCCAGAATTCACGGCGGGCTTGAATCGGATGTGACAGGAAGGGTTCACGGTCGAGCAATGGCCTGAGGCCACGGCGAAACTGCAGTGGCAAGCGTTGCCACAATGCGGTTTCTGCCGGGCCCGCGTTGTCGAAGAACCCCAGATAGTCACTTTCGCATACCAACAGATCGACATCGTGGGCGGTGTTATAGGCTTCGATTTGTGCTCGCGCAGCTTGACCCAGCCACTCGCTTTCAAGGCTTAGGGTTTCAGCTACCGGGAGTGGAACATCGAAGGCAGCAGGTAATTGCTGAAACTGGTTGGACGAAAGGTCCAGTACCAGTGGTTCGGTGAGAAGGTCCAGGCCTTGAGGCAATTCGGTGAGCGCACAATCAGACAGGAACACGGTTCTGAGCTCGCCAAGCCAGCGCAGGTCTGGTGCTTGAATGAGCGGGTTGCCGCTCAGATCGAGCGCGCCAAGGTGGCTGAACTGGTTGAGTGTTCGCTGGGCCTGGCCATCCCAGGTGATGCGATTGCTGTCGAGGTCCAGCCAGCGTAGTTGCTCAGGTTTGGCCACGCGGGGCAAGCGCTGGAAACGGCACTTGATGAGCAGCAGGCGCTTGAGGTTGGGGAAGCGCTCGTAGAATTCAGCCGGCAGGTGGCTGAGCAGCCGGTTGTTGCTGAGGGAAACGTGTTCTATGTGGGTGAAGTCGTCGGGCAGGGCGAGGCTGGCCAGGTCCTCGTCGCGTAGGTCCAGGCTGGACAGGTCGAGGCTGAAAAGGCGTCCGCTGCGCCCGTATGGCAGCCACGAAAGGCGACGCCAGGCGGCGATGATCGGGCGGATTGCCCGATGCCGCTGGTGTGGGCTTGAGGGGTCAGGCGTTGCCCATTGATGCAGGTCTCGCCGCAGGGCATCCAGGCGCTGTTGCAAGTCTCGCAATCGCTCAGTGGCAGAGCGCATGTCATACGGGTTGTGGTCTTCCTGCTCGTCGCCCAGCCAGTCGGTAAATTCTGCATCGGTGGCATCGGGGAAGACGCGGCGGTAGGCCACCGCCAGCGAGCCGGTCTGGGACGCAGGCGCGGGCAGCGGCGTCAGTGGGCGGCCGCCGCGCAGCCAGCCTTGGGGTTTGCGCCGCACGGCGCGCATTCCCCAGAGCCGCTGCGCAAGCACCGGCCGATGTTCATCGGCCCATGCCAGTACCCACTCGCGCAGCACGTTGCCGTCACTTTGCGCGATGCCCAGGGCTTCGCGCTGCGCTGGGGGCAGCGCCTGCTCCAACGCACGGCACAAGTCCGGATCACGCTGCGCGGGTGCCGGGCGCTCTCCCAGGTCGGCCTCATAACCTTCGGCCGATTTGAGCACCCGGCGCACGGTAGTGGCCTGTTCGGTGCCGACATGGTCCAGCCTTGGCCCTTGCGGGCCGCCGGCGCGCAGCTCCAGGCGCAGGTCAGCAGGCCATTCGGGCAGGGCATCGAGCGCACTGAACAGCAGGCGCTCACTGTCAGTGTTACCCCACCCAGGTTGCAACACGTCTTCCAGCGCGCGTACCAGCGGCAGCTCACTGTGTACGTGTTCGATCTGCCGCCTAAGCGCCATGGGCAGCCGGCCGTGCTCTTGCCAGGCGACTGTCTCGGGATCGTCCATTGTGGTCAGCAAACGCCTGGCCAGGGCCGGAGAAAGACGCGGGTACGCCGTAAGCAACTGCTGCGTTGCCGGGGCGATGGGCGTGCTGCCGTTGTACAGCTGGTCGAACATGTGCGGCGTTGCGTCTGGGCCCATGGCGCGTACTTCGGCCTGTGCCGCCATGCGTTGCAGGGTATCGAGCAACAGCGGCGGGCTTGGTTGGCCTTGCAGGTGCACCTGGCGCAGGTGGGTGGCGTCGAGGCCGCAAATGCGCCCGGCCCGCTCCAGCTCTAGCGGGGCGAACGCTGTGAAGGGCTCACCCAGGCGGCGCGCGAGTGTTGCGAAAGGCCACTGGGAGGGCTGTTCATGCTGGCCGCGCCAGGCGCCTTGCCCGTTGTGTTCCAGCGGTGGTTGCCAGGCATCCTGCGCGTCCGGGTGGATGATGCGCCATTGCTGCAGCGTGTCATCGAAGTGTTGCTGGTAGAGATGGCCGTCCATGCGGATGAACTGCCGCCCCTCGTGCAGGTACTGGCCTTGCGCATTGGGTTGCAGGCCTTCTGGCAGCTCCATGCGGCTGCGGTAAGGGGTCAGGTCCTGGTTCCAGAGCTTGTAGCGCCCGTTGTTGACCGGCACTTCGTGCAGGTTTTCCATCAGCGCGCTGCTGAACAGCTTGGGAACTGCGTGGCCTGCCGCGACAAAACCGCCAATCAGAGCCAGATTCAGACCGACTGCTTCCAGATGACGCAAGGCAAGGTGGCGATCGCCTTCCTCCCAGGCTTCGTAGCCCTCATAGACCTCGCCCAGCAGTTGGCAGGCCGTGACGCCGAGCATCAAGGCGCCAACCCCCGGGATGAAGAACCCGGCGACGTTCAGCACATCCCAGCCAAGGTTCTCCCATTCAGCCAGGCGTCTGGCCCGTGCACTGGCATCGGCCAGCGCTGTCGGTACCGCCAGCAGGCTGGCCTCATGCTTGAGGCGAGTCAGGTGCAGGTCCTGAAAGTAGCCGAAAGGTTCTACCGTGATGGCTTGGCGCGTCGGGCGCAAGTCCGCGTGTGCTGCGCGTTGCCACGGGCGGTCAGTGGCAGTATTGCCGGAGGCATCAAGGTTTTGTTGCAACAGATCGAGAAAGTGCGCGCGCTCGTCCTGCATGATGTAACCCGCGAATGCCTGGCGAGCATCGGGCTGCAGCAGGAGGGTGGCCAGTGCATCGTGCACTGCTCCAAGGTCATTGCATTGGCGCAGGGCTGGATCATGGCCTGGCAGGTACAGGGCCAACCCCCCACGGCCCGTATCGATCAGCATGGCGTCCTGCAGGTTGATGCCGAACAGTGCAAGCTGCCAGCAATTCACGGTGCTGCCTTGCAGCAATCGTTGCAATTGATCGTGTGTGTGGCCACTGATGTGGTGGCGCAGGTAGGCGAGGTCGGATGCCAGGCGCAGACGGGCTTTTTGCACCCTGATGGCTTGCTCACGCACAGCTGGCTGGGCAAAGTGCTGTTGCAGGTGGACTTGGTAGGCCCCACCCAGGTCCATTTCACGGCAGTATGTGGCGAACGTGGTGGGTGAGAGGGGAAGCGGCTCGACCTGGTAGCGCTCCGAGGTCAGTGGGAAGTACGCCACAGGTGCCTGCATACCGATTACTGTGGAGCCTTGTACTTGAATACGGGTGACTTGAATGTTGTCGCTCAGGGCAATGGCGCTTTGAGAGGTAAACGCCTCGTCATCGGCGAAGTTCTGCATCGCAGCCTGTAACAGGTTGTCGCTACGATGACTGTAGAGATAGCGCAGGGCGGTCCAGTGCCAAGTGCGTTTGACACGCAGCAGCCTTGATTTTTGCACCGGAGCTAGAAAGCCTCGTTCGGCCAAGAAATTTTGTAGTAAAGGCTCGGCGAATTCGGTGATCTGTTCAAGCCCCCTGAGTGAGCGGGCCAAGGCTGCTTGTGAGCGTACCAGGCATGCCTGGCTGGCATCTACCGCCTGGCGCAGGTCAGGGGCGGCGTTGGCGAACCAGTCTTGCTCTTGCCAAGGGCTGGCCTGGCTTTGCTGCAACGCAGCCCACTGAATGGGGGTTACCCGGCGCGTCCAGTGTGGCACCTGGGCCTCAAGCAGGGCTTGATGAGGATTGTTTGCAGGCATGCCGATGCTCCTTCTACACAAAGAGGGCATCAAACGCTTATTTTCAATAAGCAAGTGGTAATCAAATACCGTGTGGGTGGCACGCTTATAGCAAACTTCTAGATGGGGTGGATTTTTACGCAGGAAATTTGACGCCATGAAACTTCAGCTAAAGTCGGCCAGGAGCCGCTTGCCAAAGGGTTTGCAGGCATCTTAAATTGTTACTGAATGTGATAGCGAAGTTGCAGGGCACATTATAAAAATCAAAGCGTTAAGTGTTTTTGCTGATTTTTTCTCTTTTTCAGATAGACCATAGAGCACTTCAAAGGACGTCGAAGAAGAAATGAAAGAGACCTTGACGGCTGTGGCGCGAAAGCACCTATCACCCTCCCTGCGTTACGAAATGCGGCTGCTGGCCAGCAAAGCCCGAGAAATGGCGTCGCGTGCCTGTTTCTGGCGTTGGGAAATAGCCAGGTTTCGGCTACAAGAGGAAAGCCCTTACGAAATTCTCTATATCGGCCGCAAGCAACAGCGGGAAATGGCCAAGCTGCTGATCGGTGGCAAGGGCCAGGGCAGCGCTTCGATCGTGGACAGTGCCAGTGCCACAGCGGCCGCCAATCATGTCGTTGTCATCAGCGAAATGCCCTCGTCGGGGGCGCTGTCAGTGCCCCATTACCTGAGCGCCGTAGTGCCGTTGGGCCGTTCGCTGGAGGACATCACGGCGCGCTACGACAGCGAACTGCGGCGCAGTATTCGCAAGAATCGCCCGCTGTACCAGATGCGCCAGGCCCTCTCGGACGACGAGATCGCCATGGCGGACCGTGAGCTGCTACGCCCCTATGCCACTGCCAGGCAGGGTATCCATGCTGCGCAGTTCCCCACGGAAGAAGTGTTCCGCATTGCCAAAAGCGTCGGCCGGCTCGACCTGATCACGCTGGGTGACGAAGTGATCGGCTGCCATCTGGGTTGCGAAGTGGTACGCGGTGGCAAGCGTTACTGGAGCACGTTGCGTTTCGGCTATTGCGAGGCGGTGTTCAATGATGCCAAAAGATTGCGCGAGGTAAATTCGATCACCACCTTCATGGCGCTTGAGTGGGCACTGGAGCAGGGCTTCGATTACTACGATATCGGCCTGTGCCTCGCGCGCCCGGATGACGGCCTGCTGAAATGGAAGCGCCGTCGCGGAGGGGATATCGACTCGCTGGGCAACCATGCTTATCTATTTGTCCGCTTGCCCAAGACCGGGACCGCGAAGTTCTTGTGGGATACGCCAATGTTCGCAGTGGAGGGCGACAAACTCACGCTGCACCTGGGGTTGCCGGATGGCCCGAGCGATGAGGAGGTTGCCAGCCGTTACCACGAAATGGTGTTCGGGGGCCTGCACAAGATTTATCTCTATGGTAACAACGGTGCGGGTGAACCCTTCGTAGAAACTCTGCGCAGCCGTTACGCCAGCTTGCAGTCACCGCCGACCATGGAGAGAGTCACGTGCAACTGAGTGGCTGCCAGGGATGCATTGATCTGGCGCTTTACGCCAGGGTTTAGACTTCGTCATCAGGGGAGGACGCTTCATGGGAGGCGACATCTCGCAGTTCAGTGCATCTTCCGCTGCCAGGCAGCACACCTGGACCTTGGCCGCCTATCGTTACATGGCGCGCAAGCGGCTGGGCAGGCATACGGCCATCGACCTGAAGAGTATCGCCACCAAGAGTTGGGACATTGCTCCGGGCGAAACCACGGTGTCGCCGGCGGCCATCTTTCTGCCTGGCCAGCTGGAGCGGGTAACGGGCTGGGAGGGCAAGCGTTTTTACCCCTACGTGCACCCCGCTCGCACCATGGAGGGCGGTATCAGCACGCTACAAGGGCCAACCCGCGGCTACCTGATCAAGAATGTGTGGCTGGTCGATGGCGCGTTGTACAAGGGCAAGGCCAGCCATTGGCTGTCGCTGAAGCCGAGCACCTTCCCGACCATCATCGTGGACAACGAAATAGACCGCGGGGCCGTTTATTGCACGCAAAATGGCAACTCGTGGTTCGGCACCTGGCTGATGGAAGATTGCCCGACCTATGCGCTGGCCTGTAACGAGGGCATACCGGTGACCACCGCGCCATCGGCCAGGTACCCGCTGTTCACCCAGGCGCCGGCCTACGAAGACTGGCTGGGCATGAAGCCGGTGCGCCTGCGCAGTGCATTTTTCCGTGAGCTGGTGCTGTTCGATGACCAGAGCAATAATCGCAGCCGGCATGCCCGCTACCAGGCCATGGGTGACAAACTGCTGTCGCACGTGCCGCATGCCCCGCATCCTGGCGTATTCCTGCTGCGCGGCGGTGACGGGGACCTGCGCCTGTTGCGCAATGAACTGGAGCTTGCCGAGCACCTGCGTGTTACCCGTGGTTTTCGCGTCGTCAATCCGCTGAAGTCTGACCTGCCGAGTATTGTTGCGGCCTGTGCCGGGGCCAGAGTGGTCATCGGCGTGGAGGGCAGCCAGTTGGTGCACGGGGTGAATGTGCTTCAGCCTGGCGGCTGCCTGCTGACCTTGCAGCCGCCGAACCGCTTTGTCAGCTACTACAAGTACCTGACGGATCGTGACTACCAGCATTTTGGCTTTGTGGTCGGCATACCGGAGGGTGATGGCTTCCTGATCGATATCGGTGAGGTGGAGCGGACGCTGGACCTGTTTCCACAGGTAAACGGGTAGTATCGATGTATGTCAGCAGCGAGTGGGCAAGGGGATGATCGAGGTTTCGCGGTTCTGGCGTGACCCTGCATTACCCTTTGTCGAGGCGCGGCGGGTAGGGGACGGGCGGCAGGTGTGCTACGCCGCGCACTCCCATGAGAGCTTTTCAATCGGTGTGATCACCGGCGGGCGAAGCACCTACCTCAACGGTGACCTGCGCATCCAGGTAGGGGCCGGTACCACGGTGCTGATGAACCCGGGCGTTGTGCATACCTGCAATCCCATCGGCAGTGAGCCCTGGTCTTACCTGATGCTGTTCGTCGACCTGCCTTGGCTACAGGCGCATGGCTTTGAATTGCCGACGCAAACCTGGAGTGACTCGCCTGCGTTGTACCAACGGTTATTGCAGGCGTTTGCAGACCTGTTCGATGCGGGGGTGCCTGACCGGGAAGGCCGGCTGGCCGCGCTGTTCGGCGCCTTGCCGGGCTTTCTCGGCGCCAATGCCCGTGTCAGTGACGAAGGCCACCCCCGGCTGGACGCGGCGGCAGCGTTCATACGCGCTCATCGCAGCGATCCGCTGAGCCTGGAAGATATCTGCACAGCGTGCGGCCTGTCGCGCGCCTACCTGATTCGTGCCTTTCGCCAACATTACGGGCTGACACCGCATGGCTACCTGCTCGACCAGCGGGTTCAGCTGGCGAGGGCGCAGTTGCGTCAGGGGCGGGCGATTGCCGAGGTTGCGCAGGAGGCCGGGTTTGCCGACCAGGCGCACTTGCAGCGGGCGTTCAAAAAGCATCTGGCTGCGACGCCGGGTCATTACCGCAATGCCACCGGGGTCAGATAACCAGGTACACAGCACTGCCCACCAGCAAAACCGCCAACCCTCGATTGAGCAGGCGCATGTGCCGTGGGTTGCTCAGGTACTGGCGAATCACGCTGCCGGCCCATGCCCAACTGGCCACCGAAATGAAACAGATCGGCCCGTAGATCCAGGTGAACAACCACAGCAAGTGCTGCTCACCGCCGGTATAAGCGCCGACCCCGGCCACTGCCGCCAGCCAGGCCTTGGGGTTCAGCCATTGCATGGCCGCGCCGTGCCAGGCCGAGGGGGCGGGTGTTGAGTGCGCGCCAGTCAGCTGGCCATCGTCGCGGGCCAGTTTCCATGCCATGTACAGCAGAAACATCACCCCACCCCAGTGCAGCAGCACGCTCAACACAGGCCAGCGCAGCAGCAGCTGGTGCAGGCCCAGCCCGACCAGCACCAGCAACAGACAGAAGCCCAGGGTGGCGCCGGCGACATGCGCCAGGCTGGCACGTAAGCCATGGCTGGCGCCGCTGCTCAGGGCAACGATGTTGACCGGGCCGGGGGAGATTGACGCCGCCAGTGCAAAGGCGGCCATGGACAGGGACAGGCTCATGTGAGAGATCCGGGTGGTTGCAAGGAACCCTGATTTTCAGCTGTGGGTTGTCTAAAGTATTGAATAAAAGTACCCCCAATGCGGACTCACACGCGTTACAGGTTTTGTAATAGTTTTGCGCTATCAGAGAAAACTGCTGTGCCTGTAGGATTATTTTCCCAATTTTCTATCAAGGTATATATGAGCACCTTCGCGGAGCCCCCCAGTCTCTGGCCTCTCAGGCCGTCCTCCCTCTGTCCTCGTGACGCTTCCTTCGTGAGTACCCGCTAATGGAATGGCTAGCCGATCCCACGGCCTGGCTAGGCCTGTTGACGCTTATCGTCCTTGAGCTGGTGCTGGGTATCGACAACCTGGTGTTCATTGCCATCCTGGCAGACAAGCTGCCTCCGCATCAGCGCGACCGCGCGCGGGTGATTGGCCTTAGCCTGGCGTTGATCATGCGCCTGGGCCTGTTGGCCAGCATTTCGTGGATGGTCACCCTCACCGCACCGTTGATCGACGTGTTCGGCAAGAGCTTCTCTGGCCGTGACCTGATCATGCTGTTCGGCGGTGTGTTCTTGCTGTTCAAGGCCACCATGGAGTTGCACGAACGCCTGGAAGGCCATGTGACCCAGGCCAGTGGCACGCTGCGCCATGCCGCATTCTGGCCTATCGTCGCCCAGATCGTGGTGCTGGACGCGGTGTTCTCGCTGGATGCGGTGATCACGGCAGTGGGCATGGTCGATGAGCTATCGGTGATGATGATCGCGGTGATCTTCTCGATCGGTATCATGATCGTTGCCAGCAAGCCGCTGACCCGCTTCGTCAACGCCCACCCCACTGTGATCATGTTGTGCCTGGGCTTCCTGATGATGATCGGCTTCAGCCTCACCGCCGAGGGCCTGGGCTTCCATATCCCGAAAGGCTACCTGTACGCAGCGATTGGCTTCTCGATCCTGATCGAGCTGTTCAACCAGCTGGCCCGTGCCCGCCGCAAGCGCAGCTTGCAGCAGCACCGGCCGCTGCGTGAGCGTACCGCACATGCCGTGCTGCGCCTGCTGGGCGGCCGCCGGGTCGAGGCTGACGAGGTGGGCGAGGAAATCGCCGATCTGGTCGAAGGTGGCGAGCAGCAGGTGCTGTTCGACCGTCGTGAGCGGGTAATGATCAGTGGCGTACTGAACCTGGCCGAGCGGCCGATCCGTACGGTGATGACCGCCCGTACCGAGGTCGATGTGATCGACCTGGCGCAGCCGCCTGAAGCCATTACGCAGGCCCTGGCCAATTCGCCTTACTCGCGCCTGCCGTTGATCCGCGATGGCCGTGTCGACGAACCACTTGGCTTCGTGCACAAGAAGGAGCTGTTCAAGGAGTTATTGTCGGGCAGCCAGCCAGACCTGGAAGGCATGGCACGGGCGCCGTTGAACCTGCTGGAGAGCTTCAGCATCCTCAATGCCCTGGAGCAGATGCGTGGGCAGTCGACCCACATCGCCTTTGTGGTCAACGAGTTCGGTGACTTCACCGGCCTGCTGACCATGACCGACATCCTTGAGTCGATTGCCGGTGAGCTGCCGGATGCGAGCGAGGTTGAAGGCCCCGGTATCGTCCAGGAGGGGGAAGGCTTTGTGGTGAGCGGTGCACTGAACCTGAGCCAGGTGCAGGCACGTACTGGCTTCAGTGCCCGTGCCACCGACGATTACCAGACCCTGGCAGGCCTGGTGATGAGCCTGCTCGACCGCCTGCCGATGGTGGGGGATCGCCTTGCCTGGAATGGCTGGACGCTGACCGTGGAGGCGGTTGAAGAGCGGCGGGTGCGCCAGGTTCGGCTTATACCGAACGGCGACGCTGACGCAGCAGGTGCTTGAAACCTTCGAGCACCAGTACCAGCACCGCGGCCCAGATCGGCAGGTAAGTCAGCCACTGATCCGGGCCGATGGTCTCGCCCAGCAGCAGCGCCACCCCCACCAGCAGCACGGGCTCGACGTAGCTGAGCAGGCCGAACAGGCTGAACGGCAGCATGCGACTGGCCAGCACGTAGGCGATCAGGGCCGAGGCGCTGATGGCCCCAAGGACCGGGATCAGGGCATACAGGCCCGGGTGAGCCTGCAGGTCGCCAGACGAAAGCGGGCCCTGGATCACGAAGTACAGCGCCCATGGCAGCAGCAGGCACATGTCGCACCACAGGCCACCCAGGTGGTCGGTGCGGCAACGCCGGCGCAGTACGAAGTAGATCGGGTAGCCGATCGTCACCAGCAGGGTTTCCCAGGCAAAACTGCCATTCTGGTACAGCTCGTGGCCTACGCCCAGCGCGGCGCACGCCACGGCTACCTTTTGCAGGCGCGACAGGCGCTCGCCATACACCAGCCGCCCGGTCAGGACCATGGCCAGCGGCAGCAGAAAGTAGCCCATCGACACTTCCAGGCTGCGCCCGTGCAGGGGCGCCCAGAGGAACAGCCACAACTGCACGCCCATCAGCCACGACGTACCGACCATGCCTAGCAACAGCACGGGCGTGCGTTTTACCCGGGCTAGCAGCTCGCCTACGCGTTTCCAGTCCTTCGAGACAAGCATGAACAAGGTGAGGCAGGGCAGCGTCAGCAGGGTGCGCCAGCCAAAGATTTCCTCGCCATCGAGTGGCGTGAGCAGCGAGGTATAGAAGTACATCACAGCGAACAGACAGGACGCCATGACCGATGAAACAATGCCTTTTGACACAAATGCCTCGAATGGGGAGTTGAGCGGTTGGATCAGCCGCGCATGATCTCAGGGGGCGCTCCTTGCGGCAACCGTGACGCGCCCGGATGTGCGGCCAGTGCCTCAAGGAACTGCGCCGCCGGCATGGGCCTGGCGAACAGGTAGCCTTGCTGGAAGTCCACGCCATGGCGGGCCAGGTAATCGCGCTGGGTGTCGGTTTCGACACCCTCGGCAACGATGCCAAGGCCTAATTTGGCAGATAGCTCGATGATGGTTTCGAGGATGTGCAGGGACAGCGCATCGCCGCCGATCATGGCGACGAAGCTTTGGTCGATTTTCAGGTAGTCGACCTTGAACTGGCGCAGGTAATTAAGACTGGATTGCCCGGTGCCGAAGTCGTCGAGTGCAATCATCACCCCCATGGCATGCAGTTTCTCGAACAGTTCCAGGGTCACCGGGGTGGGCTCGATCAGCTTGCGCTCGGTCAGCTCCAGGGTCAGTACCACCCGGCCAGGCGGGAAGTGCTGCAGGAAGGTGCGGCAATCGTCCAGCAGGCGCAAGTCGCGGCAGTGGTCGGCGGTGATGTTGATCCCGATGTGAAAGCCATCCTCCAGCAGCCCGGCATAGGGCGCCAGGCTCTGGGCAGTGTGCATGATCAGCGCACGGGTCATGGCGACGATCTGCCCGCTGTGCTCGGCATAGGGAATGAACAGGTCAGGGCGAACCAGGCCTTCTCGTGGGTGGTTCCAGCGCATCAGCACTTCGACACCGGCCCAGCGGAAATCGCCCTTGCGCACCACCGGCTGGAAGTAGGGCAGGAATTCGTCGGCCTGCAAGGCTCGATCCAGCTCGGCGCGGGGCGAGGAGGCGCGGCGAATCTGCCAGCGGCAAACCAGCGCGGCCACGCTACCCAGGACCAGCAGCAGGCCGAGCAGGGCAGGGTAGTGAACGCGCAGCAGCTGGCCTTGCTTATCGGCGCTGTAGCCGCCCTGCACGCTGAACGGGTAACGTGTGGAGCCCAGCAGCACGTTGGCACTGGCTGCGGCAGGTGGTGCGCCTTCGTGTACAACGCCGTCCTTGCCCATCCAGGCGTTGCCCACCCGTATTTGCAGGTCTTCATCCGGGCCGATCAGGCGCAATGCGGTCAACAAATGGTCGCCATCCACCGTGGTGATTGCGCCGTGGTCGCCGTCGCTTGCGCGGTACACCAACAGCGGATGCCCTGGGGTGACCGAGTTGCCGTCCATCAACCACAGTTTACCGTCGGTGTAGTCGCTGGCGTTGACCGGCTCGTCGAATTCGCCGAACAGCGAGGTGCAATAAAGGTTGTTGTGCCTGAACAGGTTGGTCGAGCGCACGAAGGCATTGCGGGTCACCTGGGCACGCAGCGTAAGCTGGACCTGGTCGCAAGGGCTGGCAGTCAGGGGGAGTAGCGCATTGGCAGCACCGGACAGGTTGTCGAGGATGCGTTCGACGTGCTCCACCGCCTGACGGGTGGTGGCCTGGCTGCTGGCCTGCATCTCGCGCTCGACCTGCCAGTTCATCACGGCAAGGCCGCACATTACCGGCAGCACCCCGACGACCCAGGGCAGCAGGTTGCGCCAGCCCAGGCTGGCGCGGCGTTTGGCGGTAAGAGGCATGCGGGAATGATCTGTGGGAGGGGTAACGAGAGGATAGCCGCTTGTCGGGACGTGCGGCCAACTAAAACGCGACAAACGTTTTTACGCAATGTAGAATCCATTTACGAATACAACAATAAGGTCCTTCAATACCGAAGGATCAAGCCCGCCGAGAATGGGTCCATATGACATACCATGGGTTCAAGCTGATCATAGGTGACTTCCTCGCCCGCAGCGTGCGAGGTATCCCGTGCGCCCCGCCGTTTCTGTCCCACATCCTACGCAATCAATAATATTTCGCTGCAGATGAGGACACGAACATGGCTGATATCTTCGACAATCCAATGGGCCTGATGGGCTTCGAATTCATCGAACTGGCTTCGCCGACCCCAGGCGTACTTGAGCCGGTCTTCCAGATTCTGGGCTTCACCAAGGTGGCCAGCCACCGTTCCAAGGATGTGCACCTGTACCGCCAGGGTGGCATCAACCTGATCCTGAACAACGAACCCAAGAGCATCGCCTCGTACTTCGCGGCCGAACACGGCCCGTCGGTGTGCGGCATGGCGTTTCGTGTGCGCAATGCCCATGAGGCCTATGCCCGTGCCCTGGAACTGGGCGCCCAGCCGGTTGAAATCGAAACCGGGCCGATGGAGCTGCGCCTGCCGGCAATCAAAGGCATCGGTGGTGCGCCGCTGTACCTGATCGACCGCTTCGAAGAAGGCAGCTCGATCTATGACATCGACTTCAACTTCATCGAAGGTGTTGACCGCAACCCAGTGGGTGCCGGCCTGAAAATCATCGACCACCTTACCCACAACGTTTATCGCGGGCGCATGGCCTACTGGGCTGGCTTCTACGAGAAGCTGTTCAACTTCCGCGAAATCCGCTACTTCGATATCAAGGGTGAGTACACCGGCCTGACGTCCAAGGCCATGACCGCTCCCGATGGCATGATCCGCATTCCGCTCAACGAAGAGTCGTCCAAGGGTGCAGGCCAGATCGAAGAGTTCCTGATGCAGTTCAACGGCGAAGGTATCCAGCACGTGGCCTTTCTGACCGACGACCTGCTCAAGACCTGGGATGCCCTGAAGGGCTTTGGCATGCGCTTCATGACTGCGCCGCCGCAAACCTACTACGAAATGCTTGAAGAGCGGCTGCCTGGTCACGGCGAGCCGGTCGACCAGTTGCAAGCACGCGGCATCCTCCTCGATGGTGCCTCGCAGCCCGAAGACAAACGCCTGTTGTTGCAGATTTTCTCGGAAACCCTGCTCGGCCCGGTGTTCTTCGAGTTCATCCAGCGCAAAGGTGACGATGGCTTTGGTGAAGGCAATTTCAAGGCGTTGTTCGAATCCATCGAGCGCGACCAGGTGCGCCGTGGCGTGCTGAGCACCGACTGAAGCTGGTGGAGGGGCGCCGCCATCATGCATGCTCGGCGACCGCCCCACGCCTTTGGGCCCGTGCCCTGTACAAGCCCAGATATACGATCGAGCCGGTCCCGATCCCTACCAGCATCAACGATGGAACGATCTGCAGCATCGACTGGCGGATTTCCTTTGCGGTGAAACCATCGGCATAACCGCCTTTTACCCTGTATCCGTAATGTGAGGACAGCGCGCTTGCGGAAAACTCGGACTGCGAGGGGCGCTTTACATCCCGGCTATCGCCTTTGCTCCAGATATAGCGGTCGTCGAACTCCAGAAGCAGAGTCAGCCCATCCTGGAAACCGTCCAGTTCGTTGCGCAGCTGTATGGCGTAAGCGGTCACGATCACGCCACCGTTCTTGCCCTGCAGGTAATAGTTGACCAGCAGCTTGCGGCGGTTATCGGGTTGCCCGTATGACAATTCGACCTGCCGGCCGGACAAGGCAAAGGCCGACAAGTGTTCCAGTGGGTCCGAAGTACTGCTGCAGTAGGCCTTGTCGCCTTTTACCAATGTCAGCGACCTTAGCATGGAGCGGCTCACCGCCTGATCCTGCAATACGTTCTTGACGCTGTCGCAGGACTGGCCTGCAAGCGGCAGGGCACGCTGGGCCGCTTCATGCATCCGGTTCAGTGCCTGATCAATGCTGAATACCGCTTCCTGGACCGAGATAGTCGCATTTTCCGCAAGTTTCATTTCCAGCTGGACAATCATCACCAGCAAGCCGGAAATCACAGGCACCAAGCCCACCGTGATGAGTAGCAGCAGCTCCCGCAGGCGGTGCCTCGCGTGCATGATTTTCAACATAGGGCAATCGCTCTCCGGCCTGAGCTGTTCGTAGGGTACAGCTGAGCCCCGAGCCTATGCGTTCATTGTCCGGCCGGCTGTAGTCCGCTAGCAGTTTGGGCGAGAGGAAAACCAAAAGAGTGCTGTAAGGCTTTACCTAACGTTGAGTCTTGCCAGTACTTTCTCTGCCACGAGTGCAGTGGAGTTGGGGTTCTGCCCGGTGATCAACCGATCATCCTCGATGACGAATGCCTTCCACGGCTCATCATGTTTGCTGTACTCACCGCCGCGGCCGCCTAGCTCGTTTTCTGTCAAGAAAGGAACCACGGTATCCAGCTCAGCCAGTTTTTCCTCGACATTTGAAAACCCGGTCACCTTACGGCCTTTCAATAGCAGGCTGTTGTCACTGAGCTTGATGTTAAGCAGGCCGACTACGCCGTGGCAGACCGCGGCAACGATGCCCCCCTTTTCGTAGATCCTGCGCGCCAGCTCTTGCAGCGGCTGATTATCGGCGAAGTCGTACATCACGCCGTGCCCGCCTGTGTAGTAGATTACGCTGTATTCGTTGGCCTTGACCTGGCCAGGGCTCAAGCTGGTGCCCAGTCGCGTCATGAAACGCTTGTCGTCATACCATTGCCAGTCCAGGTCGGGAGCCATCTGCAGGCTGTGTGGGTCGACAGGGACATAGCCACCCTCTGGGCTGACATAATCGACCGTGTAGCCGGCCTTTTCGACTTTCTCGACAAAGTGCACCGCTTCACCCAGCCATAGCCCAGTAGCCCGTTTCAGGGTCGGATACTTGGCTGTATTGGTCAGCACTACCAGCATTTTCTCGCTCATGACCACGCTCCCGTCGGAAACCTGAATGGGCCGTTGCGCCCTGGCCCAAGGGAAAACCTAATCAGCATAGCTGCCAGGCACAAGTACGCCATGGTGCACAGCTTGTGCTGTGCTAACTTCAACGAAACCCTCGGGGCAATTTGACACCTGGGTACATCTTCGCATTGTTGGAGTAACGCTATTGGCCGTACACGGTACGCCGCGCAAAGCTGCGCGGGAGCTCACCTTGAAAACGCCCGTATCGGCACCGCTTGGTCTGATGAGCGAACGAATTGCGCAATTTGACTGGGGGCGTACAACCCTTGGGCCGTTACCGCGATGGCCGGCATCGTTGCGCATTGCCGTGGACATGATGCATTTGTCTCCGTTTCCCTGCGCAGTGGTCTGGGGAGCGGACCTTTGCGTGGTGCACAACGATGGCTATAGGGCGCTGCGGGCCGCCAGGCCGGATGCGCTGGGCAGTGCGTTCGATGCGCTCTGGAGTGACCTCTGGCAGGTCATGGGGCCCTGGGTGTTCAAGGCGCTTGAAGGGGTTTCGAACTTTGTCGAGGACCCCCCTCTGCTCATCTGCGTGGAAGGCAGCGAGCCGCTGTGGTGCGCATTCGGTTATGCACCCCTGCGCGATGAATTTGGAAACGTGGCGGGATTTCTGCACAAGGTGATCGAGACCACGGCCAGCGTTGAGGCATACCATCATTGGCGTGACCAGGTGCAGGGCTATGAACGACAGATACAGCGCCATGTGGCCGAACGCGAGCAGATATGGGAACTGTCCCGTGATGCAATGATGACGGTTACCCCTGAGCTCAAGTTGCGTGCTGCCAACCCTGCCTGGTGCCGCATTCTGGGTTGGACCAATGAGCAGATTCACGATATGCCGGTGCTGGAATTGGTACATCCTGCAGATCGCGCCGAGGTACAAGTGGCAGTCTCTGGGTTTCTGAAATACAGCAATACCGAGCAGCTGGAAACTCGCTTGCGTCACTGCGATGGCCACTATCACTGGTTTCGCTGGAGTGCCCGGTTCGACGGCAGCCTGTTGACGGCAGTCGGTCGCAATATCACCGAGGACCGCGAAGAGGCAGCGCGTAATTCTGAAGCGCTGATGCGCAATAGCGAACGCATGGAGGTGGTTGGCCAGTTGGCCGGGGGCATGGGCCATGAGATGAACAACCTGCTTTCTGGTATCGGTGGCAGTCTCGAACTTTTGCAGCGGCGGTTTCAGGATGGGCGGCTGGAGCGGATCGACGCCTATTTGGAGGTCGCTCGCGACTCGGTGATGCGCGCCATGGAGCTGACTCATCGCCTGCTGGCATTCTCTCGGCACCAACCACTTGCACCCAGGCCGCTGGACTTCAATCGACAGTTGCGGCTAAGTGAGCCGTTACTACTGAAGGCGCTGGGCGCAGAAATGTGCTTGCATTGGCAACTGGATGTCGCGCCGTGGGCGGTATGCCTTGACGTTACCCAACTTGAAAATGCCTTGGTCAACCTTTGCACCAATGCCCGGGAGGCCTGCCTGGAGCGTGGTAACGTCACTGTTCGCAGCGTCAACGAGCGGTTGACGTCCTGTTTCCCTGATGAGAATGGCCTGCCGCCGGGCGACTATGTTGCGTTGCATGTAGAGGACGATGGCCATGGCATGTCGGCGCAGGACATTGCCAGGGCTTTTGAGCCGTTCTTCACCACCAAGCGCATGGGACGGGGTTCCGGGCTTGGGCTATCGATGGTGTATGGCTTTGTCGGTCAATCTGGCGGATATGCGTGGATCGAGTCGAACCCGAACCAGGGCACCAGAATTTCAATGCTTTTCCCGAGGTGCCATGAGCCTGCACCAGAAGTGTCCAGACCCATTCAGCGTTCCCGGCGCATAGCCCAGGGTGAACGCCTGTTACTGGTCGATGACGAGGTGAACTTGCGCGCCGTGATGCGCGAGTATCTGACCGAACGCGGTTTTGTGGTCACCGAAGCGAGCGACGCCAATACTGCGCTGGAGCGCTTTCGTCTGGACGAACCCTTTGACCTTGTGATTACCGACATCGGTTTACCGGGCGGCTTCAGTGGCAGGCAAGTAGCCAAGGCCATGCGCATGCAGGTTCAAGCTCAGAAGATCCTGTTCATTACCGGCTATGCTGACCATGCTGTTGAAGCGCAGTTGCTTGAACAGCCAGGAACGGCATTGATGAACAAGCCGTTCTTGCTGGCGGACCTTGCCGATCAGGCGCTGAACATGCTCGAAAAATAATGAGGGTCAGGGGCGGCCTAGAATTTGCGTTACCTGAGTCTGTAGGTCTTTGAGTTCGAACGGTTTACAGATCAGGTGCATGCCCGTGCCCAGAAAACCCGCGCGGGCCATGGCCGTTTCCGCGTAGCCGGTGATGAACAGCACGGGCAAGTGTGGATACAGGCTGCGTGCAATTTCGGCGAGTTGCCGTCCATTCATGCCAGGCAGGCCGATATCGCTGACCAGCAGGTCCACGGGTTGTGTCGAGCGCAGTACCTTTAGCCCATCGGTGGCGTTGGCCGCGCTGCGGCAGGGGAAGCCACTTTCGCGCAAGGCCTGGCACAGCAATTGGCGCACGTGGGGGTCGTCCTCGACTACCAGCACGTGACGGCCGCGGCTTCTCTGCACAGATACAGGCTTGCTCGGTGCCTTGGCCTGGCCGATATGGCGCGGCAGGTACAGGTCCACCCGGGTGCCCTGGCCGATCTGGCTGTGCAGGGTGACATGCCCGTGAGACTGCTTGCTGAAGCCATACACCATCGACAGGCCCAGGCCGATGCCCTGGCCAATCGCCTTGGTACTGAAAAATGGCTCGAAAGCGCGCTCCAGTGTGCTTTGCGCCATGCCTTGGCCGTCATCGATGATACTCAGGCGCAGATAGTCACCAGCACACAAAGATCCGCTGCTGAACTGCGTGCTCCCGATGTGCTGGTTGCTCGCCTCGATTCGTAGCTGGCCGCCACTGGGCATGGCTTCGCAGGCGTTGAGCAGCAGGTTGTCGAGGGCTTCCTGCAACTGCTTGTCATCAGCTTCTACAGGCCAGAGGCCTTTGGCGATGTGCACGTGCAAGGTTACGGATGGGTTCAGGCAGGCCGTCAGGCGTTTCACCTCAAGCATGCCGTGCAGGTCGACACGCTGGCTGTTCAGCGATTGGCGGGAGGAGAACGCCAGCAAGCGGTGGGTCACGCGGGTAGCGCGTGCTACTGCCTCACGGCCCATATGCAGCACGCTGTCCAAACCATCGCTGCGGCCTTGATGCAGGCGCCGTTCAATCAGTTCGAAGCTGCCGCCAATGCTGGTAAGCAGGTTGTTGAAGTCATGAGCGACT
This sequence comes from Pseudomonas sp. SAS7, assembly GCF_052112345.1. NCBI lineage: Bacteria > Pseudomonadati > Pseudomonadota > Gammaproteobacteria > Pseudomonadales > Pseudomonadaceae > Pseudomonas > Pseudomonas sp. SAS7. The sequence continues at coordinate 82,459 of NZ_JBEGGO010000017.1, read as the reverse complement.
CCCCCGGCCAGTTGGCCAATGGCTTCCATCTTGCGTGCCTGATAGTGGGCGAACTCCTTACAGTCCGGTTCCATCTCTGGCGGCAGCGCAACCTGGGTGTTCAGGCGGTGCTGCAGGTTCTGCAACTGGTCGCGCGCCGCGTACTGCCGGCGCCGGTTGCGCAGGGCGGATTGGGTCATCTGCAGCAGTTGGGCGTTATCGAACGGGGCGATCAGCAGCAAGATATTGCCCACGGGATGGTTACTCGCGCCAGCAGCCGACCACGCCCCCTGGATGAGCAGCATGATAGGCACGTCCGACCAGCTCTGTTGCTGGTCGATGAATGCCTGCAGCAACGCGCTTGGGCCCTCGCTGAACACTTGCTCGGCAATGATCGCCATGCCTGCGCCTTCTTCCAGGCAAGCCTGCAGATTGGGCAGGTCGACGGCACACAGGCTATCGATGCCGGCGGTGGCGAGCAGGCGCGAGGTATCCGCTGCTAACGGCGCAGGTGCCAGGATCAAGGCACGTTCATCCAGCGCCAGTGAATGGGCCAAAACGACTCTCCTGTAGGGTGGCCTGATACCCACTGGACCCTGGGCACATGCTCAGGGTTCAACAATATTTAGGTGTTGCCTACAGGCCCTGTTGTAATACGGGGTCGTCCGGGTTCTGACGCTCCAGCTCGGCCAGCAGCACTTGTACGTTCTGCAATTGCCCGGTCTCTTTCGAGTACTGGATCAGCAGCACCCGCGCCCGGCGGTTGGCCGGTTGCCGGTTGAGCACGGTTTCCAGCTGCTTTTGCGCGGCGTCGAGTTGTTCCAGCTCGTGCAGCGTGACTGCCAGCGTATAGCGGTAGTCTGCGTTGTCCGGGTCCAGTTCGACGGCGCGGGACAAAGCCAGCAAGGCGTACTCGCGCTGCTCATGACGGTTCAGCCAGAGCCCCAGCTCGTACTGCAGGAAGGCTGAGTCGGGGCTTAGCGCCAAGGCTTTGCCCAAGACCTGGCGCGAGGCATCGTGGTGGCCCTGACGCTCCAGCAGGCGCACCTGGGTGGCCAGGGCGTCGAGGTTGCCGGGTGCAACCTCCAGCGCCCGCTGCAAGGCCGTGGCTGCCTGGGTGTAGTCGTTTTCGTGCAGGTACAGGCGCGCCAGGTGTACCTGGGCGTCGGCATCCTCGGGTTGTTGCTCGAGCGCCTGCTGGTATTGTTCCAGGGCTGCCTGCAAAGGGCCGAAATACAGGCCGATGGCATCGGGATCGAGGCCCAGCAGGGCATCCACGGCAGCAAAGCGCACGCTTTGTTCGTCGTCGTCCAGCAATGGGCCGAGCACCAGGCTGCGCTGCGCCGCCGGCAGCAGGCGGCGGATACCGGCAATGGCCGCACGGCGCACCAGCGGGTCGGCATGCTCCAGGTCCTGGCGGGCGAGTTTCAATGCCTGGGGCGAGGGGTAGTTGGGTAACTCGGCATAAAGTGCAGCGCGGCGGATAGGGGGCAGGTCGTCGCGTTGCAATTGCTGGTACAGCACGCGCGCAGCGCCGGGTTGGCCGTCATGGGCCTGGCGCAGGGCCTTGGCATAGCTGTGTGCAGGCAAGGTCGGCGGGGCTGGCTGCTCATCGCGCCACAGGTAACCGAACAGGGCCGATACCAGGATCAACAGCAGCAGGGCGATCAGGTAGCGGTTGCGTCTGTGCATCGGACGGTCCGTGGCGGCGGGAAGGGCAGAGCTTGGGCCAGCCGGGGGGCAAATGCAACCGAGTGCAGGCACCAAGGCGGTCGCGCGCAAATCCCACAGGAATAATTGGCCCGAAACAAACGTAGGAGCGAGCTTCGCTCGCGATGCGCCGCGCGGGCGGCGCTCGATCTCGCTGGCGCTGAAGCTTCAACGGCATAAAAAAGCCCCGCGGACCAAGGCCAGCGGGGCAAACGGTTGGGGGAGGAGCCAACCAAAGGAGTCGTTGAAACGGGTGTATCAGCGTGCGCTGGCCACGGTCTCCGGTTGCCAGCCGCCGCCCAGGGCCTTGTAGATGGAGACGATACCGCGGTACAGATCAACCTCACCCTGGGCCTGCGCATCCTCAGCGCTCAGCCGCTCGCGCTCGGCGTCGAGCAGTACCAGGTAGTCCACCGTACCTTCGCGATATCGAATCGAGGCCAGCTCCGCTGCCTTGCGGCTGGCGTCGCTCTGGCGCATCAGCGACAGCAGTCGCTGCTGGGTCTTGTCGTAATCGCTGAAGGCGTTGGCCGATTCTTCCAGGGCCAGCAATACCTGCTGCTCGTAGTTGGCCAGTGCCCCTTCGGCATCGGCCTTGGCGCCGCGCAGGCGGGCCCGTACGCTGCCCAGGTCGAAGGCTGCCCAGGTAATGCTTGGGCCCAGCGCCCAGGCATTGGCTGCCGAGGAGCCGATCTGCGAGCCGCGTGCGGCGGTAAAGCCAAGGAAGCCGCTGAGGCTGACGCGGGGGAACAGGTCTGCCGTGGCCACGCCGACGTTGGCGGTGGCGGCAGCCAGCTGGCGCTCGGCACTGCGGATGTCCGGGCGACGGCGCAGCAGTTCACCGGGGTCACCCACCGGCAACGCCTTGGAGATGGCCGGCAGGTCCTTGGGTGACAGGTCTACGCTGAGCGCGTCCGGGCGCTGGCCGAGCAGGGTGGCGATGCGGTGCCGCGCCCGTGCCTGTTCGGCCTGCAGTTGCGGCACGGTGGCTTCGACCCCGGCCAGGCGTGCATCGGCACGTACCACATCGAGGTCATTGCCCACGCCGGCATCGCGCAGGGTTTCGGTAATGGTCCGCGATTCCTGCTGGGTGTTGAGGTTGGCCAAGGCGATCTTCTCGCGCAACTGCGCACCGCGCAGTTGCCCATAAGCATCGACCAGTTCGGCGATCAGGCTGACCTGCAACTGTTGCAGGTCGGCGGCGGCTACCGCTTCCTGGGCTTCGCTGGCCTCGATCTGGCGCTGGATGCGACCGAACAGGTCAAGCTCCCAGGCCATGTCCAGGCCCAGGTCATAGCGCTCGCTGTTCACCCGCTGCGTGGTCTGGCCGGGGATCTGGCCCTTGCCGATGTCGCTGCTGGCGCGGCTGGTGACCACCGGGAACTGGTCGTTTTCGGCGTCTTCGCGGATCGAACGGGCGGATTTCAGGCGGGCGAAGGCCACACGCAAGTCACGGTTGCCGTCCAGCGAAGCCTGCACCAGCTGGTTCAGCACCGGGTCGTCGAACTGCTTCCACCACAGGCTTTCGAAGCGGCTACGGTCGTAGGCCTTGGCCTGCATATCGCTGCTCAGTTGTGCAGGTTCGGTTGCCGGGGCCTGGTAGTCCGGGCCTACCGCACAGGCTGCCAGGGCCAGTGCGAGCAGGCTTGGGGTTAGGGGTTTGAGCAGGTTCATGCATGGTTCTCCAGCACTTGAACGCGCTCGGCCTTGCGGGCCTGGCGACGCTCGACGAAACGGCGAATCAGGAAGAAGAACACCGGGGTCAGGAACAGGCCGAACACGGTCACGCCGATCATCCCCGAGAACACCGCCACACCCATGGCATGGCGCATTTCCGAACCTGCACCAGAGCTGAACACCAGCGGAACCACACCCATGATGAAGGCAATCGAAGTCATCAGGATCGGCCGCAGGCGCAGGCGGCAGGCTTCCAGCACCGCAGCCAGTGGATCCAGGCCTTTGGCCTGCTCATCCTTGGCAAACTCGACGATCAGGATCGCGTTCTTGCACGCCAGGCCCACCAGTACGATCAGGCCGATCTGGGTGAAGATGTTGTTGTCGCCACCGGACACGATCACACCGGTGATGGCCGACAGCAGGGTCATCGGTACGATCAGGATCACTGCCAGCGGCAGGCTCCAGCTTTCGTACTGGGCGGCCAGCACCAGGAACGCCAGCAGTACGCACAGCGGGAAGACCAGCAGTGCGGTGTTGCCCGAGAGGATCTGCTGGTAGGTCAGGTCGGTCCACTCGAAGGTCATGCCGTTGGGCAGTTCTTCTTTCAGCAGCTTCTCGATGGCAGCTTCGGCCTGGCCAGAGCTATAGCCCGGGGCGGCGGCACCGTTGATTTCGGCAGTGATGAAGCCGTTGTAGTGCATGACGCGGTCCGGCCCGGAGGTGTCGCTGACCTTGAGGAAGGTCGCCAGCGGGATCATTTCGCCGAGGTTGTTGCGCACTTTCAACTGGCCGATCTGCTCGGCATCGAGGCGGAACTGCTGCTCAGCCTGGACGTTGACCTGATAGGTGCGGCCAAAGCGGTTGAAGTCGTTGGTGTACAGCGAGCCCAGGTAAACCTGCAAGGTGTCGAAGATATCGGTGATCGCCACGCCGTGAGTCTTGGCCTTTTCCCGGTCGATGGCGGCATCGACCTGCGGCACGTTGACCTGGTAGCTGGTGAACAAGCCTGCCAGCTCCGGCACGTTGTGGCTCTTGGCGATGATGTTCTGGGTTTCCTTGTACAGCGCTTCGTAACCCAGGTTGCCACGGTCTTCGATTTGCAGGCGGAAGCCGCCGATCGTGCCCAGGCCCTGTACGGGCGGTGGCGGGAAGATGGCGATGTAGGCGTCCTGGATATCGGCGAACTGGGCATTCAGTGCAGCCGCGATGGCCGCCGCCGACTGGCTCGGGTCCTTGCGCTCATCGAACGGCTTGAGCGGAGTGAACACGATGCCGCTGTTCGGGCTGTTGGTGAAACCGTTGATCGACAGGCCAGGGAAGGCCACCGAGTCGGCCACGCCAGGCTGCTTCAGGGCGATTTCGCTCATGCGCTTGATCACCGCTTCGGTGCGGTCGAGGCTGGCGGCGTCCGGCAGCTGGGCGAAGGCCACCAGGTACTGCTTGTCCTGGGCAGGCACGAAACCGGTCGGCGTGGACGAGAAGCCGAGGTAGGTCAGGCCCATCAGGCCGGCATAGACGAACAGGGCGATGCCGCTGGAGCGGATGACCCGGCGCACACCACCGACGTAGCTGTGGCTGGCGCGGTCGAAGAAACGGTTGAACGGCGAGAACAGCCAGCTGCCCAGCAGTTTGTCGAGGAACCGCGAGAAACGGTCCTTGGGCGCATGGTGGTCCTTCAGCAGCACGGCAGCCAGGGCCGGCGACAGGGTCAGCGAGTTGAACGCCGAGATCACGGTGGAAATGGCGATGGTCAGGGCGAACTGCTTGTAAAACTGCCCGGTAAGGCCGGAAATGAACGCAGCCGGTACGAACACGGCGCACAGCACCAGGGCGGTGGCAATGATCGGCCCGGTCACTTCGCTCATGGCCTTTTGCGTGGCTTCCAGCGGTTTCAGGCCCAGCCCGATGTTACGTTCGACATTCTCCACCACGACGATGGCGTCGTCCACCACGATGCCGATGGCCAGCACCAAGCCGAATAGCGACAAGGCGTTAAGCGAGAAACCGAACAGGTGCATCACCGCAAAGGTACCTATCAACGATACCGGCACGGCCAGCAGCGGGATGATCGAGGCACGCCAGGTCTGCAGGAACAGGATGACCACCAGTACGACCAGCACCAGTGCTTCGAACAGGGTGTGCACAACTGCTTCGATGGAGCCGCGCACGAAGATGGTCGGGTCATAGACGATGCTGTAGTCCATCCCTTCAGGGAAGTCTTTCTTCAGCTCGGCCATTTTCGCCCGCACTTCGTCGGAGATCTCGATGGCGTTGGAGCCTGGGCGCTGGAAGATCGGGATGGCCACCGCAGGCTGGTTGTTCAGCAGCGAGCGCAAGGCGTACTGGCTGGAGCCGAGTTCGACGCGGGCGATGTCCTTCAGGCGGGTGATTTCGCCATCGGCACCGGCACGGATGATGATGTTCTCGAACTCTTCCTCGTTGACCAGACGGCCCTGAGTGTTGATCGACAGCTGGAAGCTGGTGGAGCCCGGGGCAGGCGGGGCGCCCAGCTGGCCCGCGGCCACCTGGCGGTTCTGCTCGCGGATTGCCGCGACCACATCACTGGCGGTGAGGTTGCGCGAAGCGGTCTTGTTCGGGTCGAGCCACACGCGCAGCGAGTAGTCGCCCATGCCGAACAGCTGCACGTCGCCTACGCCGCCCAGACGCGCCAGCTCGTCCTTGATGTTGAGGATGGCGTAGTTGGACAGGTAGAGCATGTCGTAGCGGTTGTCCGGCGACGTCAGGTGCACGACCATGGTCAGGTCTGGCGAGGCCTTGTCGACGGTGATACCGATACGCGTCACTTCCTCGGGCAGCTTGGGCTGGGTACGGGTAACGCGGTTCTGCACCTGCACCTGGGCGTTGTCCAGGTCAGTGCCCAGGGCGAACGTGATGGTCAGCGTCAGCTTGCCATCAGCGGTGGACTGGGAGGACATGTACAGCATGTTCTCAACGCCCGTGATGGCCTGTTCCAGTGGCGCGGCGACGGTTTCGCCGATGACCTTGGGGTTGGCGCCGGGGAAGTTGGCACGTACCACCACGGTGGGTGGCACCACTTCGGGGTATTCGCTGATCGGCAGCTGGAACAGCGAGATCGAACCCGCAATCAGCAGCACCAGCGACAGCACCGCGGCGAAAATCGGCCGGGTAATGAAGAATTTCGAGAAGTTCATCGGTATGTTCCCTTAACCGCGTGGCGCCTGGGCGCTGGCGACTTTCACGTTGTTGCCCGCCACTTTCGGCGCCGGGTTGCTGGCCTCCAGTGCCTGGCGCTGCTGGGCGAGGGCGGCGAGGGTCTGCTCACTGGCCATTGGGGTTTCTTCCGGGGTGACCGGCGAGCCTGGACGCACGCGCTGCAGGCCCTTGACCACGATGCGGTCATCCTTGGCCAGGCCGCTGCGCACGATGCGCAGGCCTTCCAGCTTCGGCCCCAGTTCCACGGCGCGGTAGGTGGCCTTGTTGTCCTTGTCCATGACCAGCACGAACTTCTTGCCAAGGTCGGTGCCCACGGCTTCGTCATTGATCAGCATGGCGTCGTACTGGGCGCTGCCGACCAGCTTCAGGCGTGCGTACAGGCCCGGGGTGAACTGGCCGTCGCGGTTGTCGAACACCGCACGACCACGGATGGTGCCGGTGCGCGGGTTGACCTGGTTGTCGACGAAGTTCATCTGGCCCAGGTGCGGGTTGCCGGTTTCATTGGTGAGGCCCAGGTACACCGGGGTGCTCTGGCCACGCTGGCCTTCGCGCGCCAGCTGGGTGTACTTGAGGTACACGCGCTCGTCGGCGTCGAAGTAGGCGTAGACTTTGTCGGTGGACACCACGCTGGTCAGCGGGGTGACATCGGCCGTGACGATGTTGCCGGCAGTGAACTGGGCACGGCTGACGCGGCCACTGATGGGCGCGGTGACGCGGGTGAAGCTGAGGTTCAGCCGCGCCAGGTCGAGCTGTGCCTGGATCGCGTCGACCCCGGCGCGGGCTTCGGCGGCAGCGCTGCTACGCGATTCTGCAAGCTCTGCAGAAATGGCGTTGCTGTCGCGCAGGCGCTCGCCACGGCGGGCTTCGTTGGCGCTGCGAATGGCGGTGGCTTTTGCTTGTTGCAGTTGGGCTTCAAGGCGGCGGACTTCAGCCTGGAACGGACGTGGGTCGATCTGGAACAGCAGGTCGCCTTTTTTCACCTGGGCGCCTTCGGTGAAGGCAACCTGGTCGATCTGGCCGGCAACCCGCGGGCGAACTTCAACAGTTTCCGGGGCTTCGAGGCGGCCGGTGAACTCGTCCCATTCGTTGATCGGTTGCTCGATCACCTTGGCCACGGTGACCTTCGGCGCGGCGGGAGCCTGCACGGCGTCTGGGGTTCGACCGCAAGCGCTGATCACCACCACTGCCAGGGCAGCGAGGGGAAAGCGCAAGGGTTTGAGAGATTGTTCCATGGAGAACTCCGCCAATGTATTAGTAGTGGGCGGAGTGTGAGTGTGTTGCGCGTGAGGCACGAATCGAACGGGACGAAGGTTAATATCACGCTGAATGATATGTGTGGATCATTCATCGATGGCGGGCATGATGGGGCTGCCCGGCAGCCCCGTTCGCTTGCATTCCCTCAGAACCGCCAGCGGGCATTCGCCACCAGGTTGCGTGGCTCACCATAAGAGCCGGAGCTGAACGTACCCAGGCCGTCGTAGTACTTCTTGTCGAACAGGTTGTTCAGGTTCAGCCCTACGCTCAGGTGTTCATCGAAGGCATAGTTGGCCAGCAGCCCGACCACGCCATAGTCACGCTGGTGCGCCTTGGTGCCCAGGTCTGAATTGACCGCGTAGATGTCGCTTTGCCAAGTCATGTTGCCGCCCACTGTCAGCTTGTTCCAGTCACCGGGCAGGCGATAGGTGGTGGCCAGCTTGAACAGGTTCATCGGCTGGTTGGTCTCGACGCGGTTGCCCTCCTTGTCGTGGGACTCGCGGTAGGTGTAACCGCCAAATACATTCCAGCCTGGCAGTACCTCGCCGGAAATTTCCGTCTCGATGCCGCGGGTAGTGGTGCCGGCAATGGCCCGGTAGATTTCCTGTGGGCCACTGTCATCCACCAATTGCGGCGTGTTCTTCTGTTTGACTTCGAACAGTGCGGCGCTGGCGTTCAAAGCGCCGTCATAGAACTCGCCCTTGATGCCAAGTTCGTAGTTGTCGCCTTCGAGCGGGTCAAGCGAGGTATTGCTGGCGGTCTTGTAATAGGTCTGTGGCAGGAAAATCTGCGTCCAGCTGGCGTACACCGAATACGTGTCGTTCAGGTCCAGCACCACACCGGCGTAGGGCGTGACCACGCCGGATTTCTTCGTGCGGTCGCGGCCAGTGACCTCGCCGGTCAAATCATCGCTGCTGTCGTCCTTCTGGTTCCACCAGCTGACCCGGCTGCCGAGAATAATCGACAGCGGATCGTACGGCTTGAGGCGCACGGCGGCGTAGACACCGGACTGGCTCAGGCGTGACAGGCTCTCTTCGGTCTTGTCCAGGTGCGGTTTGCCATGGGGGTCGCCATCCCATTCATAGATGTTGTCGACCGCAGGGAAGCCGCGTTCGTAGGTGGGGTAGTTGAGGTGGGTGTAGGCCAGGTTGCTGCCCAGCACCAGCTCATGTTCGCGGCCGCCCAGCTGGAAGGGGCCGGTGGCGTACAGGTCGAAATTGTCCTGGGTCTGGTAGCTGTCCAGGCGGTTGATATACATCGATACGCCGCTGCCGGTAAGCGGGTCGGGCGTACCGCCGCTGGCGGAGCCGGTGACGCCACGGCGGTACGCGTACTGGTGGCTGTAGGCGGCCTTGGCGACCCAGTCGTTGGCCAGCTTGTGCTCCAGCATGCCGGTGAAGTTGTACTGGGTATTGTTCAGGTAGCTCCAGCGCGCGGCCGGGTTGAACGACCGCGAGAAGTTTGTTGCGCTGCCATCGCTGTTGAACAAAGGGATGTGCCCGAAGCTGACGCCATCGGCATTGTTGTTCTGGTAGTCGAGGCTCAGGCGCAGCAGGGTGTCTTCGCTCAGGTCGATGTCCAGGGCGCCGTACATCACGCGCTTGTCGGTCTTGTACCAGTCAACGAACGAGTTGGCGGTTTCGTACACCCCGACCAGGCGGCCACGGATGTTGCCGGCTTCGGTGAGCGGCCCGGAGACATCGGCCTCGGTGCGGTAGCGGTCCCATGAACCGACTTCGCCAGCCACCGTCGCCTGTGCATCCTCCGTAGGCCGCTTGCGCACCAGGTTGAGCGTGGCTGACGGCGTGCCTGCGCCACTGAGCAGGCCGGTGGCACCTCGTACCACTTCGACTCGGTCATAAATTGCCATGTCGGCCAAGGTACTGGTGAATTGCTGCGACTCGTTGGCGATTTGCGCAGGGATACCGTCGTACTGGAAGTTCTGGATCTGGAAACCGCGGGCGTAGAAGGTATAGCGTTCGCTGTCACGATGGTTGCTGGAAAGCCCCGGGGTGAACTTCACCACATCGTCGATCGAGGCCAGGTGGTGATCATTCATCACCTGGCGAGTGACCACGCTGACCGACTGCGGCGTTTCGCGCAGTGACAGGCCCAGTTTGGTTGCGGTACGGGTACGCCCGGTGGTGTAGGCACCCGTGTTCTCGGTGGTTTCGCCCAGGCCATCGCCCACCACACTGGTCGCGCCCAGCTGCACGGCATTGCCGGTTTCGGCTGGGTACAGCACATAGGCACCTTGCTGGGCAGGCGCAACGCCCAGGCCGGTGCCAGCCAGAAGAGTGGCGAAGCCCTGTTCGACACTGTAGGTGCCTTGCAGGCCGGCACTGTGCTTGCCAGCAGTGAGCTGGCTGTCGAACGACAGCACAACCCCGGCCGCGTTGGCGAAGCGGCCGAGCACCGTGCTCAGCGGGCCGCCGCTGATGGCGTAGGTCTTCTGCGCGTTGGCTGCCTGGGCCATGGCTGTACCGGGCAGTAGCGGCGCAAGCAGGGCGAGCGAGGCGCCGAGCAAGGCAAACGTGAGTGCTTGGCGGGGTGGTGAGATAAGGCGGCGCATGCGGGCTTCCTGGGCGTAGTGTTTTCGGTGTTATTGCCAGGGAGGCGAGTGGGCGAGGGCAAATCGACAATGCCCTGTGCATTTTTTTTCAGGCATTGCCGCTCAATGGCTCCACGCGTGTCCAGAAACGGGTATGGCGCACCAGCTTTACCGGCAGCGAGCGGGCAACGGTGGCCAGGGTCAGGTCAAGATCGGTGAGCGAATAGGCGCCGGAAACCCGCAAGTGGCCGACCGCCGTGTCGCAGCCCAGATAGCCGCTGCGGTACCGCTGTAATTCTTCGAGCAGGTGATCCAGGCGCCAATCGTCCACCACCAGTTGGCCGTCGGTCCACGCCGCGTCGGTACTGGCCAGTGGCATGCGTTGCAGGATGCGGGTGTTGTCGAACAACAGGCCATGGCCACTGTCCAGGCGGGTTTGCTCGCCACCCGCGTTGATCGGGTTCACGACGACGGCATGCTGGTAAACGCATACGCGGGTCTGGTGGTCCTGTTGTCTGACGCTAAACCGGGTGCCCAGCGCCCTGATGTGGCCTTCGGCAGTGCTGACCATGAACGGGCGGTGATCGGTGGCAGTTTCGACAAAGATCTCCCCCGCACGCAGCCGTAGCTGGCGGGTGTCGTTGCTGAAGGCAATGTCCACCGCACTGCCGGTGTTGAGGATCAGGCGGCTGCCGTCATTCAGCGTCAACCTGCGCTGTTCGCCGATGGCAGTGCGCACGTCGGCCAGCCACACCGGCGCATCGCGATAACCGCGCCAGCCCAGGGCGCCAAGCCCCGCGCCCAGCAACAGCCCCTTGAGCAGCATGCGCCGTTGCAGCGCCGGGCCCTGCTGGCCGGCACGCTCCAGCACGTCATGGCCCAGTGCGCCTTGTGCCTGGTTCAGTTGTGCCTGCAACATGGCCACCCGCTGCCAGGCCCACTGGTGCTGCGGGTCGGCCGCATGCCAGGCCTGCCAGCGTTGCTGCAGGTCCGGGTCTGCAGGGGCCTCGCCCAGCCGGGCAAACCACTGCGCGGCGGCACTCAGTGCCTGCCGTTGGAGCAGCGGGCTCACTGGCCGTGTTCCAGGGCAAACAGCAAGCAGTGCTCGGTGGCGCGGGCAATGTACTTGGTGACCGAACTGACCGATACGTCCATATGGGCGGCGATGTCCTTGTAGCCCAGGCCACGCAACTGCGATAACAGAAACGCCTGCTTGACCTTCTTGCCCAGGCCTTCAAGCATCGCATCCAGTGCTTGCAGGGTTTCCACCAGCATCCAGCGTTCCTCGGGGGACATCGCATACTGCTCGGGCTGTTCGGCCAACAGTTGCAGGTAGGCCTGCTCCAGTGCCCGGCGGCGGAAGCTGTCGATCATCACGCGCCTGGCCATGGTCACCAGAAAGTGGCGTGGCTCGCGCAGTTCACTGAGCAAAGGCTGGCTGCGGTCGGCCAGCAGTACACGCACGAACGTGTCCTGGGCCAGGTCGGCGGCCTGCTGCGAACACTGCAGGCGGCCACGCAGCCAGTTCACCAGCCAGCCATGGTGGTTGGCGTACAAGCCGGCCAGGCTGTGTCCGGTCGAGGGGAGGGAGTCAGGCATGGTGCTGTTGCGCGCTAATGAGAATTAGTCGCAATTTATTTCAATTGCGCACATTCAGCAATGGCCCAGCTACAAAGGTGAGGGGGAAGAGAAGCTGCCCGGAACAAGCAGGGCGCGGTGATGTGTTCCGGAAAAGGGGCGCAACGCGCCCCCGGCAATCTCAGCTCAATACGTTGAACCCGTGGGTGCCATCCCGCTCCAGCTGGGCAATCAGCCCGAACTCCCAGTCCAGGTACCCCTGCATGGCCTCACGCGGGTTATCAGTGCCTTCATAAGGCCGGCGATAACGGTCGGTACGCGCCACCGCCAGGTGCGTTTCGCCACTTTCCAGCGGCTTGCCTGCCGCAATCCACCGCGCCGTGCCGCCCTCCAGTACGTACACCGGTGTCTGCGTAAGCGCCTGCAAGTCTACCGCCGCAAAGCGTGCCAGCAGGCTGCTGCCGCAGGTCAGTACATAGCGCTCGGCTACTGGCAGCTGTTCCAGCACCTGCGGCAACTGCGCGCGAATTGCCCAGTGGGCACCCGGAATGTGGCGTTTCACGTAGTTGGCACTGGTGGTGAAGTCCAGCAGCACGGTGCCTGGTGTTTGCAGCCAGTCGTCCAGCTGCTCGACCCCGATTTCGGTGACTGCAGGCAGTGCAGGCTGGGGGGGCTGCCAATCGCCGGTCTCGCTGAAATGTTGCGCTGACAGCCCATCGAGCACGGCTACCTCCCAGCCCATTTGCGCCAGCCAGGAAGCGCTCATGTTGGCCCGCACGCCGTCATCATCCACCAGCACGATGCGCGCCCCGCGCACGCTGGCGACGTGGTCGGTTTCCTGCACCAGTTGCCCGCCCGGTACACTGCGGCTGGCCGGCAGGTGGCCGTGGGCATATTCCTCGGGGGTGCGCACATCGAACAGGTAGGTGGTGCGCTGGGTATCGGCCTGCCAGGCGGCCAGGGCTTCGCGCCCCAGGCGCAGCACACCGGCACGGTCGGCCACATTGCGTGCGCGTTGGGCGGCGTCGGCGCGGGTGGTGTCGCTCACCTCGGCGAAGCGGCGCTCCTGGCCGTGTGCCAGCGCTTGCCCGGCCAGGGTCCAGCCGATGGTGCCGTTGCGCAGGGCAGCCACAGGGTTGGGAATGCCGGCGTTGACCAGCGACTGGGTGCCGATGATGCTGCGGGTGCGCCCTGCGCAGTTGACGATGACCTGGGTAGCGGGGCTGGGCGCCAGTTCGGCAACCCGCAGTACCAGTTCGGCACCCGGCACACTGATGCCCCCCGGGATGCTCATGGTCTGGTATTCGTCGAAGCGGCGGGCGTCGAGCACCACCACATCGGCCTTGTCGTCCAGCAGCGCCTGCACCTGTTCGGCCGCCAGCGACGGGGTATGGCGCACGCTTTCAACCAGCTCGCCAAACGCCTTGCTCGGCACGTTCACGTCACGGAACAGCTCGCCACCGGCGGCGCGCCAGCCGGCCAGGCCGCCTTCGAGCAATGCGACATCGCTGTACCCCAAGGCCAGCAGGCGTGCGGCGGCCTGCTGTGCCAGGCCTTCGCCGTCGTCATACACCGTAATGGCGGTGTCGCGCCGTGGCACACGGGCGTAAATTTCCAGCTCCAGCTTGGACAAGGGGATGTTGGCGGTGAACAGGGGGTGTGCCTGGGCGAACGGGTCTTCCTCGCGCACATCGATCAGCGCCAATTCTTCATGGGCCAGCAAGGCCTGGCGAATGTCTTGGTAGGAGCGGGTGGCAACGGTACTCATGGGGCAGGGTTCTCTTTGGACAGGTCCCAGATGTTGGGCAGAAGGCTGTTGGAATAGCCGGAAATGAACGGTTTTTCGCTGCCGTCGGGCGAGTACACCGCGCGGCTGACGGCACCGATGTTGGCGCCATAGACGTGGATGCTGATCGACACCCGGTCGTCGAACGCGTTGCTGACTTGATGAACATCGCCAATGCGCGGCGAAACGGCCTCTACATGGCCGGGGTCCAGGCGTACGGGCTCACCCGCTGGCAATAATGCGCCGTGTTCGCTACGGGCGAAGCCTTGCGAATATTCCGCGCCGCGCAGCATGCCGATCAGGCCCCAGACCCGGTGGTCGTGGATCGGTGTCTGCTGGCCTGGCCCCCAGACGAAGCTGACGATGGAAAAGCGCTGGCGCGAATCGCAATGCAGCAAATATTGCTGGTAACGGGCCGGGTCTGGCTGCGCCAGTGCTTCGGGCAACCAGTCGTCATGGGCGACCAGGCTGCGCAGCAGGCCCTGGCCGTGGTCGAGGAGGGTGGCTTCGTCGGGTTCTTGGTCCACCAGTTGCGCAAGCGCGTCGATGAAGTGGCGCAGGCGCTCAAGGCGCAGGGGTTGGCTCATGGTTCAGGCTCGGCTGACGGTTTGGGTTAACCCTAGCAAACGCACTGAATATTCTCAAAAGTAAAAATATGAATAAGCTAATATGCAAATTGCGCATTTACAGATTGGCGGATCTGTTTTGAAATGGGCGCATGGGCAAAGCATTAGGTTATGCCCAAAACGAATTTCACGGCGCTGCGCTTAATCGATAACTTATAAGCATTGCCCTGGTTATATTCAAAGTGAATATGTCAGCCCCCATGCCCCCACGAGACCGCACGCGCGGATCGGCCTGAAGTACCCAACGGTACCTGGAGACGAACGTGCGATACCTCAAGCAATTGGCCGCCGGTGTGCTGGCCAGCTCCCTCAGCCTGGCCGCTGCCGCGCAAACCTTGGTAGTCGGTGACCAGAGCTTCAATGCCCGAGCGGTCATGGAAGCGGCCGGCGTGCTCGACGACCTGCCGTATACATTGGAGTGGAAGCAGTTTACGGCCGGCTCGCCGGTAGCCGAGGCGCTGAACGTGGGCAGCCTGGATATCGGCCTGCTGGGCGATGCGCCGCCGTTGTTCCTTGGTGCCCTGGGCGCGCCGATCAAGGTGATTGCGGTCAGCCGGCAGAACCTGGATGGCGTGGCGATCCTGGCGCGCAAGGACTCGAACATTCACAGCCTCGAAGACCTGCGCGGCAAACGTGCGGCGATCTGGAAGGGCTCCTGGAGCCAGCAGTTGCTGTTCAGCGCGCTGGACAAGGCCGCCGTGCCGCGTGATGCCCTGGAGCTGCGCTACCTCAGCGCCCTGGACGCCTCCCATGCCCTGGATGGCGGGTCAGTGGATGTGATCGCGACCTGGGAGCCCTATGTCACCCAGCAGGAACGCCAAGGGGCGCGGGTGCTGGCCACGGCCGAAGGATTGATCCCGGCGCAGAGCTTCGTGGTGGCCAATGCCAAGGCGGTGGAGGCCAAGCGGGCACAGATCAGTGATTTTCTGCAGCGCCTGAAAAAGGCCCGTGACTGGACCCTGAGCGACCCGGCCCATACCGAGGCTTATGCCGATGCCTGGGCCAAACGCACCCGTGCCGATCGCGACATTGCCCGCATCTGGTTTGCCCGCGCACGTACCGATGTCGCGCCGCTGAACCCGCAGGTGATCGTGGATGCGCAGAAGACCGTGGACTTCTTTGCCGGGCTGGGGCTGATCAAGAACTACCCGGCGTCGAGCCTGTTCGATACCTCGTTCGCGGCAGCGTTCGACCATTGATTTCTGCAGTCCCGGCCCTTCGCGGGTTCATCGAGGCGTCGAACCGCCGCGAACAGGCCGGTACAGGCAGCAACTTTTTGAGGAATGACCATGACTACCCGCAAAATCAAGCTCGGCGCCCTGACCATGGGCTGCGGCGGCCCAGGCCGGCACAACCTGTGGCTGGACCCGGAGCTGCCCGCCGATGCCAGCGTCAACATCGACTGGTACATCGACATCGCCCGCCAGGCCGAAGCGGCGCTGTTCGACCTCATGTTCATCGTCGACAGCCAGTACATCACCCCCGGCTCGCCATCGCACTATCTCAACCGCCTGGAGCCGCTGACCCTGCTCTCGGCACTGGCCGTGACTACCCGCAACATCGGCCTGGTCGGTACCCTGACCACCTCCTACAACGAACCCTTCAACGTCGCCCGTCGCCTGGCCTCGCTTGACCTGATCAGTAAGGGCCGCGCCGGCTGGAACGTGGTCACCAGCGGTGACGCCGGCACCGCGGGCAACTATGGCCGTGACGAACACTACGATTACGACACCCGTTACGCCCGCGCACAGGAGCACGTGGCGGTGGTGCAGGGCCTCTGGCAGTCCTATGAAGACGGCGCGTTCCCGCGCAACCGCGCGACCGGGCAGTTCCTCGATCCGAGCCGGATGCATGCCCTGAACCACAAGGGCGAGCACTTCTCGGTCGTAGGGCCATTGAATATCCAGCGTTCCCCCCAGGGCCAGCCGGTGATTTTCCAGGCCGGAGACTCGCAGCAAGGGCGCGAGCTTGGGGCAGCCACGGCAGATGTCATCTTTACCCATGCCGCCAGCATCGAGCAGGGTCAGGCGTTCTACCGCGATGTGAAAGACCGCGCTGCGCGGCTGGGGCGCGACCCCGAGCAACTGCTGGTACTGCCTGGTGCCGAGATCTACGTGGGCGACACCGACGAACACGCCCGCGAGATCGAACGCCATTACCACCAGCAGGACCATAGTTTCGAGCTGGCCCTCAAGGAATTCGGGCGCAATTTCGGCTGGCACGACTTCAGCCAGTACGACCTTGATGCGCCGTTCCCCCAGGAAAGCCTGGAGCACGCACGCAGCAGCTTTTTCACCAACGCCAAGCGCATCGCCGACCAGGCCCGGGAGCAGGGGTTCAGCCTGCGCCAGGCGGTGGAATTCGGGCGCAAGCTGCGCCCAGGAGCCTTCGTTGGCTCGGCCGAAACGGTAGCGGCAAAAATGACCGAGTGGTTCGAGGCGCGGGCGCTGGATGGCTTCAACATCTACATCGGCCACCCCGGGCAGTTCCGCCGGTTTACCCAGCAGGTGGTGCCGCTGTTGCAGGAGCGCGGGGTGTACCGTACGGCCTACGAGGGCAGCACACTGCGCGAGAGCCTGGGGCTGCCCATTCAGTGAATGCTTGAGGCCAGTTCGAAGATCGGCATGTACATCAGGATCACGATCAGGCCGATCAGCAGGCCGATGAACGTCATTAGCAGCGGTTCGAAGAGTTTCACGAACCATTCCACCCAGCGGCCGATTTCCTGGTCATGGAAGTCGGCGCAGCGTTCCAGCATCTCGCCCAGGTTGCCGGATTGCTCGCCGGCCCGCAGCAGGCGCAGCGACACGGGTGTAACCAGGTGCCCGGCCTCCAGCGCGTCGGACAATGGCAGCCCTTCGCCCACCCGTTGGCTGGCCTGGCCCAAGCCCTGGGCTGCCGCGCTGCCGAGCAGGCCGCGGGCCATGCCCATGGCGGTGAGGATGGGAATGCCGCCTTGCAGCAGGATGCCCAACGAGCGATAGAAGCGCGCCAGCTCGTACATCATCAAGCGTTGATGCAGCGCCGGCAGGCGGCGCAACTGGCAGGATGCCCAGCGCCGTACCCGTGGGTGGCGGCGTAGCAACCAAAGCGCCGTGACCCCAGCGACCGTGCCCAGCGCCAGCGGCAGTTGCTGGGCATGCAGGAACAGCCCGATCTGCATCAACACCCGTGACAGCCAGGGCAATTCGGTACCCATGCCTTCGAACACCTGGCTGAAACGCGGCACCACATAGCCGAGCAGGAACAGCACCACGCCGCCACCCACCAGCAACAGCAGCAACGGGTAGACCGAGGCCCCCACCAGCTTCTGCCGTACCAGGTCCAGGCGCTGGCGATAACTGATATAGCGCGTGAGGGCGTCGCCCAGCGCACCGGTGCGTTCGCTGGACTGTACCAGCGCCACGTACAGCGGCGGAAATATCCGCGGTTGCTGGGCCAGGGCCTGGGACAGCGAACGGCCTTCGTACAGCTGGCGTACCAGCTCGGCCAGCACCTTGCGTGTGGCAGATGCAGGGGCCTTTTCTGCCAGGCTCTCCAGTGCGTCGATCAGCGGCAGGCCGGCATTGAGCAGGGTCGACAGTTCCTGGCTGAACAGCACCAGGTCGAATGCCGCTTCGCGTCGCCAGGCCATGCCGCGCAAGGCGCCGCCGTTGCTGCGCAGGCTGAGCACGCGCAGGCCTTGGTCCTCGGCCTGGCGGCGGGCCTGGTCGGCGTCCTCGGCGTCGATCTGCAACTGCACCACGCCCTGTCTGCCCAGGGCCTTGAGGCTGTAGCGCATGGCCACTCTCCTTACTGCCAGCTGGTAATTTCGGCGTTTTCCCCGTCACCGCCGGGCTGGCCATCCTTGCCCATCGACAGCAGGTCGTATTCACCACCGTTTTCGCCAGGTTGCCGGTAGATGTAAGGGCGGCCCCATGGGTCCTGTGGCACGGCCTTCTGCAGGTACGGGCCGGTCCAGCGCGCTTCGCCACTGGGGGCGATTACCAGCGCCTGCAGGCCTTGCTCACTGTTGGGGTAGTGGCCGACTTCCAGGCGATACAAATCCAGCGCCTTGCTCAGCCCTTCTATCTGCGCCCGCGCCACCTTGGCTTCGGAGCGACCGAGCTGGCTGAAGTACTTGGGCGCGACGATGCCGGCCAACAGGCCGAGCACCACCAGCACCACCAGGAGTTCAAGCAGGGTGAAGCCACGTTGCGGGTTGGTTCTGCGCTGCATGGTGAAGCCCTCCACTGCATGGGGACACGGGTTGCCAGGCACCATGCAACAGCCGTGCACGTCTGCCTCGGGGCCTTGCGCCATGCGGAACAGGAAGCGGCACAGTGCTTGCGTCGTGGTCATCGACCTCGGGTTTTCCGGGGCATTTCCCCCACTTTGGGGGCCACGACAAAGAGGCGACCATCATGCGTGGACTCATCCTCGGTTTGATCTGGCTGGCGGCAGGTGCCGCCCAGGCCGATGTGTACATCTCCATCGATGCCAAGGGCGGCTACGTACTGACCAACGTCCATCGACCCGGGCGCCACTATGAAAAGGTGATCAGCGAACAGTTGGCCCAGGCTGGCCCGGCCAACGCGCAGATGATCACTGGCCGCCCTTACGCCGAGGTGGTCGCCACGGCCGCGCGCATCCACAACGTGCCACCGGCGTTGCTGCATGCGCTGATCAAGGCCGAGTCCGGCTACAACCCGAAGGCCCGTTCGCGGGCGGGGGCAGTAGGGTTGATGCAGCTGATGCCGGATACCGCCCGCGAAATGGGCGTGGAAGACCGCCTGGACCCGGAAGACAACGTGCAGGGCGGGGCACGATACCTCAAGCAGATGCTTACCCTCTTCGACAACGACATCACCCTGGCCGTGGCAGCTTACAACGCGGGGCCGGACGCCGTGATGCGGCGCGGCGCTGTGCCGCCGTTTGCCGAGACCCGGCGCTATGTGCCCACGGTGCTGCGCGAATACCGCAAGCTGCAGGGGTTGGCGAATGATTCGCCACTGTAATTGCCTGTCAGAGGTTACGCGGTCCCTGTACCCTTCGGCGGTTGCCATCAATTTAGCACTACGGTTTCCCCAGGTCTGGGCTATAACCTTCTGAAGGTGCCCAGCTGTGGAGCCCGCCATGGACATCGCCCCCCGTTCCGACGCCATCGAAGTGCCTGCCGGTAACGAGCTGGCAGCCCCACGCAAGCCGTTCAACCTGTTGCGCTGGTATGCCTGGGTCAGCCTGGCCATTATCCTTTCGGTGGCTGTCGGCCTAGGGCTGATTTCCAGCCGATTCATCATCGATGAGAGCGTTGAGCGCGATGCCTTGCTCACGGCACAATTCATCACCTCCATCGCCGACGCCGAAGTGCGCCATGTGTCGATCCCCAACGTGCGTACGATGGGCGAGCTGCTGGATCCGCGCACCGATCGCAGCAACCTGCCGGACGTCGACCCGGATGCCCGGCGCAAGGCCCGCGGCGAGTTTCTTGACCATATCGCCCACCTGCCAGACATGCTGCTGGCCAATATCTATGCCCCGGACCGTACGGTGATCTGGTCCACCAACCCGGCGCTGATTGGCAAGCTGATTGACAGCGACGACGACCTGGAGCGGGCTTTCGAGTACAAGATGCGAGTCTCGGCCAGCTATCACAACTTCGAAAAGGCCCGCGCTGAGCAGAAGTTTGTCACCCCGCCCGAGCAGCTGTTCATCGAAAACTACATTCCACTGTTCGCTGCTGATGGCGAGCACGTCACGGCGATGGTCGAGATCTATAAAGAGCCCCATGACCTGATCGTGCGCATCGAGCATGGCCTGATACTGATCTGGCTGGCGATCACCGTCGGCGCCGCACTGGTCTACGTTGGCCTGTACGGCATCATGCACCGCGCTGCGCGGTTGCTGGCGGTGCAGCAGAAGCGGCTGATCAACAACGAAACCTATGTGGCACTGGGCGAGGTGTCCTCAGCGGTGGCCCACAGCCTGCGCAACCCGCTGGCCAGTATCCGCTCCAGTGCCGAGCTGGCCCAGGCGTTCGACGAAGGGCCGGCACAGCGCAATATCAACGACATCATCAGCCAGGTTGACCGGATGTCGCAGTGGATCCGCCAGATGCTGCAGTCGCTGCGCCCACTGAACGATGAGGCGGTGGCGGTGGACTTGCCGCTGGCGTTGCAGGAGAGCCTGCAGAGCTACGCCGTGCAGTTGGCGCGTGGCGGGGTGAGCCTGGACCTGCAACCGTTACCGGCGGTACAGGTATTGGGGCATCCGGCGTTACTGCGGCAGATCTTCAGCAGCCTGATCGCCAATGCACTGGAATCCATGGAGCAGGGCGGACGGCTGCGTATCGAGGTAGTGCGCCATGACCGGCGCAGCCTGACCCTGCGCCTGGCCGACAACGGCAAGGGGATGAACGAAGAGCAGCAGCGCATGGCCTTCCGGCCGTTCTTTACCACCAAACAGGGTGGGTTGGGGGTGGGGCTGGTGCTGGTGAAACGCATCATGGAACGTTTCGGCGGCACGGTCAGGCTCAGCAGCAGTGAAGGCCATGGTACGCGGGTGTCGTTGAATTTCCGCTTGGCAATGACTTGTTGAATGTCTTTAAAAATTCAACGCAACCTATTGATTTAAAATACGTAATTGGTTTTTGGGTTATTAGTACCCAAATGTGGGGCCTTATCCTTAGGTTGTTTTTAAAAAGGCATCCTAAAGCACTGAAAAATATTGATTTACATTTTGGACTTTGCGCTGGCCAAGTTCTTGCAACGTGACAGGCGGAGCGCAACACGCGACACATGGCAGCTTATGGCTGCCCAGGCGGGATGCTATCAACTGGCTTGTGTTGGTTGGCCTTGATGCATTTCTGGACGGACGCCTTGTGCGGGAACCACGCGATGCAGATGCTGGAAAACGAAGTTCGCGACAAGGCCAGTGCGACTGCCAGCGGTCTGGCCGTGCCATTGCGTGAGTTCAACCTGTTGCGCTGGTTTTCGGTCATCAGCCTGTTGATCATCACTGCGGTGGCGGGCGGCCTGGGTTATGTGTCCACGCGCTTTGTGGTCCGCGATAGCGTGCAGCGTGACGCGATGCTGACCGCGCAGTTCATTCAGGCCATGGCCCAGGCCGAGGTACGCCATTCGCAGTTGCCTCCGGGCACCACCATGGGTGAACTGCTCGACCCGCGCCTGGACCAGCAGCACCTGCAGTTCACCCCGGCACTGGCCGAATCGACCCGGATCGAGTTTCTCGACCATGTCGAGCACCTGCCTGATACCTTGCTGGCCAATGTCTACGCCCGCGACCGCACCATTGTCTGGTCCACCAACGTCGATCTGATCGGCAAGCGGATAGAAGCCGATGGCGATCTGGATCGCGCCTTCCGCTCGCGCAGGGCGGTGTCGGCCAGCTACCACAAGGCTGAGGATGACCGCGAGGAGCAGAAATTCCTGCGAGAACCGCGCTACCTGTTCATCGAGAACTACATCCCGCTGTTCGACAGCCAAGGCGAACAGGTGATGGCCATGGTAGAAATCTACAAGGAACCGCAGGACCTGATAAGGCGGATCCAGCGCGGATACGTACTGATCTGGGCTTCGACCCTGGTCGGCGGGGCGCTGATCTACTTCGGGCTGTTCTGGATCGTCCGCCGCGCGGCGCAGATGCTGCATCTGCAACAGGACCGTTTGGTGGCCAGTGAAACCTATGTGGCACTGGGTGAGATGTCATCTGCGGTGGCGCACAGCCTGCGCAACCCGCTGGCCAACATCCGCTCCAGCGCCGAGTTGGCCCAGGAAATCGCCAACCCTGCGGCGCAGAAGAACATCACCGATATCATCAGCCAGGTGGACCGCATGTCGCGTTGGGTGCGCGACTTGCTGGTGTCGTTGCGCCCGGTGAGTGACGAGGCCGAGGCTGTGGACCTGGTGGCGGCCATCGAGGACACCCACCTGGCGTTCGTCCAGCAGATCGAGCGCAATGGTGTGCGCTTCCACTTCGAAGGGCCTGATCAGCAGTGGGTGGCCAGCCAGCCGCTGCAGCTCACGCAGATTCTCAACAGCCTGTTCTCCAATGCTCTGGAGGCCATGCCGGCGGGCGGCATGCTGACTGCCCAGGTCAATGTACAGGATGGCCAGCGTGCCGAGTTCGTACTTGTCGACACGGGCAAAGGCATGAGCCAGCAGCAGGAGCGGATGGTGTTCAAACCGTTCTTCACTACCAAGCAGGGGGGGCTCGGTGTGGGCCTGGCCCTGGTCAAGCGCATCATGGAACGTTTTGGCGGCTCGGTCAGCCTGAGCAGCCGCGAAGAGGAAGGAACCCGCGTCAGCCTTACATTCAATATCGCAGCGGGAGGGGACCATGGAGCACAGCATCCTGGTAGTCGAGGATGATGAAATCCTCGCTGACAACATTCGCACCTACCTCAGCCTCAAGGGCTTTGAGGTCACCGTGTGCCACAGCGCCGAGCTTGCGCTGGAGCAGATCAAGCGGGCCCAGCCCGACGCGGTGCTGACCGACAACTCGTTGCCGGGCATGAGCGGGCACGACCTGCTGCGCAGCCTTGTGGCGCAGGTGCCGGGCCTGAAAGTGATCATGATGACCGGCTACGGCAATGTCGAAGATGCTGTGCAGGCGATGAAGGAGGGTGCCTTCCATTACCTGACCAAGCCGGTAGTGCTTGCCGAGCTCAAATTGACCCTGGACAAGGCTCTGGCTGCCGAACGCATGGAGCGCACACTGTCGTTCTACCAGGAGCGCGAGGCTCAGAAGTCCGGGTTACAGGCCTTGATCGGCGAGTCGCCAGTAATGCTCACCCTCAAGCACACCCTGCGCCAGGTGCTGGATGCCGAACGGCGCATGACCAGCGACGACTTGCCACCGGTGCTGGTCGAAGGCGAGACCGGGACCGGCAAGGAGCTGGTGGCGCGCGCCCTGCATTTTGACGGCTCCCGCAGCAAAGGGCCGTTCATCGAGTTCAACTGCGCCTCAATCCCGGCCAACCTGCTGGAGGCCGAGCTGTTCGGTCACGAGAAGGGCGCATTCACCGATGCCAAGGAGCGACGGTTGGGCCTGGTGGAGGCGGCCGACGGAGGCACCCTGTTCCTCGACGAGATCGGCGAGATGGACCTGGTGTTGCAGGCCAAGCTGCTCAAGCTGCTGGAAGATCGCAGCATCCGCCGGATTGGTGCGGTGAAGGAGCGCAAGGTTGACCTGCGGGTCATCAGCGCCACCAACTGCAACCTGGAGCAGATGGTGCAGCAGGGCAAATTCCGCCGCGACCTGTTCTTCCGCCTGCGCATCATCGCCCTCAAGGTGCCGCGCCTGTATGCCCGTGGACAGGACATTATGCTGCTGGCAAGGCATTTCCTGGCCCACCATGGCCGGCGTTACGGCAAGCCGAACCTGCGGTTTTCCGCCGAGGCCGAGAGCCTGATGTTGGGCTACAGTTGGCCAGGCAATGTGCGCGAACTGCGCAACATGCTTGAACAGACTGTACTGCTGGCCCCGAACGAGGTGGTGCAGGCGCACCAGTTGAACCTGTGCATGACCTTGATTGACGAGCCATTGGTGCAGCCGCCAGCGCCAGCGATGTTCGAAATGCCGCGGCACGAGCCGGAGCCAGGGACCAGCCTGCCAGACATGGAACGCGACCTGGTGTGTAAGACGCTGGACCGTACGGACTGGAACGTGACCAAGTCGGCGCGGATGCTCGGGTTGTCGCGGGACATGCTGCGTTACAGGATAGAAAAGCTGGGGCTGACACGCCCCGACAAGCGTCAGTGGTAAATCATCAATCTTTACTGCCCATGCTGGCCTTTTCGCGGGCATGCCCGCGAAGAGGCCAGTGCAGGCACAAACCAAACGCTGCAGTTTTGAGCGGGGCCCATTAAGCAGCGTACTTATGGGTTGCCTGTACCGGTGCCGCTATTTCCCCGAGGAACGGTACCCTCCGAACCACTCCCATCCATCCCTGGCAGATCGCGGTTGTCATTCTGCTTTGCCGGTGGGCTTTCTGGGTCGTTACCTTGTATGCGCGTGTCAGTATCCCGCGGCATGGGCTTTTCGATCGGGTTCAGGGTGCTGTCCACGCCCGGCCGTGGTGCCGGATTGTGGGGATCGTCAGGGTAGGTAGGGCCGGTTCCGGCCGCGAGGGCCAGTGGCGAGGCGAGCAGGGCAATCAGCAGAATGCTTGAGCGGGGCATGGCAGGCTCCTTTGCTTCGGGTAGGTCTCATACTTTCCTTTGGCCCTACCCAAAGCATCAAGGTGCCATGACCCCGATAAACGGTTACACCACCTGTGCCAACAACATGATGAAGATGATGCCAACCACCGAGAGGATGGTTTCCATCATGCTCCAGGTCTTGAAGGTTTCCGCTACGGTCATGTTGAAATACTGCTTCACCAGCCAGAAGCCGGCGTCGTTCACATGGGACAGGATCAACGATCCAGCACCGGTGGCCAGCACCAGCAACTCACGGTTCACACCCGGGACCAGCTCGATCACCGGTGCGACAATGCCCGCGCCAGTAATGGTGGCGACCGTGGCGGAACCGGTGGCGATGCGGATTACCGCTGCCACCAGCCAGGCCAGCATGATCGGCGAAATCTCGGCCTGCACGGCCATCTGCCCGATCACGTTGCCCACGCCGGTGTCCACCAGCATCTGCTTGAAGCCGCCGCCAGCACCCACGATCAGCACGATGGCCGCCGTAGGGGCCAGGCTCTGGTCAAGCATCTTCATGATCTGCTGGCGGTTGAAGCCGCGGGCCGAACCAAAGGTGTAGAAGGCCAGCAGCAGGGCCGCGAGCAGGGCGGTAATGGGGTGGCCGATCAGGTCCATCCACTGGCGCACGATGTGCTCGGCTGGCAGCACCACGTCGGCGAAAGTCTTCAGCAACATCAACGCTACGGGTAGCAGCACGGTAATCAGGGTGATGCTGAAGCTTGGCAGGTTGCCCTGGTCGGACTCCTTGGCGATCTGGTCCATCAGCTCTTGGGACGGGTTGCCCGGGATGTAGCGGGAAATGAAGTTACCGAACAGCGGCCCGGCGATGATCGCGGTGGGCAGTGCGACGATCAGGCCGTAGAAGATGGTCTTGCCGATATCAGCGTGGAAAATACCGATCGCCAGCAATGGGCCCGGGTGGGGCGGCACCAGGCCGTGCACCACCGACAGGCCGGCCAGCAGCGGGATGCCGATCTTGACCAGCGATACGCCGGAGCGCCGCGCCACGATGAACACCAGCGGAATCAGCAGCACGAAGCCGATTTCGAAGAACAGGGGAATGCCCACCAGGAAGGCGGCGAACATCATCGCCCAATGTACGTTCTTTTTGCCGAAGGCGCGGATGAGGGTTTGTGCAATCTGGTCGGCCCCCCCAGAGTCGGCCATCAGCTTGCCCAGCATGGTGCCCAGGGCGAGCACGATGCCGACGAAGCCGAGTACACCGCCAAAACCATCCTGGAACGACTTCATTACCTTGGCCACCGGCATGCCAGAGGTCAGGCCAAGGAAGCCGGCCGCGAGGGTGAGGGCGACGAAAGGGTGCACTTTGAAGTGGGTGATCAGCAGGATCAGCCCGACGATGGTAACCAGCGCGTCGAGCAGCAGGAAGGTGTCAGTAGCCAGTCCGAACATGGTTTGAAGGCCTCGATCTTATCGTTGTTTTTGGCGTAGCGTTTTGGAACTTTGCCCGCACTCACGGGTCAAGGTAGCGCTGTCTTTGGTGAGCCGGGAAAGCCGCCGGGGTCAGGCGGTTTGCGCCAGCCCCTGCTCACCGCAGCGCTTTAGCCAGCGGTCCACCGCTTCGGCGAGTGCATCTATGGGCTGGGTGGCGTCCAGCGCCAGCGTCAGTGGCTCGCCGCGTGGCGATTCCAGGGCAGCAAACTGGCTGTCGATGAGGCTGGCCGGCATGAAGTGCCCGGGGCGGGCCAGTACGCGTTTTTCCGCCTCGGCGGGCGACAGTTCGAGGAACACGAACACCAGCCCTGGCATGGCCTCGCGCAGGGTGTCGCGGTAGCGGCGCTTGAGTGCCGAGCAGGTCAGGATCGGGCGGTCCCCAGCCTGGGTGGTGGCTTGCAGTTCCTGGCCGAGGCGCACCAGCCAGCCGGCGCGGTCACTGTCGTCCAGCGGGATGCCATCGCTCATCTTGCGGATGTTTTCGGCAGGGTGGAAAGCGTCGCCTTCGATCAGGCGGCCGCCGCTTCTGGCAGCAATGGCAGCGCCGATGCAGCTTTTGCCGCAACCGGCCACGCCCATCACCACGATGGCGGACAGGGGAGAATTCATCAGTACCTCCTGCGGGGTGAGATAGCGCTGTCTCGTCGCCGACGAACAGCCACCTCCCCGGTGTTATTGGTCTTGTCCTTACGCAGTATGGACGCCTGGTAGCGAGCGCGTGCGGGCTGCTGCCAAAGATTACATTGCCTGCGTCCTGAGACAGCGCTACCTTAGTGGCCGTTCCCTATCCTTGCAAGTAGTAAAATTACAACATCCATGTCCCGCACCGGCTCCCGAACTACAGGTCGTCCCACCCTGGCAGAAGTTGCCAGGCTTTCCGGGGTTTCCCCGATTACCGCCTCGCGTGCCTTGCGCGGGGTCAGCACGGTTGCGCCAGAGCTGGTCGAAAAGGTCGTCGCGGCAGCGGCGAGCCTGGGCTATGTGGCCAACCCGGCGGCCCGTGCCCTGGCGTCGGCCCGCAGCCAGTCGGTGGTGGTGTTGATTCCGTCGTTGTCCAACCAATTGTTCATCGACACGTTGGAAGCCATTCACGAGGTCATGCGCCCGCGTGGCCTAGAAGTGCTGATCGGTAACTATCACTACGACCTTGCCGAAGAAGAAAACCTTATCCGCAATTACCTGGCCTACCAGCCGTGCGGCATGCTGTTGACCGGTTTCGAGCGCAGTGATGCGGCGCGGCAGATGTTGGTCGCCAGCGGTGTGCCGTGTGTGCACATGATGGAACTCAATGGCGAGCCAGGTGCACTGTCGGTCGGTTTTTCGCAGCAGCAGGCCGGGCGCGCTGCGGCCAGGCACTTGATCGAGCGCGGGCGCAAGCGCCTGGCGTTCATTGCCGCGCAGCTGGACCCACGGGTAATGCAGCGCGCCGAAGGTTTCCGCCAGGCGTTGGCCGAAGCCGGTTTGCAGGCCGCCGAGCTGGAGGTACTGGCGCCGGAGCCTTCGTCGATTGCCTTGGGCAGTGTGCTGTTCAGCCAGTTGCTGCAACAGTCGCCGGATGTCGACGGTATCTTCTTCTGCAACGACGACCTGGCTCAAGGGGCGGTGCTGCAGGCATTGCGCCAAGGGGTGGAAGTGCCACGTCAGGTGGCCATGGTGGGGTTCAACGACTTGCCGGCTTCGGCACACATGGTGCCGCGCCTGACCTCGATTCGCACGCCCCGGGCCGCCGTTGGGCGTGGCGCGGCGCAGGCGCTGCTGGCGTTGCTCGATGGCAAGCGGGTGGCGGATACGCAGCAGGATCTGGGCTTTGAGCTTATGGTGCGCGAGAGTTCGTAGCGAGAGCTCGTAGCTGTGCAGGCGCGTTTTGCCCTATCAATGTAGTAATCCCAAAGTGATAGCACTGTGCTTGCACGGCGCCAACGGCGATCTATGCTCAGGACACCGCGCATAAAGGAGCCCGGCGTCATGTTCGATTTCCATCGCAAATCCGATTTGGTTGAGATTCAGCGCACTCACCAGGCCTTGAGCGGCACGCAAGCCAAATTGGCGGCGATTAGCCGTTCGATGGCGATGATCGAGTTCGCCCCGGATGGCACCATCCTTGATGCCAACGAGCGTTTTTGCCAGGCCATGGGCTACAGCGCCGAGGAATTGCGTGGCAAGCATCACCGGCTGTTCTGCGAGCCAGGCTATGCGCAAAGTGCCGAGTACCAACAACTGTGGCGCGAACTGGGCCAGGGCAAGGCCATCAGCGGTACGTTCGAACGCCTCGACAAGGCCGGCCGCGAGGTTTGGCTGGAGGCCAGCTACATGCCGGTGCTGGACGAGCAGCGCCAGGTCACCAGCGTGATCAAGGTGGCAGCCGACATCAGTCAACGGGTAGTGCAGGAGCACGAGAGCGAGAGCCTGCTCAAGGCCATCGGTCGCTCTATGGCTGTGATCGAGTTCACCCCGCAAGGCCGGGTGATCAAGGCCAACCAGAACTTCCTCGACACCATGGGCTATAGCCTGGACGAGGTAGTCGGCCGCCATCACGGGCTGTTTTGCCTGCCGCAAGAGCGCGAATCGGCAGAGTACCGTGAGTTCTGGGCATCGCTCAACCGCGGCGAGTACCATTCGCACCGCTTCGAGCGCATCAACAAGCAGGGCCAGATGGTCTATCTGGAGGCTTCCTACAACCCGATATTCGACAGCAAGGGCCGCTTGTACAAAGTGGTCAAGTTCGCCAGTGACATCACCCGACAGGTCAGCACGCAGCAAACCGCCGCCGACGCCGCCCATGCCAGTTCCATGCAGACCGATGCCTGCGCACGCAAGGGCACCGAGGTGGTGCAGCAGACGGTGCAGGTGATCGAGCAGATTTCCCATGAGCTGAACGAGGCTGCACGCAGCATCGATGCCGTGAGCAAACAGTCGGATGTGATCGGGCAGATTGTGCTGACCATACGGGGCATTGCCGACCAGACCAACCTGTTGGCCCTGAACGCGGCCATCGAGGCGGCGCGCGCCGGTGATCACGGGCGTGGTTTTGCCGTGGTGGCCGACGAGGTGCGCAACCTGGCGGCGCGAACCAGCAAGGCCACCCTGGAAATCGTCGACGTGGTGCGGCAGAACCACGACCTGTCACTGCTGGCCGTGGCCAGCATGCAGTCGAGTTTGACCCGCACCGGTCATGGGGTTGCACTGGCCAATGAGGCCGGTACGGTGATCATGGAAATCCAGCAGGGTTCGCGGCACGTCGTGGATGCCATCAGCCAGATCAGCTCGACGCTTCAACTGCATTGAGTGCGTCGCCCAGCTCGTTCAGCAGGGCCTGCAGGCTGATTTGCAGTTGTTCACGTTGATCAACCGTTGGCAGGCCCCGCGCATGAGCGTTCTCGATGGCTTCGCAATCTGTGACCACGCCGCGCACCCTCATCATCTTCGCGCCGCCCTTGATGCGGTGAGCCAGGGTGCGCACGGCCTCATCGGAGGCCTCTGGTGCCAACGCGCGCAAAGAGGCGAGATCTTCGCCGACACTTATTGAAAGCTGTTCCAGCAGATGCCGCGTCAGTTGCCTGTCGTTCTGGGTCAGGTGGCGCAGTTCAGCCAGGTTGAAGCCGCTACTGCGCAGTGGCGGCTCATGGGCGCTGCGGGCGTGGGGCAGGTGAGCCTTGAGGGTGCGCAGGCCGATCGGTTTGAACAGGCATTCGTTCATGCCGCTGGCCAGGCATCGGTCACGCTCTTCGGTCTGGGCATTGGCGGTCACACCGAGGATCCGGCACGCCGGCAGCCCGCGTTCGGCCTCAATGCCTCGAATACGACGGGTGAGTTCGTGGCCGTCCATGACCGGCATGCTGCAATCGGTAATCACCAGGTCAAAACGCGCGGCCTGCCAGCGCTCCAGCGCGATCTGGCCGTTGTCTGCCAGGGTCACGTGATGACCCAGGGTGTGCAGTTGCCGTTCCAGCAACAGCAGGTTGGCGGGGTAGTCGTCGACCACCAGGATTTTCAACGGGCCAGTGCTGCTTTCGGCTACCGGGGTATGTTGCTGCACAGGCTCCGGCGCTGGGCAGGCTGGCAATTGCAGGCTGACCTGCACCTTGGTACCGACGCCTTCGACGCTTTGCAGGCTCAAGCT
This sequence comes from Pseudomonas sp. SAS7, assembly GCF_052112345.1. Lineage (NCBI taxonomy): Bacteria > Pseudomonadati > Pseudomonadota > Gammaproteobacteria > Pseudomonadales > Pseudomonadaceae > Pseudomonas > Pseudomonas sp. SAS7. The sequence goes on along the minus strand of NZ_JBEGGO010000017.1, from coordinate 52,323 downwards.
GCCGCCCATCAGTTCGGCAAAAGTACGGCTGATGACCAATCCCAGTCCTGCCCCTTGGTGGGTTCGCGGGCCGTTGGCCTGAGCGAAGGCGTTGAATAGCCGGGCCTGATCGACGGGGCTGATGCCGATACCGGTGTCACGCACAGACAGTTCGATTGGCAGGCTGCTGTGCCCATCGGTTGGTGGCATCAACAAGCTGGCCTGCACCTCGCCGCGCTCGGTGAACTTGATGGCGTTGCTGATCAGGTTGGACAGGATCTGCTTGAGCCGCAATGTGTCTGCCAGCACCCAGACCGGCTCGGCAGGCAGTTCTGCGTGCAGATGCAAGCCTTTGGCCCGAGCATTGCCTTCGAAAACCCGTACCGTTGCGCGTACCAGCTCTGCCAGGTTCGTGGGTACCGGCTGCAAGGTAATGTGCCCGGATTCGATGCGGGAAATGTCGAGAATATCGCCAATCAGTTCAAGCAGGCCGATGGCGGAGTCGTGGGCAGTCTGCAGGGTCTGGGCGTCGCAACGCCCCCCGCGACTGTCTTCCAGGGCCAATTCCAACAGGCCTATCACGGCATTCATCGGAGTGCGGATTTCATGGCTCATCGTGGCCAGGAAGGTGCTTTTGGTCTGGCTGGCCTGTTCGGCGTCGTCCTTGGCCTGGCGCAGCTGTTCGAGCAGGCCACGGCTCAAGGCCAGCTGCGCTTGCAGCGCATGCTGGGCCTCAGTGCGCTGGTTGATCAGCTTGCGCAGGTAGCTGTTCCAGAACACCACGCCCGCCAGCAGCAGGGCCGATAAAACCAGTACCTGCAACGCGAGTGTGCGGTAGTCGCGCCAGGGGCTGTCGCTGACCAAGGTGCTCGTGCGCCAGCGGTTGGCCAACTGGTCGAGCTCTTCGGGTGGAATGCTCAGCAGTGCCTTGTCGAGAATGGCTTGTAGCTGCGGCTGGTCCGCAGCCACGGCGAAGGCGGCAATGGCCGGGCCGTCGTCCAGCACGCTGGCGATGCGCAAGCGGCCCTTGAAGACATGGCTGATGTAGTAGGCGGCATTGATCTGGCTGCTAAGGGCAACGTCGGCAGCCCCGCTGGCCACGGCCTCCATCAGGCCGAGCGGGTTGTCCACTTCCACCAGCCGGGCCTGCGGATAACGTTGTTGCAGCAGCGCCCGTTGCGGCGAGCCACGTACCAAGGCAATGCGCTGGCCATCCAGCGCCTTGGCTTGTGCGGGGTGAGTGCTGTCGCTGCGGGTAACCAGAACGCGTGGGCTGACCAGGTAGGGGCGGGTATAGCGCAGTTGTTTCGAGCGATCCGCGCCGTAGCCCAGGGCGCCGATCATTTGCGCATCGCCACGGGCCAGGCGCTCGAGCATCGCCTGCGCCGAATCGCTTGCCACTGGCCGGAACTGTAGCCCGGTGCGCAGTGAGATCTGTTTCAGCAGATCAAGGGTGATGCCGGTTGGGCGGTGTTCGGCGTCGTTGAACGTCAGTGGCGCCAGCGAGGTGTTGACCAATACGTCGATGGAGGGGTGGTCAGCGATCCAGGCTACTTCTTCGTTGCTCAAGGCGGTGAGGTGGCGCTGCAAAAGCAGACTGGTGTTGCCACTGCTCCAGCGCCGCAGGATGTTCAGGCGCTCGCTTTCGCTGATGCGGGCCAGCGCCTTGTCGACCAACCGATGCAAGCGAGGGTTGTCGCTGGCCAGGGCAAATGCAAATGCGCCAGCAGGGACCCGGCAGAAGTGGTCGATTCTCAGCGTGCCCTGGTAACTCTTGCCGATCATGAAGTCGGTGCTGATAGCATCGCCCAGGTAGGCATCGGCCTCGCCCAGATCGACGGCGGCCAACCCGGCCAGGGTCGAGCGGTACAGGCTCAACTGTGCTTTGGGGTACAGGTTGCGTACGGTGCTGGCAGGCAGGTAGTGATCGACCATTGCCAGGCGCAGGCCGGCGAGGTCGGGTGTGTTCTTCAGGCTGCTCCCCTCGCGGGTGACGACGACGGGCAGGTCGTCGGCATACGGGGTGCTCAGGTTGAGCTCGGCGTCTGCAGCTTCGAAGGCATTGGAGCTGCCCAGCAGGTCGATACCGCCCTCACGTAGAGCGGCGATGGCCTCGTGGCGGCTGTCGAATCGGCGCACCTCGACATTTATGCCCAGCTGCTCGGCGATGATGCCCGCGTAGTCTGCGCTAATCCCTTCGTAGTCCTGTTGGCTGACGTTGATTTCAAACGGTGGATAGTCGGGCCGCGAACTGCCCAGTACCAGGTGTTGGCGTCGCTGCAGCCAAGCCCGGTCTTCGCTGGACAATTGCATTGCAGCTGCAGCGCTGACCGAGCGCGCCAGCAGTTGGCGAGGTTCGCTGCCGGCCAGCAGCGCAGTGGGGGCGATCAGGCCGATGACCAGGAGCATGCACGCCAGCAGGCGCTTCATGGCGGCCGGCGGCTCAGTAGACGTTGTTGCGTTTGGCCAGGTCGACCATCTCGACCAGCGATTCGGTCTTGAGCTTTTCCATGATACGGCCTCGGTAGGTGCTAATGGTCTTGGCACTAAGGTTCATGCAGGTACCAATGTTCTTGTTGTTTTCGCCGCGCGCCAGGCGCCGCAGCACCTCCATTTCACGGTTCGACAGGCTGGACAGGCGCACCGGTTCGCTTTCCAGCGAGTTGCTGTTGACCGACATCTGCGGGAAGGTCGAATAGCCCTTGACCAGAGCCTTGAGGGCAAACAGCAGTGCTTCGTGGTCTTCTTCCTTGGTGACGAATGCGCCTATGCCGGCATCCAGGCAACGCCGCACGTACAGATCGGTGGCCTGGCCGGTCAGCACCATGATCTTGGGGACCGGCTCAAGGCACTGCAGGCGTTTGATCACTTCCATGCCATCCAGGCCGGGCAGGCCGATGTCGAGCACCACCACGTCAGGGCGCAGTTCGCGGGCTACCTGCGCCACTTCGCTGCCGTTACCAACCTCACCAACGACATGAAAGCGTTCACGCTCGAGCAATAGGCGCAAGGACAGTCGGACAATGGGGTGGTCGTCGACGATCAGCACGGTTGTCATGTGGAAAACTCCTGTCGGGATGTGGTCCGCTTCCTGGATCACTCAGGAATACGTCTGCAAGTGGGTTAATCGGAAGCGCTGCAAGATACGACCAATCCTGAAGTTTGGTAATGCCGAGTATAGAAGTGTTGATAATCCGCGCGCTTGTTGTTGAAAAGTCCTACAAGCATTGGGAAAGACATCACCCTATCAAAGCGGCAATGCCTGGTTTGAGGTGTGCAGTCAGGCGCAAGCCGCGTGTGCTTTGTTCACGCGTTGGGTGGCAGCGGGGTTATTGACCAGCGCCTGGCCGACCCGCGTGGGGCGGGCCACCAGCTGGCCGGCACAGTTCGGGCAGCGGCCGTTGAAGCGGGTATCGGCGCAGGCGCGGCAGAAGGTGCATTCGAAGGAGCAGATCAGCGCATCGGGGCTGTCGCCCGGCAGGTCGGTATCGCAGCACTCGCAGTTGGGGCGTAATTCCAGCATGGGTGTGACTCCTGTTCGCAGGCGGGAACCCGGAGTCTGCTACGCCCGTGGCAATGCTGGCAATGCTCAGTCGCCAGGGCGGTACAGGTGGGCGTGCCCGGCGCGGTACAACGCCGACTCGGCGAATGGCGTATCCCCGAGCACGTGGCCTACCAGGATCAGCGCCGTGCGGCGAAAGTCCTTGGCTGCAACCCGTTCGACGATATCGCCAAGGGTGCCGCGCACCCAGTCCTGGTCTGGCCATGTGGCACGATGTACCACCGCCACCGGGCAGTGCGCGCCGTAGTGGGGGAGCAGTTCTTCGACGATCCGCGACAGGTGCTTGACCCCCAGGTGAATCGCCAAGGTGCTGCCATGGCGCGCCAGGTCGCCCAGTTGTTCGCCGGGGGGCATTGGCGAACTGTCGCCATAGCGGGTGAGGATCACCGTCTGCGCTACCTGTGGCAGGGTCAGCTCGCAGCCAAGCAGCGCAGCGCTGGCCGCCGTGGCGGTGACCCCGGGGATGATCTGGTAATCGATGCCCAGCGCTTGCAGGTGGCGGATCTGCTCACCGATGGCGCCGTACAGGCTGGGGTCGCCGCTGTGCACCCGGGCCACGTCCTGGCCTTGTTCGTGCGCGCTGCGCATGGCGGCGATGATCTGCTCCAGGTGCAACTCGGCACTGTTGATCACGGTCTCGGCCTGGTGGCCTTCGAGCACGGCAGCAGGTACCAGTGAGCCGGCATAGATGATCACCGGGCACTGGCGGATCAGCCGTTGGCCCTTGACCGTGATCAGTTCCGGGTCGCCGGGGCCGGCACCGATGAAGTACACCGTCATGGAAAGTCCTTGCAAGAAAGAGGAGCGAATTGTTCAGCAGGCCAGGGCGAGGGTCGCCGGGCCCAGTACCTGGCGGGTCAGTAGCAACCGGGCTGTGCTCCCGGGCTGCTCGCTGGCCAGGGCCAGCGCCGCGCTTTCGGCCACGCCCCAGCAGCCGCTGTGGGCATGGGCTGTGGCAGAGCGGTGGCTGAGCAGCGGCTCAAAGGCCTGCAGTTGCGCGCTATGGTACAGCACCAACGGCAAGCCAAGGCGTTCGGCCAGTTGCTGCAAGCCGGCTTCGTCGGCCTTGAGGCTGATACTGGCAATGCCGTGCAGGTCGGCAAGCGCAAGGCCCTGGCTAGCCAGGGCCTGGAGCAGCAGGGTATGCAGGGTATCCGCTGGGCAGCCCCGGCGGCAGCCGAAGCCGGCGTAGAACGCCGGCATCAGGCCTTGCTGGAGCGGCGGAACAGCCACGCACTGAGCAGGCCCAAGGCTACCCAGAATGCAGCGTTGGTCAGCCAGGAGGCCATCTTGAACTGGGTCTCCAGTGCTTCGGGGGCCAGGCTTTCATGGACTTCGGGCTGTGGAGCGCCGATCACATGGGGGATTACCAGCAGCACGGCGCCCAGCGCCTTCAGCAGCCAGTGGCGGGCGAACACCAGCAAGGCCAGGCCAACGGCCGTGGCGCTGGCCGTGCCAATCCACCAAGCCTGGCGTTGCCCCAGGTCGGCGGCAGCAGTGCCGGGCAGTTCCGGTGGCAGCCCCAAAGTTGGCGCCAGGCAGAACACGGCAAAACCGGCCAGGCCCCACAGCGCACCGGTGCCGGCACGCTGCGGTTCGCGCAGGCTGTACAGGGCGGCGAGAATCAGGGCGAAGCCGACCGCCACCACCAGGTTGCCACCGGTGGTGGACAGCACCCGCTGCCAGCCATCTTCCGGCGACCAGGCTTCGGCGCTGTGCTCGTGGGCGGCCACTTCGCCACCATGTTCGTGCTGTGCGGCCGGGGCCGAGGATTCGTAGGTTTCCGCCTCAAGAATCAGCGGGGCGACCCAGAAGCTTTGCAGCAGGGTCAGCAGCAGGGCCGCAAGCAGCCCGCTGAAGCCCGCGGTACGGGCAATGCGCGTGATCATCAGGCGTACTCAGTGGCAGGGGAAGGCGGCGCTGTGGCGGGTGTCGTGGGCGGCGTTGTGCACGGCCTCGATGTGCGAGAAACCGGCGAAGTACACCAGGCACAGGCCCAGCAGGCTGGCGCCGACGGCGATGACGATGCGCTGGCTGAGGGTGACGGGTGTGGCAAGGCTGTGTTGCTTGGTGCTGGTGACGGGCATGACGCGTTCCTCTGCGTTTTGTGGGCAACGGGCAAGCGCGGCATCCCCGATGCGTGGCCGCCCAGGGGAATGCAACAGCGCCCGCCCACCGCGGGGTGTTCATGAACGTCAGGCCGGTCTCCGGGCTTGCGAGGAGGAGCAGGGCTCCTGGAAAGCGTCACCTTCCCATGCCGGACTACATGGCACAGTGGTACAGACACTTCACTCGCTTACCGTTGCGGGGGCAGCACCGGCTTTGTCCGGCCCTGCTAGAGGGCCTGGGACGCACCGGTTTCCCGTTTCACCCCCTGTGGGGGCACCTTAACGTGAGGCATAAGGAGAGCATGGGGCGGGCTTTGCGTCAATTGCCAAGTACCGGGTTGGATTCTTCGCGGGTGAACCCGCGCCCACAGGCCAGGAGCAAATGTGCAGATGCTTCAGAAGTCATAGGCCAGCTTGGTGTACCAATAGCCGCCACCTGGGTGGAACGGCGGGTTGCCGTACGCCGCCTGGTTGCCGTTGGCGTTGTAAACGCCGTTCTTGTCGGGCCGCACATTGAAGATGTTGGTGCCACCCACACTGACGGTCAGGCTGTCGAACAGCAGGTACGACAGGTCCAGGTCGGTGATCCACTTGGCGCCAAAGGTGCGGTCCTGGGCCTGGTTCTGCTGCCAGGTTTCGACCTTGCCGTAGCGGGTGGTCTGCAAGGTGCCGGTGAAGTTGCCCAGCAACCACTGGCTGCCCAATACCCATTTGGTCTTCGGCGAAGCTGCCACCAGGTCACCTTCGCGGCCATGGCCGACCACGTCGATACCGGCAGCGGCCAGCGCTGCGGGCGTACCCCGGGTGCCGCGTACGGTAGTCTTGTTCCAGTTGAAGCCCAAGGTCCAGCGCACATCGCCCCAGGTGCCGAACTCGCTGGTGTGGTCACCCACCAGGTCGAGGCCGCGGGTGCGGGTGTCGAAAGCGTTGGTGTAGTAGTTGATCCAGGTGGTGCGCGCCAGGCCCAGCGATTCGAGGATGTCGCCAATGGCACCGGCACCGTTCTGCCGGTCGTAGAGGTTTTCGGTGAGCAGGATGCGGTCGTCAATGTCGATCAGGTAGGTGTCCAGGGTAACGCTGGTGCGGCGCGCCGGTTGCCAGGTCAGGCCAAGGCCGGCGTTGCGCGATTTCTCCGGGTCGAGCTTGTCGCCGCCGAATGCCAGCGCGGCTGCACTGCCGGGCGCCACGGTGCGGCGCAAGGCCGGCACCACATTGCCGTCGGCGTCCAGCGCGGTGCGGTTGTCGCTGACGGTGTAGCCGCTCTGGGTCAGCGACGGTGCGCGGAACCCGCTGCCCAGGGTGCCGCGTACCGCCACGGTTTCGCTCAGTTCATAGCGTGAATTGAGCTTGAAGCTGGCGGTGTTGCCCGAGTCGTCATCGTAGTGCTCGACGCGCGCGGCGGCGCCCAGGTACCAGCGCGGGGTCAGGTCCAGGCCGAGGTCGATGTAGGCGGCATAGTTGTTGCGTTTCACATCGGCCTCGTCTTCCGGGCGGATGGTCAGCGCAGCCTGGGCACCCACGGCGGTCTGGCCGTTGGCCAGCGCATAAAGCGGGTTGGGGCGCCCGTCCGCCAGGGTGGCCGGGTAGGTGTAGGGCCCGACGCTGTAGGCGATGGGGTCGCCGGCAAAGGTCCGGAAGCGCTCCCAGCGGTGCTCCAGGCCGGCCGAGACGCGGGTCGGTACTGCCAGGCCGAACAGGCCATCGAAGGCGCGGGTGATGTCCAGGTTGTTCACCCACTGGTCGAACTGCAACGTCGCCAGGTCATCGAACGAGGTTGGCGAGGCCGGGCCGTAGGTGGGGTTGATGGTCAGGTCGCTGGACTGCTGGTTCTTGTTGCGCCCGTAGGTGGTGGACAGGTCCCAGTCCCAGGCACCGGCGGCGCCACGTGCGCCGAGCAGCCACTGGTAGTCGGTGTCCTTGATGTTGTTGAGCGGGAAATACCCGTCGGGGAACAACTCCGGGATCGAGGCGTTGCTGTTGGGCAGGCGATAATTGTTGAAAGCCTCGAGCTTGCGCTCGGCATAGGTGGCGAACGAATACAGCTTCAGGTCGTCGCTGATGGGCAGCTCGGCGTTGTAACCGAGGTTGAAGGCGCGCAGGTCGGGGTCGCCGTTCTTCACCGCCCGGTGGTCCCAGGCGGCCTGGCGGTCGTCTTCGAAGTAGGCGCGGTAATCGGGGGCGGCCTTGTCGATCCAGTTGGCGGTGCCGCGCTTGCGTGCCTCGCCCGACAGGTGCAGGAAACCGCCGTCACCCAGGCTGAAGCCCTGGTCGCCCGCCAGCTTGATGGTTTCGCCCTGGCCGCTGTACAGCTGGCCGTAACTGCTTTCGTAGTGGCCGCCGCTGCTGGCGCTCTTGAGGATGATGTTGATCACTCCGGCCACCGCATCCGAGCCGTACTGGGCGGCGGCGCTGTCTTTCAGCACTTCGATGTGTGACACGGCGCTGACAGGGATCATGTCGATATCGACGGCGTTGGCACCGCTGTTGTCGGTCGAGCCGCTGGCCGGCACGGCGCTGTTGTGGCGGCGTTTGCCATTGACCAGCACCAGGGTGTAGGCCGGGCCCAGGCTGCGGTTGCTCAGTGGCCGCACGCCGGACTGGAAGCCGGCGATGTTGGTGCCGAAGTTGAACGAGGGCAGCAGTTTGGAAATGGCCTCGGACAGCTCGGCGCGGCCTGTACGCAAAAGCTGCTCGCTGCTGATCACGTCGATGGGTGCCGGGCTGTCGGCGACGGTGCGCTGGTTGCCCCGCAGGCCGGTGGAGATCACCGTGACGGTGTCCAGGCGTTGGTCTTCGGTAGTTGGGGCGGCATTGGCGAACGGGGTGAGCAGGCAGGCCAGGGGCAGGGCGAAAAGCGGTGTTCTAGACATCATGTCCTCGGAATACGGTGGAGCACGCAGGCGAATAGGCGCCAGGCGCTGAAAGGGCTGGCGTAGGGTGTTTGGGGAGTGTTTGCCTGCACCGGCCTCATCGAGGCGTCGAACCGCCCTGAAGAGGCCGGTACAGCGAGTAGAGGTCTAGGCCGTGCGAGCGCTGCGCCCAGCTTCACGCTGTTCAACCAGCGCACGAATCCGCGGGATCAGGTCCTGCCCGTATTCCACCGCATCGCGCAGCTGGTCAAAGCCGCGGAACAGGAAGGTGGTCACCCCCAGTTCGTAGTAGGCCAATGCGGCCTCGGCCACCTGGTCCGCAGTGCCTACCAGCGAAGTGGAGTTACCGGCACCGCCACCCAGCGCCGCAATCTCGGTCCACAGCCGGGTGTCATGCACCTTGCGCTGACTGGCCAGTTGCACCAGGCGTTCGGAGCCGGCGTTGCTCTTGCCGAAGTTTTTCTCGCGGCGGTTGCCCTGACGAATGCCGATGCGTTCCTGGGCATCGGCCAGAATACGCTCGGCGCGGGCCCAGGCTTCGGCCTCGGTGCCACCCAGGATCGGTCGCAACGACAAGCTGAAGCGGATGTGCTTATCGCGCCCGTAGCGGGCGGCAGCCTTGCGCACCTTGGCGATGCGCTCGCGTACCTGCTCCAGCGGTTCGCCCCACATCATGTAGACGTCGGCGTGCTTGGCGGCAACTTCAACCGCGGCGTCTGACGCACCGGAGAAGTAGATGGGCAAATGCTGCACCGGTTTGACCAAGGTCAGGTTGTCTTCGACACGGTAGTGAGTGCCCTGGTGATCGAAGGGCTCCTGCCGGGTCCAGGTGTTGCGCAGTACCTGCAGGTATTCATCGGTACGGGCATAACGGGCATCCTTGTCGAGGAAGTCGCCATCGCGCTGCAGGTCGCCGCTGTCGCCGCCGGTGATGACGTTGATCGAGGCTCGGCCCCGGCTCAGCTGGTCAAGGGTGGCGAACTGGCGGGCAGCGAACGTTGGCGCCTGGAAGCCCGGGCGGTGGGCGACCAGCAGGCCGATACGCTCGGTAAGCGCTGCCACGTAGCTGGCCAGGATCATCGAGTCCGGCGCACTGGTGTTGACTGCCAGCAATGCCTTGTCGAAGCCGCCATATTCCTGGGCCTGGGAGAAGGCCTTGATGAACTCCAGATCAACCAGCGGGCCACGTGGCGCCTGGGATTCGCTGCTTTCCTGCGGGCCGATGAGGCCGATGAATTCGAGGCTCATGAAACAAAACTCCTTGTCTGGGTGGGCTCAGGCAACCGCTGCCTGGCTGCGGCGCAGGGTGTTGCGGTTTTCTGGCACGCTGAGGCCGAAATTGTCGCGCAGGGTTTTACCGGTGTACTCACTGCGCACCAGCCCACGGGCTTGCAGCAGCGGCACCACGTGCTCGGTGAAGTACTGCAGGCCATCCGGTAGCAACGAGTTGATGATGAAACCGTCGGCAGCGCCGTTTTCGAACCAGTGCTGCAAAGCATCGGCAACCTGCTCCGGGGTGCCGACGAAGTCTCTGCGTGGGCGCGAGAAGCGCAGTGCCAGTTCGCGCAGGCTCAGGCCTTCATCACGGGCCAGTTGCTTGAGCTGGTCCGAGGTGCCCTTGTGGCTGTCGTTGCCCAGGGTGCCCAAGTCGGGGAAGGGCGCGTCCAGGTCATGCTGGCTGAAGTCGTAGTCGTTGAAGGGGCGACCCAGGGCTACCAGGGCATCCTCAATGCTCACCAGGTTGACGGCCTGCTGGTAGCGCTGCTCGACCTCCTCGGCGTTGCGGCCGACGATGGGGCGGATGCCGGGCAGGATGAACAGTGCGTCGGGGTCGCGGCCATGGCGCGCGGCACGCTGCTTGAGGTCCTGGTAATAGGCGTGAGCGTCGTCGAACGATTCCGGGCTGACAAAAATGGCGTCGGCGTTTTGCGCGGCGAAGTTGCGGCCGTCTTCCGACACCCCAGCCTGGAAGATCAGCGGCTGGCCCTGGGGTGAGCGCTGGATGTTCAGCGGGCCCTTGACCTTGAAGTACTCGCCCTGGTGGCCGAGGGTATGCAGTTTGGCCGGGTCGAAGAACTGCCCGCTTTGCTTGTCGCGGGTAAAGGCGTCGTCCTCCCACGAGTCCCACAGCCCCTTGACCACATCCACGTGCTCACGGGCAATCCGGTAACGCACGGCATGCGGCGGGTGTTCAGCCTTGCCGAAGTTGTCAGCGGTGCCGGAAAGCCAGGAGGTCACCACGTTCCAGCCTGCGCGCCCGCCGCTGATCAGGTCCAGCGAAGCGAATTGGCGTGCCACCTGGAACGGTTCGGTGTAGCTGACCGTGACCGTGGCTACCAGGCCGATGTGCTCGGTAACCGCAGCCAGCGCCGAAAGGATGGTCAACGGCTCGAAACGGTTGAGGTAGTGCGGGCTGGAGCGGGCGTGAATGTGCAGGCTGTCGGCGATGAAGGCGAAGTCGAACTTTGCCGCCTCGGCCAGCGCTGCCTGCTGTTTGTAGAAGCCGAAATTGACACTGGCATCGGCCAGCGCGTCTGGGTGGCGCCATTCGCCCCAGCCGTGGCCGACGCCATGGATCATGGCGCCCAGGCGGATCTGTCGTTTGCTCATCGGAGTACCTGTGGGTTGTGTTGCAAAGGGAATGGGGACAGCCATGCGTCACCTGGCCCGTGGGCGAAGATGAAGCAGGGTTGCGGGTGAGAGAGGTGGCATGCGTGCAAGGCTCCTGGGGTGGTCGTGGTGGACGGCCTCCGCCAGGAAAGGGGTCGGTCTGGAGTGACCTTAGCGGGTGTGGGGCGGGGTTGGGAAAGGCTTTGTTGTTCTATGCTAATTATGAAATATGAAAATAACAGTGGTGTTTCATAATGCTTCATATGCATTTTGAGTTTGAGGCTGACCTGAGATTGCTGGGGGCGCTTTGCGCCCCATTCGCGGCACAAGGCCGCTCCTACAAGGGACCGCGTTGCCTTGAGGAAACGCGGTCCCTTGTAGGAGCGGCCTTGTGCCGCGAATGGGCTGCAAAGCAGCCCCCGAGGCCTTCAAACTCAAGCCGCAACAGTGACCAACCGCCCAGGCACGGCAGCAATCAACTCTCGCGTGTAATCACTCGTCGGCCTGTCGAACACCTGCGCCACCGTCCCGCGCTCCACCACCTGCCCCTGGCGCAGCACCAGCACCTGGTCGGCCATGCTCGCTACCACCGCCAGGTCATGCGATACCAGCACATAAGCCATGCCCAACTCTCGTTGCAGCTCATCCAGCAGTGCCAGAATCTGTGCCTGCACCGACACATCCAGCGCACTCACCGGCTCGTCGAGCAGCAACAGTTCTGGCTGTAGCGCCAGCGCCCGGGCGATGGCCACCCGCTGGCGCTGGCCCCCGGACAGTTCGCGGGGCAGGCGGTCAAGGTAATGCAGAGGCAGGTGCACTCGCTCAATCAGTTCGCGGGCGCGCTGCTCCAGTGCCGCACCTTTGAGCAGGCCAAACGACACCAGCGGCTCGACGATGCTGTCGAACACCGTGAAACGCGGGTCGAGGGCGGCGAAGGGGTTTTGCTGCACCAGTTGCATGCGTCGGCGCAAGGGGCGGAACTGGCGCCAGCCGTGGCCCGTGACATCCTGCTGGTCGAACAGCACATGGCCTTGGCTGGGCGCTTCCAGGCCTAGCGCAATGCGCAGGGCGGTGCTCTTGCCCGAGCCGGATTCACCGACGATGGCCAGCGTTTGCCCCGGGTGAACCTGCAAGTCCAGGCCCTGCAACGCGACAAAGCGGTTGTCCTGGCCTTTGACCTTGGGCAACTCGAACGTTTTGCCAACACCCTGCAGGCTGAGGATCGGCTTTGCGCCCGGCGCCAGTTGCCGGGGCTGGCGACGAGCGCTGAATGCCGGTGCGGCATTGAGCAGTGCGCGGGTGTATGGGTGCTGCGGTGCCTGCACGATCTGCGCGGGTGGGCCTTGCTCCACCAGTTCGCCCTGCTTCATCACCAGCAGGCGGTCGGCGCGGTCGGTGGCCATGCCCAGGTCGTGGGTGATGATCAGCAACGAGATGCCACGCTCGGCCACCAGCCGCTGCAAGTGATCGAGGATCTTGCGTTGCACGGTCACGTCCAGCGCGCTGGTGGGTTCGTCGGCGATGATCAGCCGTGGGTTACCGGCCAGGGCGATGGCGATCAGCACCCGCTGGCGCATACCGCCAGAGAGTTCGTGCGGGTACTGGCGGGCGCGCACGGCCGGGTTGTCGAGGCCAACCTGGGCAAGTAACTCCAGCACATCGGCATCGACGCTGCGCGAGCGGCCGCCTTGGGCCAGCAGCAGCGCCTCGCCGATCTGCTGGCCAACGCGCAGGGTGGGGTTGAGGCTGACCATCGGGTCTTGCGGCACCAGGCCGACGGTACGCCCACGCAGCTGGCGTTTCTGCCGTTCACTGGCGCGCACTACATCCAGCCCGTCGACCCACAGCTGGCCACTGTCGATGCGCGCCGTGCCCGGTAACAGGCCGAGCAGGGCGTTGGCCAAGGTCGACTTGCCCGAGCCTGACTCGCCGACAATGGCCACGGTCTCGCCCTGGGCCAGGCTGAAGGCGAGGTGCTTGACGGCCTGCGTAGCCTGGCCGGAGGCGTGATAGCTGATGCTGAGGTCGCGTACCACAAGCAATGGCTGGTCGTTCATCGTGGGTGCTCCTCGAAGGTGCGGGCAAGGTGGTTGAGGCTGAATACCACGGCCACCACGAACAGGCCGGGCAGCAGCGACACCCAGGGGGCGGTGATCAGGAAGTGCCGGCCGTTGGCAATCAAGGTGCCCCATTCGGCCGCTGGCGGTGCTGCGCCAAAACCGAGGAAGCTGAGGCCGGCCGTGGCCAGGATGGCGGCGCCGAAGTCCAGCGTGGCCAGCACGGCCACTGGCCCCCAGGCATTGGGCAGCACATGCCGCAGCAAGGTGCGGCGCCAGCTGGCGCCTCCCAGGCGTGCGGCCTCGACATAGGGCAAGGTCTTGACCCGCAGCACTTCGCCGCGGGTGGTGCGGGCAAAGCCTGGGATGATGCCGACGCCGACCGCGATCGCCACCGGCACCGTGCCAAAACCGATGGCGGTGACAATGGCCAGGGCCAGCAGCAGGCCGGGCAGGGCCAGCAACACATCGACCAGGCGCATGAGGGCGGCATCCAGACGCCCGCCAGCAAACCCGGCGAGTACGCCCAGGCTCAACCCACCTGCCAGGGCAATGCCAACCGCCAGCAATGCGGCCTGCACCGACAGGCTGGCGCCATAGACCACGCGGGTGTACAGGTCACGGCCCAGCTCGTCGGTGCCGAACCAGTGGACGGCGTCAGGGGCCCGTAGCTTGTCGACGGGCGACGTGGCGTATGGGTCGAAGCTGGTCAGCCAGTGCGGCGCCAGTGCCGCCAGCAGGGCGAACAGCACCACCAGCAGCGCCAGGCTGAAGCCCGGGCGGGCCAGCAAAGGGGCGAGTGCCTGGCCGAGGCGCTGCAGGCGAGTGCGGCGCTTCCAGGTGGCTGGCGGGGCGGCGGCACGCAGGGGGTGAGTATCGGCGGTCATGGTCAGGTCACCTTCGTGGCGTGGGCGATGCGGGGGTCAAGATACGGGTACAGCAGGTCGACGATCAGGTTCACCAACACGAAGGCCGCCGCCGACACCGCGACAATCGCCAGCACCACCGGGATGTCTTGGCGCAGTACGGCTTCCTGGGCCAGGCGGCCAACGCCATTGCGCGAGAAGATGGTCTCGACCAGCACCGCCCCGGACACCGTGTTACCCACCTGCAACCCGACCAGGGTAAGGATTGGCAGGGCTGCGTTGCGCAGGCCGTGCCGCGCTTGAACCTGCGCACGGCTCAGGCCCTTGGCGAATGCAGTGGCGATGTACGGCTCCTGCCATACGCTTTGGAAGCCGCGCTGCAATACCTGGGCGTACACCGCAGCACTGGGGATGGCCAGGGTCACGGCCGGCAGCACCAGGCTGGCAAAGCCCTGGCTGCCGGTGGCCGGGAACCAGCCCAGGCCGAAGGCGAAGACCTGGATCAGCAGCAGCCCCATCCAGAACACCGGTACGGAAAAGCCCAGTGACGGCAAGCGTGACAGCGCCATTTTCAGCGGTTGCCATTGCAGGTAGGCGGTGAGGTAGGCCAGGCCGATGCCGCCAAGCAACGACAGCGCGATGGCAAAGCCGGCCAGGCCCAGGGTTTGCGGCAGGCGCTCGGCCAGCAGCGCGGTCACTGGGCGGTTCAGTGACAACGACTGGCCCAGGTCGCCGTGCAGGGCCCGCCACAGCAGGTCGAAGTACTGCTCGAAGATACCCTTGTCCAGCCCGTAGTAGGCGCGGGCTTTGGCCAGGTCCTCGGGCGACAGGCCATCGGCTTCCATGCCCGATGCACTGAGCATGATCGCCAGGGTGTCACCGGGCAGCAGATAGAGGATGAAGTAGGTGATGGTGTAGGCGCCCCACAGCACCAGCAGCGCCTGGCCGATGCGGCCGATCAGGTAACGGTTCATGGCTGCGCGACCTGGATGTCACTGAGGAACGCAAAGCCTTCGGCGGTCCAGCGGAAGCCCTTGACCCGAGGTGCTGTGGCGGCTTGCCACACGCGTTCGTACAGCGGGAACGCCGAGGCTTCGTCAACCAGCAGGTCTTGCAGCTGGCCATAGGCCTGTGCGCGTTGTTCGTCGTGGGTGGCGGTAATGCCGTTGTCGAACAAGGTTTGCGCCTGGGCCAGGGTGTGTGGCTCGTAAGTGTTTGTGGCCAAGGTGGCACTGCTGGCGGCGCGCGGGTCGAGGATGGTCTGCAGGATGATCGGGTCGGCGCGGGTCATGTAGGTGGAGGTGAGGTCGTAGTTGCCCGAGGCGTTGCCGGCCACCCATTCGGCACGGGTCAGCACGTTCAGTTTGAGGTCGATGCCGACCTTGCGCAGTTGGTCTTGCACCAGCACATCACCGGCACTTTCGGCGGGGGTGAGGTTGTAACGCAGGGTCAGGCGTTTACCGTCCTTGTGCCGGTAGCCGTCGTCACCCTTGCTCCAGCCGGCGGCATCCAGCAGTCGCTCGGCGCCCTGCGGGTCGTAGGCCAGCTTGTCGGCTTGGGGCTTGAAGTACGGCGTGGTCACGTCATACACCCCGGTCACCACCGGGAACTCGGCGTTGTATACGGTGTGGGCGTAGCTGGTGCGGTCGATGGCCTTCTGCAGGGCCAGGCGCACCTGGCGGTCGCCCAGCAGGCGGTCGTTGCGGGTGTTGGGATAGAGGTTGAGCGCCGGGCCTGGCAACGAGCGGCTCTGGATGGTCGCGCCTTTTGCCTGGAACAGCTTCAGGTCAACTTCGGAAAACGGGTTGCGTGGCCAGAGGATGTCGGCCTTGCCTTGCAGGAACAGGCCGTTGCGCACGCTTTCTTCGGGGATGTAGCTGATCTCCACGCGGTCCAGGTGGGCGGCGCCGGGGTTTTTGACGTTGGCGGAGGCCCAGGCATAGTCCGCTCGCTTGACCAGGCGTGCGCCGACTTCCGGGGTGTAGTGTTCGAGGATGAACGGGCCAGTGCCGATGATCTTGCCCAGCGAACGCTCCTGGGCGGTGAGCGCGTAGGAGGCCGGGGCGAGGATGGCCAGGTTGGTGGTGGACGTGGCCTGCAGGAAGCCGGCGTTGGGCCGCGACAGCACCAGGCGCACGGTGAACGGGTCGACCACTTCGGCATGGTCGAAGCCGGCCAGGTAAGTGGCGCCGAACGTGGCAGGCAGTTGTGCCGCGAAAGCCTTGTTGCTGTCGAAGGCGGTTTTCACGGCTTGGGCGTCGAAGCGCTCGCCGTTGCTGAAGGAGACGTCCTGGCGCAGGTGGAAGGTGTACTGCAGCGCGTCGTCACTGACCTCCCAACTGCTGGCCAGCCAAGGGATGATACGGCCTGTGGCCGGGTCCTGGTCGGTGAGTGATTCGGCGACGTTGCGCAACAGTACGCGGTGTTCCAGCCAGTAGACCTGGAACGGGTCGACGCTGACCAGCGTGGTGTTGTCGCCCCAGAAGGCTATGTTCAGGGTTTTGCTGGTGGCATCTTCGCCGGAGGGGGAGCAGGCGGCGAGCGTGAAGGCCAGGGTGGCGCAGGCCAGCAGGCTTCTGGCCAGGTGTAATGGGGGCATTGGGTGATCCTTGAATGGGGTATGAGGTGTTTGTTCGGGCCCTATCGCCGGCAAGCCAGCTCCCACAGGATCACCACAGGACTCAATCCAGTGGGGTTTCTGTGGGAGCTGGAGGCCACAGAAAACCTGTCAGTCCTGGTAATCCAGCCCCTCCCGGTCCAGCTGCCGGATCAGCGCATCCCAGTGCCGCTGGATCCCCTCACCCAACCCGTCGGAAAACCGCTTGGACTGCTCATGCACCTTGGCGATCGCCGCCGGCGCAGCATGCAGCAACTGGTCGTTGCCCCCGGCCTGCGCCGCTACCTGGATGTTGCAGGCCCGCTCCAGCCCGTGCAGTTCACGGAAGGCATGCTCCACGCTGACACCCCCGGTCAGCAGGCCATGGTTGCGCAGGATGAGGATGTTGCTGTCGCCCAGGTTGGCCACCAGCCGCTGCTGCTCGTCCAGGTCCAGGGCGACGCCTTCGTAGTCGTGGTAGGCCACCCGGCTGTAGTACGCCAGGGCATGCTGCGAGATCGGCAGCAGGCCGTCGCGCTGGGCCGACACCGCCGCGCCATCGCGGGTGTGGGTGTGCAGCACGGCCTTGAGGTCATGCCGGGCGCGGTGGATCGCGCTGTGAATCACATAGCCTGCCTGGTTGATGCCCAGGCCCAGCGGGTCGTCGATGATGGTTCCATCCACGTCCACCTTCACCAGGTTGGATGCGGTGATTTCGTCGAACAGCAAGCCAAAGGCATTGATCAGAAAGTGCTCGTCAGGCCCCGGCACACGTGCCGAGAAGTGCGTGTAGATGTGGTCGGTCCAGCGGAACAGCGCGGCCAGGCGGTAGGCCGCCGCCAGCTTGACCCGCACCTCCCATTCTTCGGCGCTGACCCGTTGACGTACGGTGTTTTCCGGGGCGGTGACGACAGACAGTGCAGTCATGGTGTTCTCCAATAGGTGTGGGTTCAGTAGCCGCGCTGGGTGTCGACCAGGTTATGCAGCGGCGCCTGTTCGCGGTAACGGGCAAAGTTGTCGAGGAATGCCTCGAGCAGCGCGGGGTAGCCGTCCTCGGAAATCGCCGAAGTGTGCGGCGACAGGAATACCCGAGGGTGGTGATAAATCGGGTGGCCTGCTGGCAACGGTTCGGGTTCGGTGACATCGAGGCTGGCGCGGCCGATCAGCCCGTCGTCCAGGGCCTCGAGCAGGGCCTGCTGGTCCAGCAGGCCGCCACGGGCGATGTTGATCAGGTGCAGCCCGGGCTTGGCGTGGGCCAGCACCTGGCGGTCGATCAGGCCACGGGTGGCGGGGGTGAGCGGGGCGGCGATGACCAGGTGATCGCTGCCGGCAAACAGCTGCTGCAGGTTGTCGACGCGCTGTACGCCCGGCACCTCGGCAATGGGTTGGCCTGGGCGGTTCAGCGCCAGTACCGGCATGCCCAGGGCGTTTGCCTTGCGTGCCAGGCTCTGGCCGATGCTGCCGAAACCGAAGATGCCCAAGGTGCGGCCACGTACCGGGGCCAGCGGGGTCAGGCGCCAGTCGGCGTCCTTGACCCACAGGCCCGGCAGCTGCTTGGCCGCGGCAAACACCAGGGCCAGGGCGAATTCGGCCACCTGCTCGGCATTGGCGCCGCGGCCACTGGTGACCGGCGGGCCCTGAAACACCCAGTCGGGGTAGAAGTCGATGCCCGAGGACACTACCTGCACCCAGCGCAACGACCACGGCCAGCCTGCTGGCGGGTTGTCCACGCGGTTACCGCGTACATTGATCGGGCGCACGATGAACACATCGGCGGGCACGTCCAGCTGCAATTGGCCCGGGGCGATATCGATCACCTCATGGTCGGGCAATCGATCGCGCAGGTATTGGTTGGCCGGTGCGTCCAGCTGGCTGGCGATGATCGAGTGGCTCATGCCGCCACCTCCGCCAGGGCGGCGCGCCCGACATGGCCGAGCACCACGTCGTCCTGAGGCGTGTGGATGCGGCTGCACAGCACATCACGGTAGTGCCGCTCCAGCGGGTTGCGCCGCGACAGGCCTGGGTTGCCGGCAGCCTCGATGGCCAGTTCCACGGCCTGGATGGCGTTGCGGCTGACCAGGTGCTTGAGCTGCCCGGCGTGGCGCGGATCGACCTGCCCGGTCACGGCCGCGTTCAACAGGCTCTGGTTGGCGAACAGCAAGGTGTCGATACGCCCGACCACGTCCTGGAAACGCGGCAGGCTGGCCAGTGGTGCACCGAGGTTGGACGGTGCCCGCTGGTTCAGGAACTGCACCAGCCAGTCGCGTGCGGCCTGGGCCACCCCGTCGTACAGCGCAGGCAGCAAGACTGCCATCCACAGCAGGCCGGTGCTGTCGAGCTCGGCGCGCGGTGCGCTGGCCGGGCTGACGCTGACGGCATGATCGAGCGGGATCAGTACCTCGTCGAACTGCACTTCATGGCTGCAGGTGGCGCGCATGCCCAGGTGGTCCCAGTCTTCGACGATACGGATGCCCGGGGTGTCCTTGTGCACCAGGAAACCGCCCACCAGTGGGTCCTGGTCGTCGCTGCGGGCCCATACCAGATACCAGGTCAGGCCATGGCTGCCGGTGGAGTAGATCTTGCGCCCGGACAACCGCCAGCCCTCGGCGGTGCGCCGGGCGATGGTGGCCGGCAGGCCGCCGCGGGCGGGTGTGCCCAGTTCGGGTTCGACGCGAAACGCGTTGATCAGGGCGCCGTCGGCCACCGCGTCGCCGGCCACCTGCAGGCGCAGGTGCTCGGGCCAGCGGTCTTCGTCCTGCAGGCGAAAGTGCTGCAGGTACTGCATGACGAGGATCAGCGCCGTGGACGGGCAACCTTTGCCGACCGCGGCGATGACCTGGCGCGCACTGGCCAGGTCGGCGCCACCGCCACCCAAGTCGCGGGGCACGGTGAAACCCAGCAGGCCGTGGCGGTGCAGCAGGTCGAAGTTATCGGCGGGGAACCGGCCGCTGCGGTCGTAGCGTTCGGCGTTGGCGGCCAGGGCCTGGGTGAGTTCGGCAAGCGCGCTGGCGGAAGGGGGGTGACTCATGGGTATTCATCCCTGGAACACGGTGGGTTTCTAAGACCGTATTCGTATGGATGATCGCTGTAAAAGTCTTTTTGGTTCTATGCTAATTATTAACTGTAAGAATTACATGAGTATTTAGTTATGCGAGTTGGTTATTTTATTGCAGGTGAAATGCCAGGGCTGCCACGCAGCCCAATCGCGACGCAAGGCCGCTCCCACAGTGATCGCGCAATCTTTTAGATTTTGCTCAAGACAGTTGCTGTCACAAGGGATTGCGATTTCAGCTCACCCGCACAGTTGCTGCCCGGCCACCCGGCCAAACAGCTCGACCGGCTCCTGCAGGTTGCCCAGGTAGCGTGGGTGGAACAGC
Organism: Pseudomonas sp. SAS7; assembly: GCF_052112345.1. Taxonomy (NCBI): domain Bacteria; kingdom Pseudomonadati; phylum Pseudomonadota; class Gammaproteobacteria; order Pseudomonadales; family Pseudomonadaceae; genus Pseudomonas; species Pseudomonas sp. SAS7. Next base: position 32,298 of record NZ_JBEGGO010000017.1, on the reverse strand, counting down.
CACAAATCCACCTGCGGCTTGAAGTCCGTCACACTGACCACGTCCAGCGCATCTCGGTGGCGGCTGTTCTGCAACAAGGGCTCGGGCACCAGCCCAAGCCCCTGCCCATTGGCCACCAGCCCCAGTTGCAGCTCGGTGCCAAAGGTCTCCAGGTTGATCGACAGCCTCAGCCCCTGTTCGCTCAGGGCGCGCTGCAACCCTGCGCGAAAGCCGCAACCATCGGGGTTGAGCACCCAGCCACGGGTGTAGCAGTCCTTGAGCTTTAGGCTGCGCTTGCCGGTACTGCCCTTGGCCGCTACCACCCGCAGCGGCATGCGGGCGATCGACTGGCTGGCGATGCCCTCGGGGAAGATCTTGCCGGGCGGGAACAGTGCCGCGGCGGCATCCAGCTCGCCGTTTTCCATGCGTGCGATCAGGCTGCTGCCCCAGCCACTGGTGACCTGGGTGCGCAGGTCGGGGTAGGTTTCACGAATCTGTGCCAAGGCATCGAGCAACACCACATCGCCCAGGGTTTGCGGCACGCCCAGGCGCAGGGTGCCGGACGGGGCCCCGTCGTTGGCCACCAGCTCGCGCAGCGAGTCGATCTCACGCAAGATCGCCTTGCACTGCTCGTACACCCGCAGGCCCATGGGGGTGGGCTTGAGCGGCTTGGTGTTGCGGTCGAGCAGGGTGGCGCCCAGGTCTTCCTCGAAGTTCTGCACGCGGCGGGTGATGGCCGGCTGGGTCAGTTGCAGGGCCTCGGCGGCAAGGTTGGTCGACTGGCAACGGATGACCGCCACGAAGGCGTCCATGTCATCGATTTTCATATTCGGCGCTCACATATTGGGGCGGTGGGACATACCGTAGGAGAATAATCCTCAATGGCCGGATTGTCACAGCACCTGTGCACTCACGCGCTTTCGCGGGCAATCAACTCACACGCCAACAGGTTCAGCCGCTGCACTTCGCCCTCACTCGCCACCACACCCAGGTGCTGCAACACCCGCAACGCCGCCACTTCGCCTATTTCCCGCGAGGGCGGGCGCAGGGTGGTCAGGCTGGGCAGCAGCATGTTGGCGAAGGGGTAGTCGCCAAAGCCGACGATGGCCATGTCTTGCGGCAGGCGCAAACCGGCGCGTTGCCCGGCCAGCAGAGCACCGGCCGCCAGGTTGTCATTGGCGAAGATGATCGCCTCGGGCCGTGGGGTGCGGCGGATCAACGCTTCCATGGCCTGCTTGCCCGCCTCGAACGGCGCGCAGTCGGCCGAGGGCACGAACACCCAAGGCTCCAACCCGGCTACCCGCAACGCCTCGATATAGCCATCGCGCCGCTCCAGCGCACTCAGGTCGCCGGCCGCGCTGTTCTGCACGAAAGCAATGCGCCGGTGGCCCTTGTCCAGCAGATAACGGCAGGCCTGTACGCCCACCTGGTGATGAAGGAAACCCACTTGCAAGGGCGACCGCTCAGGGCGGTAGTCCCATATTTCCACGACTGGCACGTCTGCGTCGGCCAGCATCTTTTCTGTGGTCGGGCTGTGGAAATGGCTGGTCACCACCAGCGCTGCCGGCGACCAGCCGAGAAAGGCCCGCACCGCGCTTTCTTCCTGCGCTTCGCTGAAGTAACTGGAGGCCAGCAACAGTTGGTAGCCATGGCGGCTGAGGGTGTCGCTGAACGCCTGGATCGTCTGGGCGAAGATCGGCCCGGAGATGTTCGGTATCACCATGCCGACAATGCGCCCACGGGCCGATGCCAGCCCCCCGGCCACCAGGTTGGGCACATAGCCCAGCGCTTGTACGGCGGCTTCGATGCGCTCGCGCAATGGTGGCGAAACCTGGTCTGGCTGGTTGAAGTAGCGCGACACGCTGATGGCCGAAACCTCAGCGGCCCGAGCCACCTCGGTAAGGGTGACACGGCCAGCGCCGCGGCGCTTGCGGGGGGGATCCTTGGCCTGGCTCACCGGGCTGCCTCCTGGGGAAATGGCGCGATGGTAGCGCTAACGAGAGCGCACTTGGCAAATAGCTTTATTGCATATCAATCTGACTTTTAAGTATTTGACGTGCTAAGCGCAGCCCTCCGATACTTGCTCATGTTAGCGCTAACAAGCGCAGCTGTTGGCAAGCGCCTGCCACTCGCACGAGCGAGACCAGACAACCACAGCAACTCCGTGTCGGCCCCGCCTGAAGGGGCCTGGTCTGGTTTCCCGAGGCAGTGAGCACCATGCAGAAAAGCCGTATACCATTCCCCGCTACGCAACGTCGGCCGCTGGCCGCAGCCATCCTGCTGGCCGCTTTTGGCCAGGGTGCCCACGCCGCCGAACCGGCCGAAGCGGGGGCTGAGCAGGCCACTGCACTGGGCGCGGTCACAGTGACCGCCACGCGCCGCGAAGCCACGCTGCAGGAAGTGCCGGTGGCAGTGTCGGTGATCGATGGCGAACAGTTGGAGCGAGACAACCGCAACAACGTTGCCAGCATCGTCCAGCAGGTGCCTACTCTCAATTACCGCGCCGGCGCCTCGAACAAGGACACCTCGCTGTTCATCCGTGGCGTGGGCACCATTTCCACCTCGCCCGGCGTCGAGCCCACGGTGGCGACGGTGGTCGACGGCGTGGTGTTCGGCCGCCCGGGCCAGTCGACCCTCGACCTGCTCGACCTCGAACGCATCGAGGTATTGCGCGGGCCGCAGGGCACCCTGTTTGGCAAGAACGCCTCTGCAGGGGTACTCAACGTGGTCAGCAAGGCCATCCCAGAGCAGACCCAGGGCTACGTGGACTATTCGCACTTTGGCGGTGGCGATGAGAACCGCCTGCGCTTTGGTATTGGCGGGCGCCTGAGCGAGCAGCTCAAGGGCTCTTTGAGCACCTTGTGGGGCGACTACGATGGCAATGTCGAAAACGTTGCCAATGGCCACGACGTCAATGGCTACGAACGCAAAGGCGCCCGCGGCAAGCTGGAGTTCGAGCCCAACGAAGACCTGCGCCTGACCCTGATCGCCGACTACATGAAGGGTGAGGACACCTTGCCCAGCGGCGTGATCACCAGCGCCAGCGCCGCATTCGCCAGCCAGTTGCGCCCGGTGACGCCAAGCGCCCATAACCGCGACATCAACAGTGACTTCAAGACCCACGTCGAGGACGAGAACCAAGGGCTTTCGGCCCAGCTGGACTGGCAGTTGGGCGACTACACCCTGACGTCGATCAGCGCCTGGCGGGGTTGGCACAATACCCAGTACCAGGACGGCGACCGCCGCGCCTTGCTGCCGGTGACAGCGTCCCATGACAAGGGCACGGTGGACTATGACCAGTACAGCCAGGAGTTTCGCCTGACGTCGCCCAAAGGGCAGTTCAACGAATACGTGCTGGGCGCCTTCTACATGCATGGCACGTCCAACGAGACCTACCAGCGCCTGTCGGTCAATGGCGGCGTGGCCAACACTGGCCGCGCCGACTATTCCACCACCAACGACAGTGTCGCGCTGTTCGGTGAGAACACCTTCAACTTCACCGATGACTTGCGCGCCATTTTCGGCCTGCGCTGGACCCACGACGACCTTGAGTACGACCACCGCCGGGTCTCTACCTCGGCCACCGCAGTGACCGGTATCCAGCCCTCGACTGCAAGTTCCGGCTCGGTGGACGAGGACGGCTGGAGCGGGCGGACCGGCTTGCAATACGACTTCAACGACAACCTGACGGGCTACGTCACCTACTCGCGCGGCTATAAAGGGCCGGCCTACAACGTGTTCTTCAACATGCAGCCGCGCGACACCGGGGCACTCAAGCCCGAAACCTCGGATGCCTACGAAATCGGCTTGAAAAGCACGGCGCTGGACAATCGCCTGACCGCCAACCTGGCTGTGTTCCACACCGACTACGACAACTACCAGGCCAACTTCTTCGACACCGTGGACAACCAGGTGGTAACCCGCCTGGTGAATGCCGGCAAGGTCAAGACCCAGGGGGTGGAGCTGGATGCCAGCTTCCAGGCCACCTCGCGGCTGAAGCTGTCGACAGCCGTGGCCTACACCAAGGCCCGTGTCGATCACTTCAACTGCCCGGCGGGTGCGGCGGCCAACTGCAACATCGACGGCGGCCGCCTGCCGTTCACGCCGGACTGGAAGACCTACCTGCGCGCCGATTACGTGATACCGCTGGACAACGGCCTGGATGTGGAACTGAGCAGCGATTACAGCTGGCAGGACGCCGTGCAGTTCAGCCTCGACCAGAACCCGGACACCGTGCAGGGCGCTTATGGCATCTGGAACGCCAGCATTGCCCTGGCCGACTACAACGACGGCTGGCGCGTAGCCCTGCTGGGCAAGAACCTGGGCGACAAATCGTATGCGCAGATGCTGGCCAGTGGCGGCGACTACATCTACCGCTCAGTACCGCGGGATGACGGGCGCTACTTCGGTGTGCAACTGCGCAAGGATTTCTAAGCCTGCGCACCATCCCTGTAGGAGCGGCCTTGTGTCGCGATCGGGCCGCACAGCGGCCCCAGATTTCAGCTTCGCCACGTACATTGCCGGGGCCGCTTTGCGGCCCGATCGCGACACAAGGCCGCTCCTACAAAAAGCGACCTGGTTTTAAAGGAGATCTCAATGCCCCGCCAAATGAATCTGGGCGCTTTCCTCATGGCTACCGGTCACCACGTGGCGGCCTGGCGCCACCCGGACGTACCGGCCGACCCGCTGGATTTCGCCACCTACAAGCGCACCGCACAAATCGCCGAAGCCGCGTGTTTCGATGCCTTGTTCGTCGCCGACAGCGTCGCCGCGCCCAGCGACCCGCTGGCCAGCCACAGTGCCCGCTCGGTGTACTTCGAACCACTGACCCTGTTGTCGGCGCTGAGTGCGACCACCGAACGCATCGGCCTGATCGCCACGGCAACCACCAGTTACAACGAGCCGTACCATGTGGCACGCAAGTTCGCCTCGCTGGATCACCTGTCCGCAGGCCGTGCCGGCTGGAACCTGGTCACCTCCGACGCCGCCGCCGAGGCCGGCAACTTTGGCCGCCAGGCACACATCCCGCATGCCGAGCGCTATGCCCGCGCCCGTGAATTCCAGCAGGTGGTGCAGGGGCTGTGGGACAGCTGGGCCGATGACGCGTTCGTGCGCGACAAGGCCAGTGGCCTGTTCCACCACCCGCAGGCCGTGCGTAACCTCGACCATGTGGGCGAACACTTTCGCGTCAAAGGCCCGCTCAATGTTGCCCGCTCGCCACAGGGGCGACCGGTGCTGGTGCAGGCCGGCTCGTCCGAAACCGGCCGCGAGCTGGCCGCACAAAGCGCCGAGGTGGTGTTCACCGCCCAGCCGAGTCTGGCCCGCGCACAGGCTTTTTACGCCGACCTCAAGGGCCGCCTGGCCCGCCATGGGCGAGATGAGCATTCGCTGAAGATCATGCCCGGCGTGTTCGTGGTGGTGGGGCAAAGCCAGGGGCAGGCCGAGGACAAGTACGAACAGTTCCAGGCGCTGGTCGACCCGCGTGTCGGCGTTGGCTTGCTCGGGCGCATGCTCGGTAACTTCGACCTTTCCGGCTACCCGCTGGACGGCCCGCTGCCAGAGTTGCCGCCCACCGAGGATGGCCAGCGCAGCCGCCAGCAACTGCTGACCGAACTGGCCGGCACCGAACAGCTGACCCTGGCCCAGCTGGGCCGGCGCATCGCCGGTGGGCGAGGGCACTACAGCCTGGTCGGCACTCCAACGCAGATCGCCGATGAGCTGCAAGCCTGGTTCGAAGGCGGCGCCGCCGATGGCTTCAACCTGCTGGTGCCGCACCTGCCCCTGGGGCTGGAGGACTTCGCTGTGCACGTGGTGCCCGAGCTGCAGCGTCGCGGCCTGTTCCGCCGTCAGTACCAGGGCCACACCCTGCGCGAACACCTGGGCCTGCAACGCCCAGCCAACCCATACTTTGCCGAACGAGGCCAACCATGAGCTACACCGCCAACCCCGAGCGCTATGCGCGCATGCCTTACCGTCGTGTCGGTCGCAGCGGCCTGTTGCTGCCGGCCCTGTCCCTGGGCCTGTGGCACAACTTTGGCGATGCCACGCCTATCAGCACCCAGCGCGCCTTGCTGCACACGGCGTTCGATGCCGGTATCAACCATTTTGACCTGGCGAACAACTACGGCCCGCCCTATGGCAGTGCCGAGACCAACTTCGGCCGGCTGCTGCGCGAGGACCTGCGCAGCTATCGCGACGAGCTGATCATTTCCAGCAAGGCCGGCTGGGACATGTGGCCCGGACCGTACGGGCAGGGTGGCAGCTCGCGCAAGTACCTCATCGCCAGCCTGGACCAGAGCCTGGCCCGGCTGGGCCTGGATTACGTCGACATCTTCTATTCGCACCGTTTCGATGCCGACACCCCATTGGAAGAAACGGCCATCGCACTGGCCGACATCGTGCGCCAGGGCAAGGCGCTGTACATCGGCATCTCGTCCTATTCGGCTGGCAAGACTGCTGAAATTGCGGCGTTGCTGCAGGCGTTGAAGGTGCCGCTGCTGATCCACCAGCCGTCGTACAACCTGTTTAACCGTTGGATCGAACGGGACCTGCTAGACACTACCGATGCCTTGGGCGCCGGGGTGATCGTGTTCACTGCGCTGGCCCAGGGCCTGCTCAGCGATAAATACCTCAATGGCATCCCGGCTGATGCCCGTGTGAACCGTGCGGGTGGCGGCTCGCTGTTACCCCAGCATTTGTCGCAAGCCAACATCGCCCGCGCACGCGCCCTGAATGAGATTGCCCGTCAGCGTGGCCAGAGCCTGGCCCAACTGGCCCTGGCCTGGACCCTGCGCGACCCACGGGTGAGCTCTGCGCTAATCGGCGCCAGCCGGCCCGAGCAGATCACCGAGAACGTGGCGGCGCTCGACAACCTGGCCTTTACCGCCGAAGAGCTGGCCGCCATCGACCAGTACGCCGTCGAAGGCGGGATCAACCTGTGGGAAAAACCCTCGACCGACTGGAAGGAGTGACCCATGCGCATGCTACGCCTTGCCATGCTGCTGTTGCTGGCCCTGGCCAACGCGGCCCAGGCCGCAGACCCGGCTACCTTGCGTATTGGCTACCAGAAGGGCTCGATCAGCCTGGTGCTGGCCAAGCAGCATCAGCTGCTGGAGCAACGTTTTGCCAACACGCGCGTGCAATGGATCGAATTCCCCGCCGGCCCGCAGATGCTTGAGGCGTTGAACATCGGCAGCCTCGATATCGGCTCGACCGGTGATATTCCGCCGATCTTCGCCCAGGCCGCCGGCGCCGACCTGTTGTACATCGGTGCCGAGCCGCCCAAGCCCCAGGCTGAAGTGATCCTGGTGCCGAAAGACAGCCCGATCAGCGCTGTGGGTGAACTCAAGGGCAAGCGCATTGCCCTGCAGAAGGGCTCCAGCGCGCACAACCTGCTGTTGCGTGCCTTGGCCAAGGCCGGGCTGAGCATTGGCGATGTTCAGCCGGTGTACCTGGCACCTGCCGATGCCCGGGCGGCGTTCGAGCGGGGCAGCGTGGACGCCTGGGCAATCTGGGACCCGTTCTACTCGGCTATCGACCTGGAGGGTAAGGCGCGGCTACTGGCCGACGGCCAAGGGTTGGGGCTGATCGGGCCATTCATGCTGGGTTCACGGGCCTATGTCGAAGCCCATGGCGCCTTTGTCGGGCAATTGCTGGACGAAATCAGCCGAGCCGAAGCGCTTACCCGCAGCGACGAGGCCGGCAGCATCCGCTTGCTGGCGCAGTTCATGGGCTTGCCAGAAGAAGTGGTGCAGCGCAGTTTCAGCCACCGTCCGGCGTCACCGGTACTGACGGTGAGTGATGAGATCGTGGCGGCGCAGCAGCGTACGGCGCAGTTGTTCTTCGACAACAAGGTACTGCCCAAGCGGGTCGATATTGCCGGGGCAGTGTGGCGGCGGCAGTAACCTGACCTTTCTGGCTGGCATCGGCCCTTGTAGGAGCGGCCTTGTGCCGCGATCGGGCTGCAAAGCAGCCCCGGCAATGTGTGCATTTGCGCAAAAACCTGGGGCTGCTTCGCAGCCCGATCGCGACACAAGGCCGCTCCTACAAATGACCGCGTAAACCCGGCGGTCACCCGCGGGCGAATGCCGCCAGCTTCTCGCCATCCAGCCGGTAGCGCACCCACTCGTCCTGCGCCTCGGCCCCCAGCTTCTGATAAAAGCCGATCGCCGGCTCGTTCCAGTCCAGCACGCTCCATTCCAGGCGCCCGCAGTTGTTCGCCACCGCCTCGCGGGCAATGTGCCGCAGCAATTGCCGGCCAGCGCCGTCGCCACGTTGTTCAGGCGTGACGTACAGGTCTTCCAGATAAATACCGTTGCGCCCGAGCCAGGTCGAGTAGCTGTAGAAGTACACGGCAAAACCGATTGCCCGGCCATCGCGCTCGCACATCAGACTACGTACTGTGCTGCCCTCGTCGAACAGGCTGTGCTCGATGTCGGCCAGGGTGGCGACCACCTCGTGGCGCGCGCGCTCGTACTCGGCCAGCTCGGTGATGAAGGCCAGGATCTGCTCGGCATCGGTGCGAACGGCTGGGCGAATGGTGAGGCTCATGGTGACGGCTTCCTTGATCCGGGTTAACAGTACAGTGATGTGTATCTGAATAATTTAATATAACTGTATCGGTAGCCAGAGTGGGCGACTCCGTTAGTGTGACAGCACCTATAACGAAAGTGGAATGCCCGCCATGCTTGCCTCTGCCGACCTGCTGACCGCTTTCGTGCTGTTTGCCTTCGTATCCTCCATCACGCCCGGCCCCAATAACACCATGCTGCTGGCCTCGGGGGTGAACTTCGGCGTGCGTCGCTCCATCCCACACGCCCTGGGCATCAGTGTCGGTTTCATGTTCATGGTGCTGGCCGTCGGCCTGGGCCTGGGTGAGGTGTTCAAGGCCTGGCCGCCGCTGTACACGGTACTGCGCTACACCGGGGCCGCCTACCTGCTGTACCTGGCCTGGAAGATCGCCACTGCCGGGCCGGTCGGCACGGCCTCGTCCAGCGCCCGGAAACCGCTGGGTTTCTGGGGGGCGGCGGCGTTCCAGTGGGTCAACCCCAAGGCCTGGGTGATGGCGGTGGGTGCGATTACCACCTACACACCGGCGCAAGGCTATGTGACCAACGTGATCGTCATCGCCGCCTTGTTCGCCTTGGTCAACCTGCCCAGCGTCGGTGTGTGGGTCATGTTTGGCAGCGCCCTGCGCAACGTATTGCAGAACCCGCGCTGGCTGATGCTGTTCAATGTCCTGATGGCCTTGTTGCTGGTGATTTCCCTCTACCCGCTGCTGTTTGTAGAATCGGCGTTTTCCTAGCCCCGCGAGTACAGCAAGCCGATGCAGTTGATCCCCTGGTCACATGAATGCGCCGAAGGTTTCACCCTGCGGGGTTGGCGAACCTCGGCCAGTGGCAAGCCGTTGCTGCATTTTTTGCACGGCAATGGCTTCTGTTGCCTGGCCTACCAACCGCTGCTGATGCGCCTGGGCGAACATTTCGACCTGTGGCTTTGCGACGTCCAGGGGCATGGCGACTCTGACCATGGTGGGGTGTTTCGGGGGTGGAACCGCACGGCCGAGCTGGCAGTGGAAGCCTTTCAGGCCGCGCGTGGCGAGTACGGCGATGTGCCGCGGTTTGCCGTGGGGCACAGCTTTGGCGGCGTGCTTACGGGCCTGATCCTGGCCGCTGAACCTGCGCTGTTCGAGCGTGCGGTGTTGCTTGACCCGGTGTTGTTCAGCCGTCGCATGCTGGGTGTGATGGGCGCGGCAGCACTGGTTGGCCTGCACCAGCGTCATGCTCTGGCGCGCAAGGCCGCCAGCCGCCGCAGCCACTGGCCAGATCGCGAGGCAGCGCTGGCCTCGCTGCAAGGGCGGGGCATCTTCAAGGGCTGGACCGATGCGGCGCTGCAGGCCTATGTCGAGCACGCCATCGGCGATTGTGGCGATGCAGTGGTGCTCAAGTGCCGGCCCAGCCGGGAAGTGGAAATCTTCAGTTCATTCCCCAAACGCATGTGGGCGCGCCTTGCAGCGATCAGCACGCCAACACGGATTCTGTATGGCGAACAGACTTATCCCTTCGTGCCACATTCGGTGAATCGCCTGGCCACGCTCAACCGGCAGGTAACCGCTCGGCAAGTTGCCGGTGGGCACTGTTTCATGCAGGAGGACCCGGCCATGGCGGCCGAGCAGGTGCTCGCTTTCTTGCAGGGCTGATTGTTCTATAGGTGGGACGATGCATGCCGAATAAGCCGTCTACCGCCTGATTGGTATCATTGATAAGGTTATCCCAGCCAAGAGAGGAGCCTTCTCATGAAAAACATTCTGGGTATCCACCGCAGCCCACACGCCCATTGGGTAGGTGATGGCTTTCCCGTGCGCAGCCTGTTCACCTACGACAACCTGGCCAGCCGGATCAGCCCGTTTCTGCTGCTGGACTACGCTGGCCCCCATGACTTCACCCCGACCACTGCGCGGCGCGGCGTTGGCCAGCACCCGCACCGCGGTTTCGAGACCGTGACGATCGTCTACCAGGGTGAGCTGGAGCACCGTGACTCCACGGGCGCTGGCGGCCTGATCGGGCCAGGTGATGTGCAGTGGATGACCGCCGCCAACGGCATCATCCATGAAGAGTTCCATTCCCCGGCCTTTGCCCGCAGTGGCGGTACGCTGGAAATGGTCCAGCTGTGGGTCAACTTGCCAGCGCGTGACAAGCGTGCAGCCGCCGGTTATCAGACGCTGCTAGGCAGCGACATCCCGGTGGTGGCGCTGGACCCAGACGCCGGTAGCTTGCGGGTGATTGCCGGTAACTACCGTGGACACCAAGGGCCTGCCCGGACCTTTACCGCCATGGATGTGTGGGACCTGCGGCTGAATGCCGGCGCGTCCTTGCAACTGCCAGTTGCTGCCGGTCGAAACGCCGCGCTGGTGGTGCTGCGCGGTAATGTGCGCATCAATGGCGAGCGCGAAGCGGGCCCGACCAGCCTGGTCCTGCTGGACCGTCAGGCTGAGGATGTCACCGTCGAGGCGTTGGAAGGTGCCAGTGTGCTGCTGCTCAGTGGCGAGCCGATCGATGAACCGATTGTCGGCTATGGCCCTTTCGTGATGAACAGCCAGGCGGAGATTGCCGAGTCGTTCGACGATTTCCATGCCGGGCGGTTCGGGCAGATGCAGGATGAGCGGGAAGGGGCTCAGCACTGAGTCTTGCCTGAAAAGCTGGGGGCTGTGAAGCGCCCCCGGCTTTCTTGAGCATGGATTGGTCCGCAGGGTTTTGGCATGATCAGCCCATGCCCAAACCCACACTCCAGCACGCCGTCCGCCGCTCATTGCCCACCCCCGGGCAACACACCTTGTGGCTGCGCTACCGTGCCCCTTATCACTGGCCCTCAACCCTGGGCTTCCTGACCGCCCGCTGCATCCCTGGTATTGAAACCTGCATCGACGGCACCTATCGCCGCACCCTGGTTATTGCCGGCCACCAGGCTGTCTTGCACGCCACCCCCTTGCGCAACCAGTTGCGCGTGCACCTCGAAGGCGTTCCCTCAACTGCATTGCCTGGCCTGATCGCCAGACTGAGGCGCTTCTTCGACCTCGACGCCGACCCTGTGCGCATTGCGGCCGAATTGTCCCGCGACCGCTTGATGGCCCGTTTGGCCCGCGAGCGCCCGGGCCTGCGTGTGCCCCAAGGCTGGGATGCCTGCGAACAAGCCATGCGTACCGTGCTGGGCCAGCAAATCAGCGTGGCCGGCGCCATGACCTTGGCCGGCCGGCTGGTACAACGTCATGGCACAGCGCTGCGTCTGCCGGCAGCGGGCCTGAGTCACGTGTTCCCGGCTTTGCCGGCGCTGGCCAATGCACAGTTCGAAGACATGGGCATGCCGCGAGCGCGCGCCGCCACCCTCGGCAACCTGGCCAACGCCTTGTTGGCCGAGCCGAGGCTGCTGCGTCGCGGGCAAGTGCTGGAAGAGCTGCTGAGTACCCTGTGCCGGCTCAAGGGCATCGGGCCGTGGAGCGCGCACTACCTGGCGCTACGCCAGGCCGGCGCCGCTGATGCCTTGCCCTTGGGCGATGTGGCGCTGATCAAGGCATTGCGCCTGCTTGAGGGCAATGACGCGCAACTGGCCGAACGGGCTTTGGCGTGGCGCCCGTGGCGTGCCTATGCGGCGCAGCACCTGTGGGCATCGCTGGCGCCCGCAGGCACCGCTCGTCGTTAAGTCGGGCTTTGCATTCGAACGCTCGGCCAGGGGGCGCAATCTTCCACTAAGGTGCTAAGGGATTCCCCGTATCATCATTGCCCAGGCGCATGGACGCCTGCTCGGGCATGCGCAATATCAATTGGCGCCCCGCCTGATAAAGGCGTACTCACTCACAACAGGCCATCGCACAGAGAGGGTCGTACCATGTCGTTGATAGGAGTTTCGATGCTGGAGATGCGGCAGATGATCGAGCAGGCATGCCTGCCCGACCGCTGTGAAGTCAGCTGCCCGGACGGCGCCAATCTGACCATCCGCCTGGGTCAGGGCCAGAGTCTCGAAAAGAGCGTGACCCTCAGTGGGGTTCCGCTGCACAACCTCAACAGTTGCCGTGACCTGGTCCACCTGGTGGGGCAGTTGCATGCGCTGCGCGACAGCCGCCCGGCGTCACTCAGGTCGCTTGCCTGAGTACGCCGGTCGTGCCCCGGTCAGCCCAGGCTGGCCGGGCGCACGTATTCCGGCATCAGGCCGTTGAACCAGAACAGAATCATCGACACCAGCATGGTCACCAACAGTAAAAGCCCAACGCCCCATACACAGGTTGCAAACAGCATTGCCTGTTCCTTCTTCAGCCGCAGGAAGGTCTGCAACCCGCCATACAGCAACACGCTGGCATAAGCAGAAGCAGCCACCAGCGCGACGAAGGCCAGCCAGCGAATCGGCACCAGGCCGACCACTCCGGCGAAAAACCACGGCGTGGCGCAGTAGGCAGCAAATCCGATGCACTGGTTCAGGCTGGGGTGCGTGTCGAACCCTCGTGACATCCAGCGGATCATCACCCCCATCAGCATCACGCCCACAACGGTAGTGGCATACAGCAGCCCCGCCAGTTGCGCAGCGCTGGCCATGCTCAAGCGAACCCGCTCCTCGTCCGCCAGGCTCCAGCCAAAGGTGGTCGTGCCGACAAACAGGCACACGGCGGGTATCAGTGCCAAGGCCAGCAGGCGCGGCAAATATTGCTGTGGGTGGTCTTCTTCAGCCCGGCGGATATCCAGCCAGGCATCGGCGGGGTGGGTGAAGAGCTTGAGCAACGGACTGTTCATGGCATTCTCCGGCAGGCGTGGGCCCTTTTGCTATGGAGACACGCTGCGCCCAGCCGGTTCAGCCGGGTTGGCCGCCGTTGATCGGCTTATTGCAGCTCCAGCAGCAGGTTCAGGCCGCCATCGCCGCACTTGCCCTTGTCGCGAACCACGCCATGGTAACTACGCCCATCCCAGACAAAGGCCACGCTGTGAGCACGGTCGACCTTGTCAGGCAGCGGCGGGCAAATGTGCAGGCGCAGCCCGGGGCGGCCCTGCAGGTTGAGGGCGGCGAGCTGGCACTGGCATTCCACGCTCTGCGCCACCGGGCCGAACAGGGTGTCGCGTACGTAATCGAGTTGCAGTGAGGCATTCGGTGCGCGGCCAGGCATCTTCATCGGTACGTGGCTCCATCGCAACGGCTTGAAGGGCAGGGCGGGTTCGGCATGGCAGGCTCCAGGCAAAAGAAGGCGGCTTAATATTTGAAGCTTGCCTGGCCAAGATGTTCAACGTGTTTCATGTGCATTCATCTTGTTTTGCGCCGGGTGGCAGTAGGCTGATCTGTTCAGGGCCCGGCCTTGCGCAAGGTCAGGTTGATCCGCCGCTCGCCCATGCGCGGATGCACGCCGGGCTTGATGGGCAGCACGCCATGAAAGCGCAAGCGGTCCTCACCACCCCAGACCAACACGTCGCCGTGGCTCAGCGGGATGCGCCGGGTCTTGTCGGCGCGCTGCAGGCCGCCGAACAGGAACACCGCCGGCAGGCCCAGCGACACCGACACGATCGGCTGGCCGAAGTCCTGCTCGTCGCGGTCCTGGTGCAGGCTCAGGCGGGTGCCTGGCAGGTAATGGTTGACCAGGCAGGCATCCGGCACGAAACCCTCGAAGCCAGCCAGGGCCGCAGCGCGGGCGGCGAGGGCGAGCAAAACCTGGGGCAGGGCGGGCCAAGGCTTGCCGCTAAGCGGGTCGCTGGGGCTATAGCGGTAACCGAGTTCGTCACTCACCCAACCCAACGTGCCGCAGTTTGTCAGGCCTACTGCCATGCGCAGGCCACCCGGCGTGTGCATGTGCCGAAAGGGCGCTGCGCGTAGCACAGGGCGCAGGGCGTCGAGCAGCGCCTCGGTTTCGGCCAGGGCGAAGCCGGGCAGCAGCAGGGTGTGGCTGGCCAGGCGTTGTGGCTGAGAACCGAACAGGTCTAGGTCGGACTGGATCATGGCACCGCACATGTTCGAGGGATTGGATATTGTATCCCCGCAATTGCAATTCCTGTAGGAGCAGCCTTGTGCTGCGAAGAGGCCGGTATGCCTCCCAAAGATGTGCCGGTGCTGCAGGCCCTTTCGCAGCACAAGGCTGCTCCTACAGGGAATGCATATACCGGGCAGGATGAGAAGTTGCATAGGGTGTGAGCGAAAAAGGAACCGCGGCACCAGGGAGAGGAGTGCCGCGATTCAAGGGGGGAGAGGTTTACTTCTGGGTCACAGTGGCCAGGTTCGCGCTGCCCAGCTGGGTGATGGTGGCGGTTTGGGCGATACCGCTCTGGTCGACGAACGCCTTGTTGCCCTGGCCTCCCTGGGTCACGTAGGCGACGTTGATGCTGTCAGTCTGTTTGATGGTGGCTTCGTTGCCGCTACCGTACAGCTGGTTGGTATAGCTCTGGTTGCTGTAGCCGGACTGGTCCAGGGTGATGGAGTTGCCGGTGCCCTGGCTGTTGCCGTAGGCATAGTTGTCGGTACCGCGTTGGTCGGCGATCAGGATGTTGTCGGTGCCGTTCTGCTCGAAATACAGCTCGTTGTTGACGTCGTCCTGCTTGGTCGACATCTGGTTGCCTTTACCGGTCTGGTTTAGCGTGGCCACTTGGTCAGCGCCTTTCTGGGTCAGGTTGACGCCGTTGCCATTGCCGTTCTGGTTGATGGTGGCGTTCTGGTTGGTACCGAACTGGCCGCCCATCTTGGCGCCTTTCCAGTTGCTGGCGGTGATGCTGTTGCCATTGCCCTTGGTGTTGATGGTCAGGTTGAGGTTTTCACCATTCTGATAGGTGAAAAACAGGTTGTTGTTGCCGGTCTGGGTGATGGTGGCGGTCGCGTTGTTGGTCTCGAACTGGTCCGACCAGCTGGCGTTGGCATTGCCTTGCTGCGACAGGCTGACCTTGTTGGCGGTGCCGAAGCTCTGGTCGATATAGCCTTCGTTCGTCTGGCCAGTCTGGACCACGGAGGCCTGGCTACCGACCTGGGTGTCCTGCCACACTTCCACCGAGTTGCCGCCACCGTACTGGCCAATGCCAATGGTGCCACCGGTGCCTTCGCGCTGGTCGCCGTAAGCCCAGTTGTCGTGGCCATCCTGGTAGACCTGGATGTCGCCATCGACGTGGTTCAAGTGCTCGGCGGCGGCGTAGTTGTCTTGGCCGGTCTGGTTGACGGTGCTGCGGTTGTTGGTGCCACCGAAGGTCTGCTCGACGAAGGCTTCGTTGCGCTGGCCGGATTGCCAGGTGGTGGCTTTGCTGCCTTCCTGGGTGTCCTGCCACACGGTGGATTTGTTGCCGACACCTTGCTGGGTTTGCAGCGATTCGTTGTTCAGCCCTACCGACTGGCTGGCGAAGGCATCGTTGTAGCTGCCCCCGGCACGCTGGGTGATCTTGCTGCCGTTCTCGAACAGTTGCTCGGCGTAGCCGGCGTTGTACTGGCCGGTGGCGCTCTGCTGGATATCGCTGGTGCTCTCGGTCTGCACCGCCATATGGTTGTGGCCCTTGCCCGTCTGGTTCTGGGTGGCCGAGGCGAAGGAGGCCTGGGTCTGCGAGACTTCGGCGATGTTTTCCTTGCCGTCCTGGGTCTGGGACGAGGTGCTGTCAGCAGCCATGGCCTGACCTGCGAGGGCCAGGACGATAGCGGCACTTAAAGGGGCGAGCTTGTACATGGTGGTGCCTCCAGGTCTATCGATATTGGGTGATCTGAACATGCTGGCCATTGCCGGTCTGGGTCACGGAGCTGTTGAGGCCCGAGCCGGACTGCACGATGCTGGCGCTGTTGTCGTTGCCGATCTGCTCGATGGCCGCGCTGTTGCTACTGCCGCTCTGGCGAATCGACGCGCTGTTGCCATTGCCCTGTTGGCTGATGCTGGCCATCAGGTCACTGCCTTCCTGCAGGATGTAAGCTTCCTGCGCACCGCCAGACTGGACGATACGGCCCAGCAGGGCCTGACCGTTCTGGTCGAGGGCGGCGCGGTTGCCTGACCCCTGCTGCTCGATCACCGCAGCCTGGCCGGCACCGACCGGCAGCAGGCGGATGATCACCGGTTCGCCTAGGTCGTTGCCGGGCGCGAGGTCGGCATTGTCCATCAGGTCGTCGGCCCAGCTGGCCTGGCCCGCCAGGGCCAGGCTGAACAGCAGTGGATACAAGCGTTTCATGGCGTTTCCCCGCCTTTACTGCACAACCACGTTGACGGTGCGGGTGGTACCCGGGCTGGTGGTGATGGTTGCCGTCGGCGCGGCAGTCGGGATTACCGTGGTGCTGTTGCTGACTGCCAGGCGCCAGCGGCCGTTAATCGGTACGGTGGCGGTGCCCAGTGTCTGCACCCCGGTGGTGGTGGTGACCCGGACGGTGACAACGTTGCCCGTGGTTACCGACGAAGTACCGCTGATGTCCCAGTTGTAACGGTTGTTGGAGCGCGCCGTGACGGTGGCTGCCGTGACCGCGAAGGTTTCGGCGGCGGGCCGTGGCGACACGTTGACGGTGACCGTACCTGGGGTGGACAACGCCCCCAGGGAGTCACGTGCCTGGTAGGTGAAGGTGGTGGTGAAGGCCGCCGTAACCGTGGCCGGTGGGGTATAGGTCACGGTGGCGCCGTCGGTGCTGACCGTGCCGCGGCCTGCAGCCGGTTGAGTGACGGCAGCCACGGCCAGCGGCACATTGCCTTCCGGATCGGTGTCGTTGGCCAGCACGTTGATGGTCAATGGCACGCCCAGGGTGGCGACGGTTTCCGGGTTGGCCACCGGTGGCCGGTTAGGCGCCACGTTGATGGTGACCGTGGCCGGTTCCGATTTCAGGCCCTTGGAATCCACCGCCCGGTAGCTGAAGGTGGCCACCAATGGTTGCGTAGCGCCGACTGGCGGGGTGTAGGTGACCGAGGTGGTACCGTTGAGCACGACGCCGCCAAGGCCGGTACCCGGTTGGGTGAGGTCACTGAGGGTCAGCGGCACATTGCCGTCAGGGTCGCTGTCGTTTTGCAGCAGGTTGAGGGTGATCGGCACACCAACACTGGTGCTGCCGACATCTGCCTGGGCCAGCGGTGGCTGGTTGGCCGCCTCGACAGGTGCATTGCCGACCACGATCACCGGTTCCACGTCAGTACCACCATGGGCAGACTTGACCGTGACGGTGGCTGGCGGCTGTGCCACGTCGTTGACAGTGATGCTTTGCAACGTGCCCGATTTCGACATACGGCCGTAGCCTTGGGCGAGCATGTCTGGGATAGCCACTTCGTCACTGGACCTGGCCTCGATCAGCAGGCGCTTGTTGGCCCAGTCGTAGCGCGCGGTGCTGACCTTGACCACGTCGGTCAGCTTGCTCGACAGCGCGGTCGGCTGGGTGCCGCCGGCACTGTTGCTGGCCGTGACCACCACCACCGCAGGTGGTGCTGCCTGGGCGAGCTGTTGGTGGAAGAACAGGCCGTTGTTGTCTGCCGTCAGGTTGAACTGGCAAGGCGAAGGGGGCGTGCCGATCAGTGCCAGGCCATTGCGCATGCACAGGCTGGCCTCTTTCGGCGCTTTGGCGAACACTTCCACGCGGGTCCCGCTGCCGTTGCGCGAGTAGGTGGCGCGCTCCAGGGTGACCGGGGTTTGTGCACGTTGGTCCAGCACCTTGCCCGAAACCGTGAACAGCGCGGTTTCGATTCGCCCAGGCGGGCCGTCGATGCGGATGAAGTTGGTGTTGAACGGGCTGCCCACTACGGCTTCCGGGCGATTTGGGTCGCCGATGAAGGTTTCGGTGGCACCGGTGTCCGGGTTGACCTCGGTGTAAGGCCCGCCAACCCCGCGCAGCCATGGCCCGAGTGCGCCATTGAGCGCCCCCGTGAAGTTACCGGGCGCTCCGATGCCGATGTCGCGGGTGATGTTGATCGCCCGCCGGCCGGGCGTTGTGACATTGACCGTCTCGACGCCGAAGGGGTGGGTGATGGTGTACACCCCCGCACGCGGAACCGACACGCGAAGCCGGATGCGGGCGAAGCTTTGCTGGTCGCCGTCTACCGGGTTTTCGGCGGCAAAGGCCGCTTCCAGGCCCGCAACGTAGGCATCCAGTTCATAGCCGCTGTTACCGACGGCAGGGATGGTGGCTTCGGCCAGGAACCAGAACATTTCTGGCGGCCAGTTGTCGGGGAACACCAGCGGCAGGGCGTCGTCGTATATACCCGGCTCCGGCAGCAGGGTGCACATGTAGGACGGTGCGGCCAGAGTGCCGGGTACCCGGGTACTGGTCGCCCGTGACTGGCACAGCTCCAGGGACTGGTTAAGGCTGTCCTTGTACCACATCGGGTAGCCGCCCGTGGCGAAGGTGTAGGGCCCTGGGTCTACATCAGACAACGCGGCAAAGGCGGCGCTGGTAACGGTGAGGGAAAAACCGGCGGCGAACAGCGCACGGCGCGACCAAGTGTTCATGCGGCCTCCTTGAAGGCTGAGCCTTTGTCTGTTCATGGCACCAGCACCACGTCTTCGGTGTCGCTACCGCCATTGGCACTGGTGACCTGTACCTTGGCCGGCGGAATTGGCGAGATGGACATGCTCAACGTCTTCACGGCGCCGGTGCCGCCCAGGTTGCCGATCAACGTGCCGTTGCCGGTATGGGCGGTTAGCACGGGCGGGGTGGTTTCGTCGCTGGTGCTGGCCACCAGGGTCAGCTCGCCGGTGGACAGGCGGTACTGGGCCTGGGTGATGGTGACCAGGTCAGTCAGTGGCACGTTGCGGGTGGTCAGGCTGCTGGTCGGGATCGCCACGCTGTTGTCCGCGGTCAGGGTCACGATGGTACCGGCCGCCGGGTTGAGGGCCGACTGGGCGTACCAGGCGCCAGTGGCGTTGGCCTCGGTGAGGCTCAGATTGGGCGTCTGGCTGGTCAGGGTGACGCTGGCCGGTGGAGGCGGGGCCATCACGAAGATGTCTTGCTGGGCACGCAGATCGCCGTTCTCGGTGTGCCGTGAGTACGTGCTGCGCTGTGGCATCAGCGGGGTAGGCAGGGCAACGGTCGAGAGCTTGCCCGATATTGCGAACAGCTCGGTGCGCAGGTCGATGCCGCCCGGGCCTTCGATGCGCACGAAGTTGGTGTTGAACGGGCTGCCGGTCACCCGTTCTTCAAGGTTCGGGTCACCGACGAAGCGCTCGTTGCCTTCGGTGTAGGGGCCGTTGACACTGCGCAGGAACGGCCCGACATCGCCCTTCAGCGCACCGGTGAAATCGCCCGCCCCGGCAATGCCGATGTCGCGGGTCATGTTGATCGCCCGACGCCCTGCGGCGGGGACATCGAACACTTCCACGCCGTAGGGGTGGGTGACCACGTAGGTGCCAGCGGTGGGTACATCGACCCGGATACGCACCCGGGCGAAGCTGACCTGGTCACCCTCGACTGGCTCTTCGGCGGCGAATGCCGCTTCGATCGCCGTGCCGTAGCTGAGGTCGATGCCGCGGGTGGCGTCGACGATAGCGGCGTCGGCGGTGAACCAGAACGCTTCGTCAGGGAAGTTGGTGGGGAAGACGATAGGTTGGGTATCGTCGAACACACCGGGCGTAGGCAGCAGCGTGCACATGTACGACGGTGCGCCGGGTGCGCCGGCAACCCTGGAGCTGACCGCCTTGGTCAGGCACAGGTCGAGGGTGCGACCGTGACTGTCCTGGTACCAGGCGGGGAAGCCGCCGTTGGCGGGCACGTAGGCGCCTGGATCGACAGCATTCAAGGCAGCCTGCGCCGGGAGCTGGAGCATACCGGCGAAAATCGCCACTGCCAGCGGGTGGGGTATCGGTCGGTGCATGAGTCAATTTCTCCTGCAAACGGGCCCATGGACTTGGGGCGTCTGGGAGGAGATCGGCAAGAGCTGTGCCACAATCTGGAAATAGCGTTGCAGCCCTTGTGCGGCAAGGTGGCGAGTCTTTCAGCGGAGCATATTGCGAGCAGCTGGCAGTGGGCTGCGTTCCCCCAAGGTTGGGGATTGGGGGCAGGTAATTCCAACCCAGTTTTCGAAGCAAATGCGATTTTTGCTACATTGCACCGGCGGTCCCATTCCCCTGCCGAGCCAAGCGATGCAACCCCTCGACCAGCTTTCCCTGAACCTGTTCATCGTCGTCTGCGAAGAAGGCACCATCGCCCGCGCTGGCGAGCGCGCGTTCATGGCGCCCTCGGCCGTGAGCAAACGTATTTCAGACATCGAGGCGCGTTTTGGCACGGCCTTGCTTAAACGCAGCAAGCGCGGGGTGGAGCCTACCCCAGCAGGGTTGGCGCTGCTGCGCCATGCCCGGGAAATGACCCGCGCCATGGAACGCCTGGACAGCGAGCTGAGCGAATACGCCGAAGGCGCGCGGGGCCATGTGCGGGTGCTGGCCAATGTCTCGTCGATCATGGAGTTCCTGCCCGAGGAACTGTCGGCGTTCATGCTGGAGAATCCACTGATTCAGGCCGATATCGAGGAGCGCTTCAGCACCGATGTCGTTCGTGGTGTGGCTGAGGGCAATGCAGACCTTGGCATCTGCCGCAAATCCATGGCGGTGGGTGACCTGGAATTCGTACCGTACCGGCAGGATCACCTGGCCGTGGTCGTTGCTGCTGATCACCCTTTGGCTGGCCGTAGCCAGATTGCCTTCGCGCAAACCCTGGGTTACGACCACCTGGGCCTCTCTGCCTTCGCCACATTGAATGCTTTCATGCGTAGAAGCGCCGAACAGGCAGGCAAAGAGCTGCGTTTTCGTTCGTATGTATCGTCGTTCGACGCGGCATACCGCCTGGTGCAATTCGGGCTTGGCCTGGCGGTGTTCCCGCAAGAGGCCGTGGCCCGCTATGCGGCGTTGTTCGACCTGCGGGTCATCCCGCTGACGGATGACTGGGCGCTTGGCGAATTCGTCATCTGCATGCGCGACCGGCACACGCTATCGCTGTCGGCACGGCGCCTGCTTGACCACCTGTTGCTGCGTGCACCGGCTTGGCAGGTCGCGGGCTGATCCATCGTGGCTGACGATGGATCAGCCCGTGAAACACGTCTTTTCTGCCCGTCATCCAGCTCTTAGTCTGGCGCAACGCTTCAGACAGAGAGACCGTGATGACAACAATAACAATCAACGAAGTCGGCATGCGCGACGGTCTGCAGAGCCTGCAGACCATCATGCCAACGGCCGCCAAACGCCGCTGGATCGACGCCGCTTACGCCGCCGGCGTGCGTCACATGGAAGTCGCTTCCTTCGTACCGGCACGCTTGCTGCCGCAAATGGCCGATGCCCGCGAGGTGGTGGCCCACGCCCTCATATACCCGGGCCTGCAGGTAACCGTGTTGGCCCCGAACCTGCGCGGCGCCAGGGACGCACTTGAGTCTGGCGCCCATCGCATCGTCGCCCCGGTATCGGTCAGCATGGCGCACAGCCTGGCCAACGTGCGCCGCACGCCCATGGAAATGGTCGAGGAACTGGGGCGCATGTGCCAAGTGCGTACTGAAATGGGCCTGCAGGATGTACAGGTCATTGCTGGCATGTCGGTCGCATTTGGCTGCACCCGTCAGGGCGAGGTGCCGCTGGCCGACCTGTGTGCACTGACCCGCCACGTGATCGAAGCCGGTTGCGACCTTGTCTCGCTGGGTGACACCACTGGCTACGCCAACCCGGGCCAGGTGGCAACGGTGCTCCAGGCTGTGCGGGCGATTGCCGGTAACCGCCTCAAGGCCGCGCACTTCCATGACACCCGTGGCCTGGCCCTGGCCAACAGCCTGGTCGCGGTGCAGCAGGGCATCCGCGAGCTGGACGCCTCTCTGGCTGGCTTGGGAGGCTGCCCGTTCGCCCCTGGCGCGTCGGGCAACACTGTCACCGAAGACCTGGTGTTCATGTTGCAGAGCATGGGTTACGACACCGGTATCAACTTGCCCGCACTGATCGAGTCGCGCCAGGTGCTGAGCGAAGCGCTACCGGGCGAGCCCCTGTATGGCTGCATCGCCCGCGCCGGGCTACCGCTCAACTTCGCTGACGCTGCCGGCCACGCCTGACCCGCCTGAACGAGGAATACCACGATGTCCAGACTTCCCTTGGACGGCATCCGTGTCGTCGAAATTTCGCATATGGTCATGGGCCCGACCTGCGGCATGATCCTCGGTGACCTTGGCGCCGAAGTGATCAAGATCGAACCCGTGCGCGGCGACGGCACGCGCCGTCTGCTGGGCGCGGGGGCGGGTTTTTTTCGCACCTTCAACCGCAACAAGCAATGCATCGCCGTGGATGTCGAAACGCCCGAGGGCCGCGAGGCCGTGCTGCAATTGATCGATACGGCCGACGTGTTCATCGAAAACTTCAAACCCGGGCGCATGCGCACGCTGGGCCTGGACTACGCCGCGCTGCGCCAGCGCAACCCACGGCTGATCTACGCCTCGCACAAAGGCTTTCTCAGCGGGCCCTATGACAACCGCCTGGCGCTGGACGAGGTGGTGCAGATGATGGCCGGGCTGGCCTACATGACTGGGCCGGTGGGCCGGCCGTTGCGCGCGGGCAGCTCGGTAAACGACATCATGGGCGGCATGTTCGGCGCCATTGGCGTGCTGGCAGCGCTCAACGAGCGCCACACCACCGGCAGCGGCCGCGAGGTGCAAAGTGCCCTGTACGAGAACTGCGTGCTGCTGGCCGCCCAGCATATGCAGCAGTACGTGGTCACCGGCGAGGCAGCCGCGCCGATGCCCAATCGCATCAGTGCCTGGGCCATCTACGACGTGTTCACCTTCGCCGGTGGCGAGCAGATGTTTGTCGCCGCCACCGGCGAAGGGCAGTGGCATGCGCTGTGCCAGGTGCTGGGGCAGACCGCCTTGCTCGATGACCCGACACTGGCCAGCAACAACGACCGTGTGTTGCAACGGCCAAGGTTGCTGGCGCACCTGGTCGAGGTGTTCGCGCCACTGCATGCCGGGCAACTGGCGCTGCAACTGGAGGCCAACGGCATCCCGTTTGCGCCGATCCGCCGCCCGGAAGAATTGTTCAATGACCCGCACTTACAGCAGAGCGGCGGTATGGCCGACCTGCAACTGGAAGACGGCAGCCACACACCCATGCCGTTGCTGCCGCTGTCGCTGGACGGCCAGCGCTTGCAGCCACGCCGGGCGATAGCGCGGATTGGCGAGCACACCCGCCAGGTGATGCGCGAACTGGGTTACAGCGATGCGCACATTGCCGAGCTGTGCGCGGCCGGCGTGCTAAAAACCGACGACGCAGCTTGAGGAGGGTTTGAGATGGCGATTTACAAATACGACACCCTTGCGCCCAACCTGCACCCGGAAGCTTTCATTGCCGAGGATGCCACCGTGATCGGCGACGTAACCCTCGAACAAGGGGTCAGCGTATGGCCGCAGGCCGTGCTACGGGGCGACAACGAACCGATCCGTATCGGCCAGCACAGCAATGTGCAGGAAGGCGCAGTGTTGCATGCCGACCCCGGCTTTGCGTTGACGGTGGGGCAAGGCGTCACCATCGGCCACCAGGCCATGCTGCACGGCTGCACCATCGGTGATGGCGCGCTGATCGGCATCCAGGCAGTGGTGCTCAATGGCGCGGTCATCGGCAACAACTGCCTGGTCGGTGCCGGTGCCATCGTCACCGAGGGCAAGGTGTTCCCCGCTAACTCGCTGATTCTTGGTGCGCCTGCCAAGGTGGTGCGCGAGTTGACGGCCGAAGCCATCGCCAGCATGCAGCGCAACGCCGCCGAGTACGTCGCAAAAGGCCAGAGCTTCAAGGAAAAACTGATCCGCATCCGCTGAAAACCCGCTGGCGACGCCCATGAAGGCGTCGCTGCTCTCCAATAATTACAAGAATGGAGATCCACAATGGTTGCCATGACCGGCGAACTGGCGCGTGAGCGCAACGACAGCCACATCAATGAACTGCTGCTGTACCGCCGCGTGGCTTGGCGCATCATGCCGCTGGCCATCATCTGCTTCCTGTTCTCGTACTTCGACCGCATCAACATCAGTTTCGCCAAGGCGCAGATGCAGCAGGAACTGGGCCTCAGCGACGCCGCCTACGGTCTGGCCGCGAGCATGTTCTTCGTGGGGTATGTGCTGTTCGAAGTGCCCAGCAGCCTGGGCCTGAAGCGCTACGGGGCACCGGCCTGGATCTGCCGGATCATGGTGTCATGGGGCCTGGCGACGGCGGCGCTGGTGTTTGCCTATACCCAGTACACCTTGTATTTCCTGCGCTTTCTGATCGGCGTAATGGAGGCCGGGTTCGGCCCGGCGATCCTGTTCTACCTGGCATGCTGGTTCCCCCGCAAGCACCTGGCGAAGATGAATGGCCTGTGGTTTTTGGCGGTGCCGCTGGCCGGCGCGGTGGGTGGCCCGGCAGCAGGTGTCTTGCTGGGGACCATGGATGGCGTGCTGGGCCTGGCCGGTTGGCACTGGTTGTTCCTGATGTCCGGCCTGCCGTGTGTGCTGCTGGGCTTGCTGGTGCTGTGGAAGCTGGACCGCGACATCGAAGCGGCGAAATGGTTGAGCCGTGAAGAGAAGGACCTGCTGGTGGAAAACCTGGCCCAGGACAAACGCGCTGCAAAGCCGGTTCTCGGCTCGATCTGGCGGGTATTGCTGACCCGCGAAGTGGCGATCATGGCGTTCATCTACTACGTGATCAAGACTGCGTCCTATGGCCTCAACTTCTGGATGCCGCACCTGATCAAGTCATCAGGTGTGCAGGACATGCTCTGGGTCGGTGTGCTGTCGGCTTTGCCTTACGCGGTGGCCTGCATTGGCATGGTGTTGCTGACCCGGCTCTCCGACCGTACCGGCGAGCGCAAGCGCTATCTGGTGTACTGCCTGCTGGCGGCAGCTGTCGGCTACCTGCTGGCATGCCTGTATTCCGACTCGTCGCTGGCGATGATGGCCGCGCTGGTGCTGGCCACCGCAGGTACGTTCATCGCCATCCCGATCTTCTGGACCATTCCACAGTCGACTTTCTCGGGCCTGGCAATTGCCACCGGTACTGCGGCGATCAACTCGGTCGGGCAGCTCAGCGGCATCGTCGCACCGGTGATGGTGGGCAAGATCAATGACCTCACCGGCAGCAACTCCATGGGCATGCTGTCCATCGCCCCGCTTATCCTGATCGCCTGCCTGGTGGTGATGCGCTTCGTGCGCAACCCCCGTACCTGATTGGCGCTGAGTCTTCTAACAACAAGAACAAGGCACACCCATGATCACTCTTTCCCGGCGAGCATCGTTGATGCTCGGGGCGCTTTGCTGCGCCTGTCAAAACGCGCAGGCCGGCGTCATCGATGACGCCAGCGGCAGCCTGGAACTGCGCAATTTCTATTTCGACCGCGACTTTCACGGTGACAGCGCCACGCAATCGCGGCGCGGTGAATGGGCCCACGGCTTCATGCTGCGCCTGCAGTCTGGCTACACCGACGGTGTGGTCGGCTTTGGCCTGGACGCAGCCGGCATGCTTGGGCTCAAGCTGGACTCCTCGCCTGACCGCAGCGGCACCGGCCTGTTGCCGCGAAACAGCGACAAACGCGCTGCAGACGACTACACAAAGGCCGTGGCTACCTTCAAGGCCAGGCTCGCACAAAGCGAGTTGAAAGTGGGTGGCCTGAGCCCACAACTGCCCTTGCTGGCCTCCAACAACAGCCGCTTGTTCCCCCAGTGGTTCAACGGTGCGCAACTGGTGAGCAAGGACCTCGACCGGCTCACGCTCACCCTGCTGCAGGTGGATGCCACCAAATTGCGTGACTCCACCGACTATGAGGACCTGACCGCCATGGCGCAGCAAGGGGCCTACTCGGCGACGGTAACCAGTGACCGGCTGTACTACGGCGGTGTCGATTACCAGCCGCTGAACAACCTGACCCTCAGCCTTCACACCAGCACGCTCGAAGACCTGTTCCGGCGTGATTTTGCCGGGTTCAAGTTCAAGACCCGCCTAGGGCCCGGGGATGTGTTCACCGAGTGGCGCTGGTTCAACGCACGCGAGCAGGGCCGGGCGTTGCTGGGCGAAGTCGGCAACCAGACCCTCAGTACCAACTTCGGGTACAGCGTTCAGGGCCACACGTTCAGCGGTGGCTACCAGAAAGCGCGCGGCGATACGGCATATGCCTACGTGGGTGGCACCGATACCTACCTGTTCAGCGAACAGCAGGTCAGCACCTTTGCCCTGGCCAATGAACGGGCGTGGATGCTGCGCTATGACTACAACTTTGCTGCCGTGGGTATCCCCGGGCTGACGTTCAACGTGCGCTATGTGAAGGGCGACCAGGTGGACCCGCAGCGCATCGCCAGCGCCAAGGGCAGGGCGCTGGCGGCTGGCGACGGAGAAGGGCGGGAGTGGGAGCGGACCACGGACATCACCTACGTGGTGCAGTCGGGGGCGCTCCGGAATTTGTCGCTGCGTTGGCGCAATGCGAGCATGCGCTCGAATTTTGCCGATGCAGCGGATGAGAACCGCGTGATCTTGGGGTACACGGTCGAATTCTGAACGCAGACACAATTATTCTGTGGGTGCAGCCGGTTCCTCTTTTGACTTGGATCTGCGCGGTTTGCGTGGTTTTTTCTCAGGCCGTTTGCCGGGTTTGAGCTGCCAGCGGTAGGCATTGGCGAGTAGGCGCTCCTGGATTGTGGGTGGGTAGTCGCTCAGGGTGGTCACGGGTGGGACGGGCTTGCCGGGCATGCCGGCCTCGCGGATTACTTTCGGCCAGCGCGGTCGCCAGCACAGCAGCAGGCTGAGCCAGTGGCCGGTGCCAACGATGACGAAAGCGGGCCAGACCATCAGCAAGATGACTTTGAACAGCCAGCTGCTTTTGCGGAAGAAACGCCCAAGCCCTTCGAACTGGGCGCTGAAGGCCTGGATGGGTGATGGTAGTTGTGTGCTCAGCCGGGGGCGGGGGACGGCGTGTGGGCCTTCTTCCATGTAGCGGCGGATGAATTCCCACTCATCACGCAGTTCGCTGCCGCCTTGGCCTTGCTTGCCGAGTAGGGCCATTTCCATGTGGGGAAGGCCGGTGCGGCTGGGGTGCCAGACAAGCCCTAGTCGCATGCCCACGCTGAGTGAGTCATCTTCTGGGTCGATGGCTGTGCTTCCGGTTGTTTTCCAGGGGAAAGTGACGATGCCGCCGCAGTATTTCGGCCGATGTAGGTGAACTTGTTGGGTTACTCGATTGAAGCGAATGAGCAGGTGACGGCTAGTCAGCATTTCCAACCGCGTGAACCGAAGACCGTATTTGAGATACAGATAAACGATAGCACCGTCCATGACAGACATCATCATCATTATGATGATGTCGATGACAGCAGGATCTCTACCGGTGAAAAGGTAAAGGTAGATTGATCCCAAGGTTATTGTAACGCCGCTATACAGGATTGGGCCTAATCCTCCCAAAGTCATGATCGTAATCAAGCCGCGTTTTTCCTCTGACCCGCCGCAACGCATCTCTAGGAAACTTTCATTGAAGGCGTAAACAGGACTGCGTGCGCGAGGGTTTTCGCTGACCTTCCGAAAATGGACTTCCTCTTCCAAGTCACCTTCATAAAAGTCCCGCATTGCGCGTTTCTCTACTGGCGTCATTTCCGCTACGTACGCCTTACGCGCAGCCTCAGACTCGATTGCCATCTGCCAGAAACCCCATTCGACTAGATACACTACAAGACCTCGCTGAAAGCCGAATGAAGCTCCTTCAATTCTTCGTGTTCTTTATAAGGCTTTGCTGTTTTTCCTATTCGGAAACAGCAGCGCCTACACCACTTCTCCAATGCATCCTCTTCAAGGAGGTAAATTACGATCGTCAGGACGAGACCTATCCAAAAAGCTCCGACTACCAAGCGTGCGAGCAGAACGCGCGCAACTTGGGTTCCCAGTTTTTTTGCCAGCTCACCCATAGAGGATGCCAACATTCTTGCAAATTTAGTTTTGGCGCTATGGGATAGGTGGTCAAAAAAAGGTTTTGCCATAGCAATTGCTGTTCCGCCCTCAGCGAGAGCAAGAGCTATCGTCGCCGCGCCTCGAGCCCTGTACGCGGAGGCCAGCCTTATGTTTCGGGCGCTTGATTCTTTGTTTTGGGCTTCACGGATGTGTTTGTTCGCATCCGCGAAATCCCACCACGCCAATACCAATGCTCCAGTACCGGCCAATCCAGCCCCCCAAAGCTTCAACCTCCCCAAGGTCGCCGCAGCACCTCTGCCAGTCGCACTTCTGGCGCCGTATCGGGTTACCACCTGGTCCACATAGCTGGCTCCAACTTCGAAGCCTGCCGCTGCCGTGGTCATCGCGGCCGCCAGGAGTTCGGTCTTCACCCTAACATCACTGTCGGGCAGTTCGCGGGCCTTGAACGCCATCAGCATGCCTTCCAGTAAACACACCAGCCCGGAGACGCGCACTTTGTAGAAGTCACTGTTGTTGGCGTGCATCAGGTTTTCAGCCCAGGCCTGATCCAGATAGCGTGCTATCTGGCCACCGCTGCGTTGTGGGTCAATGGGCTGCCCGCTACGCGCAGCGTCGCTCAGACGAATGTCGACCGCCGTCTCATGCACCGATGCAAACAACGTTAAGCGCAGACCGTGATGCAGCGCTCGGTCTGCACTGTTGGGGGCGCCGGTTCGGAGTACCTGTCGCCCTAGCGCCACATACCACGCATACAGGCCGATGCTGGCGGTGTTGTTGCTCTTCTGCAATTCCTCGTACAGCGAGTTGATACGCCCGAACGCATTCGCGGCGATGTGTGCCTGCCGGGCAAGCGATTCGCGCAGTACGAACGACGACTCTGCCGGTGGTTCGGCTTTAGCCTCTGCCAGCAGCGCAGCAAGCTCCTCCCGGATGTCGTGCTGGTTGTATGAGATGCCGCGTATTGCCAGGTTTGCCCGGTCGGCCACGTCGCTGCCCCACCAGTGGTCCAGCACCTTCGTGCCCCATTCACTCAACTCCATGCCGATCACGCACTGGCCGGTCTGCTCGGCAAAGGCCAGGCCGTTGATGAGGTCGGCGTTGTCGTAGCGGTCCAGCGCTTGCAGCAACCGTTCGCTGACTAACCAGCGGGCATGGTCCTTGGCGCGGTCTTCTGCCGCTTGCTGGGCTTGTTGCGTGGCTTGCTCAAAGGCTTCGAGCTGATCATGCATGGCCTGACGGTCGACCAGGTGGCCGTATTTCTGGTCGAACTTCTTGCTGAACTCGCCAGCATCCTGACGGACCTGGACTTTGGCGCGAACATCGCGCTCGAACTGCGCCAGGTGAGGCTTCATGCGTTCGTCATGTGCATCGGCCTGCTGCCTGGCCCGTTCGGAAAAGGCGTAGATCTCCGCATGCAGGTGAGGCTGGTTACGTACTTTCTCGGCCATGACTTCGCGCTTGACGATCTGCTCGGCCATCATCTGTGGGTAGAGCTTTTCGATCTCCAGGAACGACTGCGCGACCAGCAGCTTGCGCTCGTTGTCCACGCCGGGTTCCACGGTGCGTTCCAGCCACTTGGTCTTCACATCATCGACAGCGGCATTGCGCCAGGCGTTGAGCTCCTGCGTAATGCCGATGGCGTCTTCGATGACGAGGGCCGCGCCACGGGGTTTGCTGTGGTTCACCAGCGGCGCCAGCGCTTGCCGTGAGGCGTGCGGCGAGACGATCTGGTCATTGTTGAACGGCTGCAGGTCCAGCAGCGCCTGCAGGTCAGTATCGTCCTGGGCCTTGAAGTCGGCTACCCAACTCAGTTGGTCATGCTTGAGCACGTGGGGCTGTGGTGGGGCGTCGGAGGGTTGGATAAAACGGGCGATATCGATGGCGGGCAGGCTGCTGCGGTACTCGTCTTCAAGCAGGCGATAGTTGTCGAGCATGCGCGGGGTCAGCGGGGAAGGGCTGAACAATGGGCGCAGTTCCTGAATGTCATCCAGGTCGTAGAGGGTGATGGTCCAACCGAAGCTGCGGATGATCTCATCAAGATTGCCGGCGCTGGGGGCGGGCTCCCAGGGGGCCTCGGCGCTGATGTACAGCAGAGAGCCGTTGGGTGCGACGCGGTACTGGCTGTGCCACTCGTAGGCCGGTGCGCTGTGGCGCTTGATCAGCAGGTAGAAAAAGCCCTCGCGCAACGGGCGGATGGCGTAGCTGGAATGGGTCATCTCGCCGACGTCCGAGAATGGGCTGAGATAACTTGGCAGTTTGGGCAGGCGGGCGCGTTGTGCCGGGTTGCCGCCGATGGCGGCGTAGCGCAGGGGCAGCAGTTCGAAACGGCGGGTGCAGTTGGCGACCGGGCTGTTGCGCAGGGCGGGTCGGTAACCGGTGGTGATGCGCCTGCACAGTTCGAGGGTTTCGCTCAGAGAGTCCATGGTTATCTGCCTCAGTCCTTGGTGCGCAGGCATCGCTGCACATTGTCCATCAGGGATGTCTGTTGCTCGCGGGTGGCGGCGACGGCCTCCTGCCAGGCCGGTGAGTTGCTGAGTGGTTCCCCACCGCGAGCCAGCATGAGCACATAGCTGATCAGATCGTCTTCCCGGTCCAGGCCTTGCTCGCGTGCCTGATCCAGATAGTGCTGGATCAAGCCAATCCGCGTGCCGTGGCAAGCGGCAGCCAGGGCCGGGCAGGACGGCTCGCCCTTTAGCAACTCGGCAAGCTGATAGCTCAGCGGGTCACCCGCCAATGCAGCCCAACACGCTTCGTTCAACGTGATTGGCGGGAAGTGGGTGGCTTGAGGCTGATCACCGCCGGAAATCTGCAGCCACAAACGCTTGTTCGGGTGCGCGACGGGCGACCACCAGTGATGGATGGGCGCCAGCCATTCGCTTACACCGGGCAGTTCACGGTGCGTATCCAGCACTTGCAAGGCTGCAGCGGTGTGAAAACGCAGGAGGTACGAATGGCCGTCAGCACCCGTGACGATGTTGGCGTGGCTTAAATGCCGCGCAAGCCGGTCGGGGGGGAGGGCGCTGACTATCCAGCCGCATACTGCGCCCGCTGCACCCTGTTCAAGTTGCCATTGAAAATCATACTGGGCCGAGACATCCGAGCCCGGACGCGAACCAAACAACCAGGGGCCTGCTGTGCGCAGGTTGCTGAGCTGTGCTTGCTGCAGCAGTGGCCAGCAGCGGTCGGCGTAGTACCCGGTCAGTCTTTCCTGCACCTCGGGAGTCAGATTGGCCATTTCCACGATGGCGCTCAGGCGGTAACGGTCGGATGCTCGCAGTACCTCGACAATCGCTCTGACAAATGGGCTGGGCATCAGCTTGCTCCTTCCATGCGAATCATGTTGTGGCCGTCGGCGATCGCTTTCAGCAGGCAGCTGAGGCAAATGGGTTCGCCGGGCTCAGGTACACCAGAAGTCGAAGTGATGCGATTGCTACCCGTAGCCTGCTGGTTGACCGGCCCTTTGAAGGACAGCGCAAGGCCGTCCAGCGTGATACCGGCGCCATCGATACGCAGCAGGCCCGCCGGGCTCCTGATCGTCAGGCTTTCGCTGACCTGAATGTCATAGACCTTGGTGGTGTGCCGGATAGCTTCACCCGTTTTCAGGTGGTGGTGACCGGCCACGACCTGTTCCAGATGGCCGCCGATTTCTATCGTGTGGTTGGCCCTGGTGATGTCCTGGCGGTGGTTGCCTACCTGTTCGATTCGATCCTTGCCTGTGGTGATCGTGTGGGTGCGACCAATGCTCAGGCTGTCGTCGTTGCCGATTTCATGTACCCGGTTCTGGCCGATGCCGACGGACTCGTCACGGGCTACTTCTTCGCGACGGTCCTGCCCAATGGAAATTGTCTCGTCCCGTTCCACGCGTTCCGTGCGGTCGTTGCCCACCCGCGTGGTTTCGTCGTGCTTGACGATGTTGTTCTGGTCCCGCTGGGCATGGATGAACACTTCCTCTTTGCCCAGTTCATCCTCGAAGCGCAGCTCGTTGAAGCCATCG